>JAIDRT010000009.1 GCA_029061605.1 Clostridia bacterium | reverse complement strand
CCTAGTCTCGTGGGCTCTTATATGTGTATAAGAGACATCTATAATATCTATATTATAGATTTCAAGGAGTTGTTAAAAAGTTTTATTAAAAGTTTATTAAAATTTGCAAAAAATAATTTTATTTAGAGTTTTAAATTCTCGTTTTGAAGAGAGTTCGTTAAAAAATTAACATAATTTATGGTTTTTTCCATATTTTGGCATTCTACCATAACCCTAACTTTATTTTCCGTACCCGACGGTCTTAAAACAACTCTGCCTTCTCCGCGCAAATCTTCTTCGACTTCTCGTACCGCATCAGTTACGCTTTGGCAAGTCGCAATACTCTTGTCTTTGACTTCCACGGACTCGACAACTTGAGGAAAAATATCCAACTTGGCAAGTTGAGACAACTTCTTATTAGACTCTTTGATTATCTTGGCAAGAATGACTGCTGTTTGGATTCCGTCGCCAGTCGAACTCTCGCTTAGAATAATCGTATGTCCAGAGCCTTCTCCGCCCAATATTCCTCCGTTGGAGAGCAGTCTTCTTAATATATATTTGTCGCCCACGTCTTCCCTGACAAAATTCACGCCCATATCCGTTATTGCTTTTTCAATACCCATATTAGTCATAACAGTGCCGACGATATCTCCTTTGAGCATACCCTTTGCATTTAGGTACTTACCCAAAATATATAGATTTATATCTCCGTCAACAACGTTGCCTTGCTCGTCTAAGGCTATCAATCTGTCTGAATCTCCGTCGAAAGAAAAAGTCACGTCAAAGTTCTTTGCCTTATCGCAAAGCAAATGCGCATTGACTGCTCCGCAATTGTCATTGATATATCTTCCGTCCTCTTTGGCGTTGATAGCCGTCACCTGCGCTCCCAACGTCTTGAATACTTGAGGCGCTATTCTACAAGCCGCTCCGTTGGAACAGTCAAGCAATATCTTCATACCCGACAAATCTACGCCTTTTGCAATCAAAAAGTCAGAGTACTCCTGTTCGCCGTTTGGATATTTGATACGCTCTCCCTTTTCTCTTATGCAACTGTCCTTGCCAAGATTGGATTCAATGAGTTTTTCTATATCCTTGCTCACCTTATATCCTTGACTGTCAAAGACCTTGATACCGTTGTATTGCGGAGGATTGTGCGACGCGCTTATTACTATTCCAAAATCACACTCGTGCTTTTTGGTGAGATAAGCCACGCCCGCCGTAGGCATAATTCCCACGTCCATTGCGTTTCCGCCTGCCGTCAATAAACCTTCAATGAACGCCGCCGACAGATCCACGCCTGAACTACGCGTGTCTCTACCTATCAAGACTTTTGCGTTCTGCTTGATTCTTCCCAGCGCGTTGCCCACCTCAAAAGCAACTTTTTCGCTCAACTCTTCATAAGCGAGCCCTCTCATTCCGTCCGTGCCAAATTTCATCTTGTTTTTTTGATCCTTTCTGTCTTTTACGATTTGGCGCGACCTGCCAATGACAAAACTGTCTGAAGGAGTCTCTTCCGTAACCGTCGTGCCTGCGGCAATATAACTTCCCTCTCTCAAAGTAACCGGAGCGATTATATTGCAATTGGAGCCTATAAAACAATCGTCCTCTACCGTCGTCTTATGCTTTGTCTTGCCGTCGTAATTTACGAATATTACTCCGCAACCTATATTACACCGCGCGCCGACTGTCGCGTCTCCGATATACGCCAAGTGCGAAGCCTTGGTATAATCTCCGACTGTAGAATTTTTTATCTCCACAAAGTCGCCTATTCTGCAATGACTGCCAACGCTCGCTCCCTTTCGCAAATAAGCGTAAGGCCCCACGGTAGTGGTATCTCCCACCTTTGCTTCTTCCATCACGCTTGCCGTCACGCTGCAACCTGCGCCAATAACGCTGTCGGTAAGTATACAGTTGGGCATTATTTTGCATCCCTTGCCAATCACGGTGTTGCCAATAATATGGTTGTTGGGATAAATAATAACGTCGTCGGCTATCTTAGCCTCGGGAGAAATATAAGTGCTTTGTTTATCTATCAATATCATAATCGCCTCCTAGCAAAAAAACAAGTTAATCATAATTATGAAATAAGACCGCTCTTGCGTTACTTATATTGTTAAATATTTTATTATAATAATTTATCAATATATATTAAGGACGCTTGCGGTCTTTATGTAGATAAACATCTGCTTTGAGTTGTTAAATTACAGCCTGTCTGCTATGTCGTATATCAGTCTCTCGCTCTTTTCCCAACCAAGACAGGAATCTGTCACTGACTTGCCGTATACGTTGTCCGTGATCTTCTGATTGCCGTCTTCGATATACGACTCTATAAGCATACCCTTGACGATATTCTTTATATCAGCGTTGTAATGCATATTATTGACAATCTCGTGAGCAATTCTAATTTGCTCAACGTAATTCTTGCCCGAATTGGAATGGTTGGTGTCAATGATTATCGCAGGATTTTTAAGTCCCTGCGCCTTATACATTTCGCTGAACTTAACTATATCCTCGTAATGATAATTCTGATGATTGTTGCCGTATACGTCTACGCTACCGCGAAGTATTGCGTGCGCGTAAGCGTTGCCGGGCGTCTTGACTTGATAGTCAAGATACTTAAACTCATTTGGTATCTGAGCCGCGTATATGGAATTGAGCGTGACACTCATACTTCCATTCATAGGATTTTTCACTCCGACAGGCACGTCGACGCCGCTTGCAACAAGTCTGTGCTGTTGGTTTTCCGACGACCTTGCGCCTATGGCAACGTAAGTCAACAAATCGTCAAGATAATGATAATTCTCAGGATAAAGCATTTCGTCAGCGGCGCTCAATCCGCTTTCGCTGATTGCTTTGATGTGCATATCCCTTATTGCCAAAATACCTGCCAATATGTCGGTTACGTTTTTGTGCGGATCGGGATTGTGAAGTATTCCCTTGTAACCTTCGCCTCTCGTACGCGGTTTGTTGGTATATATTCTCGGTATGATAAAAATCTTATCCTTGACCTTTTCGGCAACTTTTGCCAGTCGAGCAACATAATCGCATACTGCGTCTTGATTGTCTGCCGAACAAGGACCAATTATAAGCATCATTCTCTTATCTTCGCCGGATATTATCCTCTTGGCAGTCTCATCTCTGTCATTCTTCAACTTTTGACAGTCGGCAGTGAGATGAGTCATTTCCTTGACTTGCTCTTCGCTCAATATCTTCTTGACTTTTTCAAACATAACTCTGTTCCTTATCCATTTTGCGTGTGATTAAATTTGTATATATTTTAATACATAGTTTTAACCTTGTCAAATATTATAAAGTTTTGGTAAGATAATTCCGCTATGCAATGCTATCATAAAAGCATTAAGATTGCCATCCTGTACAATTTCAAATAAATGCCAACAAAAACTATCGTTTGGCAAAACTTACTGTATAACTTCGTAATCTTGGTCTACAATTGCCATCTTGATTTGTTCTAAAGTCACTTTGTCTTTGTCAAACTCCACTTCGACAATACCTTTGCTACTGTCTGCCGAAACGAAGAAAACTCCGTCCAAAGCGCCGACCGCCTTATTGACTCTGCTTTCGCAATGACTGCACATCATTCCATTTACTTTGATTTGCATATTTTCTCTCCTTTCTTCCACGTCTTGAATAGTGGAAATTTGTTGTTCTTGTTTTACTGTTTCTTTGTTTGCTATATTGCCGTTATCCGCAATGGGACAACTTGTTCCGTCGCAAGAATTGTTATTCTTGCCTCTGTCAAATTTAAAGAAGTTGAGTCTCAACGCGTTGGCGACGACGGAAACCGACGACAAACTCATTGCCAATCCTCCCAACATTGGGCTCATAGTATATCCGTTGATTGGATACAAAACTCCGCACGCAATTGGAATACCTATAATATTATAGATAAACGCCCAAAACAAATTTTGCTTAATATTACGCATTGTCGCCCTGGCAAGTCTTACGCCTCTTACTACGCCGGATATCTGTCCGCCGACAATAACGACCTGCCCGCTTTCGATTGCAATATCGCTTCCGCCTCCCATAGCAATACCCACGTTGGCTTTTGCAAGCGCAGGCGCATCATTGATTCCGTCACCCACCATTGCGACCTTTGCGCCCTCGCTTATCAGTTTGTCAATAACTTCGCCCTTTTGCTCAGGCAACACGTTGGCAATAACCTCGTCAATACCTGCGCTTTGCGCAATATGTTCTGCCGATTTTTGATTATCTCCGCTCAATAGTACAACTCTAAGCCCAAGATTTTTGAGTTCTTCAATTGATTTCTTGCTGTCATCTTTAAGAGTGTCTGCTACGCCAAGCACTCCAATAGCCTTGCCATCTATCGCAACTGCGACAATGCTCTTGCCTTGCATAGAATACTCGTCTGCTTTTGCCTCAATGCCTTCAACGTTTACGCCGTTGTTGCGCAAAAGCGCCATATTTCCGCACAACACTCGCTTGCCCTGTACCACTCCGTCAAGACCGTACCCTGACAAAACTTTTACCTCGGCGCGCAAATCATTGGGCGCAATGCTCTCTATAATAGCCTTGGCAATTGGATGTTCGCTTACGCTTTCAACCGCTCTGACGTATGCAAGCGCCTGCTCTTCGTCTTCCAAGAGAAATTTATCCGTCAAAATAGGACGCCCTGTCGTAATTGTGCCAGTCTTATCAAATACCACCGTGTTTATACTGCCAAGCCTTTCCAAACTCTCTGCATTTTTGAATAGAATTCCGCCCTTTGCGCCTCTGCCAATACCGGTGATTATCGCCGTGGGCGTAGCAAGTCCCAATGCGCACGGACAAGCAATGACGAGCACGCTGACAAATATCTTAATAGACATTGCAAAGCCGTTTGTCGCCCACCATATTATGCCTGCAAGTATTGCAATACTCATTACTACCGGAACGAATACTCCAGACACTTTATCGGCAATTCTTGCAATAGGCGCCTTGGAGTTTTGAGCCTCTTCCACAAGTGCAATTATCTTTGAAAGTTTCGTAGCCTCGCCCACGCTATCGGCAGTAAATTTGATAATACCGTTGCCATTGACAGTACCTCCAAAAACTCTGTCGCCGACGCTTTTATCTACAGGCATACTTTCGCCTGTCAACATACTCTCATTTACGTTGCTTTCACCCTCTGCGATAATGCCGTCGCAACAAAAACTCTCGCCAGCCTTGACAAGCACCGTATCGCCCTTCCTGACCTCTGCGCTGTCGACCTGCACCCACTCTCCGCCACGCAAAACTGTCGCATAGGCAGGGGTAAGCATAGTAAGTCCGCGTATTGCGTCGCCAGTCTTTTTTAGCGATTTACTCTCCAAAAACTTACCAAGCGAGATTATGGCAATAATGACTGCCACGCTTTCAAAATACAAACTGTGCACTTTGTGCGCGTCGCCTGTGCATACTAAAATGAAATTGACGAAACTATATACAAACGCAGTAGTCGTACTTACCGCTACGAGACTGTCCATATTGGGTTTTGCCTTAAAAAGATTCTTAAAGCCTCTTATATAAAATGGCAAGCCCATTATTATCACCGGAACGCACAACACAAGTTGAATTACCGTAAAGACAATCGGCGAATCTTCTGCCGAAATGGCTGACGGATATTTTACGCCCAACATACCCAGCATTGCGTAGGCAAGCAAAAGAAATGACAACACCAGCATTGCCACTAGTACGCCTACGTTCTGCCCCTTGCCCTCTTGATTTATCGCAACGGCCTTATACCCAGCCTTATTGACGGCGGAAAATATATCCTTCTCGCTTGCATTATCCTCGTCATACTCCACAAGCGCAACACCGCTTGCAAAATTGACGTTGCAAGACTTAACTCCGCTCAATTTTGTAATGGCTTTTTGGCAAGTATTTGCGCATACCACGCAAGTCATTCCCTGTATGTTAAACTTGACCTTTTTTATCATAGTCCTTCCCTTTAATTCCTAGTAATTTACTAGGTTTTCTTAATCTTACCATAATATTACAGCCTTGTCAATAATTTTTGACGAGTTTAAACTTTTTATTCCTACATTCCGCTACGCTACGGTTGAAATGACATATTATAGTGCGAGCGTCAATGACAAAAGGCGGGAATTATTCCCGCCTTCATATTTTATTTATCCGCTTAAAAAACTCTCACTCAACCGCAGAGAGTGTAGAGATTTTCGTCCGTGCTAGGGCGAGCGGTATCGTCAAGTGTACTACTCGTACACGTCGATTCCCCGAGTCCCGACGTTAGGGCGAAAGGCACTGCGCTATATGCGGTTGTCTCTTACTTCTTGTTTCTCATTGCCCGCTGCTCTCTCAACAAGTCTTGGTAACGCTCTATCTGGTCGTCTCTCAAGTCCACCATCTTCTTCGCTGTTGCATACGCTTGCGCGTCGCTTACTACTACTTCCGTCTCTTTGACTTTGACTTTCGTTCCGTCTCCTGTTGCATCTCTTCTGATATCCTTCATATACTCGTCTTCCATCTTGAGTAATGCTACTGTTGTGTCTTTCTTTACCGTCAACTTCAACAATGGATTGGTACTAGTGCGTCCAAATACTACGAAGTACGTCGACTTCTTCTCTTTGCACTTATACTTTGTGAGCGCATAGTCTCTAAGTCCGTCAAAGTATTTCTTTTGCTCTTTGCTAAGCAATGCGTACGCTTCGTCAAGTGTAAGCCTTGGAGCCTTTTCTACTTTTGGTTTTGCAGGCGCGTGAACTTTGACCTCTTTTTCAATTACCTTTTCCACCACTTTTTCCACAGGCACTTCGACTATCTTCTCAACCGGTACTTCCTTGACAACTTCCTTTTCGACGATCTTTTCCACCTCGACAGGTACTTCTACCTTGACTTCTTTCTCTACTATCTTCTCTACTTCTACTGGTACCTCGACGACTTTTTCCACTATCTTTTCGACAGGGACTTCTTTCTCAATTACCTTCTCTACGACTTGCTGTTCGACTGACTGATTGGCGAGTTTTTCCATAATAATTCTCTGCCCCTCTATCAATGCCTTGATTGCCTCGTCGTTTGCATTACTTGCAACGACTTCTTTCTCAACAATTCTCTCGGCAGGCTGCTCTGCGAGTTTTCTTATCAATTCTCGCATCTCTTCTTCATTCTTTTGAGACTTCTCCATCAACTTTTCATTTTGATCTATGAGTTTCTGCACGAGTTCGTCATTTGTAGACGCTTGTTGCGGCAACATTTGCTGAACGCCCGGCAACAATGCCGTAACTGTCTCAGATATAAGTCCCCTCATATCTTCAACGCTTATACCGGGCTGAGAGTAAGCAAATCCGCCCTGAGGCATTCCCTGTCCCATATTGCCGTTGGCTCCGTTTCCGCCGCCCATCATACTCATAAACATCATTCGCATATTCTCGTCGCGCTGTCTTGCCTCTTCTTCGCGTCGACGGTATTCAATATCCATCTGATTGCGCTCAAAATCCTCTTTGGAGTAAGCAAGGCTGTCTTCTGCTTTTCTGCATCTGCTCTTGGCTATTAGCATTATCACTATACTTGCTACTGTCAATGCTATGAATACGCACGCTATTACAGTCCAACTTGATGACGCCCAACCAAACAAGCCTACCGCTCCTGCGTAATAACTCTTGTATCTCTCATTTGCAGTCTTGTTGGCTCTCTTGCGTCTGCCCTCGTAACTTGCCGTCTTTGACAAGAACGCTATTATCAATATTATACATATTCCGCTGACTATAGCCTGCCAGTACTCCTTGACTGCTTCTAGTATACTATCCAAGTCAAATCCGCTTCCGTCCTTATTATCTTCGTCGTCGCCGTTTGGATTATAGCCGTTGCCATTTTCATCTATTACGATAGTATAATTACACGTCAAGCCGCTCTTGATAAAATACTTGTCTTCAAGTTGGTTGACCGTCAAAGTATAATCATCCGCCCACTTTGACTTATCGTAGTCTCCTCCAAACGTCAACAAATTTTTGACCTTCGCCGTAATGTCGTTGCCGTCCTTATCTCTTACGGTATACTCCGGCATTTGTACTTTGCCATTGAATATCAGGTCATCTTCTTGCCACTCTATCGTAATGACTTCCATACCTGCCTTAGGCACTATCGCATACGCCCAAGTCGTATTGCCGTCCAATATGTAGTTATCCTTCCACAAAGCGTTGTCATTAATTTCCACGCTGACAGCATATGCTCCTGACGCGCTTTTGCCAATATCTCCAGTGTAAATAAAGTCATTGTCATAATCTATTGCATTGCTATCAACGCTTGCAAGTCCTGACAGATTAGTTACTTTTGGTTGATACTCATTGCCGTCTGCGATATGTGTGTCAGAATCCCATATTGCCGTCAAATGTGCTTTTTCTATAGTCCAGTCGACCTGAACGGAATTTCCGCTCAAACCTTTCCATTCACAATTTACCATATCCGGCAACTCAATCGTTGCGTGATAAGTTCCTGCGCCACTCCCGCTTCCGCCATTGATGATTTTCATTATATCCCCATCAAAGCCGTCAAGATAGTCCTCTAGATTTATAGTATTGCCGTTGTAAATTATGTTTGTACCGCTGTTGAGCGTTGGCGCGTCAAGCACCGCCTTGACGATGCTAAATGCCGTACTTGAGCCGCCGCTGATAGCATACGTCGGATCGTCTAATACCAATTCAATATTATATCTATTGCCAACTGCTGTAGCATTGGTATCTCCCTCATAATGGAATTCTATAAGCGCAGTCACGTCATTGCCGTCCAAATCTTTTAAGATTGCCTTTGGATGTTGCGCTTTTGCGTTGTATGAAAAACTGGTATTATCCCAACTTACGTTCAACAGCGACGCTGCTCTCGCTATAGTCAAAGTTGCAGTCTTGTCATCTGCCGCATAGTCTGAATTGTCCGTCGTAAACTTAGCCGTCACGGTATAAACGCCCACTGCAATCACGCTACTTGCGTCAACAGGCGTGCCGCCTTTGGAATACACGTAATCCACTTTTGTTATTTCGAGCGGCAATCTTCCTTCGTTTATTTTATCTATACTCTTGACTGTTCCATCAAATACTTCTGTCTTATCATTGAAAGGTACGCTGGATAAATCCAACTTTATCGGATTGACAGTCAACGCAATCGTCTGGCTCTTAGTTACGCCGTCGTACGTGTACGTCACTGTTATGCTTGGATAATCCACGTGCAGTTTGTTATCCGAAGACTCATACGTCAAAGTATATCCGTTAGCGCCCATAACCAACTGTTCGTCAAGAGTTGGTTGATCCTTTGAATCGGTAGTATAATGCGCCGTGACGGTAATATCCGCGTCTTGCAATACCGTCTGCGCCGTATATCCCGCCGGCTTAGGCGTAACCGCTATGCTCTGCAATGTCAAAGTTGCTTGGAACCAATGCGCCGTCAATGTCACGTCGCCTTTTACTCTGTCTGTCAAGAAATCCCACTTGCGCGTATTGACGTTGCCGCTTTCGTCCACGTCGTCAAAAAACCAACCCAAAAAGATATTGCCCATAAGCGTAGGCTTGGTAGGCTCAATCAAAAACTTGTTGAATTTGTGACTTTGTGTAACAGGAGCGCTTCCGTTCTTTGCGTCAAACGTGACCATATAGTCTTTGTTAATGAATGCAACTGTTATTGTCTTTGGCGACATCACGTTAAGCAATTGCTGATTGTACGCCGTAATATCCACGTTATCAAACGTTGGCGTTCTGTCTTCTACGTTTTTGAAATTAGCGTCAAATATATGTATATCGGGATCATACGTAGGATCAGTCGGCGCTACTATTCTCTTTCTGAACTCTTCCAAAAACATATTGACGATTTTTATACTGTCATAGTCTTGACCGTACTCTAAATTTACTACTATCTCACGGTTGATTGACATCTTCATATCAAAAGTCAACGTGACGTAATCGCTATCAAACGTAACAGGCAACGTTGCTTCTGCATAATTATCCCCATCAGTCGGAGTAAACACGATATTATAACTACTGTTGACTCCGTCTTTGACGTCAGAACTTGGCATTTCCCACCTAGCAGATCCTGACACAACGTTTTCTCCGTTGTCTTTAACCTGCGCGCTAAATTTCACCTGCGACAACTCAATTCCAAAATACGCAGGCGTGGTGGCATCAATTTCAAACTTATCTAAGTTCAACTGTCCTTTGTTGATCGTCACGCTTTGCGTAGCCGTCAACTTCTCTTTATGTCTCCACAAAGGCTCATCTGTATCTTGCAACGTATACTCAAGCGAATACGTTCCACTGTGTTTGACGTCAGTCAAAGTGCAGGTATCTCCGCTCTCTACCGCGGTACTTTCGCTGTCTTTATACCACTTGAACGTCTTTGTAGGATTAGTCATTCCAGTACCGCTTGCGTTTGCTTTTAATTTTATATTACCTGTGCCATACTCTATTGTATTGGTACTGTCACTAGTATTGCTGTTGTATAACGATATTGACGCCGTAGTATTGGGATTATCCCATACTGCATACAACTTAAGATTTCCGTAAGCGTTGTCTGGTAAATTAGTAAATATCTCTCCCTCTCCGCTTTTGTCTGTCGTCCAACCCACAAACTTATGATTAGCGTCAGGCTCAGTAGGAGCAGACAACGTAATTGACGTATCTCCATAGTCATATTTAATCGTACTTACTGCTAATCCCTCGTCTTTACTGTTTTTATAATTAAAGAATTCTATATTGAATGCCTCTTGTTGCAACTTATTGATAATTGGCGAATCGTCAAGAACATACATAGAAGTATCATAACCTATATGTGTACCTATGCTTGCTTTATTCGTCCATATTTTTTCAGATAGAATGTAATTCCCACTTGTATCAATGTCAGTCTTAGCGGCATCCCATAAATTAGACACTGATGTGTTGTACCGTTTTTCTTCTGCAGATGCTTTCAATGCAACTATATCTCCGTAATTGCTTGAAAGCGACGGATTGGTGTCAGCATACCAATTTACGTTGGATATGTCAAAATGCGTTTTATTATAATCATTTATTTGAGGTGTTACGTAAATAGTTGGGTATGTGGAATATGAACTACCAGCATTACTATATCCCCCATCAGTATAGGTGTTTTTTATTATTATGTCTGTTGGCGTTGAAGTATTAGCGTAAATATTTACCAAAGATGCAGCGTGGGCATCGGATCTTGCATTCTGCACATCTTTTTGGAACATATAACCTGCGCAATTTTCAATTCTAAAACCTTGTCCATAAAAACTAAATCCTAACATTGAACCTGCATACAAATCAGTGGACAATACTGCGTCTGCAACCATACTTGCATAACAATCTAATATTTCAACAGTGGCACTTTCTCTTGTCGCACCAACTATTCCACCTGCAGCGCAACCAGTCGTCTGATTAACTACATAAAAATAAGTAGTAGTAACAGCAGAACTACGATAAACTAACAAATTAGCGCTATTGTGTACAAACCCCACCAAACCACCTACTGATGTCCAACTGCTAGAGCCGCTATTCCTTCTAATATCTCCTATTGTATGACAATTGAGTATTACCCCGCCGCTGCTTCTGCCAACTACAATACCACCATAAGCGCCTATTTCAGTAAAACTAACATTAATTATAAATAAATCTGAAATTACTGTTGTTTCAGTAATAAAACCAAATGTACCGCAGTCGTTAGTTCTTCCGAAATTATATGATGGATTTGATATAGTATGTCCCAATCCGTAAAAAGTACCTTCAAAGCGATTTACAGGAGTAAATGTCGACGAACTAAAATCAATATCTTTTGTAAGCACAAAATAATTATCTGCGCCATAATTTGTTATACCGCTTGAAGTATTACTCATATCAGCCACAAAAGCATTCCACTTGGATATAGAATCTATTACGAAGGGATTCTCTTGTGAGCCGTGAGGCTTTGCGCTGTCAACCGTAACAACTGTAGTATCATCAGTTATCGCACCGCTGTGCATATCCTCGACTTTCGTATAATCAGTATATCTATATGTTGAGCCGTTAAATAAAGCGCCATAAGTAGCATTTAACGTTGCGTCTGCCATAGGCGTAGTAGGAGTGCTCCCCACGCTATCAAATGACTGCGCTCCACTCATTATAGCAATTGTTATGCATAGCAACAACGCTATACTCATTATTAGATATTTTATTGATTTCCTTTTCTTTAGCATTTGCATATTATACCTCTATATTTATGCTTTAATTTGTCACCTCGAGCCTAGTCGAGAGGTCTAATCCGTTTGA
>JAIDRT010000008.1 GCA_029061605.1 Clostridia bacterium | reverse complement strand
CGTAAAGTTTTAGGTGGCTTAAATTCAATGAGTGAAAAAGAATTATATTCTCATCTTGGTGAGCTTACAAAAGACAAAGAGCAATGGAAAGAAAATATTACCTTTGTTGCTTCTTTGCTAAAAGAACAATCCATAAAAATAATAGGAAAATCTCTTTGGCTACTTGGTGAAATGGGAATGTTATATCCCGAAGAAATTAGTCCGTTTGTAGAGCAAATTGCCGCTTTCTTGAAGTCAAATGATGAACTACTAAAAGAACGCGCCTTAAATGCTTTGGGACGAATCGGACGAACAGATTACGAATTGATTAAACCTTATCGGGACGAAATGTTCTTATTAGCAACTGACGATAGTCCAAGTGTGCGTTTAAGTTTTATATGGGCGTCAGAAAACATAGCGACTAATACGCCCGAAGCCTATGAGCATTTTATTCCTATATTTGAAAAATTACTTGACGATAAGAATGTTCGCGTCAGAATAGAAGCACCCGAAATGTTTCGAGTATTAGGCAAGCGTAAACCGAATTTTGTTCGCCATTGTTTAAATAAATTAAAATTATTATCAGAAGAAGATGATGACAGAATTGTACGTATTCACGCCAAAGGCGCAATAAAAGCAATAACCCAATCAAAATAAGTTTATCGTATATCGAAAAAATGAAACTAGGCTAATTATGTTTATGATAGATTTTGTATTACACACCTAACAAAACGATAGATTTCATAGTATACACACAAGTGTATTGGTCTAAAAGTCTTCTGACATTTAGACCTTTTTGTTACAGAACTCTCCCTAGATAGTCTAGGGGTTCAAAAGAGGTTTACTGATGAGTAAAAAATAGCACTCCTTTTGTTATAATAGATTTGTCCGCCAAGGCAAATCTAAACAAAAGGAGCACAAAATGAAAAAAGAAACTATCACAAACAGTTTATCACATACAACGTGGAATTGCAAATATCATATAGTATTTGCGCCAAAATATCAAAGTAAAGTATTCTATGGAGAGAAGAAAAGGGAATTAGGAGCGATATTAAGAGAATTTTGGTGTAGGGGTACTATGTTGACACCGTAGGAAAGGATACAAAGAAAATAGCGGAATACATAGCAAACCAACTGAAAGAAGATAAGATGGTGGAGCAAATGAGTATGAGTGAATTGCTCAACCCATTCAAACAATAAAATGCACGAGGCGGACAAAACATACACGATTTCGTGTGGCTAGTAACAAAGGGCTACGCCAAAAATTGAAAAACCACCAGATAGGCTGGTGGATATTTATTATTATGTGTGATATTATTGAAAAAGAACGAATGGTATGTTTTACAGGGCATAGGAGTCAACAGTTGCATTGGCGGTTTGAACGTTGCAAAGTAATGAAAGAAACCTTGCGAGCGGAATTGGAAAAAGTATAGCGATATAAAAATCATATGCGTATTGCCTTGCAAAACTCAAGATATAAAGTGGCAACATAAAGATAGAGAGCGATATAGGGAACTCTCAAAACAATTGGACGGAATCCACTGAGAATTTGATACGTATATAGGATTAGAATGTATGATAGAAAGGAATTGTTTCACGGTAAATAATTCATTGTTGATGATAGATCTGTTTAATGGTTTATATGGGGGAACTAAATCAACGATAGATTATGCACGTAGTAAAGGCCTAAAAATAATTATCAATTGCACAAATCTATTATAAGTTATAAGGCGGACTAGTAATTTTGAGTCCGCAATTTTATTTTAGAGAAACTATTAAAATTTAAAGTTCGGGAGTTTTTTGTCAAATTGCAATGATATAATACAATCATTAAAGGAGGTATCACAAATGATAGAAAAAATTAATTATGATCAAAAAAATTGGAATGAAAACGATGTTGTTACTGATGCTGATTTGAATCGTATTGAGTCAGGTATCAATAATGTTACGCAATACACAAACGCCTTGAATGACGATACAAATTTGAGATTGACACAATTGGGTTCAGATTTGTCTAATGCGGAAGATAGGTTGAGAACAGAAATGGATAATTCGGATGCTTCAATAGCGGCAGAGTTGGCAGAGTTGAAAAAAACCGTAGTAGCAGACAAGCAGGAACTTTTGAAAAAAATCGATGATGTTAAAAACGATGTAGTATTGCAATCGAATTTTGAATCAACTCTTAAAACTGGTATTGCTCCGCTATTAGTAACAGATAGTACTACATATCTTTCAATTAACGGTGGCTCTCTCACTTTGGAGAAAAAGAACACAAGTAAAAGCGTAATTAAATATGCATATTACAAAAGAACTTCTACCGCATCTGTAAATATCGTTCAATCAGTTAGTTTCCCTTCTGAAAGATATTCAATGTGGAAACATAAGACTTTTACTTTGGCGACATTGGGTGATGGAACAAGCAATATGACAGAAGAAGATCTTAGTCGATTTGGAGGACTTATTAGGAATTCAGGAACAGGGTCTACTAACATTAGTTTCTATATACAAGAAGGCAAGTTGATGGCTAAAGTTGGACTTCTTGGCGGCGGACTTATTTCAGTAAACTTTGAGGGCAAAATTTATTTCAATTCTGCCAATGATAAAAATTATATAAGTTATTAAGGAGTAAGTATGAATAATTTTCTTACGATCAGATATGATTCTGATGGAAGTATAGTCCAAATGGATGATATAAAGTTGTTCAAACTTTGCAATGGGGTAACCACAATAAGGGCACTTTGCCCTTTTGCCCCGACAAAGTATAATGCATATATCAACTTCGTTTTGCCGAACGATGAGCAATTAAATAGTAGGTTGATGCAAGCGTTACCAGAGCAAATAGACAATCAATATGCGTACGATTATTTGATGCAAGCGCAAGAATTGCAATATCGTGGGCAATTAAAAATGTCTATAACATTTGAGGAGAGAATTTGACGATGGATAAAGATATTAATATGCAAACACTTTCTACTCAAGAATTAACATTATTGGTAGAACAATCACTTGGAAGGACTGAGGCAATAGAGTTAAACACCGACACTAGGGAAGTTATAAATACGGAAGTATCCAAATTGCCCATTAGTTTGAGTGCTGGGGTAAAACTCAATAAAGCAACTGATTTGGATGGGGGAATTACTAAGACTGTTGGCGTTACTATAGGCGGAGATAATTTGGTTTATGCCAATGTAAGAGTATCTGGCGAAGAAGGTAATGCTGTAATGGTCAACGAAGACGGACTCTACGTTCCACCAATCAATAATCAAAGTCAAGGCGGAATTGACGTAGAAGCATTTGAGCAGTTGTTTGAACAAAAGAAACAAGAATTGGTTTTGCGCAACTATAATGGCGTGTTGTTCAAGTATGAGCAGAATGCTTTTATAATTAATATAAATGGCGTCGATAAAGTCAGAGTTTCAGAAAACGGAGTAGATTTTTTAATATGAAAAATTTCGCTGATATTATAGAATTATGCGTAACTGACACGCAAGGAGTTAATGCGATCAAAACCCCATTTTTAATAAATGGGAAGCCAATAGACTTTGTTACGGCTCCTGCCAATAGAATTTATAGTCAAAAATCTATAACATTGCCTTTTTTAATAAATGGAGTAAGGCATACGGTGGCAAGAAAGGGATGCCGTCCTAAGACAACGTTGAGAAGCATATTCTCTTTTCCTGGAGAAACCAGATATCTCATAAAGTTTTTTGATGGAGAAGTGCGATTGTGTCCGCAACTTTTGAGCGCCGATATCATCCCAAATGAGCGAAATGGAGAAATAGTTGCTGCATCAGATTTAAAAGTTAATTATATTTACTTATTGCTTCAAGGAGCGGGTGGCGGTGGCGCAGGGTCATCAAGTTCTACGTGTGGCGCTGGTGCAGGGGCTGGCGCTATGCAAATTGCTTGTATTAATCTTGATGAAAGTTGGGAGATATATTGTGGAAAAGGCGGCGTAGGAGGAGAAAAATCATCTAATGGCGCAAATGGCGAAGATACTGCGGCAATATGTGTTTCCAGTTCTCTAATAGCGCGAGGCGGCGAAGGCGGTCAATTTAATCAGCACGGAGGTATTGGCGGAGATACGTATGCGTCAGAAAATGATATGTGCCACGTCATCTTGTCAGTCAATGGAGCAATGGGAAGCGAAGTAAACAGCAAAGGCAACGGTTTTGTAGGAGTTGTTTCAGAAAACTATGGCGATATCGAAGAAGATTGCAGTATATCCTTTTCTAGTGTCGACAGAGCGTCGGATGCTGTCGGTTTTCACGGCGGAGCGGGCGCTTCTTCTGCTTTTGGCAAGGGAGGAAAAGGCGCCGGATTAGCCTTTAATGGAGGAGATGCGGATTCGTATGGCGGAGGCGGCGGTGGCGCAGGTTCCTCTACTCCGGCAAAGCGCGGAGGCGGCGGTGGCGCAGGTTGCGTTGGAATCTATTATTAATACTTAATACATATTTCATATATTAGTGCGTTTTAGGTTTATACTTAGAACGCACTTTTTTATTAGTAACAATTATAATAATTTAAATAATACAGAGTTTATTTATATTAAGTCGTAGTGTACGTATAATCAAAATAGATTACAGATACACTACATATAGAAGTTTTGTATTTTATAATTATATAAAGAAATAGTTGAGGATAATATGCGGTTGTACGAGGCTGTTGCTAAAAGAATAGTAGAATTATGTAATGACAAGGGCATAACAATTAATGCATTGGCAAATATTTGCGGTATGCCAAGCGCCAATATAAAAAACATACAATATGGGAGGAGCAAGAATCCGGGACTTAAAATAATTGTTCAAATATGTAACGGTTTGGACATAACAATAGAGGAGTTTTTTCATTCTGACGTATTCAAAGATTATAAATATTTTGATGAAATTATGAAATTTTGACTTATGGGAACAAATGAAAGAATTAATTATTGCATAAGGAAGATAAGAAAAGGACAAAAGCAATATTTTGAAGAACTTTTTAATATCACTAACAAAAAAATCTTATTTTATGCAAGACAGTATCTTGTTGATAAACAGAAGGCGGAAGATGTTGTAAACGAAGTGTATATAAAGTTTTGCGAGAATATAGAAATAATAGACACTGAAAAGAACGTTATGAATTGGCTTATCAAAGTTACAAAAAATATGGCGATAAATTACAATAGGAAAGACAAACTATGGAATTGCTCTGATATAGACGATTATAAAGAACGTAATATAAGAGTAGAGTCAAATTTTGAGGATAGCATAATAATAAAAGATTGCATAATGGGTTTAAATGAAGAAGAGCAAAAGTTGTTTTATTTATATTACATAGAAGATAGGACAATGCGAGAGATTGCTAAGATAATAGATAAATCAAAATCGATGGTATTCAAGAATATAAAAAAATTGAACGCAAAACTAAAAAACTATTTGGAAGAGGTGGACAACTGAGACATTGCAATTGTAGTTATAAATAAAAAGGAGAATATAATTATGAAAAAAATTGCGATTATTTTATTTTTGATAGTATGTTGCGTATCGCTTCCGGCGTTGCAGATGGGAGTTGCGTTCGCTGATACTACAGTACCGGAGACGGAGACTTATTATATTGGCGGAGATTTTTCGGATGTATCAACAAAAGCAACGACCAATCAGAATATTTGGTTTTCGGGAAATTACATAGAGCAAATATCATACGCGCAATTGGCAAATGGCGGACCAGCATATTATAATACGAATTCAGCGATAACGAATTGTTGCGCAAATGTGGCGGGAAGCGTTATTTTAGGCTTTTATGATCGATACAATGAAGATTTGATGCCAGATATGTCAAGTTATTCGTCTGCACACAATAAGTATTGGCCGATGTCAATGGTAAAAAAGCCTGTGCAAAACGTGACTGACGATTTATATGCGAGAATGGGAACAAATACGATTAAGCCAGGAACAAATGAAAGTCAGTTTTTTACAGGATTGACGTCGTATTGCCAATCAAAGGGTACAAAAATAAACAAAATAAGTATTGCTTCAAATGGAAAATTAAATATATCTGCACTTCAACAATCTTTTAAAGATAATAAGCCCGTAGCAATTTTAAGCAACGTGTATAACAAAGCGTCAATCAATTCGGCGCAGGCAGGTATGTCAGTAAATATTTATGATACGCCGCATATTTTTATTGCAATTGGATATGTGATATATGGAGTTTATAATGAGAATAATCAGTTAGTCGAAACATTTGAGGCGCTCAAGGTTATTAACGGAATAGATTCGGTTAGCAGCGTAATGTACTTAAATTATAATTATTTAAAAATAGAGAACGCATATAGGATAGAGATAGCCTAAATGAAAAATAGAGAAAAGAAAGAAATTGAACAAGCGTTATTTAAGGAAGTAAATAACAAAAAGGACGTCATAGAAAAGTGTAACAGTATTCTTGACGTAAAATTTACAAGTGATTGCAAGCATACTAAACGTAGGTTTGCAATCATAAGTGTTGCGTGTTTAGTTTTTGTTGTTGCATTGGCAATGATTATTTTCATTCCACCAGTATTTAAAGATAATGGACCGTCAACTTATTATTTTAATCAAAGTGATTTAAAATGGGAAAACGTAGACGATATAGAGTCATTTATAATGGAGAACAATATTCCCATTAAGAGATTAACGGACAATATCAATAATGTTGGTAAGATATGTTATCACGAGGATACTTACGTGGGGTTGTTGCAAGAATTGATTGTTATTTCAGATGAAGATTTTGAAATAGGCACGGTATTTATTTGCAAATCAAACTTT
The DNA here is from genome assembly GCA_029061605.1 of Clostridia bacterium. Lineage (GTDB taxonomy): Bacteria > Bacillota > Clostridia > Christensenellales > UBA3700 > RACS-045. The sequence continues at coordinate 59,669 of JAIDRT010000008.1, read as the reverse complement.
GTGATCAAAGATGAAAAAGAAAAAATATTTGACGAAGTAGTCATTGCAGGGACAGTTGTAGGATATATTGAATATGAAAACGCTGATGAAAATATTTGCGAGTTTACGTTTTCTTATAAAGGATACAATTACGATTTTGTAATACATTCCACGACAAATATAAATTTAGAATATTATTTAAAACAAATTATTGAATAAGGTGGACAAAATAGTTTTTTTTTCGTAGTTATATATGATGTTTATGTTAGTTTATCTAATGGAAGTTCATAATATTGTATGCAACGAAGGATAAGGGACAAAGTAGATAATGCAATGTATCTATATTTTAAGAAGCAACCGGATAATAATTTAGGTGAAAAACAATCAAAATGGGGCATTGTGATAGATAGCGCCTTAAAATTTTACGAGGACACGCAAAAATACAATTTAATATTTAACAGGTATGCCTTACAGAGAAGTGAGGTGCAACTTTGTATGTCTTTTCATATTGAGAAAACTACTTTATACAATTGGGTAAACGAAATCATTTCAACAACGTTGTTATTCGCAGCAATGAATGGATTAGTGAAATACGACATTAAGTCAAATGAATTTGAGGTATTATAAAAGTTCGGGAGTTTTTCTTTCTAAAAGTGTGATTTAATATATACAGAAAGCACAGGAGGACAAGAAATGCTGACGGTTGAAAATCTTAAATTATTGCTTTGTCTTGATGACGATAGCAAAAATGCATTGTTGGGATTGATAATAGAAAAGATCACGACGGCAGTTTTGGAGGAATTGCAGTTGGATTGTTTGACGAAAAGACTTGAAACCATAGTTTTGGATTTGTGCGTATTGCAATATCACAAAGTGGTTACTTATGGCAATGACTCTGCAGTCGCGGGCGATATTTCCGTTACGGCTAGCGACATTGCAGCGGTGCATAAAACTATATTCTAGAGGAGGACAAGCGAAGATGTACAGAGTTATTAACGATCAAATCTACAAACTTTCAGAAGTGGATAAGAGTGTAATTGATACGCGCGTGCAAAATGCAATCGCTAGGATTGCAAACTTGGATAATCAATTGCGTGTATTGCTAGAACAGAAGCAAAACGTATTGGCAGAAATTCAAGACTTGAAAGAAATTTTGCCGATAATGTATAGCGACGAAGCCAAACAGTTGGGCATTAATTAAACAAAAGGAAAAAGGAGATGTTATTGCATATGATTGAAATACTTGTTCAGCAACCGCTGTATATGATTCTGATTGCATTGATCGTGTCCATTTTGACGGGAATATTAAAGACTGTTTTCTCAATTATAAAATTAGCGGAAATTACGTATTTTTTGCCTTACGTATTAGGCGAAGCGGGAATTTTTGTTTATTGCCTGATTGCCAAAATCGAGATAGAACCAAATCTATCACAGATAATTATGAACGGCGTATACATAGCGTTTTTATCCGGATTGATTTATCAATTATACAAGCAAATCAAAGACGTAGGACTAAAAGCAATCTTGGGAAATGGGACGGCGGTCAAAATATATTCTGAATTAAAAAACAAAATGAAGAGCAGTCTAAATGCAATGACTTATGCTAAAAGATTGGTTACAGTGAACAGTGACGATTTAGCAACTATGGTAGAGGTCTTGCGTGGAAGCGAAATAGACGAACTAAATCTCTATGGAGTGGCTAATACGATAAGCGCAATTATAAAAACTGCGGAAAAGAGTCAAAAGTCATCCAAAACAGAAAAGGAGAGTGCAGATGATCAATGTAGTTGAAGTAATTGGTAAATGCTTAGATAAGAATGACATAGGCGTTTATGACGAATATGGGGTCGGAGGCAACATTTTTGCCGGCAAACTGAATTCAAAAGACAACAACCAAATCGTGTTGGGCTATAAGACTACTCAAAGTTTTTTAGATGGCAAAAACACGATAGGAAACCTTACGGTAAAAGTGTACAACCGCAATTATCACAACGCCGTAAGAATCCTTGAGACAATTGAAAAAGTTCTGGCAAATCAAATCGTTGCAGGGGACGACGTATATATTAAAGTTGCCCCCTTAACAGCGATAGAAGATATAGACGTGAGCAACGAGACGACGTTGTTATGCGTCCAATCAAAATATAAAACACAAATAATTAACTAATGGAGGAAAAAACAATGGCAAGTGCAAAGATTTATTCTGGACTTACTGCAGGAATCAAATTGACACAGGAATCGGCTCAAGACGTAGCGTTTTTGACCGGATTCGAATTGGAAATTTCACAAGAAGTTTTCGAAGCAAAAACTTTGGGAGACAAGTGGACGAGAAAGTTTCCGGGCATCAAGACTTGGAGCGGCTCGTGCGAAGGACTGTTTACTCTTGATGAGAATCAAAAGAAACTTTTTGATCAACTTCTTACAGATAGCGCAGACGATGGCAAAGTGGGTATTGAAATGTTCTTTATTGTAGGAGACGACAAGGTGCTTCACGGCGAGGCAATCGTATCTGAACTTAAAGTAACGGTAAAAGCAGACGACAAGACGGAAGTAAGTTTCTCATTTGAAGGCGTCGGTGAGATTCAAGAAAGCACTACGGTATAAAAATAAATTAAGGAGGAAGAACTTCTTAACATGAACATCAAACTAAACAATAATACCATAGAAATAAACGCGAATCTCAACGTCGCTTTCAAGTTACAAGAGAGATTTCAGATGCCCTATATGAAAGTAATAGAGCATATTACAACGAAAGAAGCGAAAATTGATGAGCAAATCAAATTTTTGTTCATTTGCTATCAAAACGGCGGTGGAGAATTGACGGAGCAGGATTTTGGAAATCAGTTGTTGAGTTGTAACGGCATAAGCCAAATCAACGAATATCTTGAACAGATGATCCTTAATCTCCAGTATCCTGGTATGTCGGAAGCCGAAATTGAAGAAGAACTAAAAAAAAAGATAGCCCGGATAAAAAGGATGAGTTCAATCGGGATACAATAATCCGGTGCGGGCTGTATGCTGGTTGTAAACCGAGCGAGACGATGAATATGACTTTGGCGGACTTGAATTATTGTGTAATGGAAGAAAACAAACGCCGTCAAAACCATCAAAAAGATATGATTCGTCTCGCTTGGTATACCGCATATTTTATGAGATTAGAAAAATTGGAGCAACTGTCGACTTATTTGAACTTTGACAAAGAGGGAGAGAAAGTTGATGAAAACTCAATAGATATTGAAAAGGCCAAGAAAATATACGACAAGATAATAGGACTCGGTCAAGGAGGGAAAAATGCCTGATATTGAAATTAATTCATCTCAGATATTGGCAGAACTGAATAAGATAAATAATGGCGTAAAGGTTGTTGAAAGCAATATTGCATCAAGCAATAATGCAAATAAGAGCAGTTACGATATGCTAAAAAACAGCGTAAACGGAGAAACAAGCGCAATAGTTGCCAATACCAACGCTACGTCAAGCAATGCTGCCACGTTAATACAGGCTCAAGCAAACTTGACCTCATATAATAGTCAAGTCATTGGCGCAACAACGAATTTGGGATTGCACAAAGCCGCTTGGGATGCAGTTACGGCTTCTATACAAATGAACTCGACTGCATTGACATTGAACACAGCGACGCTTTTGCAAAATATGACGACGCTTACTCAACATACAATGGCGTCTTTGCAGGCGCAAATTACCAAGACGTTGCAAAATTCAGCAATTGCAGAAAACACCGCTCAACTGTTGACAAACACGTTGGAGTTGAATTTAAATAGCGCCGCTATAGTTGTAAATACAGCCATTAGAGGTTTAGATTGCGTATCGCTTTTGGAACATATTGCGCTACTGGGAACGGATAGCGTAGCGTTGCTGGGCAATACGGTCTTTACGCTTTTGTCGGCAGTGGCTAATGGAATAAATGGACTTTCGTTGTATTTTGTCAACAAACAACTTAAAAGCCAAATTGAAAATTTAGAAAAGGCCACCAAAGCATTGAAAGAAAACAGTAAAGCGACGTTGATCAACATATTGGCAAATATCGGCAACTTTATTGCAACACTTTTGTTGAATAAGCAAGGCAAGAAAAACGTTGAAATAACTCGACAACAAACTTTGCAGCAGTTTGCGTACAATGGCGCTCTTGCTGCCGCAGCAATATTAAAGAATCCGCTAATTGGCGCGGCAACCGTAGCCGGAGCGGCTTTGGCGCAAGGTCTTATGAGCGCGCAAAAACCTCCAGCCATTGAATGTGAGGGGACGTCCAAAGATGTTCCGTTGCTTGAGATGGAGTCCTCTTCAGGAGGCTTGCTTACTTCGGATAGCGGTGGAATGTTAATGATAGGCACTGAGACGGAATCAAGCGCAAGCGCTAGCATTGGTAGTTTGCCTCTACTAGATGCTCCTAAAATGGCAACCGGAGGCGTCGTAACCAAGCCTACTTTTGCATTAATAGGCGAAGGCAAATACAATGAAGCGGTATTGCCTTTAGGCAACAGCCCACAAATGAGAAATCTCAAGAATGACATAGCAAACGCCGTCGTGCAAGCGTTGTTGGCGCTAAATAACGGTGGCGGTTCTAACCGAGGTAAAGGCAATTCAGAAGTAGTTTTGAACGTCGATGGGCAAAAACTTGCAAGAATTTTGTTGCCCAAATTATATAACGAACAAAAGAAACATTCCAATATAAAGGTGGTGGGTACGAATGTATAAGAGTATTAAATGTAATTTGATTGCAGGAGGAGACCAGGTGTTTTTACCTACTCCTTCGGATATACAATTCGGAAAAGAGCGTATATGCAAAGAGCAACGCGCAATGGACGGTACTATGATAATCGATATGATTGCCGTCAAGGATAGTTTTGAATTGATATGGGATATTATGGATTCAAGTAATCTTGATGAGATTAAAGAACTACTCGAAAATAAGGGTCATACTTTTTTCCAGATAAATATTAAAATGGAGTTAAATGACGTAATTGCCGGAAAAGGCTCAACCGTATTAAGTGAGAGTAAATTAGCAAATATGGCAAAGACTGTGTATTTGTCAGACTTTACTTACGCGCCATACTTTATTGAAGGCGGTTTTGTATGGAAAGACGTGCATATCAAACTAGTGGAGAAATAATATGTCAGATCAAATCAGAACCTTACAAGGCAGAATAGATATAGTATTCGGAAAAGAAGATCAGGACAACGGCGTTTCGATATTTCCGTCGAATAATGAGAATGAGAAAGAGATTGATTATGATTTGAAGAAAGCGCTTATATCGTTAAACGATATGAGTTTGGACGAGCCCATATTCCATCTCAATAGTACACAACTTCATAGAGGCGCTAGATTGATTGGCAAAAAACAATTATATATAAAGACGCTTGGCGATGATGGAGTTACGCTGAGATATTCTTTTGCTCGTTCACGTGGGATAGCGCACTGGACTATTGCCGGAATAAAGTACGACTACAAAAAATATAACATAAAAATTGTTTGCTCGAATGTTCCTTGTGATAAAGAGGAGCATTGCCTGATTGCAAAGAGAGAAGCAGCAGGCGCTTTTGCCATAGAGATACCGTGTGAAGTTGAATATACTTTATATAATTCAGAGCAAAAGCCGGTAAAAACTATTGACTTTTCGCTTATTACGAAAAATCTAAGTTCAGTTGATGAGGATGGAAATTCAATAGACGTCGACGTTGCCAAGGGATTGTATTTCAAAAGAACGGAATATATCTCAACAGGAGATAATCAAGAGCATTACATAAAAGAAGCGGTTTTGAAAAAACCGTTTTTGTCGCACGAACTTAGATTTGAATTGGGAACTGGATATAATGAGAAATTCTCTGGCATTTCGGTTACTATAAAAAGAGCGCATAGGATATTTGTGTCTGGCGGCGAATATATTTATTATACTAAATACGTCGAAAATGAATTAGGACTATGCGAGGACGATTTTTTCAATGCCGAAGATTTGACGCAATGTTGGATCTCTAAGTGCTATGACAATCAAACTGAGATATACGACGGCAACGAAATACAGGATATGGAAATCACCCGACAACTTCCCAACTCCGAAGGCGACGTAAATTACGGACTTGTCAGCAATAGTTTTAGGGCAAAAATCTTGAATGAAAATAGGAAATTGGATTTGGGGTATTTAAAGGATATACCTATTATGGGCAAAAGAGTATTGCCACAAATTATCGTCGATGGCAAAGAGCATAGATTGGGTACTTACTTTATTTCCGAATGGGATATACCTATGGACAACAGTTGGGTAGAATTCCAAGCGGTGGATCGTCTTACGGATTTACAAAGTTTGATGTACAACGGATTTTTCCCTGAAAAAGACGAATCTAATAATTTAAAGTCAGAATCGCTTTATCGCATCATTGAAACTGTCATTGAGAGTATCAATGATAATCTGCTTATTCAATTGGAGAACAAATTGTTAACCCAAACGGAAGCGATGGAAAAACTGCTAAAAGTAAAAGGCAGCATAAGCGAAGAACTTTATGAAAAAGTTAAGGCGCATATTGACAATGACGGCACGCTCATTGAAGGCGTAGACTTGGAATACTTTGATATGGAAATCAAATCTCCTTATCTTGAAAGACAGTCAATCTGGGACGTGTTGGATAATATTGCAAAGTCGACGCTTAGCGTAATATATATCGACGAGCAAGATAGGCTCATATTCCACAGCGATATGAACGATAAGAGGCATTTCCTTTTGGATGGAGAGTTTTATCAATATAATATTTGCGGTTGTTATTCAAAGATTGGCGCAAATTCCGTATCAGAAGCAAGCGCTACTCAAGTAATCTCTTCTTCTAATGCTTTCTCATTGTCTAAACCTAAGAAACGTAAGGCGGTGGTGACGGAAGTATCAACGAGTTATTATACTTATAATTTTGAAGATAGTGTTTCTAATCAGGAAGATGAAAAAGTCATTACTTATTATATTAAAGATCTTCAGTCGTATGAGATTGATGAGAATGGTTTTAAGCATTTTAAGATTTGTGTGCCCAAGTTTATGTTTGATAAAAGCATTGTGTTGAATGGAATAAATAGATCTTGTGTATCTTCATTAATTAATGAAAATAATTGTGAATACTATGATTTAACCATAGAGAAAGACTATAATTTCACATCAGAAAGTTGCGAAATTATAGGTAAGCCTATCTCTAATAGTAGTACTTCAATAACTGTTAGAGATTTTAGTTTGGAAGATCAAAATGCGTTAGATTATACCGCGGGAACATTGTTGAATGATGTCGAAAGCGCTAACAAACTTGCTAATAGACTTATTGAACTTTATGGAAAAGGTAGAGAATTGTTTGAAAGCGAGTGGTTGGGCGATTTGGGATATGATATAAATCTTCCTATGCAGTATTCATTTATTCTCCCTATCGGGGCAAGTGATGGGAAAGAACAAAATGGCACTAATTGCGTCGTAAGTAATAATATATCATTTGACGGCAGTTTGCGACAGACGCTTAAGGCATTATCATACTTTAGGAATTAAATGTCTTAAATAGCCAAAATTTGTTTGCAATATTATCATTTCTATGATACCATATATTATACTATAATAAGGAGGATATAAAATGAAAAAAATAACGACAATAATACTAATTATAGTAATACTTACGGTAGTTACAGCAACTTTTATGGGTTGTGGGGATAAAGATATTTCTGATTTAAGAAATGATATGAACGTGTTAAATAATAAATTTAACGATTTAAGCAATCAATACAAAGAGTTGGAGGGACGAGTCAAGAAATTAGAGACAACAATATCATTACTAGATACAGTAGGCGACTCCACGCAGTTTATTGAATTAAAGAATAAGGTCATTGAGTTGCAGAAAGATTTGTTAAATAATGTTGCAAATGATGCGCAGATAAAAACTCAAGTAACCCAAATGCAATTGGTATTAGATAAAATATCTGGCGGTGGGAACGTAGACCCTGCTATACTGGGTGAAATACAATACAAGTTAAATACATTATATGGCGAAGTAAACAGAGTATTGCCATTTGAGAATGGCAAAGAGTATGAAGTTAAACTCAACGGAGTAGTATATTATACAGTAAGCGTACTAATAGAATACCACGATGGCGTTGTCCAAAGTAATCAAGATATTCAAAATTGTCCTACTAAAGATAGAAAACATTTTTGTGGGAGCATATACATTAAAAATAGATATTGTCCAAGTATTGAATGTACTAATTCAAGATTAAATATAACAATAAACTATTTTGATAATAATAAATTTTATAGTAGTTTAATTAATAATAAAGAGGCTAGTGGTCCGTCAGCAATCAATGCAATAAAAGTTGGTGAAGAAGGGCGGTTATATTTTGATATTGATCCTCTTCAAGGAGGTGATAGTTTGCCAGAGACAGATTTTAAGATGATATTTAGATTACCAAATAACTTAGATTTCAATCTTTTAATTCTTGATGATGTTTGGGGAGATGAGAACGGTGTGAAGCCACCAATAATTGGGACTAAAAACTAGAATATACTGCCAAGCATATATGCTTGGCAGTATGACTATATTGCAATATACTTGAAAATATTTATAATTTGTGATAATATTTAAAAGGAGACAAAAGATGACCAAGAACTTTTTAAGCAATTTCCAATCTTCAAGTTCTGGTAACAATAGATTTTGTCGCACACACCTAATTATAAAACTAGGCAAAATATTTTTATGATAGATAATTAATTATATTAACTTTAGACTTGTTTTGCAGTAGGATATAGTACGAGGTAACATAGACAGTAATTGGGGGAAGAAAGTGGCATTTGATTATAAGAAAGAATACAAAGAATTTTATATGCCGGCAAGCAAGCCGTCTATCGTTGTCGTACCAAAAATGAATTACATAGCGGTACGCGGTAAAGGCAATCCCAACGATGAGAACGGCGAGTATAAGAACTCAATCGGTCTTCTATATGCAATAGCGTTTACTATCAAAATGAGTTATAAAGGCTCGCATAAAATCGATGGGTATTTTGAATACGTTGTTCCGCCGCTTGAAGGTTTTTGGTGGCAGGAAGGCTCTGATACGATAGACTATGCGAACAAAGATGGGTTTAATTTTATTTCGCTTATACGCTTGCCCGATTTTGTAACAAAAACCGAGTTTGATTGGGCGGTGCAAGAAGCGACAAGCAAGAAAAAAGCAGACTTTTCAAATGTGGAGTTCTTAACCTATGACGAGGGGGTTTGCGTTCAATGTATGCACGTTGGGTCTTACGACGACGAGCCGAAAACTGTCACGCTTATGCACGAGTATATGAAAGCAAACGGATATGAGTTAGATATTACGAACGTTCGCTATCATCACGAGATATATTTGAGCGATCCGCGCAAGTGCGCCGTAGAAAAACTTAAAACCGTTGTAAGACACCCTATACGCAAGGTATAGCAGTTGAATTTATTGGAGAATATAAATGAAAAGAATCAAATCTCTTTGCTTTTTGTTTTGCGTTGTTGTCTTGGGTGTAGTTTTCTTTTTTGGAGCAAATCTCAATCAAGCCCAAGCGCTTGCGCTTGCTGAGCAAACCGAAAGCAACGTATATAATGAAATTGATTCGTATCTCGCCGACGCTTGCGCAAAGGCTCATTTTCCTGCAATGTCTATTACCATTGTAAACAAGGAAGACGTATTGCTTTCAAAGACTTACGGCGATTGCGAAAGCACCGATACGCCGTTTCTTCTCGGTTCGGTCAGCAAATCATTCACAGCCCTTTGCATTATGCAACTTGTAGAACAAGGCAAAATCAATTTGAATGCAAAACTTTCCGATTATTTACCGAATGCAACCGACGGTAATAAAATCAGTATTCTTCAACTTCTCAATCATACAAGCGGTCTTGGCGAACACCAAAATCTCGGCAACTATAAAATCACTGAAAAACAGGGCGTTCACAAATACGCAAACGTCAACTATTCCATTCTCGGCAAAGTTATAGAATGCGTCAGTGGACTTTCCTATGAAGATTATGTTGAAGAAAACATATTTGAGCCGCTTTCTATGTCAAAATCTGCCGCATCATATGAAAAAGCAAAAGACAACGGACTTATAAAAACTTATGAAAATTGGTTTGGAATAAACACAAAAACCAATCCTAAGTTTCCTAAATCAGGTGATGCGTGGATAACGGCTTCTGCGGGTTATCTTTCATCTTCAACTTCTGATTTAGGAAGATACCTGCAAATGTATATGCGCGGCGGGGAAGGTATTATATCAAGCGAAAGCATAAACAAAATGTTTTATGAAAATGTGGAAGTTCAAGCAAGTATACCTTATAAATACGGAATGGGTTGGACTCTTACAAACGAGCCGCTTAAACAACCCGCACTTCGCCATAGCGGACTTGTTGAAACGGGAATGTCGACAATTTACATTTTGCCCGAAAGCCAAATCGGAATTGCTATTGCTGTGAATACAAACGATTATTTCGTAGGTAAAGATATGATGGATAGAATTGATTGGAGCATTGTACTTATGCTAATGGGCGATAAACCAAATCAAATTAATGATAATGAATACGTATTAAGACATTTCCTTTATGACCTTGCGTATTTTGTTGTTTTTGCAATTTCGGTACTACCTTTGTGCTTAATTATGCTTTACAAAAACCGCCTGACAACAGGTAGGTTGTGGGTTAAAATATCTTTATTGATTTTGTTGCATTTAATCTTGCCGATATTTATTCTGCTACTGCCACAAATGTTTTTTGCAACTCCACTTTGGGTGGTTAGGGCATTTGTTCCGGATATGTTTACAACAATTATTATTTCTTCTTGTATATTGTTTATTACTGGCATAGCAAAGACAATTATGCTTATTAAAAAAACGCACCCGCCACGGCGCCAAATTGATTCTACGCTTGCAATTCTTTAGTAAATATGCTACAATTATTTGCACGATAAACGATTATTAAGGAGTAATAAACTTTATGAAAACCCAATTATATAAAGAGCAATTAAAAGACAACGTTGTGTCTGCTATGCTTGATTATATGTCCAAATATGAAGATTGCGGTTATTCAAAAAAAGACGTTCAAAAGTGTGAAGGTTTACTTTTAGACTATCTTGACAAATTGAGTGATATTACAAATTCAAATGATGAATTAATTATGGAACAAGTAAAAAACGTGGTTATTGCTTTAAATAAGTTGAATGAGGAAACTGATTATAGTTTGATTGAAACGGACGCACGTGAAAAAATTTGGCAAATAATTCAAGACAGTGCCGTTGAACGTGGTTTAAGCGCTGTTATTGAAGACGTTACAGAGGAATGGCGTGAATGGTAAATTTTAATTAGCGGAGTATTATTTATTATGGAAGGCGTTGAAAGATATAAGGTCAGACTACTGCCTCATAATCCCAAATGGGAGCAAGAGTTCTTAACTGTTAGAGAAGAAATCAAAGAACATTGGGCGAAAAACTTACTTGATATTCAACACGTCGGCAGTACGGCAATCAAGTCAATATGCGCAAAGCCGATACTTGACGTTGCCGTTCGCTTGAAGTCAATTGAGCAAATTGACATAAAAGCGCTGACTGATTTAGGCTATGAATATTGCGGGGCAAGGAACGAGAGCAAAACCTATCACTTGTTTGTTTTGCGTGGTGATAATCAATTATCACTTCGACATATCCATTGTTATGATAAGAGCGAACGTGAGTTTGATTTGCTTGTTGGATTTCGCAACTATCTGAATGAACATTTAGAAGTGGCTTTGAAATATCAAGAAATAAAAATGAGGATTGCGGAGCAAATGCCTGACGATAGGGCATCATATACTAAGGCAAAAGAAGAGTTTATCAAGTCTATTTGTGATAAACTGTAAATTTCAATTTAGCGGAGAAGCGGAGGTTTTATATGCTTGATACGATACCTAATGCAGAAGAAATGACGAGTTTGGTCGGTAAACATTTATATGAAGTATGGAATAATTTGTGCGCTTTAATTGACGGTAAGTACAATATGGATTGCTTATGGAATAAAGGCGGCAAAGCGTGGAAATACGAATACAAGTATCGTAAAGGCGGTAAAACGCTTTGCGCCTTGTATGCAAGAGAAAATTGCATAGGATTTATGATTGTCTTGGGTAAAGACGAGCGGTTAAAATTTGAAGCCGAAAAAGAAATCTATTCAAAAGAAGTTCAAGAAATATATGACAATACCCACACTTACCACGATGGGAAATGGATAATGTTTGAGCCAACGGACACCTCATTATTTAATGATTTTATTAGGCTGTTGAGTATTAAAAGAAAGCCAAACAGAAAGTAAAGATAAAGTTCAATTTAGCGGAGATAAAATACGATGGATAAAACACAAATCTTTCAATTTATATCAGAACAGAAAACGGCGTTTATTGCTTCAGTAAATGAGCAAGGTTATCCTATAATAAGGGCGATGCTTGCCCCTCGTAAAATAGACGGTAATGAGATTTATTTCTCTACAAACACCTCGTCCAACAAAATAAAACAGTATTTAGCAAATAATAAAGCGTGCGTCTATTTTTATAAACGTGGAAAATTCAAGTATCAAGGCGTTTCGATAACAGGCGAAATGCAAGTTTGTAATGACCAAGCGACGAAAGACAAGATTTGGCGCTTTGGCGACAAACTGTTTTATAAGCAAGGCGTAACCGACCCTGATTATTGCGTATTAAAATTTGTAGGCAAAACAGCCGAGTATTATTGTGATTTTAAGATTGAAACGATTGAACTATAATTTTCAATCTATCATATATTGAAATTATGTAACTAGGCAAATATATATGATAGATTTTGTAGATTACACACGTTAAGGCAGTCTCAAGGTATTGGGACTGCCGTTTTTGTGGGATAACTGCGATAGTTTAAACATAAAAATTTTATATTGAAAATATAGTGTCAACTGTGTTAATATAGAATATGGGAATGTAGATAGTGTAAAACACTATAAAGTATCGGAGGAACAATTTAGAAGTGGGCAATTTGGGAAGTGGCAGTAAAACCAATTACAAGATCTCAATACTTGGGGATTCGATATCTACATACGAAGGTTACAATCCGCCTCATTATTACGTGTATTATACAAACAAAGTGGCAACTTTGAATGGGCTGGCGAGCGTAGACGATATGTGGTGGAAACAGGTAATAGACAACCTGGGAGGAGAACTTTGTGTAAATAATGCTTATTCGGGAAGCGTCGTTGTGGGTATGGGCGTTAAGCCTGCTTGCAGTGAGCAAAGATGCTCAGGCTTACATTCTAATTATGCGCCGGACATCATTCTAATCTATATGGGAACAAACGATAGGGGATTTGAAGTGGAAATCGGGATCGAGGAGAAGGATAATCCATTGAAGTTTTACGGAGCATACCGCCTTATGTTAAAGCAAATCAAAGCCAATTATCCGTCGGCTAAAATTGTGTGCGCAACGGTGCCGGTCGGGTATATAAAAGGCTGTGAAAATATCCCTTCTTCAGATAGTTTTTTGGAAGACGTCAAGAAATATAACGAGGCAATCAAATTGGCTGTGAAAGAAGAGGAGTGTTTGCTTGCCGATCTTGCTAGTTCGGGAGAACGGTATGAGACGTTGGACGGTTGTCATCCAACGAAAAAGGGACACGATACGCTGGCTAGGCTTTGGTTGGGAAATTTATGCCGTAATTATCTTCTATTTTAAGGAATCGCTAAACTTTTTTAAGTCTGCTTTTGTTGCTTCGGGAAGGCAATTAAACTCTATATTTTGTATTGCGCCCTCTAAAGTATAAAGATATACCAAGCACACTTGTGGGTACGTAGTTTTTAATCTGAGGAACGCATTTTTAGAGCCGATTTCGATTAGTTCTTCGGCGCTGTTTATATCTACGCTTTTTAGTTTGCTTGCCATTTCTTTGCCGATATTCAGCATTGTAGTTAAATCAGACACTATAAACCTCTATCGTTTATTGTCTTTATATTATACCACAATAGATATGGTTATCAAGCGTTAGGATTAACATTTTTAAACGTGGCGAAAAGCATATTATGATCGGAACAGTCGCTGTCATTCATTGCGCAGTCTTGAAGTTGGAGACTGGCGGAGTATATGATATTGTCTATTGCAAAAAAGTCTACGTCGTGACCTCTATAAGTATCAAATTTGTTTTGGCTGTTATTTACGGTTTTGTATCTGCCGTCGTACGTTATTATATCAAATTCTTGGAAATTCAGCACGTTAAAATCTCCAGTGACAATCTTATAAGGACAGGGGTCGCTCTCTAAAAGTCCTAGGATAAACTGCATTTGCGCCGCTCGCAGACTTCTTCCGTCGGACATTGTGACTTCTTCATACGCAAGATGCGTATTGTAAAATGCAATTTGCACTCCGTCAATAGTAACGAGCGAACGCGAGATAATACGTTTTTCCACATTACTTTTTTCATACTTATAAGGATATGGCAATTTGAATGCGTGCGTTCTTGAGAAGGGCGTTTTGGAAATTGACGCGATACCGTAAGTATCTCCAAAACCTTGAAGCATCAGGGGAGAATACGACACGTTGTTCATTACGCTCTCTTTGAAAATGCCAAGGAAGTCTTTTTTTCCGCTTCTTTTGGAGAAGTTGTCAACTTCTTGAAGTCCTGCAATATCTGCGCCAACGTCAATGATATTTTGGTTGGCTTCTTTTATAGAGTCAATAGTTGCGTCACCGCCTTTTATGTTGTAAGACGCAACTGTAAAGGCAATCTCCTTATATTCGTTCTTTTCTATTCCGTCGTTCATATCATAAGGCTCGTTTGGGGTAATAACTTGTCCCATACAAGATACAAGCGTCACTGCGATTGCAATTATCAAAAAGATTGAAATAAGTTTTTTCATAGTGCAATTATATCATAACACTGATTTTTGTGTCAATTAGCAATAATTTGTGGAGTAATTGAGTTGGATATAAATAAATGCGTATAAGAAATTTTTCATTTTCTAAAAAAAGTATACTTTTTTTGCAACGTCGCCAAACTGCGGTTTTTTATAGTTTTATTATAATTCACGTTTAATTTTTTGTCAATATGTTGAGGTCAGGAAAAGTATACGTTTTTTGTAATTGTTGAGATTTCTCCACGTCGCTTCGCTTTGGTCGAAATGACAAAAGTGACGAGCCGAAATGACAAAAATAACAAGCCGCAATTACAGAGGAGACGAGCCGAAATGACAGAGGCTACTAGTCAAAAGGATAGAGGGACGAGGCGAGATAATAGGCGGCAAGCCGAAATGGCTAGGAGAGTAAAAGTTAGATTGCAATACGGCATTGATTTTTAAAGGCAAGTTCGGTTTGGAAAAACGTAAGTGGGAGATAAGGGGATTTTAAATATAAATATTTTTAAATAATTTATTGAAAAATAAAAACCTTTATACGCTATTCAATATTAAACGATAATACAAATTTAAATACAGGAGAGTATTAAATGAAACTATACGATATCATTGTTTGGGATCCATCTAGCGATAGCGCAAACGACGTGGTTTGCTATAAGCACGAAGCCGAGGATTTTAATACGCATACGCAACTAATTGTGCATCAATCGCAGGAGGCTGTTTTCTTCAAAGACGGCAGAGCGCTGGATTTGTTCGGACCGGGAAAACATACTCTTAAGACAGAAAACATTCCGCTCTTGAAAAAGTTGGTCAACATACCTACGGACGGCAAGACGCCTTTCCATTGCGAAGTATATTTTGTCAACAAAGTATATCAAGTGGATATGAAGTGGGGAGCGCCGTCTTTGCAGACGGAAGATCCTGTATACGGAATCATAGTCAACGTGGGAGCAAGCGGAACTTGCGGAGCGCAAATCAAAGACTCAAGAAAGTTTTTAACAAAACTTGTGGGTACGAGAGGCGTCTATACCCGCAATGATTTGACACAATTTTTGCGTTCTTCCATCATTATGAACATCAAAGACGCGCTTGGCAGAATAATGAATAAAAACAAAATATCATTCTTGCAGGCGACTACGGAAATCAAGAGTTATTCCCGCGAAGTAATGGGTATGCTCAACGAGGTTTTTGCTGAATACGGAATTGAGATCTTGAAATTCGATTGGGAGACGTTGTCCGTTCCGCAAGAGGATCTTAAGCCGCTCAAGGACGCGAAAAACAGAGCAATAACGCGCGCCGTAGAGGGATATACATATCAGCAAGAACAGAACTTTGACGTAATGAAAAGGGCTGCGAGCAATCAAGGTATGGCAGGAACTATGATGGGCGCGGGAATGGGCTTTGGTATGGGCGCCGGTATGGGTATGCCTATGGGAATGAGTATGGGCAATATTGCGCAAAATACCGTAGGGCAAATGAACGCTCAATCGCAAGCGCAGCAACAGCCGGCGGGCGGAAATTCTTGTCCGTCTTGCGGCTCAAGCGTCGTTGCCGGAGCAAAGTTCTGTCCGTCGTGCGGAACTAAAGTCGCGGCTCCTGCAAAGAAATTCTGCATAGAGTGCGGTACGGAAATTGCCGACGGAATGAGATTCTGTCCGTCGTGCGGGCATAAGACGGAGGGCTGATAAATGGCAAAAAATAAAAATTCTAGATCTTTATTGGCATTGATACCTATATTGGTTTTGGTAGTTTTCAATATCTTGGTATTTGCAATCGTGGGCAGTAGCGTAAAAGAGAAAAACACGTCTTTTTGGGTTGGCTACGGCTTTATTACGGCAGGCTTTCTTTTGGTGACGGGCGCTATAGCGTCGTCAAAACTTGGCAAGGGCAAGATATTCAACGAACTAGTTCCTAACTTGCTCATCGTGGCAGTATACGCCGTAATAAATCTTGTCGTCAATATAATCGCAATGGCGGTGGATAAACAAAACGCAACGGTATTTGTAATAATCGACGTAATATTGTTTATCGTATTGATAATATTCGAGATACTCGTTTTCTTGGGTACAAGACAAATCAAAACAAATAGAAAAGAAGTCCAAAACAAAGTCAACTATATCAATCACGTCAAGACGAGTTGCGAACTTTTGCTTGACAGAACGAACGACGCGCAAGTCAAAGACGCTTTGAAAAAACTTCTTGACGATATTGCGTATTCTGACCCTATGAGCGGAGACAATAGCGAAATCACAAAAGAAGAGCGAAAACTCAAGTCTTTGATTGAGGTGTTGGAAGACGATATCGAAAGCGCATCCGCCGAAGTTCTTTTGCAAAATATCAAGTCTGCAAGCAATTGCCTAAAGAAGCGTAACGCTTTGATAAAAGCCGCTAAGTCATAATTACGGAAGAGCGTGGGAAAGGAGAAGTGTGAATGAAAGTTCAAGTGGCAATGTGTCCTTGCGGTCAGTCTGTCAAAATAGATATCGAAAAGAAATTTGGATATTGCGAGTATTGCGGAAGTCAGGTTTTTCTTACCAGAGACGACATAATGGGGTCGGATATCGTGCGCAACGATATGGATCTTGCTGTAAAGTACTTTAAAGAAAAGGATATCAAAGGCGCGGTGAGATATGCCGAAGAAGTTTTGGCGTACGTCCCCGATAATGCAATAGGCTTGTTTATTACGTCATTCAACAGATGCTTTATGGCGGAGACGAAATATAAAGACGCGCTAAAGGTTTTCTTTTCGTCAAACGTGGCGGGAACTTTGGAGAGGAACGAACTCAATCAACTTTTGACAATCACAAGGCTGTCATTGCCGTATTTGGCGGACTGCGAGAGTGAAGTAATAAGGTTTGCTATGTCCTCAGGCAATAAAACTACCGTTGAGAGTTTTGTCGAAGGGTATTTGCCTTTTGCGATAGGCAAGAGGGTGGGCTCGTCTTGGCTGGATAGCAAACTGAAGGAAAACTATATCCGACTGGCAAGCGAGTATGATACTCCCAAGACTATGTTTGCGCTATACAAGGCGTTGACGGACAACGTAGATTCGCCGGAGAGAAAGGAAAATTACGGAATGATAAGTCTTATGAAAAATTTCATAGACGGCTTTTGCGTGGATATAGGGGAGATATTTGAGGCAATATCCAACTCAGTAAACAAAGAAAAATTTGTTAAGGCATATAAGGCGAAGATGAGCGCTCTCAACAAGATCTACCAATCGGAGAGCGAGCGAATGAAGAAATTTAAAAACGGCTTTTAGCGGTTTTTGGATAAATAAATATTATAAGGAGATTAGGAGGAATGAGTGAAACGGTTAGTATAGACTTATCGCCGATAATCAGAGCGGTCAATTCTTTGGAACACAAGATCGCCGGAGTTACGAACGAAGTCGAAGATACTAAAAGAATGGTCGCTACGTCGCTGGAAGAACTGAGAGATCTCAGGGAAGAGTTTGAGACAATGGTCAGAGAACAAAGAGCGGCTGCGGCTTTGCAAAGAGCAATTACCGAGATCGTCAGAATTAGACAGGAACTCGATAAGAAGTTCGGAAATCACCAAAAGGTGAGAGACAATATGTTGGGAATATTGCAGGCGAGCGATTTGTCGCTTGTAAAGGAAAAGACTATCTCGCAGTGCAGCGAGGAGTTGATGCTTGCCTGTCCGAGATATTGGCTTGCGCCCTGTCTTATTGCTGTAACGGCGTGGATGGCAAACGATAAGGCGTTGGCTGAAAGAGCGCTTGCGGAGGCTATAAAGAGAAACGACGAGTGTACGTCTCTCGTAATGGCGTTGATTTCAAGAAGAGCGGGTAAGGTCACGGCGTCGTTTATTTGGTTGCAAAGATACTTCAATATGCAAAATCCAAACAATATGAAGGAAAGTATTCTTGCATACATAGACGCTTACGCCAACGGTATTTTCGGCGAAGACAAAGAAGATAGATGTACGCAAAGCGTGGACAGATGGATGGCTGAACTCAATGAGAACAGCGACTTCAAGGGACAGCAGATATCCAAGTGGAAAGCCAGATTTGACGCTATGAAAGAAAAGCAGTTGAATGGCGTAGTTGCGCTTTCTGCCGACGGAGTATGCGAGGAATACGGCGCAATATACGACTTCGTGTCGCGTATTCGTTGCAGAGCAAGAATTACAAAAGCATTTGACAATATCCTGTCAAAACACGTGGACAGAAAAAAACTTATCGAAGCAATCGACGACAATCTTGAGACGCTTGTCAAACAGTATGAGGAAGAAGAAGCCCCGCTCAGAAAAGAAGAAAGAGAGATGAGCCTTATCAAAGAGCATAAGGGCAATGAGGCAAAAGTACAGGCTATACTCGATGCCGAATTCGTTGAAGACGGTCACGTCAATTTGGCGGATAGACTTTCTAACGCGATAGTAGACAGTTCTACGCCTGCGTCAATTCGCAAGACGTCGGTAAGATTGATGTCTAATTATATTAAGCAGTCTTATAAAGAGTACGTCAACGAAAAAGCCGAGTTCTATCCCGAAGAAATTACGTTGAATATCGGCGGCGCAAAGATGAAAACCAGAAATGGCGAAAATATGAGCCAAATGAAGAGCGCAGTCGAGGCAAAGAATTCGGAATTTTGCAAAACCGATCTTTCCAAAGTAAAGCCGATAGCGGCAATAGCGTTTGCCGTACTTGCAGTAGTAATGTTCATAGTAGGCGTTGCAGTGCGCGGTAGTTTTATGGTTGTCGGAATAATTTCCGCAGTGATTTTTGCAATAGTTGCGGTAGTGCAATTTGTCAAAATGAGCAAAAAGAAAAAGTATATAAAGAATAAGTATGCAGAACGGTTGGCAGATGCCAATAAGGTGCTGGAGACGGCAGTGATAGAACGCGCTGCGCTCAACAACGAAGTGGACGCATTTTTTGCAGAAGAAGACAGAGACGTGCTTTCGCTTGAGATAGCAGAGGAGGGTAGAAATGAGTGATTTGAATATGGAAGACGAAGTATTGGATACGCAAGATGACCTTACGCTTGACGATATTCTCGGAGAAGACGTGGGACTGGATGCGGATACGGATCTTGAATCTCAATTTAACGTCCAAGAGGAAGAAGAGGATTTCTTCATAGAAGACATATCGGGATTTGCCAAAGGCTTCCCAGACTGGGACTTGTTGCCGCCGACAGCAAAAGGCAAGAAGGCTTCAGCAAAGTAATAAGATTTTAAGCCGTAAAACGCAACTCAGATGGGTTGCGTTTTATTGGCTTTATACGTAAATTTTACATTAAAAGCGCTTATGTAAATATTACATAAAATTTTAACAAAACGCGCACAAAGGTCTTGATTTTGTAAATTAAAAATATTAAACTTAAAATAAACTCCAAATAGAATAGGAGCGCTTTGCGATTTGCAACAAAAAGGATAGAGACCTCTCGACTACGCTCGAGGTGACATTAAAATTGATCTAGGTAACGTAGAAGCACTCGGGATGACAAAATAGGGAAATATAGGGAACAAAGGTTTATCACACAAATTTTTTGTGAAAAATATAATACATAGGCTAGAGATAGAGGTGGAAGTATGCTTAAGTTGACAAATATAAAAAAGGACTACGTTTTGAATGGCGGAGACACTGTTCCGGCGCTCAAAGGCGTGGACTTGGAGTTTAGACCAAGCGAATTCGTATCCATATTGGGTCCGTCGGGTTGCGGTAAGACTACTTTGCTCAACATTATTGGCGGTCTTGACAGATATACTGACGGCGATATGTCGGTAGACGGAATTTCCACCAAGCACTATTCAGACGTTGATTGGGATTCTTATAGAAACATCAGAATAGGTTTTATTTTTCAAAGTTACAATCTCATATCTCACGTAGATATTCTCACCAACGTGGAGATGGCGCTTTTGCTCGCAGGCGTAAGCAAGCAAGAGAGACGTCAACGCGCAGTAAAAGCGCTTGAGGACGTGGGTTTGGGCGAACACATACATAAAAAGCCCAATCAACTCTCCGGCGGTCAGATGCAGAGAGTTTCTATTGCCAGAGCGCTTATCAACAATCCCAGCATTATTCTTGCAGACGAGCCTACCGGCGCGCTCGATTCCAACACCAGCGTTCAGATTATGGAGATTCTCAAAGAGATCTCATACAACAAACTCATTATTATGGTTACGCATAACCCTGAACTTGCTGAGCAATACTCCAACCGTATCGTTAGGTTTAAGGACGGACTTGTAGTCGACGATACCAATCCATATTCTTCAGAAAAAGAAAATGCGGCGAGCAAGAGTGAAGAAAGCCTGGAGCAGACTTTGACGACTGACGAAGATAGCGAGCAGGATAACGCCGAGAGAAAACTTGACAGCGTGGCAGAGCAAGAGGGCGTCGATCAAGACGGCGAAGGCAAGAAGAAAAAGAAAGTAAAGATCGCAAAGATAGATTTCTCTAAGCATAAGGCAAAAAGACAGCGCAAGAACTTGCTGAAAAAGACTTCTATGTCTTTTGCGTCGGCAATCAAATTGTCATTCACCAACCTTATGACGAAAAAGGGCAGAACTTTTATGACGGCGTTTGCCGGCTCTATAGGTATAATCGGCGTGGCGTTGGTGCTTGCGATATCCAACGGATTTTCGTCATATATAGGCAATATGCAAAAGACTATGTTGTCAGGTTATCCTATAGCAATTACTTCAAGCGCGACGAGTATGGAAAGTCTGATGGGGACTTATATGCAGGTACTCAATCCTGATAAAGAGAAATATCCTGCAAATCAAAAAGTCTATTCTTACAACTTGTTGAGTTTGCTTGGCAATATGATCCACGAAAATGATTTGAGCGAAGAGTATATGACTTATTTTGACGAAAAGAAGGCGGGATGGCAAGAAAATTCACTCGTTGATAGCGTATATTATAATTACGGATATTCATATTCTGTCTTCAACAAGAAAAACGACGACGTAGGCAAGATGATAGGCGCAAACTTCAAGACCGTCAATTGGCAAGAACTCGTGGGCGATCAAAAATATATCGAGAGTAATTTTGACGTTATTGGCGGCAGATATCCCACTAAGGCAACTGAACTCGTGCTTGTCGTAGACAAAACCAATTCGCTTGTGTCGATTTATCTTGAGGGTATGGGGCTTGCAGGCAACGCCGCAATGTCAGGAGATTTTGACTTTGATCAAATTTTGGGCAACGGAAGAAATAAAGAGCCGGTATCTTTCCTTATCCCCAACTCAAAGGCAAAATACGTCAAGGCGGTAAATGAAAATACAGGTAATACCTATTTTGCAGAAAGATCGGGGCAAGCAATCAGAGAAATGTATAACAACGGCGATCCCAACGTATATAAGGCTGAGATAGTTGGTATAATTCGTCCTAAAGAGGGAAAGGAATATTCGCCGATATATCCCGGTGTGGCATATACTCAAGATTTGACGGCGCTTATGAGAACTGACGCTGTTGACAGCGAAATTGCTAAATTCCGTCAAGAGGTGGATTATAATCCTCTCACAGGCGATAAATACGATACGTCAAGCATTGATTTTTCAAATCTCGATTTGAATAACATTATGAACATCATCAACGGCGCGTCTACCGCAATGACGGAAAAAGTCGTTGCGCAAATGATAGGCGTAAGTTCAACGCCAAGCGCAATAAGCATTTATGCCAGCGACTTTGACAACAAAGATTTGATAATCAAAGATCTCGACGCTTGGAATAATATGCACAACGAAAACGCCGAGGCTAGAAAGGCGCAAGTCAAATATACCGACAGCGCAGCGATTATGATAAATATGATAAGTCAAATCATAAATATCATTACCATTGCGTTGGTATGTTTCTCGTCGGTATCGCTTGTCGTTTCGTCAATAATGATAGGCATAATCACTTACGTGTCAGTAGTGGAGCGCACAAAGGAGATTGGTATACTGCGTTCGCTTGGCGCAAGAAAGCGAGACGTATCTAATATCTTCAACGCTGAGACCTTTATCATAGGCTTGGCGGCAGGCGCAATAGGCGTGCTTGTGACGTATATTTTGAGCATACCTATCAACCTTATCATTACTGCCATAGAGCCAACGATCACAGGTATTTGTATGCTGCATCCGTTGCACGCGCTTCTTATGGTCGTGTTGAGTATCGTCTTGACGTCTATTGCCGGTATTGTGCCGTCAAGAGCCGCAGCAAAGAAAGATCCAGTGATTGCATTGAGAACGGATTAAAGCGTTTGGTTCGAAGGGAGGTGTCGCACTTTACACGGCAATAATGCTTCCTCTACGTCTTCAAACTCACTTGACGTACAGCAAGTACGCCAGCGTTCGTTTTCATCGTATAGAAAACATTCTTACTCGTGAAAATTGTCGCCACTCCCTTCTCGCCAAACGAGAGGGGAAATTTATTAGGTGTGTTATTATGTTATTTGCGATATCTTTTCTTGCTAATCAAGAGGGTGATTTTTGTTAGAAATCAGTTGCTATTTAAGGTTGCATTATATATAATAGAGTTGTAAAAAATTCAAGAAGGTACGTTATGAAAGAGATTAAATCATACGAATTGAGAGAAAAATATTTGAGATTTTTTGAGGAGAAGGGACACAAGATTATTCCGTCTGCGTCATTGATACCTGAGAATGATCCGTCAGTGCTTTTTACGACGGCAGGTATGCATCCGCTTGTGCCTTATCTTTTGGGACAAAAGCACCCAAGTGGCAAGAGACTTTGCGACGTGCAGAAGTGTGTGCGTACCGGAGATATTGACGAAGTGGGCGACGCTACGCACTGCACATTTTTTGAGATGCTTGGCAACTGGTCGCTGGGAGATTATTTCAGAAAAGAATCCATCAACTTTTCGTTTGAGTTTTTGACAAAGGTATTGGAGATACCAGTTGAGAAAATCGCAGTAACGGTATTTGCAGGCGACGAGGATTGCCCTCGAGACGAAGAGGCTGCCGACACTTGGGCTAGTCTTGGAATACCAAGAGAGAGGATATTCTATCTTCCTAAGGCAAACAACTGGTGGTACGCAGGCGCTACCGGCCCTTGCGGAAGCGATACCGAAATATTTATAGACACAGGCAAGGAGGCTTGCGGAGAGCATTGCGACCCAAGTTGCGACTGCGGAAAGTGGGTGGAGATTTGGAACAACGTGTTTATGGAGTTCAACCGCAACGCTGAAGGCAAGTTTGAGAAGTTGTCGCAGCGCAACGTCGACACAGGTATGGGATTGGAGCGCACTATATGTATGCTCAACGGCTTTAAGTCGGTGTATGAGACAGACTTGTTTGCAGGCGCTATCGCTAAGATAGGCTCTCTTGCAGGCAAGAAGTACGGCGAGAATGAAGAAGATACCAGAGCAATGCGCATCATTGCCGACCATATACGTACGGCTACGTTCTTACTTGGCGACGAGAGAGGTGTCGTGCCGTCCAACGTCGATCAAGGCTACGTACTGCGCAGACTTATTCGCAGAAGCGTTAGATTTGCTCGTCAACTCAATATTGCTCCGCAAGATTTGGTGGGCATTGCAAAGTTGTACGTTGAGCAATACAAGGACGTGTATGAGGAATTGAAACTCAACAGTCAAAAGATATATGACGAACTTGAAAAGGAAATCGACAAGTTCTCCAAGACGTTGGAAGACGGTATCAAACAACTTGACAAGGTACTTCAATTTGTCAAGGGAGATACCCTCAACGGCAAGACGGCGTTTAGGCTCTACGATACCTACGGTTTTCCAATTGAGATGACTGTGGAGATTTGCAAAGAAAAAGGCTTTGGCGTGGATATTGAGGGATATAAACTCGCACAAGAAGAGCATATCAAAAAGTCGCAACAGGGCGCAGAACAGAAGTTCAAGGGCGGTCTTGCGGACAGCAGCGAGATGACGACGTTTTTGCATACGGCAACGCACTTGTTGCTTGCAAGCCTTAAAAAAGTTCTTGGCGACGAGGGCATACAGCAAAAGGGCAGCAATATCACTCCTGAAAGATTGAGATTTGACTTCAACTTCCCCCGTCCGTTGACGGCTGAAGAAAAGCAAGCAGTCGAAGACAAAGTCAACGAGGCTATAGCAAGAGATATTCCTGTCGTGTGTATGGAAATGCCTATTGAAGAGGCAAGAGAGAAAAATGCTGTCGGAGTATTTGGCTCTCGCTATGGCGAAATAGTCAAGGTATATCAGATAGGCGACGTGGATTTGCAGATATGCGGCGGACCGCACGCTGAGCGTACAGGACAACTCGGACACTTCACGCTGGAGAAAGAGCAGTCGTCTTCGGCAGGTATCCGCAGAATTAGAGCAACAATACAACCAAGCAATAATTAAATTTTATAAAGTCCGTGTTTGCGCGGGCTTTATTTATAAGGAGTTTATGGCAAGCAAATTTCCAATTGTTCTGGTGTATGGAATATTCGTCAAAGAGATGAAATATTTCAAAGCATTCGGAGGAATAGAAAAGGTGTTGAAAAATGCCGGCTACGACGTCTATACGGCGCGTACCGACAGTTTTGGCACTGTGGAAAACAACGCTTTGCAATTGAAAGAGCAAATCGAGATTTTACTTCAAAAGAGATGCGCGGAAAAAGTCAATATAATCGCATATTCAAAAGGCGGACTTGACGCAAGGCATTTGATAGAAAAACTCGATATGGAAAAATGCGTTGCCTCGCTTACCACCATATCCGCTCCGCACAAAGGCACAAGGCTCGCTACGAGATTCTATTCTTATCCCAAATGTTTAATAAAGCCCTTTACATTTTGTCTAAACGTACTTTATAAAATTTTGGGAGACAAAAATCCCAATTCTCTTGAAGTATTGCGAAGTCTTCAAGAAATTCCCAACGAGGAATACTCAAATGAAGTCGTATGCAAATCAGTATACTCCCAAAGTTATTCGTTGAGAATGGATAAATACAGCGACGATATACTCTTGGGAATACCGTTTTCGTTAATGAAAAAAATTGACGGCGGTCAGTGCGACGGAGCAGTGCCTCACGAGTCGTCTCAGTGGGGAGAATATAAAGGACATTGCACTGATACGCCTGTGTCGCACCGCCAAATAATTGACTTTATGGTGGGCAAAAAGAAAAAACAAAAGATATATGAATTTTATCTTTCGCTTTGTCAAGACTTGGCAGATAGAGGGTTTTGACGTAAAAAATAAACTTGCATTGACGTCTATTAAATCAGACGTAACAAAAAGGGAATACTATGAGCAAATATCCTATATTGTTGGCGCACGGAATAGTAGTAAAAGACTTTAAATACTTTAAGGCTTTCGGTCAAATAGAAAAAGCCTTGAAAGATGCCGGTTATGTCGTATATACATCTAATACAGATGGGTTTGGCACGATTGACGGCAACGCTTTGCAATTAAAAGAACAAATACAAAATATACTGACCTTGCACAACGTGGACAAGGTAAACATCATTGCGCATTCTAAGGGCGGTCTTGACGCCAGATATATGATAGAGCGGCTGGATATGCAAGATAGCGTTGCGTCATTGACGACGATTTGTTCGCCGCACAAGGGATCTAGACTTGCCACAAAGTTGTCTTCTCTTCCAAAATGGCTGTTGAAATTCGTGGCGTTTTGGTTAAACTTTTGGTACAGGATTTTTGGAGACAAGAATCCCAATGCTCTTGAAGTGCTGCGTCAACTCAAGGAGATACCCGCAAGCGAGTATAACAACGCTGTGATTTGCAAATCCGTATATTCGCAAAGTTATTCGGCAATTATGAAACGCAGCCGTGACGACTTTGTCTTGGGTATTCCTCTCAGAATCATTCAAAACGTGGAAAAAAACAAACAATCTGACGGAGTTGTAAGCGTGGAATCGTCCAAGTGGGGCGAGTATAAGGGCAATTGCCTTGACGAGTCGGTTTCGCACAGCCAGATAATCGACTTTATGACGAGCAAAAAGAAAAGACAAAAGATTCACGAATTTTATATTTCTATTTGCGAAGATTTGACAAAGAGAGGCTTTTGAGTTCGCATAGAGAATGTTTTTGACAAAAAAGGCATTGATATTGCAAGACTTTTTATAATTCGCCGTCAAGTATGCGTTATCGTGGAGATATGAAAGTCAACACGGCATTGAAGTACGTCAAGAGTTATGTTTTGGTTGCGCTGCTTACGGTATTGTGCCAAAGAGCGCAAATAGTGGGCGATTACAGGGGCTATGCATTGCCTTTGTTGGTAGCGTTGTTTTATTGCAGATTTAGCGTGGGCGTGATTTGTCCGTGCTATCTTGCGATATGTCTCATATTTGACCATTCGCTTTTTGGTATTTTTTACGCCGTTGCGCCTGTAATAATTTTGTTGGTTGCCAAGTATCTCCATTATTTGTTTGCAAGACCTATGAGGTTGCGCGCGCTTATATGCTATTGCGTGTTGTGTCTGCTGCCCCTTGCGGTGCTTGACTTCAAAGTGACTGCGACGGTTGACTTCATCGTCTATCTTGTGTCGCAAGTAGTTGTGTCTATGCTTTTCTGCGTGATATGCTACGCCGTATGCGTGCGAGGCATTGGCAGAAAGTTGAGCGTCGACGAAAGGGTGGGGGGATTTGTCTTTTTGGCTGTCATAGCCAGCGGCGTCTATTCTCTTGATATATACGGCTTTAATATTTACTATCTCGCATTGGGACTTGCGATACCTTATCTATTCCGCAACTTTTCTTTTTCGCAGGGCGCTGTAATCATAGGCGCTATTGCTCTCGGCGGATGCCTTCCGAGCATTAATCTTGCTTTGACAGGCGCCGTTATGCTTATTTTCTTTGCGGCGTACGTCTTTGTCGTCAACAAGTGGGTGGCGTCTTCGGCGGCTGTGATGATGCATATTATATGCGGGATATATTTCAACGCCTTTAAGGGAGTGTATTGGCTCAACCTAATTGGATTTGCAGTAGGCATTCTCATTATGACGGCGCTTACTGACAAGGTTATGGCAAAACTGCCGTCATTTAAGTTTGGAGATGGCAGAGAAAGCGCAAGAGAACTCGTCAACAGAACTAGGCGCGACCTTGCAAGCCGTCTGTCCACAGTGTCAGGAGTATTCGGCGAGATGTCGCAGGTATATTCTCAAAACGTCGTGCGTTACGCTCCGCCTATGCAAGCCGCTCCTGCGCTTGCCGAAGAGGTTATGCTCAAGACGTGCGGCAACTGTATCAACAGGGAATACTGTCAAGGTATGATGGGTATGGAGTTGTCGCAGGCGCTTGAAGGCGTCGTGCGTACGGTGCTTACGTCGGGCAAAGTCACTATAGAGGATTTGCCCACCGTCATATCGTCAAAGTGTATTCAACTTCCGTCTTTGCTTGCCACTTGCAATCAGACGGCGTTGTCTTATGACGTGAGATACAATTCGGGCAGAGAGTTGGAAGTAGATCAAAATCTCATATCCTCTCAACTTATGGGCGTATGCGAGTTTCTTTCGGAACTTGGCGAAGAAGTAAAAAGCGCAGTGAATATTGACGATAAACTTGACGAGAGAATAGTCGAAGAGTTGGGATATAACAATATCGTATGCAGCGACGTTATGTCAATCGTCAAAAACGGTAAGCACACGATTTCGCTTATCGTCAGAGAAAGAGACAGGGAAAAGAAAGCGCTGCTGCAGGTGCTGTCCAAACTTACCAATACGCAAATGCAACTAAAGGAAGAAAAAAAGACCATTGACGGCAGATATTGTATGACCTTCGTCAATACGCCTAAATACAATGTGACTTACGCTACGGCGACTTGCACCAAGCCGGATTCGCCTGCGTCTGGAGATACCTATATCGTAACCAAACTCAAGCACGACAAAGTGCTTATCGCATTGTGCGACGGAATGGGCAGCGGCGTCGACGCAAGAGAGGGCAGTCAGCGGGCGCTAAATATGGTCAGTTCTTATTATAGGGCGGGATTTGACAACGTCAATTCTTTAAAACTCGTCAACAGATTGCTTTCAGTCATTTCCAAAGACAACTTTAACGCTCTTGATATGTGCGTCGTTGATCTTGAACTAGGCACTGCCGACTTTATAAAGCAAGGCGGTGTGCAGAGCGTAATCAAAAGACTTGACAGCGTGCAAATAATAGACAGCAAGGCGTTGCCACTCGGCATAGTGGAAGAGGCAACTCCGCAAGTCAACCGTCAACTTCTCTCAGTAGGAGAAATGGTGGTGATGTTCAGCGACGGCATAATGGATACGCTTACGCTTGCCGGCATCAAGCATATAGTCACTACGCTTGCGACGCTCAATCCTCAGCAGATTTGTGATGAGATAATCAACCAAGCCAAAGCAATGGGATTGAAAGACGATTCTAGCGTCGTGGTATTTAGATTGAGTACGCAGTGATCATTAAATTATTTCTTCGATTTCCTTGACGTTGATTTGCGTTACGCTTGATAATTTTTGTTTGTCAAATTCCAATAAACACATATGCATTGTCATAGCAGTAGCGTAGTCGTAATTGCTTTCTCTTATTATTGTTATGGTGACGTTTAATGAATTATCTATGATTTCATAATCTTTGATATCGCTTTCCAATCCCAGGCACGTTCTTACTCTAAAGATAATAACAAGCGATTTGTTTTGGAAAAACTTCTTGTCGTAGTCTTGAAATAGTTCTAAAGTTTTTTGGTTGTATATATCCGCATATTTATCTTCTTTTCTATATATTGGGGAAGATTCGTCGTTGAAAAAAGCCGATAAATCGTCAACAGATTTTATAATAGTCGCATAATTGACAAGTCTTGCGCCAAATTCGTAATATTTGAATTCAAAGTCTTTTTCAGGAGTATTATCACTTTCGTTATCTTTGTCACTGCAAGCGCAAAAAAGCGCAGATACGGTCAATAAACAAATCAAAATAATTGAGATGAAAAAGATATTATAGCGTTTCATAGTTGTTCCTTCCTTAAATTTTGTTTAAGTAGCATCTATATGCTTTCATCAATTACTACACCGCGGTGACGGCTTTTGTATCGCTAATAAATAAAAATCATTTTAATAAGTATAAACGCTGTCACAAAAGCCTTGACTTCTTACGTTTAGGACTTAATATAAAAGTGTCTTCGCTCTTTCCCCCCAAGAATGGAGAATATATGATTTTAAAGTACAAATATCACAGCGATTCAGGCTTGCTTGAGGCGTATCGCAGTTATACGCTGGCACAGAATAATTCGCTGTCCGACACGATAGTGATTACGTCGACTGCGCCGGACGCCGAGAGATATAATTATTGTCTTGAATTTATTTGTTACAACAGCAAGAGTATTCCTAAGGCGCAATACATTTCGCCGATACTCAACTATAGTGACGGTATATCTTTTGCCGTGCCCAACAATCTCACGGAATTTAGAGGTCACGTGGATATGCAACTCACTGGCTACGATCCCGACGATAATTCTATAGTTTTTAAGAGTATTAGCAAGAATTGTAAAGCCTTTGACGTAGAGGGCTCTCTTTGCGTATTGGAAAAAGATCTCAACGACACTCCCAACGTATTCACTGAAGTGCTTAAACAACTTGAAGAACTTAAAAATATTCATCAAGATATAATAGACGAGGCAATGAGTAAGTTTGGCGAGCAGATACTCGATATGGTTGCTAAATATAAGTGGTGCAAAGTCAAATTTTATGACAATGGAAAACTGCTTGAAGAACAATGGGTTACGGCAGGCTCAAAGTTGACGCAGCCGCAGTATACTTTGCCCAATAATTGCGTCCTCGTGGGCGGATGGTACAATCCTGCAACGGAATCAATATGGGATATGGATAACGATACAGTGCAAGAGTCTATGGAATTGGCTCTCAACTATATGACGGACGACGTAGTTATATACGACGGAACTGTCTATTCTTTTGGCAGATATACGCGCTCGCAAATTTATCTTCCTGAGTATTACGAGGGACATAAAGTAAATGCTATTTTGGAAAACGGATGTGGCGTGCCGTATGAGTCGCGTCTTCATCTGGGCAACAATCTTGAGTATTTTGAGGGTATATTGAACAATCCCAACGTGTTGGGACTGTACTTTCCACAAAATCACCCTTACGTCATAAGCGCTAATGGGTATCTGTATGCAAAGACCCAAGACGAGTTTATTTTGTTTTTTGCGCCAAAATTAGATCAGACTGATACGCTCGTCGTAATGGACGGTTGTATGGCTCTCAATACGTTTGCAATAAATTCCGTAAGGGGATTGCGCAAAATTATTCTCCCCAACAGTATGGAATATCTTCTTGCGCAGTGCATTGCAAACACGGACATAGAAACGCTGAGGTTGCCGCCAAATATACGTTTTCTGGACGACCGCGCCGTATACAATAACTTCAAACTAAAGGACATAATTATTGAAGGAGATATTTCGGGTATCATTACTGACGAAACCTTTGTCAACGAAGATGTAAAGGGCGCAGTTACTCATCCGACGCTGTGGGTATATCCGCAGTATTATGCGAACTATAAGGAGAGAGGACTTGTCTATGACATTCAAGTGATAGGACAGGAGTATCTAGACGGCAGATACGCTCTAAAAGGAGAATAGTATGCCAAGAGTAGCAAAACCTAAGATAGACATTCCCAAAGACGTATTCTTTAAATATACGGTAAACGGCAGAGTGCTTGCCAAAGTCGTCGACGGCAAGTTGCTCTGCGCGCACAGAGTGATGACAAATACGCAAGCAAGCATAGATGCTTGGCAAGAGTTTGCCTCAATAGAAGACGCCTCAAAAAGTCTAGGCGTACCGCCGCCTGAGCATTTCGGCTGTCCAATAATAGATAATGACCACCCGCGTATAGATTGGAGTACGTATAGGGGAGGGTATTATATACCTAAGAAAGTGTGAGCAAGCGGAGTTATGTTTACTTGGTGTGTACAAGATGTACACACCAAGTAAGGGAATAGATAACAGATAATAGACCCTTCGACTAGGCTCAGGGTGACTCGTTTAAAGCGAGAGTAACACATTCAACGCGTCATTCTGAGCGAAACGAAGTGCAGTCGAAGAATCTTATACTGATAAGATTTCTCCATTACGCTTTGCTACAGTCGAAATGACAAGTTATATTTACACCTCCCCCCTACCTCTCCCCTCAAGGGGAGGGCAAGTTTTTTATTGGTATGAGATTTCTCCATTACGCTATGCTTTGGTCAAAATGACAGGATTTGATCTCTCTACTGCGCTTGAGATTTGCGGTTTTGAAAGAGCGTAGGAGTGGGCAAAGGGAGACAGATTGTCCATAATTGTGGACAGTTGTGCTCAAAATACGAATAATTGTGCGATATACGCATTTTTAGCAAAGAATATAATATTGTTGCTACGTTATTTTTTCCATTGATTGCGTTAGAATGTATATAGGAAATATTAGAATGGAGGGTATAAAAATGTACAATAAAATATTATTTGAAAAAATATGCAACGTGGAATGTTCGTTTGAAGAACTCAAGCAGTTTAATGGAAAAATAGATGAACAAGAATATGATTTGGATAATCCTTTTGAAAAATATTATAATGTTGATAGAATAGTCTTAGCAATAGAAAAATATAAAAGAAAGGATATGGAATACAGGTGTCTTGCGTGTTGGGCAAATGCTTATAATTGGATAATAAGCGGTGGATGTAAGTTAAAATATGAGGAATCATTAAAAGCGCTTTTGATTTATGAAATAAGAGATTGGCTGGACAGGCTTTCTTTTTTTGAAGGTAGCGAAGATACATTTGATATAGAAGAATATAAAACAACTTTTAAATCATTGGATAGAGTATATTATGATATTGAAGACTGCAATGCAATATGTCATAATTATGGATATGACGAAGATGATTATGCAATTTTGCTTATAATAAATGATAAATCAAAATACTATACGAAAATGCTGAGTGATTTTGGATATAATTTGGATTCTGTAGTTGAATTTGATTATTTAAAAAAGCAATCCAAAAAATTAAAAAAGAAAGGGTATACCGAATTAAAAACCGCTTATGTGTTTGATGATGAATATAAACTGTAATGCTGTACTGGTTTTAACCTAGCAACCAAACGAAAATGTCGCAATGCTCCATTTTGTCAGTACTTATTAAGCGGATTAGATTTCTCGACTGTGCTCGAAATGACAGAATAACTAGTAATCTAAATAGTGAGTTAGATTACTACGAAGTTGCCCGGTGTGATGAAAATAAAACTTATGATTGCAAGTAAGACGACTACGACGACTTGGTGCAAGGCGTAGACCCATATCGCTATCTTGCCCCAAAATGCAAAGGGCTTGTACCAATCGTATTTGCCAAGGTAAGGCAGGAGAGATTTTTTCTTGGGATATATCAGCACGCCAAGCGCGGCGCCTATCATCATATATCCGGTGGTGGGGAATATCGGATAATAGTCTCCTGAATAAAATCCTCTTGCGCCTATCATAAAATTGCCTATAAAATACAGTTTGTTGTCAGTGGCAAAGGCTTGCATATTTTCTTGATAAGTCGCCATAAAGCCTTCGTTCATAGTGATTATCATAATTCCGACAAACATACATACGCCTGCGGTGATCATTTTTTTATGACAGCAAACCGTGTCTATCAGCCACCACAGCAATATTGAAAATGCAAACATATGCAATATGCCAAACTTTATGGCAGCGCCCATATAATACGACACGATAGTTATTATACCTGCGATAATGCACGCCTGTACGCCCCTTTTGAGATTACTGCGAGAAAAAGAGCAGGATATGCCGCACAGAAGAGCAAATATCCACACGACAATATGTTGGGTGGTGGAGCGCAAGAGAGAACTATTTATATATTCTTGCGCAAGATATACGATTTGGATTACGCTTTCTTTGCCGGTGGCTATCCAAGCCTTGTTAAATAGGTCGGCAATGTCGTACATAAAATGGTCAAAGACCATCAACAAAACGCAAACTCCCCGCAAAAAATCCAACTCCCAAATTCTTTGGGAAGACTTTGGCTCAAGTCTATTGGATCTTTTGAGGAGAGCGCTCTTCATATATTATTGAATTTTGTCGACACCCATATACTTTCTCAATACTTCGGGTATTACGATACTTCCGTCTGCTTGCTGGAAGTTTTCAAGAATTGCGGCGGTAGTTCTGCCCACTGCAAGACCGCTGCCGTTGAGAGTGTGGACGAGTTTGACTTTGCCGTCCTTGTCTCTGTATCTTATGCTTGCGCGTCTTGCTTGGAAGTCTTCATAGTCCGAGCAGGACGAAATCTCTACGTATCTGTTGTAAGATGGCATCCACACTTCGATGTCGTAAGTCTTTGCCGAGCCAAAACCTAAATCGCCTGTGCAGAGGCAAACTACTCTGTAAGGTATGCCTAGAAGTTGCAATATCTTTTCGGCGGAGTTTGTCAAATGCTCAAGTTCTGCATAACTCGTCTCAGGTGTAGTGAATTTGACAAGTTCGACCTTGTTGAATTGGTGCTGACGGATAAGACCTCTCGTATCTCTGCCTGCGCTGCCTGCCTCGCCTCTAAAACAAGCGGTATAAGCGCAATACTTGATAGGCAAAGCGTCGTAGGGGAGTATCTCGTCTCTGTGCAGGTTGGTCACAGGTACTTCTGCAGTTGGAACGAGATAGAAATCCTGTCCCTCGTTGTTGACGTAATACATATCTTCAGCAAACTTGGGAAGTTGTCCTGTGCCTATCATAGCGTTTTTGTTGACCATAAAAGGCGGAAACACTTCTGTATAGCCGTTTGCGGTGTGGGTATCCAACATAAAGTTGTAGATTGCTCTCTCGAGTCTTGCGCCAAGACCTTTGTATACGGTAAATCTTGCGCCGGATATCTTGCTTGCTCTGGGCCAATCGCACAAGTCTTTTTCTTCGGCTATATCCCAATGCGCTTTGGGCTGGAAGTCAAATTTGGTAGGCTCGCCCCATCTTCTCACTTCAACGTTGTCGTCACTGTCGCTGCCGACAGGCACTTCCTTGTTGGGCAAGTTGGGGATAGTCACCATAATCTCACTGATTTTGCTTTCCACTTCGTTGAGCCTTGCGTCAATGGCTTTTATATCCTCGCCGAGTTCTTTCATTTCGGCAATCTTCGCAGCCTTTTCGTCGCCCTTGAGAGAGGGGATAAGTTTGGATACTGCGTTCTTGGTTGCTTTCTTTGTTTCGCCGTCTTGAATGAGGGCTTTTCTTTCGCCTGCAAGTTCTCCAAGACCTTCAAGGTCAAACTTGCCGCTCCTGTGAGCCAATCTTTGTTTTACTTCTTCAATGTTTTCACATACAAACTTAAGATCTAACATATTTCCTCCGAGGTTCTCATTAATTTCTCGTGGCAATCTTGCTATCGATTTATGCGCTAAGTTCGTCTACGCATTTTGACGTACGTACAGTACGCCTGCAATGCGTATTCTCCTTATCACGTAAATCGCTTACGCAATTTCGCTCACGTTCACTTAATTCAAACCTCTAAAATTTTATTCTTTTATATTTAGTAAGAGCGATAACCTTGCTAGCAATTTTTCTCACGCTTACTTAATTTTAGCCACTAATAATTTATTTGCAGACTATATTGACAAGTCTCTTGGGTATTACGATTACTTTGACGACTTGCATATTATCTATTGCGCTCTTTATCGCATCGTTTTGCATTGCGATATTTTCTATCGCCTTGTTGTCGGCGTCGCTTGGCACGACTATCTTTGCTTTCATACGGCTGTTGACTTGCACAGCAAGTTCGTACTCGTCCTTGATTAGAGCCTTTTCGTCGCATACAGGGTAGGTCATATCAAATACGGAGTATTTACCGCCCATCTTCTCGTTGAGTTCTTCGGCAATATGCGGTACGAGGGGAGCGAGCAACAAAATCAAGTCGCTTATGCAGGCCTTGAAGAAACTTGCGTTTTTCTCGCCGCCTAAGTTGTCATATTTATACAAGTCGTTGACGTACTCCATAATTCTTGCGACAGCAGTGTTGAAAGAGAAGGCTTTCATATCTTCGCTTACTCGCTTGATAGTGTAGTTGCGGGTGTAATTGAGAGCCTTTTCATTAGCGCCCATATTCTCGTTCTTGTTGTTAAGCGATATGGCTTTGTCGACGATTCTTTCTACTCTCTCAAGGAATTTGACGATAGATTCCATACCGTTTGCGCTCCAAGGACCGCCCTCAATATAACTGAAACCAAACATAAGGTACAGTCTGAATGCGTCGGAGCCGAATTTGCTGACATAGTCGTCAGGGGATATTATATTGCCTCTTGACTTGGACATCTTAAAGCCGTCGGGACCGAGTATAGTGCCTTGATGCACCAGCGACTTGAAAGGCTCGTCGAATTTGAGGTAGCCCATATCTCTCAAAGCCTTTGTGAAGAAACGCGCGTACAGCAAGTGCATACAAGCGTGTTCTGCGCCGCCGATATACTTGTCGACAGGCAGCATTTTGTTGATAATCTCTGGGTCAAATGCCATCTTGTCGTTGTGAGCGTCGGGGTATCTCAAATAATACCAACTCGAGCATACGAAGGTGTCCATTGTGTCGGGGTCTCTTCTCGCCTTGCCGCCGCACTTGGGGCAGGTCGTATTCATAAATTCTTCGCAACTTGCAAGAGGAGACTTGCCGTTGGGCTTGAATTCCACGTTGTAGGGGAGTGATACCGGCAGATCCTTTTCAGGTACGGCTACTTCTCCGCACTTGTCGCAATATACTATAGGTATCGGCGCGCCCCAATATCTTTGACGTGAGATAAGCCAGTCGCGCAGTCTGTAGTTGGTCTTGAGTTGTCCTTGCTTTTTGCCCTCAAGCCATTTGACTATCGCAACTTTGCCTTCTTCTGAAGTCATTCCGTCAAATTGCGTATTGGTGTTGCATATCACGCCGTATTCGCAATAGGGAAGAGTGTCGTCAGAGCCGTCTTTGGACTTGATAACTCTGCGTATCTGCAAGCCAAATTTCTTTGCAAAGTCATAGTCTCTTTCGTCGTGCGCCGCAACGCCCATTACTGCGCCTGTGCCGTAGGAGTAGAGTACGTAATCGCCTATCCAGATAGGCACTCTTTCGCCGTTGACTGGATTGATACAGTATGCGCCTGTGAATGCGCCTGTCTTTTCTCTCGTGGTCGACATTCTGTCAATCTCGGATATCTTTGCGCAATTTTCTTTATAGGCTTTTACTTGAGCGAGTTGCTCTTGGGTAGTGATTTTATCTACAAGCGGATGCTCGGGGGCAAGTATGACGTATGATACGCCGAATACCGTGTCGGCTCTCGTGGTAAATACGCTGAAGGTATCTCCGCTCTCGCACTTGAATTCTATCTCGCCGCCTGTGGATTTGCCTATCCAGTTGCGTTGCATAGCCTTAGTCTTTTCCGGCCAATCTATCGTGTCAAGACCTTGCAAAAGTTCTTCGGCATACTTGGTTATTTTGAAGAACCACTGCGTAAGGTTTTTTCTTATGACAGTAGTCTGACATCTCTCGCAAGCGCCGTCGACGACTTGCTCGTTGGCAAGCACGGTGTTGCAAGAAGGGCACCAGTTGACAGGCGCCTCTTTGCGATACGCAAGTCCGTTCTTGTATAGTTGCAAGAATATCCACTGCGTCCACTTATAGTAATCAGGCATACAGGTCTTTATCTCATAGTCCCAATCGAACGACGCGCCCATAGCCTTGAGTTGTTTTTCCATTGTGTCTATGTTTTTGAGCGTGCTGTCTTGAGGGTGGATACCCGACTTGATTGCGTAATTTTCCGCAGGTAATCCAAAGGCGTCAAAGCCCATAGGCTGGAATACCTCTTTGCCGTTCATTCTCATAAAGCGAGCGTAACTGTCTGACGGTCCGTAGTTGTACCAATGACCTGCGTGAAGTTTTGCGCCCGAAGGGTAGGAGAACATCTCCAATACGTAATATTTGTCTTTGATTTTTGACTTATCAAAGGAATAGAGTTTGGTATCAGTCCATTTCTTTTGCCACTTTTGTTCGATGCCTTTAAAATCCATAGCCTCTCCAAAATTATATAAATTATTATATATATAATATATCCCCTTAATATATTTGTCAATAAAATTGCGTCATTTTGGCATTGCCGCAGGGGCATTTTCCCTAATTAAAATTTTAAATAAAATATATTCAAAAAGTAGTGTATTTTGTTGATTTGTGCTAAAATTAGTTCAAATGAGAGATTTGGAGACACAATATGAAGATAAGCGAGTTGTTTAAACAAAAAAAAGTCGTATATTCCTTTGAGATTTTCCCCCCAAAGGTAAATGACGACATAAGTAAGATATATAAGACACTGTCAGAACTCAAGGACGTCAGTCCTGATTATATTTCTATCACTTACAGCGCGGGCGGCAGCAAGAACTCCCGCACAAAAGAGATTGCTCAAATCGTCAAAGACGAATACGGCATTGAGCCTCTTGCGCACCTCACTTGCATAAATTCCACTAAGCAAGAAGTAGCAAATGCTTTGCAGGGACTTGTGGATATAGGCGTGCAAAACGTGCTTGCTTTGCGAGGCGACAGAATAGAGGGCGAAGTCAAGAGCGACTTTCAGTACGCAAGCCAGTTGACGGAATTTATCAAGCAAAACAGCGATATGGACGTGGCAGGCGCTTGCTATCCCGAAGGACACCCCGAAAGCGCAAATATTGTTGAAGATATTCGCAATCTTAAAATCAAGGTTGACAAAGGCGTGTCGCACCTCAATTCGCAACTCTTCTTTGACAACGACGATTATCTCAAATATCTTGATATGGTGCGCTTGGCAGGTATTGACGTTCCTATTCAAGCGGGCATTATGCCGCTTGTAAGAGCGTCGCAATTCGGCGGAATAGTCAAGACAACGGCGGCAAAACTTCCTGCAAAGATTTCGCGTATGTATAGCAAGTTTGCTGACGACCCAGAGGCGCTTATGGAGGCGGGTATCGCGTACGCTACCGACCAAATCGTCGACTTGCTCTCAAGCGGTGTGGACGGCATACACCTTTATATTATGAACAACGCCTACGTCGCAAGAAGAATTACTGAAAATATCAAACCAATAATCGACAAACTCAACGGCGTGAAATAAGCGTGCATTTATGAAGATAGAGAAGAGCGAACTTTTGAGATATCTTGGATATAGAGGTCAGCAGTACGGCGAGAATATAGAACGCAATATAGACCTTGCTATATCCATTTGTCTTGAAAAGATTACTCCAAGAAGTGTAATCAAGAAGTATTCGCTAGTCAAAGAGCCGCTGTCTCTCAAAGGCGCAAATATGACCTTGCAGGGAAATGATATTGCAAGTCATCTTGAGGATTGCAACGAGGTCTATATTCTCGGCGCAACGGTGGGATTTGAGATAGAAAAAACTGTCAACAAGTTGATGAATGAAAATCCCTTGCTGGGCGTGATGGTCGACAGCGCAAGCATATGCGCAATAGAGAGTTATTGCGACGACTTGTGCGAAGAACTTCAAAGACAAAATGCCAAGCAGTTGACTTGGAGATTTTCTTGCGGATACGGCGACTTTCCGCTGTCGCAACAAAAGGACTTTGTCAGGTTGCTTGAGATGCAAAAGCGCATTGGCGTGTTTATCAACGAAGACAGTTTTATGATGACGCCGCAGAAGTCTGTTACGGCTATTATCGGCATAAAGGAAAGCGCAGTAGATAAAACGCAATCAAGAAGGTGCGCAGGCAAATGCGAAAATTGCGGCAACGTGGGTTGCGCATATAGAAAAGGATGAGATTTCTCCACTTCACTGCGTTGCGGTCGAAATGACGGAATATATGTTGCAATCGAAATGACAAACAGAGGCTGCTGTCGAGATGATAAGATAGAGGCTATGGTAGAAATGACGAAATAAATTCAATGATAACTCAGTAAAAAGGAACTGTATGAAATTCAACGACCTTATCAAAAATTCAATAGTATTGTTTGACGGCGCTTTGGGTACTCAACTTCAAAAGAGAGGACTTGAAGGCGGAGCAATACCTGAAAGACTCAACGTGGAAAATCCGCAGTTGATTTATTCCGTTTGCAAAGAATACGCCGACAGCGGCAGCGACGTTATTTCGGCGAATACATTTGGCGCAAATCGCAAAAAGTTGGGAAGTAAAGAGGAAGTAGACAGACTTATCAAGGCAGGTGTTGAGATTGCAAGAAAGGCTGCGGGAGATAAACTCGTGGCGTTGGATTTAGGTCCGACAGGCGCGCTCATAGAGCCGCTTGGCAGTATGACTTTTGACGAGGCGTACGATCTTTTTAAAGAGCAGGTAATTGCGGGAAAAGACGGAGCAGACTTAATAATCATTGAGACTATGAGCGATTTGTACGAACTCAAAGCGGCATTGCTTGCAGTCAAGGAAAACTGCGATTTGCCTGTCATTGCAAGTATGACTTTTGACGAGAGCGGACGTACTTTTACAGGATGTAGCGTAGAGGCGTTTGCCATTACTGCAAGCGCCTGGGCGGACGCTTTGGGTATCAACTGTTCGTTGGGGCCTGAGCAACTCTTGCCGATTATGCAAAGACTTGTCGACAATACCGACTTGCCTGTGATCATTCAAGCCAATGCGGGGCTCCCCGACAGCGAAATGAACTATCCTGTGACTGCTGAAGAATTTGCAAGTTTATACGAAAAGTACGTCGATATGGGCGTGAGCATTCTTGGCGGCTGCTGCGGCACTACTCCAGAGTATATTGCAAAACTTGACGAACTTCGCAAATCTAAAAAGATTGGTAAGCGAAACAGAAAATATAATACGGCGGTGTGCAGTTCAACAAAAGTCGTGTATATTGACGGCGTAAAGGTCATTGGCGAAAGAATAAATCCAACCGGCAAAAAGGCTATGAAACAGGCGCTTATCGACAGGGATTTTGATTATATCGCAAATCAGACTATAGAGCAAGTCGAGGCAGGCGCAGAGATATTGGACGTCAACGCAGGACTTCCGCAAATTGACGAAAAACAAATGCTCACTGAGATGGTAAAGTATATCCAAAGCCTTACGGATGCGCCGCTGCAAATCGACTGCGGAAAGCCTGAGGCGATTGAGAGCGCTTTGAGATATTACAACGGCAAACCTATAGTCAATTCCGTCAACGCCGAAGAGAAGTCTTTGTCAACGATTTTGCCAATCGTAGCAAAGTACGGCGCAAGCGTCGTAGGCTTGACTATTGACGAAAACGGCATACCAAAGACGGTTGAAGAGCGAATCCGTCTTGCCGAGAAGATAATAGAGAGAGCAAAGAGTTTTGGCATAAGAGAAGAGGACGTGTATATAGACTGTCTTACGCTGACAGTAAGCGCAGAGCCGGAGCAGGCTGTGAACACTCTCAAAGCAATAGAGATACTCAAGAGAAAATATAATATCAAGACGGTGCTAGGCGTGTCTAATATTTCTTTTGGACTTCCCGCAAGACAGATTATCAACACGGCGTTTTTGACTATGGCAATGCGGGCAGGTCTAGATTTGCCGATACTCAATCCAAATATCCCAGAGAATATGCAGGCGGTCGACGCTTTCAACGTGCTGACTTGCAAGGATAAGAACTGTATGGCGTATACCGCTAAGTACGCAGATTACGTGGGTACGCAGATCGTCAAAAAAGATACCGCAAAGAGCGACGGCGCAGGCGGAGAAAAAGATATATTTTATTGCATAGAAAAGGGACTTGACAGAGCAAGCGCATTGACGGCAGAATTGCTCAAAACTCACAACGCTTTGCAAGTCATTGACGATTATTTGATACCTGCTTTAAATAAGGTGGGAGATAATTATGAAAAGGGAAAGATTTTCTTGCCGCAACTTATCGCGTCGGCAGACTGCGCTAAGGCTTGTTTTGACGTCGTTAAGAAAAATCTGCCTGCCGGTACAAATACCGAGAAAGGCAAGATTGTACTTGCCACAGTCAAAGGCGACGTGCACGATATCGGCAAGAATATCGTCAAGACTGTGCTTGAAAATTATGGATACAAGGTGCTTGATCTTGGCAAAAACGTGCCGCCTATGACAGTCGTTGAGGCTGTGAGAGACAACGATATCAAACTTTGCGGACTGTCGGCGCTTATGACTACGACTGTGGAGAATATGCAGGAGACTGTGCGACTTCTCAAAGAGCATTGCCCGAATTGCAAAGTTATGGTCGGCGGAGCCGTGCTGACAGAAGAATACGCAAAGCAAATCGGCGCAGATAAGTATTGCAAGGACGCCAACGTCAGCGCAAAGTATGCTAGTTGGGTGTTTAGTCAGGCTGAACAGCACTAAAAAGTATCTTTTCCGCCGACTGGCACTCCGTCTCACGCTCATCGTACATCAAGTACGACTCGGCTCGCCGAACCGCCATTCAACGAAAAATCTCTCTTTTTATTGGCTGTTCATCTGCCTAAACACCCAACAGTGTGTGGTTATCAATTCTGTTGATACTGCCAATAAGGACATATATAAGTATATAGGTTAAATGATATGAAAAAAACTTTGCAAGTAGTGGGCGCAATTATCGTCAAATATGGAAGAATCTTAGCCGTCAAGCGCGGAGAGAATAAAAACAAAGCCGTAGCGTTTAAGTTTGAGTTTCCGGGCGGGAAAATAGAGCAGGGCGAAACTCCCAAGCAAGCGCTCAAAAGAGAACTTCTTGAAGAGATGAATTACGATATTGAGGTGGGCGAGGAGTTTATGTCCGTGACCTATGAATACGACGACGTGATAGTCAATTTGCATACGTATCTTTGTCAACCTTTATCAGAATGCTATTCCCTTAACGAACATATCGACGCCAAATGGCTTTTGCCAAAAGACCTTATGAGTATAGAGTGGGCGCCCGCAGATTATGATATCATATCCAATTTAAGCAAAAAACAATTTTAGTGGATTCTTTGACTTCTTTTCGCTTTGCTTAGAATGGCTCGTTTAAAGTGTAAGTTTGCAGTCAAAGAATATTTTTTAAATTATTTAGTTGGAAAAAACAATTTATATTTAATTGTGGATTGAGACCTATCAACTACACTTGACGAAATTTAACATACAAGATAACGTGTAAGATAACGTGTAAGATAATTGACTTTTTTGTTTATAATATTTATACTGATTATATGGATAAATATATACCGCCTTATGACTTAACAGACGAAATGTTAGACTTGGTTGCTCAAATTATGGAAACGCTTGGGCAATTGAACGGCGTTAACGGACTTGAAAAACTCCCTAGACTGCGCAGAGTGAGCAGAATCAAATCTATTCATTCTTCACTTGCAATAGAAAATAATACGTTGTCGATTGAACAAGTCACGGACGTAATCGACGGTAAAAGAGTAATAGGACCGCAAGAAGATATACTGGCAGTCAAAAATGCTAACGAGGCGTATAAGATACTAAAAGAAGTTGATCCTTACAAAATTAAAGATTTACTCAAGGTACACGGCGTAATGATGAAAGATCTTGTAGGAGAAGCAGGACAACTTAGAACAGGACAAGTAGGTGTGTATAACGGAGACGGAGAAGTAATTCATATAGCGCCTTCGGCTGATATCGTACCTACGTTGCTTAATCAACTTTTTGAATGGGTTAAGACCGCGAAAGTCAATATGCTGATCAAATCAAGCGTATTTCATT
This sequence comes from Clostridia bacterium, assembly GCA_029061605.1. Lineage (GTDB taxonomy): Bacteria > Bacillota > Clostridia > Christensenellales > UBA3700 > RACS-045. The sequence goes on along the minus strand of JAIDRT010000008.1, from coordinate 16,283 downwards.
ATGAATTTGAATTTATCCATCCTTTTAGAGACGGTAATGGCAGAACAGGTAGACTTTGGCAGACAGCGTTGCTTGCAAGTTGGAAAGATATATTTGCTTGGATACCTATAGAGAGTATTATCAAAGATAATCAAGAAGAGTATTATAAGGCAATTTTATCGTCCACTAGCCAAGGTAAATCAAATAGTTTTATTATATTTATGTTGGACGTTATCAATAAAGCAATTAAAGACATTGTCAAAGATACGACTAATCATTTTAATCATATCAATAATCAAATTGCCTCGTTGCTTGAAGTGATAGATAGTTATCCGCAATCGGCAAAAGAACTTATGGAAAAACTTAATCTAAAATCAAAAGATAGTTTTAGAAAGAACTATCTGTATCCTGCAATTGACGCAGGGCTTGTGGGAATGACCGAGCCTGATAAGCCAACAAGCAAAAATCAAAGATATTTCAAAATTTAATCGTCTTTCTTTTTTATAATTTCATTTGGGTTTAGTTCTAGTATTTTTCACATATTTGCGAAGACCACTATTGGCGGAAGTGCATTACGACAATTTGTCGTAATGCAAGTTTTTTACGACAAAATACAATATAATATCAATATGATGAGTATAGGCAAGAGAATTAAAGATTTAAGATTAGACCGTAATTTGTCACAAACAGAATTTGCAGTCCGGATTGGCCCTACGCAAGACAGTATATCTCTTTGGGAGAATGATAAAAGATTGCCTGATACAATTTATATTATGAATATTTGCAAGGAATTTAATGTATCTGCCGATTATTTGTTGGGAATAGTAGAGAATTAATATTTATTCTACTTACAGAACATACGAGTAACGTGTAAGATACTTTTTATACATTTAAATCATTTAAAAATTTTTGAAATCTAATCGTCCGTTAGCCCCAAAAGGTAATCGGTGGACACGTCAAAATATTGCGCAAGTTTAAAAATAGCCTCAGCGCAAGGCTCTTGTTTTCCTGTTTCCCAATAACTGATAGATGCATTGCTCAAGTTTAAATCTTTTGCGAGTAAATTTTGACCGACGTTTTTTTCGGCGCGTAAAGATTTTAGTCTTTCTCCAAATACCTTTCTATCAAATTCTTTCATATAAAAATATTTTAACAATAATTAGAGAAAAATACTTGACTTCTAATTATAATTAGAATATAATGACTTTAATCAAGGGTAATAAGCCCAGTTAAATGGAGGAAGAAATGAAAGTAGTAAGTTGGATTTTGTTTGTTTTGTCGATATTGGTAATACCTGTGTTTGCAATAATCGGCGCATTGGGGATCACAGAAGACTCTTTGACAGATTTGGTGATAATAGGAGTTGTGTTCTTCTTTATACTTGGATTTTTAAGCCATATAGCAATTGGATTTAGTCGCGGGGAGTTTGATACTGCGGCAAAGATAGTATTCTATGCGTCATATCCAGCATTTATCATACCTTTTATTGCTGTATTTTTGATATTGATGCTTATCAAGTTGATAGATTGGGTGGTATATTTATTCACGGATAAGCATTACGTACTGTCAGCAGTAAACTTTATTTTGGAGCACGCATTAGGTATTGGGAAAAGTAAAGGGAGAAGTTCGGGCAGTAGCAAGTCAGATGAAGAGGAAAAGATTGTGATTGTTCAAGATTCCGTCAGGGAAGCGCAGTTGAAATTTGTTGAGAAAAGTCAAGACTACGATCCCGATTCTGCTACGTATAGACAGTATTTTGATAGATATAGAGATGAATTGGGATATTATTGGCGTACTTATGATAATGGAGTTAAGTTTATAAAAGAAGACGACCTTGACAAAATCAACAGAGGAGATCCGCTTTTATAATTTTATCCTCATAAATTTATACCAAGCAAGTTCGATAATATATCGGACTTGTTTTTTATAGCCAGTTTAATCAAATTAATTCGCCGAAATCGAAGAATACTTATAAAATTGTAAGAGAAATCGCCGAAATCGGCAAGTTTATTTAACAATTGAATCAATTCTCTGAAATCAAAGAATTGATGTAAGACCTATTAAATTTTCAATACTATCGTCAACGCATTGTTATTATATTCGGCAGAGATATCGCCGCCCAACTGCTTTGTAAGTTGTTTGGCTATAGACAGTCCTAGTCCTGTTGAGTATTTGCCGTTTTCTACTGTAAAAAATCTGTCAAAGAGTTTGGCTACGTCGACGTTGTTGAGATTGTGTGCGGTATTGGAAAATCTTATTATACCGTCTTCTTGTATATTTACGGAGAAGTCGCCGTCGCTGTACTTGATTGCGTTTTCTATTATATTTGAGAATATTCTTATGAGCGAGTTTTTGTTGGTTACACGAAGCACGGCGCTTTCGCAAGCGGAGATTTTGGGGACAATGCCTCTTTCGCAAAACTTGGTATAGAAAGAGAATAGCGTTTCTTGCAGCAGACTGTTGACGTCGATTTTTTCGGGTTCTGGAGTTTTTTCCGGATTTGTATTTGTGGCAACTGAATATTTAAAGAGTTCTTCCGAAAGCGTTTTAAGCGCAGTTGCTCTTTGGGATATTATGGCAAGGTATTTATCTATCTTGGAGTGGTCACTTTCGTCTTTCAACATATCTACGTAGCCGCATATCGCAGTGAGAGGAGTGCGGATATCGTGGGCGACATTGGTAATCGCAGATTTAAGTTCTTTATCTCCGTTGATATACGTCAGTTCTTTTTCTCTCAACTCGCTTATCTTTGCATTTAAGGAACAGGCGAGAGCAGATATATCTTTGTCAGAACAGGATATATTTATCAAAGCGTTGGTGTTGCCTTGAATCAACTTTGAGAATTGTTCTTTTATCTCTTTTGTCGCTTTTTTCATTATGAGTATTTTTGCAATCAGTATTACACAAACTATGGCAAGCGCCAAACTTAAAATTGTCAAAAATATTTCCATATTCCTCAATCTCCTCTTTACTTTATATTAGACTTATTGAATATTGCTATGCCTATCTTCGTGGTAATGGCAATCAAAATTACCAATAACGCCGTAGTGAATATAAAAAATAGCGGAGACTCTGCACCAAGCATTATTATATCGCCGTTGGCAATCAAAGCGTCAAGACCTACAGGGTACATATACATAAGAATATAAATCCAACCAAACCATTCTTCATTGGAGCAAGCCAAAAAGCCCCACGTAAAAAATATAGCAACAATATTTAATGCTACTCCGCAAATAATAGACGCAACGGTGTTTTTGATATTCATTATTATCAGCGTATACAATGATACGTAGAAAGTCACTGACACAATATTATATAATACAGTCAAAAAGATAATTTTGGCTATTAAATCATAACTTCGCTCATTGAAAATAGCATCAATTAAACAAATCACTGCGATACTGCGCGAAGTTGGAATAGTAATGCACAAAAATACCAAGTTGAGAACTATCGCGCAGATAGAAAATGCTAATACATTGGATAAATAGATTTTGCTCTTTGAATGACCGATAAGAATTTTGTTGTGTATCGTTTTGTTGTTAAAATCCGCTCCTATGATAATGCTTATAAAAGTCAATATTAAATAACCGGTAAGCGGACTTCCGCAAAAGCCTACATTGTATAATAGTTCGTTGCCCAATATCTGGTCTACTATTCCACAAATTGCAATGATAATGCCGTATATGAGATATATGGCGGAGCATATCCAAAACGTAGGGCTCTTTATTATTCTTGTAAGATTACTGCGTAGTAGTTTTAGCATTGTAATTGCTCCTTTAATTTCAATGATGGTGTGCGCGTTGCGTAGGTCATTCGCAAGACTTACGCAACGCAATTTTAGGAGGTTGTGTCACTTGATATTAACTTTATTAAATATCGTTATGCCTGCGCCGTTTGTCACGCCTATTACAATAAGCGAGTACAACGGCATTTGCCATTTGAAAATATTGTTGTTGGCAATTTGAAAACTTTGCCCGCTTGGGAAGAAGTCAAGCATAAATTCTGAAAAGCCTATAAGCGATTTGCTTGGCATATCAGGGACTATCAGATCGTCAGAGACCACGACGAGATATTGCGCTTCGTTGAGGATATCGGCAAAGACGGTGATAAGTATCATACCCAACGCAAACAATGCAATAGAGATTATTATTGATACGATAGGATTTTTGCATACTAAAGCCACAAACGTATACGTCGCAGAGTAGGCAAGCAACATAAACGTTCCGTCAACGATCAGCAGGATTATATCTTTTGGCGGAATAGTAAATTTTCCAAACAACGGCAGAGATATCATTAAGAAAGCAAGTAAATATACAGCGTTCATTGCAAGCGAAATTATACTTATCGTCAAAAAGTCGGCGGTATATATACGGCTTCTTGAATGTCCAAAAATAATCTTGTTTCTCAAAGTTCCGTTTTGGAAGTCAAGCCCAAAGATGATACAACACATAATCGCAATAAGCACGCCTTGCACTGGAAAACCGACTATGCCATACCCAAGAGCCAATATACTCTCCGTACTTGTTTCTGCAAGAGACTGATCGTCAAAGACAGAATGAAGTATTACCGGTAAAAAAACCGAATACAAAATATAAAGCGAGAAGATTATCCAGAAAGTGACGCTCTTGAAAATTCTTGTAAGGTTGGCTCGGAGTAGTTTAATCATTGACCTCGCCTCCCAGAAGATTGATATAATATGATTCCAACGTCTCGTCCTTTTCATTTACTCTGATGAGCGTAATGCCACGGCTTTTGAGAATATCACTCAATGCCGATATACTTATTTCGCCATACAGTTCGCCTTCTGTGGGGGAAGTGAGTTTGTATTGCAAATTGGTTTCGTCAAGCGCAGAGCAAAGTTCAACGGCGGTGTCGACTTTAAATACGATACGCTTTTTGAGGTTGTCTTCAAGTTGGTCTTTGGTGATTTCTTTGAGTATTTTGCCTTTGTCAATAAAGCCATAGTGTGTGGCTATTTTGGAAAGTTCGTCAAGAATATGACTTGAGATCAAAAAAGTAATGTTGCGTTCTTTATTGAGTTTGATTATGATTTCCCTTATTTCCACTATGCCTTGCGGGTCAAGTCCGTTGATAGGCTCGTCAAGCACGACGAAGTCGGGATCAGATGCGAGAGCCATTGCAATGCTAAGTCGTTGGCGCATACCTAGAGAAAAGTTGCGGACAGGTTTTTTGCCGGTATCTTTGAGGTCAACCATCTCCAAAAGTCCGTCAATTCCGTCAAACGACGGCTTGCCAAGCAACATAAATTGATGTTTGAGATTGTCTTTGGCGCTCATATTACCGTATAGCGCGGGGGATTCGACAATCCCGCCCATTCGTCTGCGAGCGCTATAAATCTCTTTGCTATTATATGGCGCGCCGAATATTGAATAAGTGCCTATTGTAGGCGCTTGAAGGCCGCATATGATGCGTATCAACGTGGTCTTACCTGCGCCGTTTTTTCCTACAAGTCCGTATATTGCGCCTTGAGGTACACGCATTGTTACTCCGTCGAGCGCTAGATACTTGCGGTATTTTTTGGACAAGCCGTCCACTGTCAAACAATATTCCATATTATGCTCCTTTGATTTTGTACCTTTATATTATCGTATATAAATCAAGGAATTTATAAAAAAACGTCAATATTTTGTTAAGATTTTAATTTATATCCAATTCCCCATACCGCTTGAACGTAATCTTTGTCACTGGCAGTCTTGAGTTTTGCGCGCAAGTTGGCAATATGAGTGCGCAGCGAACTCTCCTCGCAGTCGGGCGTAAGGTCTTCGATCTGCGTCATTATAGCGTCTTTGGAAAAGACTTTTTCGGGATTTTGCATAAGAGTATAGAGTATTGCAAATTCCGTCTTGGTGAGTTTGAGCGACTTATCGTTTACGCTTACGCCGTAGTTTGACAAATCTATAGATATGTCTTCATATTTGAGTATATCGTTTCTACGCGCACTTTCACGAAGATGTACGCTTATTCTCGCAAGCAGTTCTTTGATGTCAAAGGGCTTGGTCACGTAATCTACTGCGCCGGAAAGTAGTAGGTCGACTTTGTTGTCAATATCTACTTTGGCGCTTACTACTATGACAGGTACGTTCTGTATCTTGGGCAAGAGTTGTTCGCCGCTCAATCCCGGCAACATTAAATCTAGCAATATCAAGTCGGGACGCGCGTTTTGAATTACGTACAGCGCTTCCGTGCCTGAATAGGCTCTTGCGACCTCATAATTATTTTTTTCTAGTAATTCTTGCAACATATCTCCGATATATACGTCGTCGTCAATTATCAATATCGTCTTTTTTTGCATACAAGCCTCTTCAATAAAATCTATAGTTTAAGTATATTTTACTTTTGAGATTTTGTCAATATTGGATAGAGATTTCTCCACTACGGTCGAAATGACAATTTAGATTCTGAGCGGAGCGTAACGAAGTCGAAGAATCTATTAATGGATATTCAATAAGAATATATAGAATTTATTATTTATAATAAGTGATTTTTTTGATTAAGTTGGGCATAATCTTCGTATGAGAGAAATTATAAAACACATTGATGAAGTAAAAAGAAGAGTGGGGCTTATCGTAGGTCAGCCCCTGACTTTTGAGGTAAACAAAGGTCGCAACAAGTTTGTCAAATTCGACGGATATATTCAAGACGCTTATCCTGCGATATTTACTGTGCGATGTATGATAGAGGGCGAGGAAGAATTGCTGTCGTATTCATACAACGATATACTCACTCGCAACGTTAGAATAAATAAAAAATAGTTTTTGTCATAATGCCATATCCAACGCAATATACTATGGTGTAAAAACAACAGTGCGGAGGATATATGGCAATCAATACAATATTTAAGAGCGTAGGCTCGGATTATGAAAGAAATCTGGACGGAAAACAAATAGTAACGCAGTGCAACTTTGACACGACGTCCAAGGGCGGTGTGACAAAAGTATGCGCCTTGTCGAGCGACGCTCAAATCACCAAGGTGCAAGCGCTGTCAAAACAAATCAAGATAAGCGGCAGAGTTTTGCTCAAACTCGTCTATCTTGACGGCGAGGGAAACCTTGGCAGTTTTGACTATATCTCCGACTTCTCGGAAGACATTGCCGACGACGCGGTGATCGCAGATATGCCGTGCTTGGTGAGAGCAAGTGTCGTGGACAGCGTATCAAGCATATCGGGAGCGGAAATCAAGGTGCAGACGGTAGTCGAATTATTGCCTACGGTCGTGGAGATAAGCACGGTAGAACTTCTTGAAGAGGGCGAGGGCGCTTTGGCGTTGCGTCAGGAGCAGGATTATCAAAGATACGTCGCTACTGTCAACGAAGAATTGGAAGTGAGCGAAGAGTACGCTTGCGGAGCAAGAGTGGACGACGTGCTTTTCTATGATTCAAAAGTCTTGGTGTGCAATGTCGACAACGACGACGAAAAGTTGACAGTCAGCGGTCAATTGGAAATCAGCGTTATTTATTCCAGCGAGGGCGTTCAAGCCACGAAGAATATAAATTTGCCTTTTGTGCAAGAACTTGCGGCTCGCGGAGAGAATTTGCGCGCTTGCATAGTCGCTAATATTAAGGACAGTAGACTTATTATCGAGGGTAACGAAAACGATAATACCCTCAAAATGATAATTTGCATATCATTGCAAGGATTTGTAATGCAAATCGAGAAGACGTCGGCGATCGTGGATCTATATTCTCCTACAAATGCTTTGGAAGTGAGCAAAGATACGATACGCTTTGAAAGACAAAACGGCGTAATGCGCTTTGAGGAGAGAATAAGCGGAAGCGTAGCGGTCGACGACGGTATCAAGAATATCATCAGCAGCGTAGTCACGCAAAATACTCTTTCCAATATCGTGGCAATGCAGGATTGCATACTTGCCGAAGGCATACTCAACACCTGCGTGATATATATGAGCGAGGGCGGCAATATCAAGTGCATTCAAGTGGAATTGCCGTATTCTTTGCAATTTGACAAAGAAGGCGTTTCGGCAGGCGATATTCTTTGCGGCAGCGCAATCGCGACGGACTGCTCGCACAAAGTGAAGCGCGACAGAGAAGTTGAGTTGACGGCAAATATCGTTTTGTCAATATGCTCCAAGACGCCAGTGGAAAACGTAGTAATCAAGGCGCTTGAAGAGGGCGAATGCGTCGAAGCCAATACAAGCGCAATCAGCGTCTATCTCCCAAGCAAAGGCGAAAGCATATGGCAAGTTGCAAAGACTTTGGGTATGTCAATTGAAAGCATTATGGCGCAAAATCCAGAGTTGAGCGACGTTATGCAAGGCGACGAAAGAATCGTGATTTATAGAGAAGTATGATGTCATAAAATGAAGAGATTTCTCCATTGCAGTCAAAATGACATATACGGACAAAGCGGGGTATCATATAGATACTCCGCTTTAAATTATTGAAAACTTAACTTTTGCCTTTACATAAAATTTGCACAATTTAGATTAGTTTTACAAGACGCGTATTGATATGGATAAGGCGTTATGATAAAATAATAATGAAGAGGTGTTGTATGGATAAGTTTATTCAGGGATGTATGCGAATCAAAGATTTGACGACTGCTCAAGTCAGAGAGTTGATAGACGCTAATTTGGAAGAAGGTATCAACGTATTTGATCACGCAGATATATACGGCGGAGGAGAGTGCGAAACGCTTTTTGGAAAAGCGCTCAAAGAAGCACCTCAGTTAAGAGATAAAATAATTTTGCAGACAAAAGGCGGTATCGTCAAAGATTTGTCCTGCCACAGATACGACAACAGCGCTAATTACCTTATTGATTGTGTACACAAGAGCCTAAAGAGATTGGGCGTGGAAAAGATTGATAGATTTCTCATTCATAGACCCGACGCGCTATATAATCCCGACGACGTGGCAAAAGCCTTTGATAGGCTATCTCAAGAGGGAGTAGTCGACGAATTTGGAGTAAGTAATTTTGCAGGCAGTCAAATTGCGCTTTTGCAATCAAGTTGCAAACAAAAAATTAGATATAACCAGGTGCGTGTAAGCATATTCCACTGTCCTATGATAGACTACGGTATGAATTACAACCGCTATAGCGACGCAGGCGTCAATAGAGACGGCGGCACACTGGATTATTGCAGACTAAACGAAGTTCAGATCCAATGCTATTCTCCGTATAAGGGTAAGAAAAAATCTTTTATAGGTGATATTAAATATCCCAAATTAAACAAACTTCTCAAAGAATTGGCTTTTAAATACGGCGTAACTCCTAATGCTATCGCCGCCGCTTGGCTGCTCAAGCACCCAGCGGGATTTGCCGTAATCAACGGCACCACCCAACCTGATCGCGTAAAACAAATCGCAAGGGCTAAGGACATAACTCTCACACGTAGTGAGTGGTATGAACTTTATCTTTCGTTGGGACGTAAGTTGCCGTGACGGCGAGAATAAGGATTAGACCTCTCCACTACGGTCGAGGTGACAGGGCGTGCGTCACAACCTAAATATACGCAATAACTTTTTAAATGTCATTTCGACCGTAGTGGAGAAATCTCATCAGTATAAAAAAGTAATTGCTAGACGTACGGTTGGACTTCGCCCTACCGACCAAACGAAAATGTCACTACGTTCCATTTTGTCGGTACTTAATAAGCGGATAGAGACCTCTCGACTACGCTCGAGGTGACATAATACTTTTGTCATTGACGATCGCACAATAAAATATGTCATTTCGACTGGAGCGAAGCGTAATGTAGAAATCTCAAACGGATTATATTTCTCGACTGCGCTCGAAATGACATTAGAAGAGGTGACAGAATAGTTGGTCGAGGTGACATTGATTATCTAAATTCTCTTCCCAATAATTTATCTATCGTGCAATCAAAATATTTTGCAAGTTTTAATACATTGTCTAAATTAGGCGAATGTTTGCCATAATACCAATCGTCTAGTCTTGAGTTTGCAATTTTTGTATGCTTATTGATTTGGTATCTCGTTACATTATACTCTTCAAGAATTTGCTTGAATGCTATATTAAATGGTGGAGTATAGTTGAGTTTGTCTTCACTTAAAAATGGGGACAGTCCCAACAAGTAATCCATTGAACAACAAAAATAATCTGCTATCTTAATTATTGTTGAAAAGGTGGGTAAATTATCTTTTCTTAAAAATCTATAAGCCTCTGACTTTCCAATATCAAGTTTTTCGCAAAAACTCTTTATAGTCATTTGATGGTCAAACATTAGTTCATTGAGATTATCAACAAAATTAGATGAGATATTCATATTTTAGATCTGCCAATTACAAAGTCTATAGAGCAGTCTAGACACTCTGCAATTTTTATTACGCTTTCTAACGAAGGCGAAGTAGTGCCTTTAGACCAATAATACGCTACGGATTCTGAAATATTTATTCGTTTACAGAGTTCATATCTTGAAATATTAAAATACTGACAAAGAATAGGCAGCCTATCTTTGAAAAGTGGGCAAGGGAAAAAGTCGTTTATATGATTCTCCTCGTCTATGCCCAGTAGGGTTTCCATAGTACATTGAAAGTAATTTGCCATTCGTATGCTCATATCAAGAGACGGTATCTTTTTACCATTTAAGTATTTGTTTATACTTGCTCTCGAACAACCCAGTATTTTAGCAAGCGCAGGAGCATTTAAATTATTTTCAATCATTAAGTCTTGAAGTTTTTCAATAAAAGGTGACAAATTCATACAAATATTCTCCTTATAGCAATTATTATCTAAAAAGGCTACAAAATACTTGCGTGTCTCCGTTTTAGATGGTATACTGTGTATGGAAAATAAACAAAGGAGGTATAAATATGGCAACGAATAGTTTTAAAGACAGAATTATTACGCCGCAGTTGGAAGTAGCCGATAATGGCTTTACAATGAAGATTGAAAAGCAAGAATTGTTGTTTGATTTAAAAGTCTTGATTAAAGAGTTTTATTGCGGTACGTTTACTAATGATGGACAGTCTTTATTGTTGAGTTTTTTCAATGGGCAAAAGTTTGCTTTGAAGATTGAAGAGATTGCTTAAAAAAAGTTTATTCAAAAGAAGAATGTCCGTCGATTTATTCGACGGATTTTGTTTATAAAAATCCCCCGAAACTCGGGGGATAAAAGGGAAGTATTTTTATATTTATTCTTCGATTTCTTTGACGTTTATATTGGTTACGTTTGCTACTTTTTCTTTATCAACTTCTATGATATAAGCGTGATTGCCTACTACGCAAGGAAGGTAGTCAGTTGTTTTTGGGGTCGATAAAGTTATATCTATAGAGCCTGCGTTTACTTCTAGACTGCTTAAAGAGTAACACACCGTATCGTAAGGTCTAGACCTAAATAGAATTATGATAGATTTATTTTGGAAATAGTCAGCGTCATATTCTTTTAATATTTCAATCATTTTTTTGTTATCGCCGTTGAACATTTCGTCAAGTTGCTCTATAAATTCCTCGTCATTCAATTTATCATCAGGTATGCCGTATTGCTTAATGTCCTCAATAGTCATTTTTTTAAAATATGGAGAAGTTTCCATATCGCAAAACGTAGTGAGTTCCTCTGCAGAGTTTATTATAGCGGAATAATTTCCTTCTTTTGTATTTAAGTTTCCGGCTCTGTAAAATTTAACTTCATAGTCTCTATTGGGAGTAGTAACAATGATGGAATCTTCTTTGGTTTCTTCACCTGGCAATTGTTCGCCAGAAGATTGCTCACCGGACGGTTGGTCAATGATAGTTGTTTGGTCTGGATCATCAATTGGTTGTTGGTTTGTATTGCAAGCGCATAATACGATTGACGTAGACAATACAACTATTAATAAAGTTGCTACCAAGAAGCGTTTGAAAAATTTCATTGTATTTCCCTCCTATAATTTTATTCTTCAATTTTTTCAACAATTATATTATTTATATCTGCCGATTGATTTTTATCTATTTCAAAGATATATGCGCAAACCAGTATTGGCCACGGAATTTCATAGCCGTTTAGTTCTGGAGTAGATAAGATAATATTTAAATTAGCGTCTTTTATATCAAAACTCTTCACTTTGTAGAATCTGGCGCTTGTATATCCTTGAAAAATCAATATAAGAGACTTATTTTGAAAATAATCGTCATCGTATTTTTCTAATGTTGCAATGAAGTTTTCTATAGTTTTGATAGAATTACTTTCATAAGTATCAAAATTCTTAAAAAGGTCAAGTTCTTCAGTTGAATTTATTATAGATGATGGCGCACTGGCTTTTATATTAATAAAATCTTGATAAATCTTTATTCCTACTCTTTGGTCAAGTTCTCCTATCCGTTCTTCTACTTGTATTTGATTTATTTTCTTTGCCGCCTTTTTACTTATTTCAAATATGCGGATATGCGTTCTTATGTTGGTTGTAGCGTTGCCGTTGGCAGTAACTAATTTTATTGTCATTACGCCATCTTTTATATCTGTGGAATCATAGGTATAGAAGTCAGACGTTTCGTTAAATCTAAAAATCAATACAATAGCGTGGCTTTTAAAGAATGTTTCGTCATATTCTTTTAATTTGTTACTAACTCTATCGGATTTTAGGGTAGTATCTGTTTCGTCAAATACTTTCAATTGTTTATCTTGGCAAAAAGATTTGAGTTCTTCCACTGAGGTTATTTTTTCTGCAAGATTGAGTTTGGTCTCGTCGTCAAAATAATTAGACATATAAGGGTTTTGGTCTTTTAAATAAAACTGCGTCAATACAAGATCGCAGGGTGGAGTATCGTCCGTGTTGCAAGCGCATAGAATTGTCGACATAGACAATACGCCTATCAAAAATATTGCTATAAAAATGCGTTTGATATTTTTCATAGTTTCCCCCTCCTATTAAAAATATTCAATATAGATGTATATGTTTAACGTAATTCAAGTGAATAAAGTTCTTTGTTTTTGCAAAATGCGTATTTCAGTATTTATATTATATCATACGGTTAAGTCGATTGCAATAGGTATTTTAAATTTAAATAGGTTTTTGATAATTGATTTTAATGTTGAAATTTGATCGTAATAATGATAGAATAATAGTATATGAAACGTATAAGTATTAAAGTCAACGCAAAAATCAATTTGTCATTGGATATAACTGGAGTTAGAGAGGACGGCTATCACAACTTGGATATGCTGATGTCTTCAGTGGACGTATTTGATATCATTACCGCTCAAAAGAGTGATAAGTCTCAAGTGACGATGGACGGTCAAGTCGTGGAGGCAAATAATACCGCCGTCAAGGCGCTGGCTCTCTTGCAAGAAAAATTTAATATCGCAATGAATGTGGATATAGTCAAGGGCATACCTTTTTCCGCAGGTATGGGCGGCTCTTCAGCCGACGCAAGCGGAGTGTTTTTTTGCGCCAGTAAGTTGTTTGGGATATCAATTGGCGAGATGATGCCGCTGGCTCTCAAGGTGGGATGCGACGTTCCGTATATGATATTCGGCGGAGCAGCGAGAGTGCAGGGCGTGGGAGAAATAATCACGCCAGTTGAGATACAGCCGTTGACGCTTGTCATTGCGCAGAAGACGGTGGGAAGTTCTACAAAGGACATTTATAAAAAGTACGACGAGGCGGGCGGAGAACGTGCCGAAGGTAAGAAGTACTTCAATGCATTGGAGCGCGGCGCCGTTATGCTTAATCCGCAAATAGCCAATGCCAAGACAGATTTGCTAAAGTTTACGCAGAGTGTGTTTATGACAGGAAGCGGCAGCGCTTACGTTGGAGTGTTTGACAACGACGAAAAAGCGCAGCAATGTCTGGAGAGTTTGCAAGGCTACGTATTTTGCAAGTTGGCGCATACCAAGCCTCAGGGAATAGAGATAATCGTACAAGAGTAAATAAGTGACGCGTGGAGAATTATGCAAGCAAAATTTTATTATCAAGATAAAAATGCGCCTAAGCCGAATAAGCCAAACCATATTGGAGTGACGGCTATATTGATAAATGACGGAAGGATTTTGTTTGAGAAGCGTAGCGATTGCGCTCGCTGGTCGCTTATCGGTGGTGGACTAAAAGTCAACGAAACGCTCAAGGAGTGTTTTTCAAGGGAGATTGTTGAAGAAACAGGGCTTGAATTGCAAGCGCCAAGCAGTTTTGCGATTTACGACGACCCCTCTCGTATAGTAGCATATCCCGATGGCAACGTCTTGAGAATAATTACAGCAGTATTTGTTAAAGATATAAATATCGACGAAGTTGAGTTGAGAGCAAGCAACGAGTCGTTTGAATTGAGATTCTTTGACTTTGACGATATAAAGTCGCTGGACATAGTTGAGACGCATAGGCATATCGTCAACGATTTTTTGGACGGTAAATTGCAGATATAAAATAGTAATTGTATGTTGACAAAATATGGTATATAATCTATTATAATCATAATACGTAAATAAAAAGGAGAATAATTTTTTATGAGTAAGTATCAAGGCACACAGACAGAGAAAAACCTTCAGGCAGCGTTTGCCGGTGAGTCGCAAGCGCGAAATAAATATACCTATTTCGCATCAGTAGCAAAAAAAGAAGGATTTGAGCAAATTTCGTCAATCTTCTTGAAGACGGCTGACAACGAAAAGGAACACGCAAAGATGTGGATCAAAGAGTTGAACGGCATTGGCAATACGGCGCAAAATCTCGCAGAGGCTGCCGGCGGCGAAAACTTTGAGTGGACGGATATGTATGAGGACTTTGCCAAGACGGCAGAAAAAGAAGGATTCCCAGAACTTGCGGCAAAATTCCGTGCAGTGGGCGAAATTGAAAAGCACCACGAAGAGAGATATCGCGCATTGCTTAAAAACGTCGAGACGGCTCAAGTATTTGCAAAGAGCCAAGTCAAAGTTTGGGAATGCAGAAACTGCGGACATATAGTCGTAGGCACCAGCGCGCCTGAAGTTTGCCCAGTTTGCAATCATCCTCAAAGTTATTTTGAGATACACGCAGAAAATTATTGATATATCGCAATAGTTTATAAGAATATAAGGGTGCAATAAAAGTTTTGCACCTTTTTTTCTATTTTCATAGAAAAATACTTGCCGCTTTGCAATACTTATGATATTATGATTAAGCAAGGGGACAGTATGAGCGACGTTAATATACAAAATTTTATCAATGATCTGAGGGATCTCTTAATTTCCACTGAAAAAAGTAATATAGAAGATATAGATTGCTACTGCATAGCGTATTATTGGTATCTGTTGGCGCAACAGAAAAAAGACAACGATAAGTAAAAGTTTTAGTTAAAAACGTTGCTCGTCAATAAGCGGATGACATATAAATATTATCGGTCAAAGTTTAAGTATCTCTGACCGATTCTAATGAAGATCAAAGTTTGTTTCTGTAATTAAATTTTCTTAGCACTTGTTTTTTGCGATTGGTTGTGACTTCAGTATATATCTGAGTTGTGGCAACACTGGAATGACCTAGAATTTCTTGTACCGAACGTAGGTCTGCACCGTTGGCAAGTAAGTTTGTGGCAAACGTATGACGTAAATAGTGCGGTGTAGATTTGGGGTTTACGTTTGCTAAAGCAGCATATTTTTTGTATATGTTTTCTATGCCGTTAATTGACAATGGCTGACCGTATCTATTGACGAAGAGATGGCGGTCTTTTGAATTTCGTCTCTCCTTCATTAAGGTTTTTATTCTATTCCAAGTTATCGGCGAAGATATATAGAGCAATCGCTGTTTTCTGCCTTTACCGTGAATCAGTATGGTGTGTTCAGACGTGATTATATCATCAATTGTAATCGCGGCCGCTTCGCCAATACGTATTCCAGTACTTATCAGTAAATCAATTAGAGCAGAATCTCTTAAATATATTTTTGTTGCAAATGACGATAGAGTGCTTGTATCTTTATCAAAACAATTTAAGATTTTAGATACTTCCGCAATAGAAAGCGTTTTTGGCAGGCGTTGCTCTTGCTTAAACTTGAATTTCAATTTTGCAAAAGGGGAGATTGCAATTAAATCTCTGTTGATAAGGTATTCGTAAAAGACTTTTAAAGTAATTATCTTTCGCCTTATAGACGAGTCTTTAAGTTTTAAATCTATATGAAGATAAGAGATAAATGCGCAGATGTCAGGATGCAAAATATCTTTTTCAAACTTAAAAAATTGATTTAAATCAATAGAGTAAGCGTTGAGTGTCTTAGGTGACAGGTTTTTGGTTGTTTGCAGGTAGTTTGTAAAATTAGTCAAATATTTCATAAATTCTCCAAAAATTTTTATTTTTTACTTGAAAAGTATAACATTTTATGCTATTATATGGATAAATTAACTAGATATTATTTGAGGAAATTATG
>JAIDRT010000075.1 GCA_029061605.1 Clostridia bacterium | reverse complement strand
TTTCCTTAAAAATTCTTTTTTCGCCATTTTAATTTAGTATGGCAAGTATATTATATTATATATTTTAAAAATTTTCAAGTATTAAAGTTGAATTTTGTTCCAAAAATTTGGGGTTGCAATGAAGTTTTATTAAAATTTTACATTTGAACATTGTTCAATTATATTAAAAATTAAAAACTCTGCAATTTATGCAATTTTCAAACTGCTATTTCTAGCGTCTATACCATTCGCCAAAACCACAAAATTTCAAAATTTATGCACTTTCACAGCGATTTTGTTTACGTCAATTTTCTCCACTGCAACCGCTTCTGCGTCGCAAAAATCCCTTTAGATTATGCGATATTTTGATAATTGAACATTGTTCAAATCGCAATATTTCACTCATTTGTTGGCAATGACATATTTATAAACGAGGAATAAATTGGGTTTTGTTTAGATAAAATCTTATTTTCCGCAAACACTAACCTAGATAAAATTTTGGAGGCACAATTATGAATATTGCTCTTACGGGCGGAGGCACAGCCGGACACGTAATGCCCAATATGGCGCTACTTGACGATTTATATAAACAATTTGACAAAGTTATCTATATTGGTAACAAAGATAAAATGGAATACGATATATGCAAGAAGTTCAACGTACCTTTCTATCATTGCGATTGCATTAAGTTGGACAGAAGCAAGTTTAGCAAAAACCTATCAATTCCTATTAAATTACCCAAATATATCAAAGAAGCAAAAAAGATCCTTTTAGAACACAACGTCGACGTAGTCTTTTCCAAAGGCGGATACGTCGCTATGCCGGTGGTGTACGCCGCCAAATCTCTGTCGATACCCACGGTATGCCACGAATCTGATTACTCTTTGGGGCTCGCCAACAAACTTAACAGCCGTTTTGCAAAAGGTATCATAACGTGTTTTGACTGCACTTGCAACAATCAAAAGACCAAAGTCTTTGCAAATCCCATTCGTAAAGACTTTTTTGACACTCACCCGCAAAGCGTATTTGACACCTATGGACTAAATCACTTTACACCTGTGCTTTTGATAATGGGCGGCTCATTGGGCGCAAAGGCAATCAATGACGTTGTATACAGCAGCCTTGATGAACTTTGCAGAAAATATCAAGTAATTCATATATGCGGAAATACTATGGAGCCAATCGAACACAAAAACTATATTCAAATTAAATATACTGACGATATTCAGAATTATATATCGGCAAGCGATTTGATCGTGTCGCGTTGCGGCGCAGGAGCGTCTACAGAAATCAACGCGCTAAATAAAAAAGCGCTTTATATACCCCTCGCCAACAAATCGTCACGCGGAGACCAAGTCCTCAACGCGCGATACCTAACTCAAAACGGCTACGCGCTTATGTTGGAAGAAAAGCAACTGACTAAAGAGAGTTTGCTTAAAAAACTCGATCAACTCGCAGACTTTGACAAAAAAGTCTACGTATACGATCGCAACAACAACTCCAAGATAGTCGACTACGTCAGCAAGATAGCATATCAATATGCATTGACAAATTCTCACGGCGCATATTGAGCAAAAATATCCACCGTTGACATTCTTATTCAATCAATGTTACAATATAGGTATTAACGAACTTTGGAGATACTTATGATTCAAGTTGAGAGAATTCAGCCAATACCGCTTGAGAAAGAAAAGGCTGTTGAATACGCAAAACAAGCGGTAAGCGAGCAAATGGGACTTAATGCAACCAAAATCAACTATCTTGGCGGAGGTTCTTTTGGTATGGCTTTTGGAGTGGAATTTGAGGACAAAAGCCAGATTGTAGTTAAATTCTTGCGGGCAAAAGATATGCTTGAAAAGGAAGTGTTTGATTTAAAATTACTTGGCGAGTACTGTCCGATAAAGTTTCCTAAAGTATTGTTTGCGCGAAGAGCCGACGAAATTATTCCGGTAGATTGCTACGCAATGGACAAAATTGATGGAAAAAGCGCCTTTATATCGTCGCTTTCAAAGTTATTTATCAGCAAACGCAAAAAGCAAGCCTTTGCTGATAACGTAACTACCGCATTGCACAAAGTTCACACTCACACCAGCGACAAATTTGGCGATACGCTTTGCCCGGACTGTGACACTTGGCTGGATTATTACAAGCCGTTTGCCCAAGCCGTAATGGACAAAGCAGAAGAAATGTATAAATCCAATGAGATATCGGAAAAAGTAATTACTGCAATGCGAAACGCTTGGGACAAATTCGACTTAATATTCTCTGAAGAAGTCAATGATGCCTGCTTGATTCACGGCGATTTAAACTTGGCAAATATAATGGTCGACAATAAATTTGAGATAAGCGGCTTTATTGACCCGCTCAATTCGGCATACGCCGACAGAGAGTACGACTTATTCCAATTTGACAACCTTATGGGCAAAAGATTTGCTCTGCGCAAGACGTATATCTCAAAATACGGCGCAAGCAAAAACTGCGACTTGAAATGCGCCTTCTACGGTCTATGGAACGAGGTCTATTGCTATATCAAGTCAGGAATACTTGTCAATATAATAATGAATCCGCTCGTCAAGAATATGCAAAAATTACTTGCCAAGTTATGATTTTGTTGGCTCTTTTTCTGCTAAAATCGCTTGAAGTTTTTTGAAATCAACCTTGCCAATCTGCGTAAGCGGTAATGAATCCACGCATTCTATCACTTTGGGCATATTGTATTTGAGCAAGTTGTTGCCGATATACTCCCTCAAAGAGGCTATAAAGCCGTCGTCGCATACCACGCCTTCTTCCACCACGATATATAATTTGAGGAAGTTCTTGCCGTTTTCTTGATAAGGTATGACGCAAGATCTCAACACTCCGTCAAACGCATTGACGCAATCTTCGATCTCTTGCGGATAGATATTAATACCGCTGATTTTGATCATTCTCTTTATTCTGTCAACAAAATAGACGTATCCTTCGTCGTCCATATAACCTATATCGCCGGTTTTAAGCCATTTACGCCCCTCCGCGTCAGCAAAAAACACCTCTTTGTTGAGATCGGGCGAATTGTAATATCCCGTCATCATTGTATTGCAAGTGAGTACGATCATACCGCGCTCGTTTGGCTTTAAGAAATTATTATCGTCGTCAATGATAGCAAAATAATTGTTTTTAATAGGTTTGCCAAGCGTGGAATTATCCTTATGAATATCCATAGTATTGACGCAACATATTCCGCCTTCAGTCAATCCATAGCCCGCGCACAACTTGATAGGATTGCCGTTTTGCGCCATAACGTCTTCAAAAGTCTTTTTAAGTTCCGCAGAAATCTTTTCTCCACCGCAATAACAATTCTTTATCTTTTTGAGTTTTTTGCCCTTAAATTTACCGCAGGCAAGCATCTTGGAATACATACTGGGTACGCCTGCTATATACGTCACTCTCGCACGCTTAATGAGCCTGCAAGCGCCCTTAGGGTTAAACTTGGGCATCATAACGGCTTGTCCGCCGCCACAAAGCACGGTGTGCATACATATTCCCAAACCAAAGTTGTGAAAAAGCGGCAATACCATCAGCATTCCGTCTTTATCGTCCACGCCGCCGCCAATGAGGTCAATTGCGTTGTCCGCCAAGTGATTGAAAGAATCGTTGGAAAGCATTACCGTCTTGGACACGCCGGTCGTGCCGCCGCTGTGCATATAAATAGCGATATCGTCGCCCTTGATATCAACTTCTTGAGGCTGGAATTTGCCAAGAGTATCTTTAAATCTGACAATGCGGTCGTCATATCTTATATTCTTGACTTTGTTGTATCTAAAGAGATTATAAGGTATCTTAAATGCTTTTGGCAAAAAGTCGCTCGCGCTACACAATATCACAGGCTTGTCGCTGTCATTCAAAAAGTCGTATTTATAGAAAAACTCGTCAAAGAGAATAAAAGCCTTGCTGTCCATCTCTCTTGACATTTTCTCAAGTCCGTCGCCGGGGATAAGCGGATGCACAAGATTTGCTATTGCGCCAATAGAATTTATTGCATAAAAACTCACGATAGCGTCGGGAATATTGCCAAGACACAATATGACGTTATCGCCTTTACCAATGCCCAAAGACTGAAGATAACCGCCAAAACTTTTGACGGTATCTTTAAACTTTTTTATACCTATCGACGCCCCAAAAAAATCCCAAACTTTGTTGGTGTCAGGCAATCTTTGCGTCTCGTCTTGAAGATAGGCAAACATTGACTTATTGAATTTTGCCATTAAACCTCGCTTTATATCAATCTAATAACAGTCTTTTATCCTGCATACTTGCAAGCACCTCTTCGGCAACTGCAAAATTATTTCCCTTTCTAAAGAACAACTTATCTAATACTTTGTATATCGTATAAGATATTGCAAACCCCCATATTACGTCTGACAGGAAGTGTGCGTCGTCGCAGATACGCGATATTGCCGTCAACAGCACAAATGCCGAACATACCGCATAAAGCATATACTTGAGCCACTTTTTCTCACGCCACTTAGGCAATATTCTATAGAGCGTGCAAAGCAGGAAGATGTGCGTAGCCGAACTGGTATGTCCTGATGGGAATGAAGAATACGCATAATCAGCATTGAGTTCTATCCTTGCAAAATCCGGAGTATACCAAGGAGTAAAATAAGAATATCCATCGTGACCAAGCGCATTTTCTTTGAGCATATCTCTAAATCTCATTCTGTGCCATACCATCTTGACGCCCTGATTTACTGCAAGCGCAACGAGAAGATAGCATATTGCAAAAATTGCAAACTTGAATAGAATATATCTCGTCCTCTTGGGGATAAACTTGCCAAGGTACAACCCTAGTCCCGCAGCGCAGAGAGCCAAGACTCCCATAATCGCATAGAACTTCATACCGTCAAGTCCCTTTGCCTGTATCATATCGGCTACTTCGCTCTTAAAGCAAAGAATTACCCAACCGCATATACTCAATCCAGCCATAGCAATCTTGAATACTTTACGCCACTTATAAGGCACGAGGTCGTCGCTATAAAAAAGCATTACGGCAAATATCGGCAGGATAAAATAAGCCGGATACTCGGCAATAATCGAAAATAAAAATGCAAATGCCGTCTTAGCCCAATTGCCGTCTATAGACTTGGAAAGCGCTTTGTTGATAACAAGATCAAAATACTCTCCTGCGGAATTTTTAAAACAAAGCAAAATCAACACGCCTAGCAACGCAACTGCTACGGCGCTGTGAATTGCTATTGATATAATTTTGTTCTTTTTATCTTCTCCTAACATAAATATCCTCTGTCCCACTCTATAACTTACATATATTGTACATCAATAAATTGACTTTTGCAATATTATTGACCATTTTATTGCTTTTCTTTTATTAATAATATATTATACTCGCAAATTCATTATGTCCATTATAACGTATCTTTCAATCTCTGCTTTGAGAATACGCATAAAACATTTAGGACAAAGTTGATTTAACAAAAAAGGAAGAGCGGTTGCTCTTCCTTAAATGTTTCTATATTGCTTATTAGAATGCGTTGATGTGATCGGCAATCTTATATCCCTCTTCGTTTGGATCATAAGAGAACAACTGAGTTGCAGTAAGTTTTACGTCACTGTCAATACCTGTTCCGCCCAAAACCATCTTCATATGGTAAATTTCGCTTACGTTGATTGCTCTGATCATACCGTTTTCCCACAATACGACTTCCAACATCAATTGTTTGAACTCAAGTCCTTCGATAGGCATACCAGCGTTTGACTCAAGTTGAACGAGCATAACCTTGCGATACTCTTCGGTAGACTTCGTAGGCTCAAACTTAAATGAGAACTTATAAGACTTCTCTGCCTCGTCGTACTTAGGTCCGCGACTGTCGATAATAAACTCTTCTTGCAAGTCATACATCCAAAGGATCGTAGGATTGTTGCTGTTTGCAGTTACCAATTCACTCAAAGACTCATAGTTCTTTACCTTGCCCCATTTATCTACATCCCATATTCCAAGACGTCCGCCTCTCTTACCGGGCTTTGTATAACTTACTTTTCCGTCAGCGCCGTCGCCGTTTTTCTCAGAAGCAACTGCTTTTCTTATCCATTCGTTTTCTCTGATAATAAACTTTTCATAAATCTTTGCAAAAGCCGAGTGCGACTTGTTGTCTGCAAAATACGTTGCGCCGTTTGCGTTAGCGCCGTTTGCGTCGCCAATTCCGTCTCTAACCTTTGTAGATTGAACTACTTGCTCAACTTGGATAAATCCTGCAAGGGTCATAAATACGCCGCCGTTGTATTCAATCGTAGCATACTTTGCATTGTAGAAGTTCTCCATACCTACTTGCAACATATCAAATGCCGACATATCAGAATTGATAGCCTTGATGCCTCCCTGTACCATATCAGCAGAGAGTTCGCCGCCGCTTGCGCCTATAGATGCCGTTGGAATTGTGAAGTTTTCATTAAGTTCGTCCATTTTGGGCTTACAACCTGCAAAAATCATAAGTGACATTGACAAAATCATTATGATTACCAAGGTTGAAATCAAAATCTTTTTTTTCATAATTCTTTCCTATACTCCTAATTTGAAAATTTTACTACGTATATAATAAACC
>JAIDRT010000074.1 GCA_029061605.1 Clostridia bacterium | reverse complement strand
GTATATTATGAGTGTAAATAAGATTTACACAACAAATTAGCTCATAATTTTCCCCCTTATCATATAAAGGAAGGGCGACGTTCGTAAGGATGTCGTCCTTTCTTTTTGTTGCGTTTGGCTCAAAGTGAGGCGCCGCTCCCTTCTCGCTAAACATAGGTATAGGTGTGGATATTTAAGGTGGGGGATTATTTAGGAAAATAATATCTTTCTTGTCATTTTGACTGTAGCGAAGCGGAATGGAGAAATCTCAAAATATTAAAATCGGATAGAGACCTCTCGACTGCGCTCGAGGTGACAAAAATAATGTCATCTTGCTAAACTAATCTTCTAAACCTAATAAATAGTCAGAAGTAACCTCAAAAACGATTGCAATCTTTTTAATTGCACTTGCAGTAGGTTCACACTCTCCCTTTTCCCAACGTACTATCATAGATTGGTCACAGCCAATCATAGCCGCTAATTGTTTTTGTGTGTATTTATTTTCTTTTCTTAATTCTTTGAGTCTGATGTTAAACATATTTTAATTATACTAAAATATGAGAATATTCATTGACAATATGAGTATTCTCATATATAATTGAAAATATGAATATACTCATAAATTGCTCAATGAGGTGAAATATGAATAAATTAGGAAAAGCATTGAAATATCAACGGAAAATAAATAAACTGTCTCAAAGCGAACTCGGCAAATATGTTGGAGTAAGCGCAAATGTGGTAAGTAGATGGGAAGTGGGGGACAATTTGCCGTCTATTTATATCCTAATTGCTTTGGCGGATTATTACGAAATATCTTTAGATGAACTTGTTGATCGTGACTTTTATGGTAGACTATAATTAAAACTTTAAATAATTACTCTCTTCCCAAGAGATAATCGCAAGACACTTCAAAAAAATCGGCAAGGCGAGCAATATAACTTGCTTTGGGCTCGTTGATACCTCGCTCCCAATAGTCGATGGCTTTTTGGCTTACGCCGATTGCCTCAGCAAGTTTTTGTTGAGATAAGTCTCTTTCTGTTCTCAATTCTTTAATTACTTCGCCGATGTTCATAATACAATTATAAAATATTTTATGCAATATGCTTGACGCAAGAAGATAACTTCTTGTATAATAAATTTATCAAGAAAACTCCTTGATAATCTTTGTGACAACTCCTCCTTTGGAGTTAGTGTATACTTGTGGCGAATTTACGGGCAGATGATTTGCTACACAGAAAGGTCGCGGATTTCTCCGTGACCTTTTTGCATTTTTGGCAGACAAAGGATATTTATTAGTTAAATAAAATAGCCTTTGTCCGCCTTGGCGAGGTAAGTTAAGACATACGCCTACGCCAACGCTCTAAAGCGGTCATTACTGTTCTTTAGAAGAACAACCGCAGTTAGAGCAACTCTTTGTTTGAGACTTTTTGGCGCCGGTAGACTTACTCTTTTGAGAGTTAGAACTACTGCTTTGTTGTGAATTTCTTGCCATAATCTCCTCCTGTTTTTTGTAACCGTCAAGCGATTACATTAGTATTGTGTACACTAATGGGAGAAGTATACGTCAATAGTTTTGGCATTTTATGGCAGGAGTTTATATATTTGCTACCCAGTTTTTCATTAGCGCGCTTGCGTCCGCAGAAGCGTTGTCAAGACAGGCGTATAGATCGTCGGGCGTAGCGATTGTGAATTTATATGTTGCATAGTATTCTTGCAACGCTTTAACCAATGTGTCTTTGCCAAGCATATCTTGCAGGTATTTCCACATTATCAAAGATTTGTTGTACGTAATATTAGTGTAATAATAGTTGCTTGGGAAGTCCTTCAACTTTCCGCCGAGTTTGCCTTTTGCTGATTCGCCAACGGAGTTTTGTATGTCTATAAATCTATGGAACTGCGAGTATGCGTCGCTCAGCATAAGAGATGAGTAGTCCACGTTGCCTATGCTCACAAAATACTGATACGTGGCGTAACTCGTCAGTCCTTCGTCCTGCCAAGCGTCAGTAAGGTTGTTGCTACCTACTGCGCCATACCACCATTGGTGCGCAATTTCGTGCGCGACTACTTCTTCATACGTTGCGCCTCCAAGAGCCGCGTTGATCACGCACAGCGCGCCGTATTCCATACCGCCTGCGACGAATGGCATATCGGCAATAGCGAGTGTGTCGTAAGCGTATTTGCCAAACAATGCGCCGTATACTTCCAGCGCTTTCTGCGCGTACGCAAGAGTGTCAGGCTTTTCGCCTAGATAACTTATCTCAACGCCGGCAAATTTGCTTACGCTTTTGGCAAGCGTTGGAGAAAGTATCAGCGCAAAATCACGGATATTTTTTGCGCTTGCCGTCACTATCGTTTCGCCGTTTTCCTCGTCCTGTTTGCTCTTTCCGCTGGATACGTAATCCCAGCCGCTCATAAGATTAAAAGTCACCTCATAATTTGCTACGTCGGAGAAGTAGGGATCGCCTATCGGAGAGAATTCGTCGTAATACCACTCGCCGTCTACGAAAGCGCAAAGCATAGGATAAAATCCTGTCAAAGATATGCCTTTTTCGTTAAAGCCATACCGTCCGTTGGTGTGAGGGAGAGAAAGAGTATATTGCATATCGACGCTGATTTTTTCATTGACTTGAAGAGGCGCGTTGAGCGAGACAGTAAGAATATTGCTGTCAAAATCAAAGTTGTATTCTTTAAAATCTCCGTATATGCTCTTGAGCAAAAATTCGCCGTAACTTATGCCGTCGGGATAAAAATCCCCTTGTTCTTCCTGCGCGCACGGCAGAGGCTTTTGTCTGTCAAAGGCGTTGGAGTATACGTTGAACTTCAATTCTTCTATCGGCGCGCCGTAGTTGTTGACGACATCGACTTTTTGCGAGCATACTACCGTATTGTCGTCCTGCACGTCAAGCCAGATATTGTAGGTAGTGACAGGCTCGTCGTTATTTTTGCAAGATACGGCAAAGACGAGCAAAGAGCAAACAATGATTGCGATACATATAATGGAAATGGTCTTCTTTTTCATACAAGATTTTATGTCGTATCTGTTGAGGATATGACTTAATAAAAGGTAAGAAGGGGCTTTTATATACTGTAGAGATTTCTCCACTTCGCTACGTTACGGTCGAAATGACAAAATAATTGCAGTGAAGTCGAAGATTTTATTATTTGGTATAATCACTTGATATTTTGTAAAATCTACAATAATTGGCTCTTGACATATAATGTATAATGATATTAAAATATATGTGTAAACTTGATTCTAACCGCAATAGAATATATCTAAACGCGTACTTTTTATAATGACTTATTGCGATTGTAATCAGGTAAGATTCAATATTAAATGAAATGAAAGGAGATAAAAATGGGATTTTTAAAAAATCAATTTAGAAAGGTAATTCAGTGGGAGAGCGATAACGTCAACGATATTATCTACAAATACCCGCTGGAGAGAAAAGAAGAGATAATGCGCAAGTCTACGCTTGTAGTAAGAGAGGGACAGAAGGCTCTCTTTATTCAAGAGGGTAAACTTGCAGACGTATTTGGACCGGGTACTTATCAACTCAACGATATCAAGAACTTTCCGTTGCTGACCCAACTTTACCACTGGAAGACGCTTTGGGAAAGTCCTTATACTGGCGACGTATACTTCATATCCACCAAGCAATTCTTGAATATGAAATGGGGTACGTCCAATCCAATAATGATGAGAGACCAAGACTACGGAGTAGTCAGAGTGAGAGGCTTTGGCGTATACTCTTTTGCTGTAGGCACTCCTACCAACGCATTGAGAGAACTCATAGGCTCTATGAGCAGTTTTACTGTGCGCAACGTCGACGAGTATTTTAAGAAAATTATTACGTCTACGCTTTCCAACGTAATTGCCGAGTCAAATATTCCAGCATTAGATCTTGCTATGCATTACGACGATTTGGCAGAAATGGCAAAAGCAAAACTTGCTGATGAATTTGACAAGATAGGTATTGAGATAAAGTCTCTTGTTATTGAGAATCTGTCTTTGCCGGAAGACGTAGAAAAGATGCTCGACAAGCGTACCAACGTCGGCGTGATGAAAGGCGCAATGAGAGAATATACGCAGATGGAAAGCGTTGAGGCAATGAAGAACGCCGCTAAAAATCCCGGCGGTATGAGCGGTATGGGCGTCGGTATGGGCGCAGGCTTGAGTATGGGCAAGATGTTTGTCGACACTATGTCATCGGTATCAAATGCGCCTCAAGAGCCGCAAGTTGAGGAGAAAGTCCAATATGACACCAAAGTCAAGTGTCCAAAGTGTCACGCAAGCGTGCCAAGTACCAGCAAGTTCTGTCCAGAGTGCGGCAATAATATGACCCCGCCCAAAAAAGTTTGTCCGTCGTGCGGAATCGAAGTGGGCGAAAAGGTGAAATTCTGTCCTGAATGCGGAGCAAGAGTGGACGAACTTAGATGCAAAGAGTGCGGCAAAGTACTCAAGGCAGGACAAAAGTTCTGTCCAGATTGTGGAAGTTCGGTTCAAAAGTAGGCTAGACAAATCTAAAATGTATCTTTATTTGCCAATTCGGCAGTTGGTTAAAGTCGACGTACATCAAGTACGACGACTTTCGCCAAATACCATCTTGACAAAAAATCTACTATTTTATTTTTCGTCTATCTACTTTATCACCAAACGATAGAACGTAGAAACATAAGGTAAGTATAATATACTTCAGTTTGTGAGAAGTAAAAAAATTTAGATTATTAATTATAAGGGAACATATGCAACAAAACGATACGCAGGCTCAAGAGGAGTCGCTAGGCAGTCAAATATTTAAATGTCCGGGTTGCGGCAACTTTTTGTATTACGATCCGGAAAGCAAAAAAATGAAATGCGATTATTGCAATACCACTGTCGATACTCAAGAAGTGGGAATGGCTCAGGAATTGCCTTACAACGACGGCGTTGAGCAAGGCTTTGTCAGATGGGGCGGAGTGAAGAGCGTCAAGTGTAAGTCTTGCGGAGCAATATCCGTCCTGCCTGATTACGAAGTGGTGTCCAGTTGTCCATTCTGCAACGCCAGCAATATCGTTGATACGGACGAGATAGACGGACTTCAGCCCAACGGTATCTTGCCATTTAAGATTACCAAAGGACAGGTGCCTATTGTCTATGAGAATTGGCTCAAGAGCAAAAAACTTGCGCCAAACAAACTAAAAAAAGAGGCAAAACGTCAACCTGCAAAAGGCGTGTATATCCCGCTCTTTACGTTTGATGCGACTGCGGATTGCGATTATACGATAAGATACGGTCAGCATTATACCGTCACAGTTGGCAGCGGTAAGAACAGAAGAACGGAGACCAGGACGAGATGGTATACCGCAAGCGGTCACGTCAACGATTTTTTCAATGATTTGCAAGTTGAGGCAAGCAAGTCTATTACGCAAAAAAATCTCAGAAAACTTGGAGGCTTTGACACTGATAATTCTCTTGAATATCACAACCAATTTATCAGCGGATACAGCGCGGAGCGGTACGACAAAAGCCTTGACGAATGTTGGAGCGACGCCAAGAGTTTGATTAAGGCGTCTTTGCGTCAGCAAATCGTGTCGAGGTATCGCGCCGACGTAGTGGATTACGTCAATATGAACTGTATATATTCTGACAGAACTTACAAATACGTGCTTGTTCCGGTGTGGATATTCAAATATAATTACGCAAAAAAGAGTTTTGAGTGTATTGTCAACGGTAGGTCGGGCAGAGTTGTGGGCAATTATCCCAAGTCTTCTGTCAAAATCGGCGCTATCGCATTGTCAGTGCTTGCCGTTGCGGGCGTGCTGATATGGCTTTTTGTCAAATATTTTGTTTAAAACGATAGCCAATAAGACAATAATAATATATAATGTCATTATAAAATAATTTTGGAGGCGCATTTATGGCAATAACAAAGGATATGCTCATTGCGGAAGCATTGCAACAGGAAAATAGCGAGGCTATTGCAGAGACGCTCTTAAGTATCGGAATGCACTGTTTCGGTTGCGCAATGGCAAGAGGCGAGACTATTGAAGAAGCCGCTATGGTACACGGCGTAGACGTGGACGAACTCGTGAAGAAGTTGAATGAGGTTGTAGGCTAGACAAATTTAAAATTCGTCTTTTCCGCCAATACAGCACTTAATTCAAGCCGTCATACGGCAAGTACGACGGCTTTCTTTAAATACTATCTTTTATTATTTGCTTATCTTCCTTATCGTCAAATGAGAGGGGAGTTTGTTTTAGAGTATCTCATCTCAAGTCAAGTAGGAATTTTAATTTTATTTATGTCACCTCGACCGTAGCGGAGAGGTCTCTAACAATATATAAAGATTTAAATATTTGTCAAAATTTTAACGATTATTAATAAGTATTAATTATATAATCACGTTATTATAAAACTTCACTGCAAAAAAATTAAAAAATTATTAAATTAGATATTTTGATATATTCCCAAATATAATTTATTGGTGTAGAATAAAGTAGAATATTGTTAACATCATAATTACGCGTATTAGTTAGCGCGCGTGTGGAATCTCGAAAGGAAGTGGAAGTATGAGAAAGTGGAGTAAATTTATATTGGCGATTATGCTTGTCGCAATGGCGTTGAGCATTTTTGTTGCCTGTAGCGTAAAAGAAAAGGAGTTGTCATTGACATTTGTCAGCGACGAAGAGCAGTACGCTACGACGATAGGCATTGAGCAGGCAAAAGAAATTTTGGCAAGTCAACCGACGAGAGACGGCTACGTTTTCAAAGGTTGGTATCTTGACAAGGGCAGTTGGACGCAAGAAGTAGAGAGCGCCAACGTAGAAGAGATTGCTAAAGACAACAAGACGATCAGCGTATACGCTTATTGGGTGGAGATTGTCAACAAGATAACCGTGTCATTCCGCGATTACAACGGCGGTATTTTGCTTGAAAAAGATTATGAACGCACTGACGACCAACTTGCTAAGGATATTGCAAGTTTGCGTCCGTCTAAGCGTCCCGACGATGAAAAATTTACATATACTTTTGACAAATGGGATTGCAATACTGACGATTTGACGCAAGGATATTTTCTTGCAACGCCTGTTTATACCAGCGAATTGAGATTTTTTGAGTTTAATTATTACGTTGACGGAGAGTTGATATACACTGACCACGTCAGATACGGAGAGAACGCAGACGCTGATTTACTTGCAAAACCACAAAAGCCGTCTACCGATAAATATGATTACGTATTTACAGGGTGGGAGGGAAATTTCAATAATATTACACAAGATACAGACGTCTATGCCAAATTCCAAGAAAACATCAAGAAATTTGACGTAACTTTCAACTTTGGCAACAACAAGAGCGTTACTCGCAAAGTAAATTATGGCGCAAATGCAATTGCTCCAAGCGAGAAAGAAGTCGTTAAGCCAAGCACGGCTCAATACACATACACCTTTGTAGGTTGGGACAATTCTTTTGAAAATATAAAAGAGAATACCGTCGTCAATGCTAAATACGTTGAGCAAATCAGAATGTACGACGTCAAGTTCTTTGTAGACAACAAATGCATTAAATATCTCAACGTGGCTTATGGCTCAAGCGTTGAGCCGCCATCTCAACCTATCAAAGACCTAGGCGACGGCTTTACTTATGAATTCATTGGTTGGGACGTGGCTTTTGACAATATCATATCTAATCTTGAAGTACACGCAAGATTTAACAAGGTGTCGCACACTTATAGCGTAGATTATGTAAATTGGGACGGAAGTTTGCTATTCAGCGAGAATGTAGAAAGCGGAGAGCCGTCGGTATACGGCGCGGATACGCCTAGCCGTCAATCCAATGACAAATATGATTACGTCTTCGTCGGTTGGACAGACGGAGATAAACTCAACGCAATTACCCGCAATATGACAGTGCAGGCAAAATTCAAACAGCAAATCAAGACTTTTACCGTTACGTTTAATTACGGTGACGGCAAAAAGTCTGTCTTCCCAGATATCGAATACGGCTCTAATCTGACCAATTCAAATCTAGTGCCTACCAACGTGGCTAAAGCGTCTACGGCTCAATATGAATATGAGTTTATTGGTTGGGACGGCACTTTTGATAATATCACTTCCAATGCCGTGATAAATGCAAAATATAATGAAAGCGTGAGAAGTTATACAGTCAAATTCTTTGTTGACAAGACGTGCATTAAATCAGTAAGCGCGCTTTACGGCTCAAGCGTAGAGGCTCCTGAACAGCCTGTCAAAGTTTTGAACGACGGCTATACTTATGTGTTTAAAGGTTGGGATAAGGACTTTGACAATATAGTAGAAAGCATTGAGATAAACGCAGAATTTGAAAAGATTGCCAATACGTTCACAGTTCAGTACGTCAACTGGGACGGAACGTTGCTCTATACAGACAGGGTAGAGACTGAAGGTAAGTCTACTTACGTTGGAGAGACGCCTGCGCGTGAGCCTAATGACAAGTTTACCTATGAATTTAAAGGTTGGAGCAATGCGGATATGCTTGAAAGCGTTACGCAGAGTTTTGCTACTGAAGCAATATTTGAAGAAGTGGTGAGAACTTATACCGTTACCTTCAATTACGGACACGGTTTGCAGAAAGTGCTTGAAGATGTTCCTTATGGCACAAACCTGACAGAATCTACGGAAATACCGACAAACACTGACAAATCTTCAACTAAGCAATATGATTTTACGTTTATTGACTGGGACAAATACTTTGGATACGTATCAAGAGATATGGAGGTCAATGCAATTTACAAAGAGACTATCAGAAAGTATATCGTCACGTTTATCAACAACGGCAGCGCTGTTAAGTCGCAAGAAGTGGAATATGGCAAGTGCCCTGTTGCGCCAACGGAAATGATTTTCAAGAACGATACCGTACAGTGGAAGTATACTTTCCTTGGTTGGGCAGTCGCAGGAAACGATATCGTTGACAGTGCGGATGACTTTGACGGCGTAGATCCAAATGAAAGCCAAGTTGAAGACACTGTCACTTATACCGCAATATACTTGAGAAATATCCAAAGATATACCGTCAAATTCTTCAACGAAGAGGATAAGAAATTGCTCATTGGCGAAATCACAGTAGATTACGGCACCAATATGCTGTTGAGAGACGATATCCCAACTCCATTCAAGGAATCTACTCCTAAGTTTGACTATGCTTTCAGCGGTTGGAGCAGAGATTTGACGTTTGTTGAAGCAAACGTTGAGGTATATGCAAACTACGACGCAAATATTAGATCTTACAAAGTTACGTTTATGAACGGAGAAGACGTATACGAAGAATTTACTGTCGTGTACGGTAATGCATCGCCAAAGCCGGAAGTAGATCCGACAAAACAGTCGACAGTCCAGTATGACTTTGTATTCCTTGGCTGGGACGGTTTGATGAGTTACGTCGAAGGCGATACGGTTGTCACGGCAAATTACCGTAATGATTTGAGGTATTATAAGGTGACTTACTTCAATCTTGCTACTTACGAACTTATTTCTACCGTAGAAATGGGTTACGGCTCGCTGATAAATATTACGATATCAAGAGACGGCTATGACTTCGACTCTTGGTACAGAGATCCAAATTGCAATACCGTATTTGATATGCAAAACGATTTTGTCGACGGCACGCTGATGCTATTTGGTAATACCGTAATGCAAGGACTACGCTTCAATGACAATAATGAAATAATAGGCTATGAAGGTACTCAACCTAATCTTGTAATTCCTATCGCGGCAAATGGCAGGAAAGTCAGCACGATTAAGAAAGAGGCGTTCAAAGGCAATACGGTAATTGGAAGTGTGTATATTCCAAATACTATTACTAAAGTTGAGGCTTACGTATTCTCTGGATTAAATCTTACTGAATCAGGCGGTATTTATGTTCAGTCTGAAAAGAAGTGGACAGGTACGCCAAGCGGTTGGGATCAGTATTGGAATAGAAATTCGCTTACTTCGTTCCACGAGAGCGACAGACCAGTTACCTACGGCGTAGACGGTATATATACTGTTGGTGATTTCCAATATATCCTCATTGCAGACGGCAATACTGCAATCGTAGATAAATTCATCAACAACAATACTGCAAAGGCTTATATCTCTGATCAGTTTGACCATCAGAAAGCATATTTCACTTCTGTAGTAGAGACGGACGAAAAGACCGGTCAGCAACGCGATATATACACCATTGAGTATACAACTACAACTTATAGCATAACGCAGATTGCAGTATCGGCATTTGAGGGCTGCTCCAACGTCGCAACGATATTCATCCCTGATACGATATCAAAAGTCGGCAACTATGCATTCAGCGGAGTGACTGCAAATATTTATATTCAAAGAAGCAAACCTGCAGTCGGAGAAATTCCATCAGGTTGGGGATTGTATTGGAACTCTAATCGTAGCGGGCAAGAAGGCACGAGAACGCTATATTGGGGCGTAATAGATATGGACAGAGTGGGCGTATTCAGTTATATCTTTATGGCTGACGGTACCGCGATTGCTGTAGAGTATAACGGTAGCACTTCTGTTACGAGCGTAGACGTACCGGGTAGCGTAGTATTCAAAGACGTCGCTTACACCGTGACAGAACTCGGCGACGAGTTGCTTGCAAATATGACGTTGCTCAATACTGTGACGCTCAACGAAGGACTTAAGAAGATCAAGAGTAAAGTATTCTATATGGATCCAATGCTTTCGTCCGTGACGTTGCCTTCGACGCTTGAAGAGATTGGCGACTATGCGTTCCTCGGAGCGTTGGCGCTCAAGGAGATTTATATACCTGCGTCAGTTAAGACTATTGGTATGCTTGTATTTGTTGGAATGGATAATTTGACGATATACTGCGGAGTTGCAAAAGAGCCTACTTATTTGCCGGGTATAAGCGGATATAATCCGCTTTGGGATGTCAAACTTGGACTTAGCGATATCGGCGATTTGACAAATCTCAAAGGTATTGCAGGTACGCTTGTCAATCCAAATAAACACACCGTTATCTAC
The DNA here is from genome assembly GCA_029061605.1 of Clostridia bacterium. Lineage (GTDB taxonomy): Bacteria > Bacillota > Clostridia > Christensenellales > UBA3700 > RACS-045. The sequence goes on along the minus strand of JAIDRT010000074.1, from coordinate 41,676 downwards.
AACGTGGCGGCAATATATATTGATACGGCAAAAGAGACTGGTAGAGAAACCAATTTCAAGTATGTCTTGTTCAACAACAATACGGCAAAGGTGATTTCGTCTAACAATACTATTCTCAACGTTGAGAATTATGAGATCCCAAGCGTCATTACTTATAATGACAATACCTATACCGTTACGGCTATTGGCGCAGGAGCATTTAGTGGCAACACGGCTATAAAGACGTTGATAATTCCGTCAACAGTGACGAGCATAGAAGAAAACGCCTTCCAAGGTTGCTCTAAATTGACGATAAAGACGGTGCACGCTTCCAAGCCGAGCGGTTGGAATAACAACTTCAATCCAGACGGCAGACCTGTAGATTACAACTATGGCGTTACCGTTGAAGTTGAGCCAACGGAAGAAGTCGCATAGTCGATGGGTATTTAAGGCATTTGCATTAGAGGAGCATATCAAGCGTATGCTCCTTTTTGTTGTAACAAAATATAATAAATATATTTTTTGATACATATAATTTACTGAAGAAAAAGTTATTTAATGCTAACTTTTTCTTGACAAAATAATTTTGGCATATTAAAATATAGTTGAAAAACGCTTGAAGCGGTTTTTTTAAAGTCAGCAAGTTAGTCTTGGCTAATATGTTGGTTTTATTATTTTGCCGCTGAAGTTAGTTAAGGCTAATTAATGGGGATAGAAGGCGGAAGGAGTAGATAGTGCAGAAGGATAAAGACATTGAAGTGGTCAATCTTATGATCCAATTGTATTGCAGAAAAAAGCATAAGCAAAAGCAGGGGCTATGCAACGAGTGCGCTCAACTTGCCGATTATGCTCGAGTTCGCCGTGAAAAGTGTCCGTTTGGGGATCAAAAGACGTTTTGCTCAAATTGCAAGATACATTGCTACAAGCCGTCTATGCGAGAACAAATCTCTCAAGTTATGAGATTTTCGGGACCGAGAATTATGTTTTATCACCCAATTGTAGCCATTAAGCATATTTTGGAAACATTTAAGTTTAAGCGTAAGGCAAAAAAAGACGAAAATAAATCAAAACAAGTTGACAAAAAAGGAGATTAATATGAAAAAGAAGATTTTTATAGGCTTATCTATATTCTGCATAATGTGCGCAGTCATAACGGCTTTTGTCGGTTGTGACAATTCCGGATTGGGTAGTGAAAGCGGTCAGGATAAATTCGGAAGAACTTACGGAGAAATTTACGATATTGACGACTATTCCAGCGGTATTTATGCAATTGAGTACGAAATAGGCGATACAAGCGCTATGGGCAAGAGTATGATCGGCTCTAACTGTTACGAAAAGATCAAACTTGCTATAAGCGACGGCGAGTATACTTTGACTTTTTATTGCAAGAACACTGCTTTTTCCGACGTCAAACTCAACGGAGAGTTGGGACAGCGCGTTGAAGAGAGCGGAATGTACGGCTATCAATTCAAGATCGACAGGGAAAATTTAGATACAAGTCTTGCAATGACAGGCAAAGTATCTCTTATGAATAAAGACGTTGCGTTTTCAATAAAAGTTGATTTGTCAAAGTCTGCGCTTATTGGCAACAATGCGATAAATAAGGATGACGGCGCAAGCGGAAATAACTAAAGTCGGGAGTTATTTATATGTTGGATAAAGATTTATTCAAGTTATTAGATGACAAAAGGGATATTGCAAAAGTAATTTTGGTGTCCATATTGGGGCTTATCGTCAATATGGGCATCACGGCTTGTATATGTTGGGTAATAGGACTTGCGTATAAAGGCGAGGAGTTAAAAGAGTATCTTACGCCTGTAATTTTGTTGGGTGTCGGGGCGCTTTTAAGAATGTGTTTGAGCATATTGGGAGGCAGGATAAAAGCGTCGCTTGGCGCAAAGGTAAAAAAACAACTCAGACAAAAAGTCTATGACAAGACGCTCAAAATGGGATTGAAGAGCGTGGAAGGTATGAATATTGCGGGACTTACGCAAGTAAGTATAGAAGGAGTAGAGCAACTCGATTTGTACTATTCGTCCTACCTTCCGCAATTCTTTTATTCAATGATCGCGCCTATTATTCTTTTTATCATATGCGTATTTATAGATTGGCAAACGGCTCTTGTGCTTTTGGCGTGCGTACCGCTAATCCCTATATCTATAGTTGCTGTGTCCAAGTATGCAAAGAAGATATTTGCAAAATATTGGGGCAAGTACATCTCAATGGGCGACGGATTTTTGGATTGTGTTCGGGGACTTAAAGAACTCAAGATTTTTTCGGCGGACGAAGTCTATAATGACAAAATGAATGCAAAGTCTGAGGACTTCCGCAAGATAACTATGAAAGTGTTGGTTATGCAACTTGCAAGCACGACGATTATGGACCTTGTGGCTTACGGCGGCGCAGGCGCAGGTATCGCAGTCGCGATATGGGGAGTTGCCCAAAGAGGGCTTGATCCCATTATGACGCTGTTTTTGGTATTGGTCGCAGTTGAATTTTTCTTGCCGCTCCGCGCGCTAGGCAGCGCATTCCACGTTGCAATGAACGGAGCAAGCGCAGGCAAAAAGATTTGTGGACTATTGGAGGCTCCATTGCCTGAATGGGGAGAGGAAAAGGTTGAGGGGTGCGTATTGGAAATCAAAGGCGTGAATTTTTCATATGACGGTAAGAGAAACGTACTTCAAAACGTGGATATGACTTTTAATAAAGGAATGACGGCAATCGTTGGCGAAAGCGGAAGCGGTAAGTCTACTGTCGTCAATCTTATAGCGGGCGCGTTGCGACCTTGCCAAGGCAGCATTACGATAGGCGGCAAGGCGTTGACGTCTTTGTCAAGAGACGATTACTATTCGCACCTCAGCGTGGTGAGTTACAACACGTATATTTTCAATGAAAGCATACTTGACAATTTCCGTATGGCAAAAAGGGGCGTCGCTCAAGACGAAATATTTGAGGCGCTTAAGAAAGTCAATCTATATGATTTTGTAATGCAAAACGGAGGACTTGAAAAGATTATAAGCGAAGACGGCGAAAATATCTCAGGCGGACAGCGCCAGCGCCTTGCATTGGCTGTCAACTTGGTCGCACAGAAGAGTATCTACGTATTTGACGAGGCTACGTCCAATATAGATATAGAGAGCGAAGCAATTATTATGCGCGAGATCGAGAGCCTTGCAAAAGAAGCAACGGTGATTGTGATATCGCATAGGCTTGCCAACGTTGTCAACGCTGATAAAATATATATGTTGTCAGGCGGCAGCGTCGTTGAAGAGGGAACGCATATACAACTTTGCGAAAATGATGGAGAATACGGCAAACTTTATATGACGCAAAAGACGCTCGAAGAGGGATACAAACAAGTCAAAGCGGAGGTGGAAGTATGAAAGATAAGCCTTTGAGAAGAAGCGGTATAAAGGTTATGGCAGGGCTTATCGCGTTGCTTGGCTCGCTTGCGTACATAATGATTTTGGCGGTTATCAACGGCTCTTTGGGATTTGTCAGCGCAATGGGCGTGACTGTCTTGGGAGCGGTAGGCGTGGCAAAAGCGCTTGGCGAAAATATCGCTATGTCCTATGGACTTATTATAGGACTTGCGGTTGGGTGCGGAGTGTTGAGAGGACTTTTGAGATACTTCGAGCAGTACTCAAATCACTTTATTGCCTTCAAACTTTTGGCGACATTGCGCGACAAGATATTCAAAGCGTTGAGAAGGCTTTGTCCTGCGAAGTTAGAGAGTAAGAAAAAGGGCAGTATCATAGCAATGATAACTTCTGACATTGAAACTCTTGAAGTCTTTTACGCTCATACCGTGTCGCCCATCTGCATAGCCGTTTTGGTGTCGCTTGCAGTGGCGATTTTTGTGGGAATTGTCGCAAGTCCTTATCTTGCGCTCGTTGCTATCGTAGGCTACTTGATGATAGGTATCGCTTTGCCGCTCATATCTTCAAAGTTGCTCAAGAAAGGCGGTGTGGAGTATAGGCGTTCTTTTTCGCTTTTCAACGCTTATTTTATGGACAGTATCAAGGGTATCAAAGATATTACCTATCACAATGCGGGTGACGAGAGAAAAAAGCAGGTCGACAAAAAATCCGATGAGTTGCTTGACCTCACTTATGGTATGAAGAAAAATATCGTAAATGCAAGCGCGGTGACAGAACTTGCGGTATCTTTGTTTATAATCATATCGCTTTTTGTGGGGGTAGTACTCTATACGCAGGATATGATTTCGGTTGGGGCTATGATAATTGCTGTCGTCGCGATATTTGGCAGTTTTGGACCTGTGATAGCAATATCGGCGTTGCCGGGTAATTTGACTCAAACTTTTGCGTCGGGCGATCGGGTACTTGATCTTATAGAAGAACAACCTGCCGTATTGCCAATAGAAAATGCAAAAGATATGCATTTCAACTCGCTTGAAATCAAAGATTTGAATTTTGGATACGACAAGAATATTGCAGTATTAAAAGATATTGATATGTGCGCGCGTAAAGGAGAGATAGTGGGTATCGTAGGCGAAAGCGGTTGTGGAAAGTCCACTCTTCTCAAGTTACTTTTGAGATTTTGGCAAAAGGACGGCGGAAGTATTGAATACGACGGCGAAGATATAGAGAATATCAACACCACGAGTCTTCTTAAAAACGTCACTATGGTAAGTCAAAGCACCTATCTTTTTGACGATACCGTCGAGGAAAATCTCAGATTGGCAAAGCCCGACGCTACTATTGAAGAAATGCAAGATGCTTGCAAAAAAGCGTCAGTACACGATTTGATTATGAGTTTGCCCAACGGTTATCAGTCCAAAGTCGGTCTTTCGGGAGATAATCTCAGCGCGGGAGAAAAGCAGAGAATAGGACTTGCAAGAGCATTTTTGAGCGGAAGTAAATTGATCCTTCTCGACGAGCCTACGAGCAACGTCGACAGTATCAACGAAGGGATAATTTTGCGTTCGCTTGCCAAGCATAGAAAGGACAATTGCATAATTTTGGTGTCACATAGACTATCTACAATGGCTATCGCCGACAGAGTTTATACAATCAAAGAAGGAAGAATAAGTGAGAGCAAAAATTAAAGCCGATAATTAAGGAGAGTAAAATGGAAGAGAAAAAGAAAAACGATATTGCAGATTTGTTGATAGAAAATCTTCAAAATTCCGATGCGGAGCAAGAGGCGTCGGCGGAACTCGTTTCGACTGCAAGCGCGACCAAAGATAAGCAGTACGAAGAGTTGAGCGAAAACAAGATCTTTCAAAAGTATAAGATAAAAGACATAGTATTTTTGGCAATAATCACGGCTTGTACTTTGGTGACTGGCGCAATTATGCCGCTTCTTGTCAACGTTCCGTTGTTTGGTATTATTCAATTGGGATTGGGATTGCAGTTTTCTATTTTTCCTGTCATAGGAATGATGAAAGTACGCAAAGTCGGATCTTTGCTCTTTATGTCGATATTCATTTCTTGCTTTTTGATTTTGATGTTTCCGCCTATGGCGTTGCTTATGGTCTGCGCATTGATCGTGGAAATATTAGTGGTCTTGATATTCAGAGGATATAAAAACGACTGGGCGTGCGTATTGGCGGGTACGCTTTATATGCCTATGACGGTGCCTTTCCTGTATATGTACTACAACGTATTTTATTCTGTGAGCGGAGAGGAGAAAAAGGCTGTGTCTATGTTTTTGGGCGGAACTCATCCCGGCGTGATTATAGGTATGACGATTGCGATAGTTGCGCTGTGTTTCGTGGGATCTGTCGTAGGTATGCTGATAGGCAGAGAACTCCGTAAAGCCGGAGTGTTGAAGAAATGAGTTTCTTTAAAATAAAAAGAGGTATTTATCCGCTCGTAGCCATTGCGGCGAGTCTTTTTCTGCTCGTCTTTGGACTTGTCACTGCAAAGTCTGAGAGATGTTCTTACTTTTTGCTGTGCGCCTATGCGTGGTTGTTGATTTTTGGATTGTACAAAGGCTGTCTTAGAATACTTCCCGCATTTGTCATAATCGGCGGAGCATTCGCAGGAATTTTTTATGCAGTGACAGGCTCTTCGCTTTCGGCGCTTTCAATGGCAAACCGTTTTGGCTCGCTGTTTTTGGCGGCGGCGATAGGAATGAGCGTCGAGTCGGTGGCATTGACGAGAAATCTTTCGCAAATGCGCGCGCCAAGAGCCATTACTTTGGGTATGCTTATTTCGACGTCTTTCGTCCCTGTGCTGAAAGGAGAAATCAAGAGAATTAGAGAGGCGGTCAAGACGAGAGGCGCAGGCAGCGTATTCAATCCCAAAGTGTGGTACAGAGCATTCTTGATACCCCTTGTAATGCGACTTGTCAAAATCTCTGATACGCTGTCTTTAAGCGTGGAGACGAGAGGTTTTGCGCTGGGCAAAGTAAAATACAGCGTGTATAAAAAAGAGATATTCGCTTGGACTGATTTGCTCTTTATAGTGGGACTTATAGTCGGCGGCGTATTGGCGGTGGTGTTATGAGCGCAGTTAAATTAAATAAAATATCCTTTTCTTACGACGGAAAGACTAAGATACTCGACGGTGTTGATTTTGATATGCAATACGGCGAAATCACGCTCATAGCGGGACACTCGGGAGAGGGCAAAAGCACTCTTGCGTCAATTATCTGCGGTATAATTCCCAACGTCAACGGCGGAACGCTTGAGGGAGAAGTACTTATTGACGGACAAAGTATAGCAGGCAAGAAGATGGGTGATATATGCCGTAAGGTGGGCATTGTCTTGCAAAATGCCGACGAACAAATCGTACACAAGATTGTTGAGGACGAAATTGCCTTTGGCTGTGAAAATTTGGCGTTTACTCCGCAGAAGATATCAAAGCAGATAGATATCGTATGCAATCTTATGCGACTTTCGCCTGAGTGGAAGACGAGGTCGCTTTCGGGAGGACAGAAGCAGAGACTTATCACAGCGTCGACGCTTGCAATGGGACAGAAAATCGTCATATTGGACGAGCCTCTAGCAAATTTGGACAGAGAGGGCGGCGCTTTGCTTATGGATACTCTCAAGTCCTTGGCTAAGGCAGGATATGCGGTACTTATCGTAGAACACAGACTTGATATGGTTATGCCATTTATTGACAGAGTTTGGCATATTATAAGGGGCAAAGCCGTTGAGATAGACGACAGAGAGGCGTTTTTGAGAGCGCAGACAAAAGCAATAGACGACAAATGCCCACCATTTGAAATCAAAGACAGCGTCTTCGATATAAAAGAAGTTAGGTTTTCCGTAAAGAAGAGAGATATTCTGCAAGATATAAGTTGTCAGATACCCAAAGGCGGAAGAGTATTGTTACTTGGGGAAAACGGTTGCGGAAAGACGACTTTGCTGAGACTCATAGCAAGATTAAGCAAACCCAGCGGCGGTAAGATATACCAGTATATTGACGAAAAACTCGGTCAAAGCAGAGGCTCAAGAAAGTTTTATAAAAGAGTAGGCGTAGTATATCAAAATCCCGATTATCAACTCTTTATGCCCACAGTCAGAGAGGAAATTGAACTGTGCGCCGAGAGTAAGGATTACGCAATCCATATTGAAAATGTCTTGGGTGTGTCGCATTTGCTTGACAGACATCCTCAGTCGCTTTCGCAGGGGCAAAAAAGACTTGTGTCAATAGCGGCTGTCGTCGCAGGCAATCCCGACGTGCTCATATTGGACGAGCCGACGGTAGGACAGGATTATGACGGACTTAAGAGACTTGTCAATGCGCTTAATGAAATTCATATGCAGACAGGCAACACAATGATAACCGTCACTCACGATATACGGTGCGCCGACGCCCTCTGCGACGTGGCAATACATATCAAAGATGGCAAAGTATTGCGTTTTGGCGGTAAACAAATTGTCAAAGATTTTTTCGCTTAATTTAGACTTACTCAATTACCCCCTTAATATAATTTACAAAGACAGTCCGATTGAGGGCTGTCTTTACTTACCGCAATTATTTTACTCTTGTAATTGTGATAAAACCGTGCTAAAATAAATTAAGGGGGATATATTATGCAGAATGAAATTATTGAGCCTACGCTTTTGCTTGGCAAAGACGGCAATATCATTCAACCGGGGTATTGCAAGAAGTTGCTTTATGAATACAATCGAGAGGCTATCACAGCAAAGAAAAGTCGTATCAAAGAGTGGGACTATTATTATATTTCCAACAAGCAATTTGCGCTTTGTCTTACCGTTGCCGATATGGGATACGTTGGCGGTTTGAGCATAAGCGTAATGGATTTTGTCAAGCCTGATCAGTTGACTAATAGTTCTATTTTCTTTTTTCCTATGGGCAAGTTGAATATGCCTCGCACTTCAAAGTTGGGAGATTGCGTATGGCAAAACGGCAAAGTTAAGATGAGTTTTGTCAACGACGGCAAAGTCAGACGGTTGAGCGGCGTATACCCCAATGCTGATAAAAAAGGTATGGAAATCAAGTGGGACGTGACTTTGACGGATACTCCCGAAGAGAGTATGGTCATAGCCACGCCTTTTGACAAAAAGGGATACTTTTATCTCAATCAAAAAATCAACTGTATGCGCGCTGAAGGGGGGTTTACACTTGGCGAAGAGGTAAGGACTTTTGACAGGGCAGACAGTCTTGCCACTCTCGATTGGGGACGTGGAGTGTGGACTTATGACAATACTTGGTATTGGAGTTCTTTGCAGACAAGGCTGGCGGACGGAAAGACTTTTGGTTGGAACTTGGGATACGGTTTTGGCAATACTCAGGCTGCAAGCGAAGATATGCTGTTTTATGACGGCAAGGCTCACAAATTGGGCAGAAGCAAGTTTGTCATACCCGGCGATGAAGAAGGCAAGCCAAGATATATGGAAGATTGGAAGATCGTTACTGACGACGGCAGAGTTGATTGCGTCTTCAAACCTATTATTGACAGGCAGTCGCCTTTTGATTTGAAGATTATGTGTATGATACCGCATCAAGTATTTGGACTTGTCTATGGCAAGTGTATACTTGACGACGGCGCGGTGATTCAACTTGACGGCGAATTGGGATTTGCAGAAAAGGTGCACAATAAATGGTGACGAAAGTTGTTATTTTTTGTTAAAGATTTTAGAAAAGTCTGTTGCTTGCAACGACATATTAAAGGCTATTTTTGCAAGTTCTGCGCTTGATATTGGGAAGTTGTCTTTTATCCATTCGCGCAATAGTCCTACCACGCCGTTGATGCAAAACATATATCCGTACTTTGACATAAGAGAGTCGTCAGAGATGGTTAAGGCTTTGTATTTGTCAAGAATTGTGGATATCAATCTCTTCTTAAAATCATTGCTGTCGAGTTGAGAAAGAAGCAAAATGAATTGGCTTTTATTTATTTTGATATACTCAAACGTATCTTTAAGCAAGTCAATGTATTGTTCTTTTTGCGACAGAGAGCCTTCAGATAATTCGGGGTAGGGGATTTGGTCCAATATCTCGTCTTCGATCTCCTTGACAAGTTGATTGACGTCTTCATAATGCATATAGAAAGTTGAGCGATTTATGTCCGCTCTTTGACAAATTTCCGTAATAGAAAGTCTCTTGTCAGGATTGATCTCCAACAGTTCGATATAAGCGTCTTTTATCATTTTCTTTGTCATTCTCACTCTTCGGGTCTCTTGCATATTTACCTCGCTCTTGCATAAATTTTACACGACAAATTATGGGATTTTGTCGGTTTACAAGCAAAATAGAATTATAATATTTTCAACAATACATTTATAAAAATACTGTTTGTTGATTTTCCGACAGTATGTCTATATAATAATATCAGACATATTGGCAAAAGTCAATATTATGCGTATTTTTTAGCATACAGTCGCATATAGGTAATATAAATGAAGACGATGTATAACGTAGAAAGCCTTGACAATTTTAGACAACTTATCAATATTTCGGCAAAGAGATATCCCTCAAAGACTGCGTTTTTGTTGAGAGAGAAAGACGGCAAATACAGAAAGATAAAATACGGCGAATTGAGGCGAAGGTATTATAATCTTTGTTCATTCTTTATTTCACAGGGGCTGAAAGGAAAGTATATCGCCGTCGTGGGCAGCAACTGCTACGAGTGGACGTTGGCTTATCTTGCGGCGGCAAGCGTAGGTATAGTCGTGCCGCTTGACAAAGAGTTGAGTATTGAGGATATAGACAACTTTTTGAATCACGCGCAAGTTGCTGCAGTTTGCGGCGATGAGAAGATACTTTCCAAAGCCGTTTTTGAATTGCATACTCCTCGCAAGTATTTTTCCTTTGGCGCAATAGATTGCGAGTATTCGCTAATACCTTGTCAAGACGAAAGCGAGGTAGACAGAATTGCGATATCCAAAGACGATACAAATATCTTAATATTTACTTCAGGGACTACAGGTAGCGCTAAAGGCGTTTGTCTATCTCAACACAACGTGCTTTCAGACATACGCTCGACTTTGAGCGTAGTTAATATAAAATCCAGTGATAGGACGCTGTCGATTTTGCCGTTGCACCATACTTACGAGTGTACGCTCAACTGCATTTTGATGCTCTCTAAAGGCGCTTGTATTACGTATTGCGACTCGCTTCTCAAGGTGGCAAAAAATATCGTAGAATATTCTCCGTCGATTTTGGTCGTCGTGCCGGCGTTGCTTAAAATGTTGGATAAAAAGATTCGCCAGTCTGTATTGGAGAAGTGTCCTGATAAATATAAGCGTTATTTTGATGACTATTCTTTTGCCGAGGCAATGGGAAAGTTGCCGTGGCTCGTCCGCAAAGTTATCTCATCCAAGGTTGCCAAGTCTCTTGGCGGCAACGTTAGGCTATTTATCGTAGGTGCAGCCGATCTTGACAGCGCGATAGTGGACAACTTTAATGCGCTGGGTATGAGAGTATTGCAAGGGTATGGGTTGACTGAATGTGCACCGCTTTTGGCAGGCAACAGCGATTTTTATTTCAATCCTAAGTCTACCGGCATAGCAATCCCCGGCGTTCAACTCAAGATAGACGAGCCAAACTACGAAGGTATAGGCGAGATATTAGCAAAGGGTGAAAATATTATGCTGGGCTACTTCAAGGACAAAAAGGCAACGGACGCGGCGTTTAAGGACGGCTGGTTCCGTACCGGTGATTTGGGCAGAATGGATGAAGACGGTGCACTGTATATTGCCGGCAGAATAAAAAACGTCATTGTTACGGAAAACGGCAAGAATATTTATCCTGAAGAATTAGAGGCAAGATTATCTGATTTTCCCGAAGTTGGCGACGTACTTGTGGTCGCTTCGCAGGAGAGAGGAAAGACAGAAGTCAAGGCGAGAATTTTCCCCAACATTGACGTCATCAAAAAGAAATTGGGGCATATGCCGAGTTTAAGCGATATAAAGCATTCTCTTGGCAAGATAATCAGTGATATCAACGCTAAGATGCCAGGGTATAAACGTATCAGTAATTATGAAGTACTAGATTGCGCTTTGGAGAAGACTACGACTTGCAAGATAAAGCGATTTGGTAAAAACGTCAACAAATAATCTCCTAATGGTTGCAATGCAACCTCTATAATTTTACTAAGACAAGGTCAAAGCCTTGTCTTTAAAATTTTTATATCAAAGTTTTACAGCAATAGGTTTGTGAGACAAGTACTTAAAGAGATATTTAAAGCCGTTTGCTTTAAGCCAGTCGGTGACAAGCGAGTACTTTTCTCCAATGCGTCCGCAAAAGTGAGCGTCGGAGCCAAATGTCAGCAATTCTCCGCCAAGGTCTTTGTATCTCAACAAAATATCTTTTGTAGGCAAAAAGTCAAGTCCGGTGCCCTTACTTTGGGAGTTGATTTCCAAAGCCTTGCCTTTTGCGATAATAGTAGTCAATATGTCGTCTATAATATCTGCAAAATCCTTGTATTCCAGCGCTTTGTCTTCATACGTGCTTTTGCGTACTACGTAGCCTATGTGACCTACGCTGTCAAAATGGTATGGACAGTCGAGACTTTCTCTTACGGCTTTGAGATACGCGCCGTAGGCTTGCGCTTTTGTGCGTTTTGCAAAGTATGACGGCAAATAGCAGTCTTCGTATTCAATCGTGTGAATGGAATTGATTATTATATCAGTATCAAAATTTTTGAGTTTTGCAGAGTAGAGGTCATTAGCCTCTCTCATATATCCGCATTCCACGCCCACGCCGATTTCTATTTTGCCTTTATATTGCTCTTTGAGCAATTGTATTTCTTCAAAGTGTTTTTCAAGATTTATCTGCGGTATATAGTCAAACTCAGGGAGAAAGGTCAGTTCGCCGTCAAAGTGGTCTGTAAAAGCAATATAGTCCATACCCAAAGATATGGCTTGTTCTATCATATCCTTTGGCTCTTCTTTGCTATCGTGCGAGTGCTTGCAATGCGTGTGAGTGTCAAACAACTTAATATTCCTTTCTTCATTTTATTTTCTGATAATATTCTATACTTTTTATTGCAGACTGTCAAATAAGATGGATTGACAAATTTCGGCAAATTATGTTAATATTATAAAAACGTTATTTGGGAGGCTTTGTATGTCGTCACGTTTAGGCAACAGTTGGGATGAAAAATTAGAGAGTGAGTTTTCGCAAGAGTACTTCAAAGAGATTCGCAAGTTTTTGGCGCAAGAATACAGCAACTTCAAAGTTTATCCGCCAATGAAAGAGATACTTTCTGCGTTTGAGCATACTCCGTACGAAAACGTCAAAGTCGTCATTTTGGGACAAGATCCCTATCACGGCTACGGACAGGCTCACGGAATGAGTTTTTCCGTGCGCAAGGGCGTAAAGTGTCCGCCATCGCTAGTTAATATCTATAAGGCGCTTGAATACGATCTCGGCATACCGCAAAGCAATTGCGGAGACTTGACAGGCTGGGCAGACGAGGGAGTGTTGTTGCTCAACACAGTGCTCACTGTCAGAGAAGGCAAGCCGCAAAGCCACGCCAACATAGGTTGGGAGAGATTTACTGACAGCGTAATTAAGATGGTCAACGATTCGCCGTATCCCACTGTGTTTATGCTGTGGGGCAATCCTGCAAAGGCAAAAGCAAAACTCATAGACGAGAGCAAGCACCTCGTACTCAAATGCGTACACCCAAGCCCGCTTTCTTTCTACAACGGTTTTTTGGAGTGCAAGCACTTTTCTAAAGCCAACGATTTCTTATCCAAGCACGGCAGAACTCCAATTGATTGGAGCAGAAGAGGAGAGTAAAAAATACCCGACGCCAATTGATAAGCGTCGGGTAATTATTTGCGTTGCCTATTTACGTCTTTTGCCGTCAATATCTTGGATAGTCACTTTCCAAATGGCGGTTGCGGTGAAATATTTTTTTATCTCAATGTCAAAGTTTTGCATATTCAAAGGCGTATGTCTTAAGCATATTGCTTTCAACGCCGCAATCTTTTCATTGTCGTCTAATACTTGTGATATTTTGCCGCGTACTATTGCGCTTTCGTAATTGGTTGCAAATTCGTCGTTTAGTCTTAGCGTATCGCCTACGCAGGATATGCATACGTTGTCGCTATGCTTAAAGCAGTCTATCTTTTTGCCTTCTTTTGCGCAGTGGAAATAAATAGCGTCGTCAATTCTTGCGATATTTAAGGGAATACAATATGGCATACCGTCCGTATCAATAGTTGCAAGCGTAGCCCATTCGCATTTGTCTACTATATCTATTGCCCATTCTTTTGGCATCTGTCTGTCTTTTCTTCTCATACGCAACCTCATTTTAAGCGTTTTAAATATTATGTTATTTAACTTTTGGCTATGTCAAGCAAATTTATATTTACAGTTTTTTCAACGACGTCTTTTGCCATCTTTTTGAAAGATAGAATGCGACGGAAACTGCCGCGCCGACGACCCACCCGATAGGCCAACTCCACCATATTGACACATACGATAGATGGCACGCCTTGACGAATATAAAACTCAAACCTACGCGGAGTACCAAGTCAGTCATTGTACTAGTGGTAAATCCTGCCATATCTCCCGCTCCTCTTATAAATCCGTCGAATATTATCTTTATGCACACTACGATATAGAATGGCGACAGGATATACAAAAACTGTGAGCCTATTGCAATTATTTCGTCGTTTTGTCCGCTTACAAACGCGCCTACTAGTCCTTTTGCAAATATCAGATATATTGCCGTGGAAATCAAAGCGATCACGACCATACTTATCAATCCGCCTTTAAGACCTTCTTTTGCTCTGTCAAGTCGGTTTGCTCCAATATTCTGCGACGTAAAGGTTGCCATTGCGTTGGATATTGTCAGGAATATTGATATGATTATGTAATTTATCTTAAATGCCGAGCCATACGCTGCGACGAGATTTGCATTGCCAAAAGAATTGACGAGCCCTTGCACGAAGAGTTGTCCTATTGATACGGTGGAATTTTGCAAAATGCTTGGCAGAGCCATAAGCATAATGCTTGACCATATCGACAGCGAGAATACCGAGTTTTCTTTCCAGGACTTTTTTGTAGAGTTTTTGGGACAGTAGTAAACAGTGCTTTCGTCACTTGATTGGCATTGATTTTCGTTAGGTATCTTTTCCGCTGTATCTTTTGGAAGTTTGGAAATATTGACGAGCAACAGTATCAAAGACAACACGCTTGCAATGCCTTGCGCGAGAAAAGTACCCCAGGCAAGTCCCTTTACTCCCATATTGCAATACTTGACGAAGACGATATCTACAATCACGTTAAGTACAGTGGAGAATATGAGAAGAAAAAGCGGCGTTTTGGAATTGCCGAGCGCTTGGAAGATACAACTTACCACGTTGTAGACAAAGAGAAAAGTCAGTCCGTAGATATATATGTTGAGATAATCTACGCTTTGCGCAAAGACGTCCTGTCCTAAGTCTTGCGAGTTCATAGCGGAGAGTAGCGGTTTGCAAGTAAATACGCCTATTACGGTAAAAATCAAAGCGAATACAAAGATATTGACGATAGCCGTCAGCGTAGCCGTCTTGGTGCGGGAGTATTGTTTTGCGCCGAAAATCCTTGATATTGCCACGCTGCCGCCTACGCCGAAGCCGTTGCCTATGGCAATAAATACAACAGTCACCGGATATGCCGCATTGACTGCCGCCAAGGCGTTGCCGTTGTCGTTTATAAAGTTGCCGGCTATAAGGGAATCTGCAATATTGTAAAACTGCTGAAATAATACGGATATTATCATTGGCAATGCGAATGCGTACAAAACTTTGATAGGTTTGCCTATCGACATATCTTTAGTAGCCATAAATGCCTCCGTAATTTCTCTCAAAAAATTACCATATATGTTATACGCTCAAATATACCAAAACGCAAGCAAAAAAATTAAAAAAAATTAACATTTTAACAAATTCGGTATTGTATATTAAAATTAAATATGGTATAATTTGGATAAGTATGAAAAAGGAGAAAGAATAGTTGGACAAAAAAATACCAGTATATCTCTTTCACGAGGGTACAAATTATGAGGCTTATAAGTTTATGTCGCCTCATCAAAGTCAGAGAGACGGCAAGATAGGTTGGGTCTTCAGAGTATGGGCGCCGCACGCAAAATCAGTCAGCGTAGTCGGCGATTTTAACAATTGGGACAGAGAAGTTCATCCAATGAGCAAAATCAGCGACGGTATATGGGAGGGCTTTGTAGAAGGACTGAAGATATACGATATATACAAATTCAGCGTGGAGACAGGCGAGGGTAAGTTGAGGCTTAAAGCCGACCCATACGCGAGACACAGCGAGACTTCGCCAGCAAACGCTTCTAAACTTTATGAGTCGTCTTTTAAGTGGACGGACAAGAATTGGATAGCCGAGAGAGAAAAATTTGATGCTTTTCACAGCCCAATAAACGTATATGAGTTGCACGTGGGCAGTTGGAGAAGATACGCCGACGGCAACATTCTCAATTATCGTGATTTGGCGGACGAACTCGTGCCTTATATCAAACAGATGGGATACACTCACGTGGAGATATTGCCTATATGCGAGTATCCTTACGAGGGCAGTTGGGGTTATCAAGTGAGCGGTATGTTTGCTCCCACTTCAAGATATGGCACGCCTGACGATTTCAAGTATTTTATCAACAAATTACACAAAAACAAAATAGGCGTTATTCTCGACTGGGTATGCGCTCATTTCCCAAAGGACGCATTTGGACTTTATGAGTTTGACGGTCAGCCGTGTTATGAATATTCCGATCCTCTCAAGCAGGAGCATAAGGAGTGGGGTACGAGAATATTTGATTACGGCAGAAGAGAAGTACATTCATTCTTGATATCTTCGGCGGATTTTTGGGTAAGCGAGTTTCACGTCGACGGCATAAGAGTGGATGCGGTCGCGTCTATGTTGTATCTTGATTACGGCAGGCAAAACGGAGAGTGGCGTCCAAACGCAAGCGGAGGCAACTACAATCTCGAAGCGATAGACTTTTTGCAAAAACTCAATTCGCATATGCTGTCCAAATACAAAGGATTGCTTATGATAGCCGAAGAGTCTACGGCGTTCCCCAACGTGACGAAGCCGCCGCACGACAAAGGCCTCGGCTTTAATTTCAAATGGAATATGGGCTGGATGAACGATATGCTTTCTTACGTATCGCTTGATCCATTCTTCAGAAAAGACAATCACAACAAAGTTACTTTCTCCATTACTTACGCTTACAGCGAGAATTATATCTTGCCTTTATCTCACGACGAGGTCGTTCACGGCAAGTATTCGCTTCTCAACAGAATGCCCGGCTCTTATATGGACAAATTCAATTCGCTCAAAGCCTTCTTTGGATACACTATGGCGCATCCCGGCAAAAAGTTGCTTTTTATGGGCGGAGAGTTTGGACAGTTTATAGAATGGGATTACAAAAAACAACTTGATTGGTTTTTGCTTGATTACGATTCTCATTACAACTTGCACGAGTTTGTCAAAGACCTCAACGCATATTATCTTGCCAACAGAGAAATGTATTATCTCGATACTACTTACGACGGCTTTAAGTGGATATGCGTAGACGACAATACTCAAAATATCGTATCTTTTGTTAGAAGCGACGGCGAGGGAAATTATACAATCGCAGTTGTCAATTTCTCGCCTGTCAAGAGAGAAAATTACAAGATGGGCGTGCCTGAAAAGAGAGCGTATAAAGTTGTGCTCAACAGCGATGATAAGAAATACGGCGGAGAGAGCGATAAGATGAGTTTTACTGCGCAGAAGGGCGATATGCACGGCTATCCGAATTATATTGAAATGACGATACCCGGCAACAGCGTAATGTATATCACGCCTGCAAGAAAAGTAAAAAAACAAGATAAAGAAAAGGCGAGCAAATAACGCTCGCTGCATAATTTGCAATAATTTCAAAGGTATATAAGATTATAGGAGGGAAAATGCATACCAATAAAAAAGAATGCGTCGCTATGTTGTTGGCGGGCGGACAGGGTACGAGGCTTTATTCTCTGACGAGAGACTTGGCAAAGCCTGCCGTATCTTTTGGAGGAAAGTACAGAATCATTGACTTTCCACTTTCAAACTGTATCAATTCAAACATTGACACGATAGGCGTATTGACGCAATACAAGCCTTTTGATCTCAATCAGTATATCGGCAACGGTCAGCCGTGGGATCTTGACAGACTTAACGGAGGAGTATTCGTATTGCCTCCGTATATGAAGGGCGAGACTTCCGATTGGTATAAGGGCACGGCAAACGCAATTTATCAGAATATAGAATTTGTTGACAAGTTTTCGCCAGAATACGTTTTGATACTTTCGGGTGACCATATTTACAAGATGGACTATGCGCAAATGCTTGCTTATCACAAAGAAAAGGGCGCGGACTGTACGATCGCAGTCATCAACGTGTCGTTGGAAGAGGCGTCAAGATTTGGCATTATGAATACAAATGAGGACAACTCAGTATATGAATTTGCTGAAAAACCTAAGCACCCCAAGAGCACCAACGCGTCTATGGGTATATACATATTCAATTGGGCAAAACTTCGCAAGTATCTCATAGAAGACGAAGAAGACAAGACTTCTCAAAACGATTTTGGCAAGAACATTATTCCCAAAATGCTCGCCGACGGACAAAAACTCTTCGCTTACAATTTCTCGGGATATTGGAAAGACGTGGGCACAATCTCTTCGCTTTGGGAAGCAAATATGGATGTGCTAAATACTTCAAGCGGAATCAATCTTGATGACAGCGCTTGGAAGATATATGCAAGAAACACTGCCGAGCCGCCGCATTACGTTGGTAAAAACGCGGTTATAAGCAATTCGCTTATCACGGAAGGCTGCGAAATCAACGGCAAAGTCGTCAACAGCGTGCTGTCCACAGGCGTGGAAATTTGCGAAGGCGCGACCGTAGAGGATTCTACGATAATGCCGGGGGCAAAGATTTGCAAAGGCGCGGTAGTCAAATACTCTATCGTTGGCAATAATGCAGTCGTGGGCGAAAACGCTGTGGTAGGCGATACTCAGGATTCAATGGTAGACGGACAGTGGCAAATCACCGTCGTGGGTCCAAATGCAAAAGTAGCCGCAAATCAAGTCGTGCCTGTCAAGGCAATGGTAGATTAAGGAGGGTAGGCATATGAACAACGCTATGAGCATAATTTTCGCGAGCGACAACGAGTCAAAACTCAACGAACTTACGTTGCACCGTACGACGGCTTCTTTGCCTTTCGGCGGAAGATACAGATGTATTGACTTTGCGCTTTCCAACCTTGTCAACAGTTCTATTACCACGATAGGTATAATCACACGCAACAATTATTCCTCACTTATGGACCATATCCGTATGGGCCGCGATTGGGATCTCAATAGAAAAAACAGCGGTATAGTCGTATTTCCGCCTTACGCGTCCAACACTTCGACCAACGTATTCAAGGGAAAGATAGAGGCGCTTTACGGAATACTTGATTATATTGAGAGTTCAGACGACGAGTACGTAGTTGTCACCAACAGCAATATCATTGCAAGCATTGACTTTGACGACGTATATGAGTCGCACGTTGCAAGCGGAGCCGACATTACTATGTTGACTTATAACGCTCAACCCACGACTTCTAGAAGAGTGATCGTTGAGAGCGATTTGAGCGGAAGAGTGAGAGGAATGAAAATCACTCGCAATGCAAGCGAAGACGAATGCGAGTTGGGGCTTTTCTGCTATCTATTCAACAGAAAACAACTCATTCAATTAGTGTCCGATAGTTATGAGAGAGGCAAGATAGACTTCGAGAGAGATATTTTGCAATCCAATATAGACATACTTAATATACACGCCTACAAAGTCAAAGGACACGCGGCGCTTGTAGACGACATAAAGTCGTATTATAGAGAAAGTATGGCGATTTTGGACACAGACGTGCGTAATAGTCTTTTCGATAGCGCCGGCAAGGTATTCACAAAGGTCAAGGACAGTGTGCCTACGAGATATTACAGCGGCGCAACCGTAGTCAACAGTTTGATTGCCGACGGCTGCAAAATCAACGGCAGAGTGGAGAATTCAATTCTTTTCCGTGGCGTCGTAGTAGAGGAAGGCGCTGAAGTCGTCAACAGTATCGTAATGGAAAGCGGAAAGATTATGAAGGGTTCTACACTTAACTTTGCGATTACTGACAAAAACGTAACTGTCACTGAAGATAAGTCTCTTAGCGGCAGCGATGCTTATCCCGTCGTTGTGGTAAAAAACAAGACGGTCTAAGACCTTCGCTCAATGTGATTTTATATTTTCGTCATTCTGAGCGTAGCGCAGCCAAGTCGAAGAATCTAAATTTATAATCAAATTTTCAATAATAGGAGGAGCGTACTATGCCTGTACAAAGCAAAACAAAGAAGTCTACGGCTTCCAATCAACAGCAGAAGAATACTAAGATAGATTTTGACAAAAAGATATTATTTGCGACTTCGGAGGCGGTGCCGTTTATCAAGACAGGCGGACTTGCCGACGTTGCGGGATCGCTCCCCAAGGCTTTGGTTGACGGCGGCGTCGATTGCAGAGTTATCTTACCGCTTTATATGGATATAAAACAAGAATTGAGAGCCAAGATGACATATATTGGCAATCTCTACGTCAATCTCTCTTGGCGTTATCAGTACTGCGGACTTTTCAAGGCGGAGATAGACGGCGTAATTTATTATTTCGTCGACAATGAGTATTACTTTAAGCGAAGCGGACTTTACGGCTACTTTGACGACGGAGAGAGATTTGCTTTCTTTGCAAGAGCAGTCATAGAGAGTATAAAACTTATGGAAGGTTTTGCGCCCGACATCATACATTCCAACGATTGGCAGACGGCGCTCATTCCCGTATTTCTTGACGTCTTCTACAGAGGCGACGACTTGTATAAAAATATCAAAACGGTATTTACCATTCACAATATAGAATTCCAGGGCAGATACAGCGGATTTATGTCGGGAGACGTGCTTGGACTTCCCACTTGGGCAAGAGAATACGTCGACTTCGACGGCGACGTCAACTATATGAAAGGCGGTATCGAGAGAGCCAACAAAGTCACGACAGTGTCGCAGACCTACGCTCAAGAGATACTCAATTCATATTTTGGCTACGGTATGAACAATATTCTCGTCAACAGACAGTTCAAGTTGTCGGGAATAATCAACGGTATAGACGTCGCAGCCAACGATCCTAAGACGGATAAATACGCGTATGCCAACTATGATCTTAAATCCTTTGAATTAAAGGCGGAGAATAAGATGGCTTTCCAAAAAGATTTGGGATTGCCTGTTGATAAAAATATCCCAATGATAGGTATGGTAGGCAGACTTACGCACCAAAAGGGATTGGATTTGCTCTCGCCGGTGATCACAAGAATACTCGATATGGGCGTTCAACTTGTCATTTTGGGCACAGGCGATTACAAATACGAGGAAATGCTGAGAAGTTGTCAAAGCAGATATCCAGGCAACTTGCGTTCTCTTATCACTTTTTCGGGAGAACTTGCAAGCAAGATTTATTGCGCAAGCGATATGTTCTTGATGCCGTCCAAGTTTGAGCCGTGCGGACTTTCACAGATGATTGCTATGAGATACGGTTCTTTGCCTATCGTAAGAGAGACCGGCGGACTGAAAGATACGGTAATTCCATATGATTACACGACAGGCAACGGCACCGGATTTACTTTTTATTCTTACAATGCTTACGAAATGCTCAACGCTGTCGAGAGAGCGGTGGGAATGTATAGAGACTATAAGCAAGATTGGCAAAAAATAGTAAATAACGCTATGACGCAGGACTTCAGTTGGAAAAATATTGCTCTTCGCTACGTTGATTTGTACAAAGAGTTGTAAATATTCAAAAAAAGTAGGTAAAAATTTATAAAATATTGATTTTTTATAAAAAATATCTATTTTAGGTTACAAAATGTAGCACAAAACCGAAATATATGATATAATTTTAAAGTGCAAATTTGTCAGAAACACGATTTTTTGCGTATTTATCGGCAGATTTGACAAAAATGTTTGCTTATTTTGGAGAAAGTAATGGAAAATCAAGTAAAAGAACTTAAAAAAATCGTAGCGCTCAAGTGCCAGACTTATTTCGGTACGACGATCGAGAATGCAAGTAAGAATCAAATTTACAGAGCCATCTGTATGACGGTCAGAGATATACTCACGGACAAACGACTTGCATTTAAGAAAAAGAGATTGGAGCAAGGCTCAAAGCAAGTCTATTATATGTCTATGGAATTTTTGCTGGGTCGTTCGCTCAAAAACCATCTTTACAATCTCAAGATGACAGAGGTATTTGACGGCTTGTGCAAAGATCTTGGGTATTCTATTGACGATATGTACGCAATTGAGCCCGACGCAGGACTTGGCAACGGCGGTCTTGGCAGACTTGCGGCGGCATATATGGAGTCGTTGACAAATCTCAATTACGTTGCAAGCGGCTTTTCTATAAGATACGATTACGGTATATTCAAACAGAAGATAGAGGACGGCTGGCAGGTAGAACTCCCAGACGAATGGCTTGAGAACGGCAGTGTATGGCTTTCTCCCAGAATGGAAGATACGTTTGACGTCAAGTTCGGCGGCTATGTAGAAGAGAGATGGGACAACGGCAGACTTTATATAGACCAAAAGGATTGCTACACCGTGCACGCTATTCCATACGATATGAATATAAGCGGTTATGACGTGCCGGCTGTCAACAAGTTGAGACTTTGGACGGCAAAAGCGCCAGTGGATTTTGATATGAAACTTTTTGCAGAAGGCGAATACGTCAAGTCTTTGGAGCAAAAGGCTTTGGCAGAGAGTATATGTAAGGTGCTTTATCCTGCCGATCACCACCAAGAAGGCAAGATGCTGAGACTTAAACAACAATATTTCTTCGTGTCTGCGTCTATTCAATCCATTCTCAAACAGCACTTAAAGGATTACAAGACTTTGGATTCGCTTCCTGATAAAGTTGCGATACATATCAATGACACGCACCCCACGCTTTGCATACCGGAACTTATGAGACTTTTACTTGACGAGTACGGTTATTCTTGGGACAAGGCTTGGAAGATCGTCACGCGCACTACGTCATACACCAATCATACGGTTATGGCAGAAGCGCTTGAGAAATGGCCGGAGGGCTTGTTTAAACAACTCTTGCCAAGAATTTATCAAATCGTCTGTGAGATCAATCGCAGATTTACTGACGAACTTTGGGCGTTCTATCCCAACGATTATGGCAAGGTGGATTACAATGCAGTATTGTCTGGCGGTCAAGTAAAGATGGCAAATCTCTGTTTGGCGGCTTCGCATACAGTCAACGGCGTATCGGAATTGCACTCGCAGATACTCAAAGACGAAGTGTTCAGAGACTGCTATAATATGCACCCGAAGAATTTTACCAACGTCACCAACGGTATTACTTATAGAAGATGGCTTTGCCAATCCAATCCGTTGCTCAGCAATTATATTGAGAAACTCATTGGAGACGGATTTAAGTATGACGCTGACAAACTCAAAGATCTTGCCAAATATTCAAGCGATAAGGCAGTGCTTGACAAGATTTTGGATATCAAGAGAGAAAACAAGGTTAGACTTGCCAAGTATATCAAAGAGCATAACGGCATAGACGTCAATCCCGATTCAATATTCGACGTGCAAGTCAAGAGACTTCACGAGTACAAGAGACAACTTCTCAATGCGCTCCACATTCTCGACTTGTATTACAGATTGAAAGAAAATCCCAATCTTGATATCAATCCAAGGACGTTTATTTTTGGCGCAAAGGCGGCTCCAAGTTATTATATGGCGAAGCAGATTATTCGTCTTATACATTCGCTTGGCAATCTTATCAACAACGATCCTGACAGCAACGGTAAGATCAAAGTCGTATATATTGAGAACTATAGAGTTACGCTTGCAGAAATCATTATGCCTGCTTCTGACGTATCTGAGCAGATCTCCATTGCAGGTAAAGAGGCAAGTGGTACTGGCAATATGAAATTTATGATCAACGGCGCGGTGACTATGGGTACTATGGACGGCGCAAATATTGAGATTTACGAGAACGTAGGCAAGGATAATATATTTATCTTCGGTATGCTTGCAAGCGAGATTAACGAACTCAACCGCAGAGGCTACAATCCAAGAGAGTATTATAACAACAATCCGAGGATCAAGGCGGTTATTGACGGCTTGAGAGGCGGTATTGCAGGCGTCAACTATGGCGAAATTGCCGACTCGTTGATCTCTAGCGACGGATACAAGGTGCTTGCAGACTTCCAGTCTTATTGCGATTGCCAAGATAGATTGGATAAGGCTTACAGCGACAAATACGCTTGGGCAAAGATGTCTCTTCTCAATACGGCAAATGCAGGCTTCTTCTCTTCTGACAGAAGCGTAAAAGAATACGCCGACAGAATTTGGAAGATGAAACCTGTCAATTATTTGTCAACTGCGACTACAGAAAAGCCAGTTGAGAAGACTGCTAAAAAACCGACTGCAACCAAGACGGCAAAGAAGAAATAAAAATCTTCATTGATGCTCGCGACTGTCATTTCGACTAAAGCGTAGCGAAGTGGAGAAATCTAAATCATAAAATAAAATAATCTCAATAGCCTTGTTCTTTAGAATAAGGCTATTAAAATAAGGACACACATTGAGAGACCTAATATATTTCGACAGCAAAAATCCACATTGCAAATCCCCGTTTGGGAGCGTTGAGCAAGACGAAGAACTGACTTTCAGAATCTTCGTCAAAGACGGCGTATACGTTCACTCCGTAGAATTGCATATTTACGAAGACGGAGCGGACTGTCCCTTCGTCTTCGTTATGTCGTTCAATTGCAAGAGGGGGGACGAGAGCGAATATATTGCAAAAATCAATCTCAACAAAGTAGGATTATATTGGTACAGATTTTTATTTAAGACGGAGAATGGAGAATATCAATACCGCAGAGAGGGAGACGACTTCCAACTCACCGTATACGATAAGAATTACGTCACGCCCGATTGGGCCAAGGGCGGCGTGATATACCATATTTTCGTCGATAGATTTTGCAAGGGCAAGGACAGTAATGCCGTGTTCAACAAAAGCGGCGTGTTGAAGGATTGGGGCGAAGAGGTGACAATCGTCGACGCCGACGGTGTATTCCGCGCCAACGACTTCTACGGTGGAAACTTCCAGGGCATAATAGACAAGTTGTCATATCTTAAAAAACTCGGAGTAACTATATTATATCTTTCGCCTATCTTCAAGTCGTCGTCAAATCACCGATACGATACTGGAGATTATGAGTTTGTGGACGAATTGCTTGGCGACGAAACGAAATTTCAAGAACTTTTGCAAAAGGCAGAGGATATGGGAATACGCGTTATGCTTGACGGTGTGTTCAATCACACAGGAGCAGACAGCAAGTATTTCAACAAATTCAGCAATTATCCTACGCTCGGTGCATATCAGTCCAAGCAAAGTCCCTATTACGATTGGTTTGACTTCTATAATTTCCCTGACGAGTATCACTGTTGGTGGGGCATAACCGTCACACCTACGATAAGCCAAAGAGCAAAGTCATTTAGAGATATGATTAGCGGCGAGGGCGGTATAATAGACAAGTGGACGAAGTTGGGCGTCAAAGGTTGGCGGCTTGACGTGGTTGACGAATTGAGAGAAGACTTTGTTGAGGATATACGCAAAGCAGTCAAGCGCAACGGCGAGGACAACTTGCTGATTGGAGAAGTATGGGAAGACGCATCCAACAAGATTGCATACTCTTATCGCAGACATTACTTTCAAGGCAAACAACTTGACGGCGTAATGAATTATCCTTTCAAAGAAGCGACTTTGGCTTACGCAATGGGCGGAAGCGCAAGCGATTTTGCCAATACCGTGATGACTATAGTTGAGAATTACCCCAAGCAGTCTTTGGACGTGACAATGAATCTCATTGATTCCCACGACACAGCGAGAGCCTTGAGCGTGTTGAGCGGCGTGGATATGAGCGGTACGGACAAGGAATACCGTAAGAATTTCCGCTTGAGCAAAGATGGATACGACTTTGCAAAGCGCAGATTGATTATGGCGTCTACGTTGCAATTTATGTTGCCCGGCGTTCCGTCGATTTTTTACGGAGACGAGCAGGGTATGGAGGGGTACGAAGACCCATTGTGCAGACGGTGCCTAGATTGGAACAACATAGACGACGAGTTGTTGGCGCACTATACTAGGCTCGGCAAGATTCGCAGTAAGTTCAAAGAGCAAGTCTGCGGAGATACTTATTTTGAAAATCAAAATAATTTGCTTGTTCTCTGTCGCAAGAGCGGCAATAAGACCTTGAAAGTCGTCGCAAATAATACCAATTTAACGCAATCTTTCTACTGTCCAAAGGCTAGACAAGAGTTGCTGTCCGGAGAGAAACTAGAGAGTGATACGTTTGAGATTTTACCTAATAGCGTGAAGATATTTTTATAATTTGTCACCTCGCGCGAGCGTCAATGACAGTATGTGTCACTTCAAGCAACTTTTAATGTCACCTCGACCGTAGTGGAGAGGTCTCAATCTGTATATTTAATTCCCCATTGCGGTCGAAATGACAGGGAAAGATTCTTTGACTGCGTTACACTCCGCTCAGAATGACTCGTTTAAAGCGAGACTATCACATTCAACGTGTCACCCTGAGCGTAGTCGAAGGGTCTCTTACCGTCCCATTGAGGAGAAGGTGTCGCAGTACGCGACGGAAGGGGTGTGTATAATCTGTGGATTTCTCCACTAAGGTCGAAATGACATCACAATGATAGAAGTTTTGCCATTTCTCATTGCTTAAGTTGAAGTGACGTAGCCGTGGCTATATTAAATGATATTTTGCTACTACTGCGCGCATTGCGTGGCAATATTTAGCACGTCTTTGTTTTGTTGATACATTTGCGGAAGATAATTTATCAAGTCGTTGTACGCTACGCTTTCGTCGCCTACTTCTATCGTCAAACCGAGTTTTTGAAAAGTCGCTACGTACCAGTCTTTATATCCGCCTGCGCTATTATAGGAATTGAGGAGTGGATAACCTGTGGAATCAGATATTTTCTGCGCGCAGTCTAGATTGGGGTCAACGCAACCAAAGCCCTTGTAAATCATGTTGCCTTTTGCGTGATAACTCAACGTGACAGACGGCTTGACTCTTTCCGTCAGACTTCTCAATGCCATATTTTCATATTCAGAGAAAGGATATTGTCCCACGTAATTGGCAGGCGCAGGCGAAAAGACGTTTTGCGCGCCTTCGCCCCAACGCGCGTTGAAGTTGACGTTGAGGTCGACTGCTCGGGCGTTGGCTTTCCAAAGAGAGAAGTCTTGACTTCCGCCGTTGACACTCAAGAGGAAGTCTTTTAGACTTTGTTCAGGGATAGAACTCAATCCTTGCTGTACGAGCAATACGCCGTCGATATTTACCATAGGCACGCACCATACGCCGTATGCGCCGTCATAGTTCTTCATCATCTCAATTACGAGAGGAGTAGTCACCCATTCTCTTGCGTGAATAGATGCGTGCAACAGCGTCTGTCCGCCTGTCTTCGAGCCTTTGAATATGCAGGGTATAGGTCTGCCTAACAGGGTATAACCTATGTCAAAAATTTCTGCGCCTTGCGAGGCGAGAATGTCCAAGTCGTTTTGAAGATCGTCAAGTGTGTACATAGTGCAATATATGCAAAGCACTCTTTTGGTGTGACTTGCAGTTTTATTTAAGGATTCGAATTAGAATTAGACCTTTTGACTACGCTCAAGGTGACTTGTTTAAAGCGGAACTTATGTGTTCAACGCGTCATTCTGAGCAGAGTGAAACGCAGTCGAAGAATCTATTTTTATATTTTATCTAATTGGCAAAACTAATATCTTGTGTTAAAATATATCTATGACTGATCAAGAAAAGCAAAGATATATGCAAGTCGCAATCAAATGCGCGCAAAAGGGCGCAAGTCTTGACGAAGTGCCGGTAGGCGCGGTCATAGTCAAGGACGGCAAGATAATTGCGAGGGCACACAATCTCAAAGAGGCTAAGAAGTGCAGTAATTATCACGCTGAGACAGTCGCAATAGATAAGGCTTGCAAAGTTATAGGCGATTGGCATCTCAATGAGTGTGACATATTCGTCACGCTTGAGCCTTGCGCTATGTGCGCGGGAGCGCTTATCAATGCCAGAATACGCGGAGTATACTTTGGCGCTTATGACCAAAAGGCAGGTTGTTGCGGTACGCTTTATAATCTTTTGAGCGACGAGCGTTTTAACCATAGACCTTACGTTGAGGGCGGAATTATGCAAGCCGAGTGCGCAGAATTATTGAGCAGTTACTTTAAAGAAAAAAGACAACAAAAGAAAAATAATGCAGTTGAGAAATCTCATAGAAAAGAGGTGTGATATGTTGATAGTCGGTTTGGGAAATCCCGGCAAAAAGTATGAAGATACAGTGCATAATATGGGCTTTATGGCGGTCGACGTTTTGCTCGCCAAGATAGGCGCAAGACTTGACAAAAAGGGGTGTGACGCGGAGTATTGCGCGCAGTATATCGGCGGAGAAAAACATATAATTGCAAAACCGCAGACTTTTATGAATTTGTCAGGCGTGAGCGTAAAAATGCTTGCCAATTCCAATAAGATACCTCTCAGTGACGTGATAGTGATATACGACGATATAGACTTGCCTCTCGGCAACGTCCGAGTGCGTAAAGAAGGCTCGGGCGGAAGCCATAACGGTATGAAGAATATTATCGCCGAGTGCGGCTCGACGGCTATCCCAAGAGTGCGCATTGGCGTAGGCGACGAAAGAGGTAACAGGGACTTAAAGGACTACGTGCTGTCCAAAGTCGGCAAGCAAAAACACGAAGTATTGGACAAGGTTTTTGACAAGGTTGCCGACGCGATATGGAAGTATATGGTGGATAGGGATTTTGACTTGTTGATGAGGACGCTTAATGGCAAACTTGTTTAGGGAACGACTGCGTATAGCGGCGCGCCTTCCGCTTGATCTTCGGGTCTCGGGGTATCGACGTGTACAGCAAGTACACTTGACGATACCGCTCGCCCTTGCTAAAGCGAAAATCGCACCAATCTCCGCAGTCTATGTTACTATGAAACCGCAATGTCATTTCGACCGCAGCGTAGCGAAGTGGAGAAATCTTCCCAATGTCATTTCGAGCGTAGTCGAGAAATCTCAACAGTATATAAAAGTATTAGATCTTTCGACTACGCTCAAGGTGGCTCGTTTAAAGCGGAACTTGCACCTTGAACGAGTAATTCTGAGCGGAGTGAAACGCAGTCGAAGAATCTAGCCTAAAAGTCATTTTAAACAAATAATAAATATGAATTTTGACGAATTGCTTCAACTTAATAATCTTGACGAAGATCTAGCCGACTTGTACGCAGAAGTTCAAGGCGGCAGGGATATTATGGTCTTTTCGGCAGGAGAGGGCGAAAAGATACATATTGCGTCGCATCTTGATAAATTCGTTTTGTTTATCGCAAAAGACGCGTTTAGGACGACTACGCTTTTGAGCAGACTTAGAGATTATTTTGGAGAAAGAGTTGCGTATCTTCCTGCAAATGAAGAACTTCTTTTGCACCGCGCCACTTATCGCAAGAGTATAATTTCACAGCGTATAGACGCGCTTTATAGATTGGCAAGCGGCAAGTTGGATTGTCTTGTCGTTTCGCCGCAAGCGCTTGCGCAGTTTTTGCCGACAAAACAAGCGGTAAAAGACAGCGTTGTCAAAATCAAAAAGGGCGATACGCTTGATATGTATTCTCTCACTGACAGGCTTGCGCTTATGGGTTATTCAAGAGAAGACGGCGTCGAAGAAAAGAGTACTTTCAGCGTTGCAGGCGATATTATAAGCATATTTCCTCCGCATAGGGACTTGCCTATACGCATAAGTTTTTTTGACGACGAAGTGGAGAATATCAAAGAGTTTGCTCCCGACACGCTTATGAGCGTGAGAGAGATAGACGAAGTTGACCTTATGCCCGACAACGATTTGCTTTTGTCATACAAGGTCATAGAAGGCGGACTTGACAGAGCAAGAAGAGCAATAGACAGGCTGCCGTCGGACGTTGCGGACAAGGCGGAAAGTATATATTCGGAGATTTGCATATCGTCGGTGTGTACGCAAAAAATGCAATGGTTGCTGCCCTTTGTCAAAGATAAAATGCACACTGTATTTGATTATCTTGACAAAGATTGCGTAGCGGTATTCGACGAGCCGAGCGGTACGCTTGAACAACTCGAACTTTACGTCAAAGAGCATTTGGGGAGAGTAAAACAACTTGCTCTCGCAGGCGAAGCGCTCAAAGAGCATTCCAAGTCATTGCTTGGAGTAGACGAGGTGCTTGCAAAATTGCGGGCTTGTCAAAAGTTGGGTTTCAACTATCTTACTGCCACCAACGCTATTTTTTCTCCGCAAAAGATATTCAATATTTCCTGCAAGACATTGAGCAATTATACTGTGCATTACGATGCGCTTCTCAACGACCTTAGAGCGTTTGACAAATGGGGATATACCACGCTCATATGTATGGGCGACGAGGTGTCGGCAAAATCGTTGAGGAATAATCTGATATCTGAAGATATAGGCTGTTCCGTCGTTGACGATATTGAAGACAGGCGGGCGGGCATATTCATACTTCCAAGAGAGATATCCAAAGGTTTTTTATACACCAAAGCAAAAGTTGCGGTGATAGGAAGAGAAGACATATCTAGAGTTAAGCCCAATCGCAAAAAAGAACAACAGGCTACGCAAGTATTCACAATCCCCAAGGTGGGAGATTACGTCGTACACGAAGTGCACGGCATAGGTAAGTGTCTCGGCACAAAGTACGTCACGACAGGAAATATTTCTGACGAATATATCGTCATTGAGTATAAAAATAACGAGATACTTTACGTACCCACTGATAAATTAGACAGGTTGAGCAGGTATACCGGCAGCGACAGAGAGCCAAGACTTTCGGCAATCGGCGGAAAGGAATTTGACAAGATAAAGCAAAGCGTCAAAGCCTCCGTCAAGGCTATGGCTGTCAACTTGCTTGAACTGTATTCTCAAAGGCAAAACAGACAGGGCTATAAGTACTCCGAGGACGACTATCTTCAGCAAGAGTTTGAGGACGCTTTTGAGTTTGTTCCCACAGACGATCAGGTCAAAGCCGTTGAGGATATTAAGTCTGATATGCAAAGAGGCGTAATTATGGACAGACTTCTTTGCGGAGACGTGGGATACGGCAAGACGGAAGTCGCGCTCAGGGCGATATTCAAGACGATTTGTCACAACAAGCAAGCCGTGATACTCTGTCCGACGACGATACTGGCAAGACAGCATTACAACACGGCTAAGGAGAGATTTAAGGAATTCGGCATAGACGTAGAACTCATAAGCCGTCTTCAATCTAACAAAGAAGTCGACGAGTCGCTCAAAAGGCTGGCTATAGGCAAGTCTCTAGTTGCGGTAGGCACGCACAGAATGTTGTCGCAAGACGTGCATTTTCACGACCTTGGACTGATAGTTCTTGACGAAGAACAGCGTTTTGGCGTGGAGCATAAGGAAAAACTTAAATTGCTTAAAAACAACGTCAACGTGCTTACGATGTCGGCCACGCCCATACCGCGTACGCTTAATATGGCGATGACAGGTATCAGGGACATAAGCGTCTTGGAGACGCCGCCGTCCAACAGGCTTCCGGTGCAGACCTACGTATGCGAACTGAGCGACGGTTTGATCACTGACTCCGTAAACAGAGAAATCGCAAGAGATGGGCAGGTATTCATACTTTTCAACAGAGTTAAGGGAATTGAGAACTTTGCTCAAAGGGTTTCTGCGCTTGTGCCTGAAGCAAGAGTGGATTACGCCCACGGACAGATGAGCGCCGAGCAGATAGAGGATAAGATTGGCAGGTTTTACGCCAAAGAATACGATGTGCTTGTCAGCACGACGATAATAGAAAACGGTATTGATATACCTGACGCCAACACGCTCATAGTATGCGAGGCAAACAGATTGGGGCTGTCGCAGATGTATCAGTTGAGAGGCAGAGTAGGCAGAAGTAATCGCATTGCCTACACCTATTTTACAGTCAAGCCGGGCGAGGTTTTGACTGGTGACGCGTCTAAGAGACTGTCTGCGATATTGGATTATACCGAACTGGGAAGCGGCTTTAAGATCGCAATGCGCGACCTTGAGATAAGGGGCGCAGGCAATATCCTTGGCAAAGAACAGCACGGACATATTGAGAAGGTGGGATACGATATGTACTGCAAGTTGCTCCGCGAGGCTGTCGACGAGTTGCAGGGCGTATACGTCAAGCAGGCAAGCGAAGTCAAGATAAACCACGCCTTTGGAGCGTATATTGACAAAGAGTATATCTCCGACGAAGATATGCGTATGAGACTTTATCGCAAGGCGCTTGATTTGACTTGCCAAGATGACCTTGACAAACTCAAAAAGGGCGTTGAAGAGAGTTATGGCGCAATGCCGTCGAGTTGCGATAGGCTATTCGAGTTGGGACTGATACGCAATCTGGCAAAAAATATCGGCATCAAGCAAATAGATATTTCGCAAAAAACGGCTTATATGACTTTTGCCGACGGCGAATGTTTTAAGGACAAAGATATTATGCTTGCGACGCAAGATATGCGCGACGAGGTAAATTTGACTTATGAAGATTGTCCAAAGTTGCAATTTGAGTGCAAATTCCGCCCAATTGATGAAAAACTTGAACAATTTAAAAAATTTTTGCTCAAATGCGGGAAAAGTTTTTGATAATAAGTTTACAAGAAGTAAATCATTGTGTATAATAAGTTATGCATAATATTTTATTATATAATAATACACCTAGAAAAAGGAGTAGTATATGAAGAAGAAAATTGTTGCATTGGTTCTCTTGCTTGCGCTTGTATCGACGTTTTTCGTCGGTTGTTCGCTTTTTGAGACGGATGCCAACAGAGACTATCATCAGGTCGTTGCCAACGTAAGTTACAATACCCAAAGCAGCGGCGCAATGACGGCAGTGGTTTATAAGGGAGAAGTCAAGACTCAGGTCAACATCTACGGCTCATACTTTATGCAGTCTTACGGATGGTCGGCAGACGACGTAGTGGAGTATTGCTTCAATAACGTTGCAAGACAAAAGTTGTTGCTTTTGTACGCTCAAGAGTATTTGTATCTCAACAAACTTATTCCTGACGGCTTTGGCTTTGGCAGCCTTGGCGAATGGAACGAGTTCAAGAATAAAGACGTAAAAAATCACGTAGAAGCATACGCTAAGTTCTTGACAGTGGACGAATTGAGATATTGTATCGAGACTGTCAACAAGCAGTTTGACGATAGTTGGCAAGACCTCATTGAGGAGAGAGAAAAAGAACTTGCTAAAAACGACGGCTCAGACGGCGAGACTTCAAGCGGAGAGGAAGAAGAGGAAATCAAGGACAGCGATCTTTTGACGGCACGCGATCAAAAGGACAGATCAACTGACGAGGACGAAGACGACGAGTACGAACTCAACGAGGCTATCAAGACGCAGAGCGATATTGTCAAGTATTTTGCCGATATGTATGAAGTTGAACTTGACGATTCAAACATTTCAAATGCTTATTTCTTCAACTACGTCAATTCTTTGATAAGAAAGGAAAACAACGACAAAGCCAAAATTATGAGAACGGCTTTGAGCGAGTTGCGCAAAAATATCGAAGATCAATATATGGATTACGAGTACTTCCTCGTTCAGCAGATGCAAAGTCAAATCACCACCAAGTATACCGATCACGTCGGCACTTTGGACAAGGTTATTGCAGAAGTAAACAAAGACTTTGACACAAGATATAAAGATTTGGTAGCCAGCGCAATTACAACTTACAATGACAAGGACAATTCGGCTTACAACACGGCAGTGGGCAATCAAACTTTTGCTTACGCTGCTCCAAGCAAAGATTATTTGCAGGTGAAGAGCATTTTGCTTTCTTTCACAGACGCGCAGAAGAACGCTATCACCAAACTTGCCGAACTTAATTCTGCAAATGAAGACATCACCAAGATTTTGCGCAACGCATATGCTACAGGTGTTGTTCCAAAGGAGTACGAAGACTTGACTCTTAACGTATTCGCTGATTTGGGCATAAAAGTCAACGTATCCAATCCTGATTACGACGCTGACGAAGACAAACTTGTTGACGCATACACTGACGCTTCTATCGAAGGCAAAGAAGACGTATACGCAAATCCTTCCGTTGATTACTTGACGGTTCTCAGCGCAATGGCAAACGACATCAAAGCAAAGGTAGACAGAGCGCTTGACTGGGCAAATACCAACAGTATGAGCGATATTGAAAAGTATCTTGTCAAGCAACACGCTTCAAAAGAGGCTTTCAATGATTGGATAAATCTCGTCAATGACGACGGCGGTATGGTATCAAGCGACGTATATTCAGTTACGCCTGAAGGTGAAAGCACTTCTTACGTTGAAGAATATACCGTACTTGCAAGAAAGTTGGCAAGCGCAGGCGTGGGAGCAATGGCTATCAAAGATTATGATAAGAAAGATGCTACGACCGGCAATATAGATTATACCGGCACGACTGAAATTCTCAAGGGCGGCAACGGCGCATACACGCTTTACAAACAGAATATGACCACTTCGGTAGGCGAATTCAAGGACGAACTTAGCGCAGACGTATACACGTTGGTTACGGCAAGCGGAGCAGAAATATCCTTTATCGTCAACGAATTCGGTATTCATATCGTAATGCTTGCAGGTCTTCCTGTTGACGAAAACTTGGGCACTCTTAGCCAACAAGTCAAGCCTGATGCAGCAGACGAGACAAAAGACAAGACTTTCTACGTCAAGAATAGCGATTATCTCTATGAGTATTCTGTAAAGGTTGAGTACGCAAAGGACGAAGAAGACAACGATATCAAGACTCAAATCGAAAAGATCACGGTTGAGAGCAAGACGATCGAAGAATATCTCAAAGATACGATCAATGACGAACTCAGCAGCAACATTACGAGATTACAGCAACTCAAACTGTTTGGCGACGACAATTATATTGCCAAAGTAGATAAGGTATACAGCCAAATCGTAAAAGAGTTGAAAAAGGCTGTGGGCGAGTAATCAGTAAAAAAACAAATAGATGGACGCGATTGAAAGATTGTGTCCATTTTTTATGTCAGTCGCGTAATAATACGTGTGGCGTAACGTCAAGAGCGCAATGTAAAAGTCTTGCAAAGAAATGGCATTTATATTATAATATCAATATATAATACTGTTGGAGTAGAATATGAGTTTTAAGTTGGATTATGAATTGACAGATTACGGCAAATTGCTGTTTGACTTTGACGGCAATTTGAACGGAATGGATATGTCCAAGCAGAGGCGCATAGCAATGGTGAGCAGTCCTGGATTTTATTTTTTGATTGCTCCTGTATTTTTGATGGTCGTTTGGTTTATAGCCAGTCTCATAGCAAACTCAATCAAGTTTGGCTTTTTGGTATCCTTAGGCTTGCATTTAAGCGGATTTTTTGCCCTGGCCGTTATGAGTTTAATACTCCTTTTGTCTGCGTTTGGCGGTTGGGGAAAGTTTGCTCGTATGGCAAGTAGAGGCAAACTTGGGGATATAAAAGAGTTTAATGCCAGCGAGAGAGAAAAAGAAGAGATATTAAGTAAAAAACGAAACAGTATACAAATTTATGAGGAGTGGTTGGTAATCACAAATTGCGGTTGGACGGGAGTATACGATTTGAGTATGCTAGCAAAAGTTAAGTTGGAAGGCAATGACGTAAGAAACAAGAGTTACGTTTTAAGTTTTACGTCAACCAAAGGTGAAACCATTTACTCGGCTCTCTCTATTCCGCGTGAAAAGACCTTAATTATTCAACTTAAGAAGATATTCAAAGAAAAGTTAGTTATCCAAAACAGAGTTGCGCAAAAGCGCGCAGGCAAACTCATAAATAAGCCTATAGGCACGCTGATAGGTCTTACTTTCTTTGTGTCGATATTCATACTTGCCGGCGTAGGCGTAATACTAATGCATTTTTATTTAGATCCGTCTATCCCTATTGCCTTGGGCGCGTTCTTTATTATAGGCGGTTGCATAGCCCTGTGTGGAGTATACGACTTTATACCTGCGCTTAAAGACGTGCTTGTTCCCATACTGTTTGGCTCGGTATTTATGTTTTTTCCAATGTCGATAGTCCAGGTAATAGCAAAGCAAAGCGATGGGGCAATGAGTGTTAAAGACCTTTTTGGAATATTCAACCCAATAAGCGCCGCGGTGCTGTTTTTCGGTTGGTTGGGATTGTTGCTTATCTATACTGGGATCAAAAATATTGTAGATTTTATTCGTTACAGAGAAAGAAAAAAGTAATTTGGTTAACCTATGGATACGCAGCAACAAACAAAATTAGATTATGAATTAACAGAGTATGGAAAATTGCTTTTTGAGTATAATACGCTTGAAAAGAAAAACCCATTATACGTTTCGGCAGAAAAGCGCAAGGCAAATTTAAAATCTCCTTTGTTTTATTTTATCATATCTATACCAATAATTATGATTGCTTGGTTTATCGCCAGTCTTATTTCGGCAACGAGGCTTGAAGAAGACGAGCGTCTGGGACGAATCGTGCTTACCTTGGGCAGTCTTATACCTATGGGATTTTGTTGTTTCTTCGTAATAATGATCGCATTTGGTTTTTGGGGTAATTTATATGCTTGGAAATTAAAGGGCGCTTACAATAAGAAAGAAGAGTATATTCGCATTTACAAAGATTACTTAGTCATCAAAAAGGACGAAGTAATATCGGCGTTTGACCTATCGAAGATTGATGAAATTGAAGTGTACTGGGGATATTACGTCAAATTGATTTCTCAAAGAGAAGTCTACAACTTTTTCTTAGAAATACCCAAGCGCGCAGTGATAGCCGGACAATTGGCAAGAAATTTGGGCAAAAAGTTGACAATAGCAGAATCTCAACGCTCATTTGAGCCTGTGTGCTTTGATTCTTGGCGCGAGTTTTTGGTAGGATTGTTTTTTGCCTTGCTGGCAGCGGGCGTTGGGATAGGCATAATTTGTATGCGTCTGTGTCTAGACGTAGACGTACCTATATTAATAGGGATTATGTTTATAGGCGGCGGACTGATGATATTGTGTGGCATATTTTCTTTTATACCCTTTGTAAAAGATATAATTACGCCTTTAATGGCGGCGGCATTTTTTATAGTCATTCCTTGGGGACTGACAGGACTGTTGCACGAGGTATGGCATTTTGGTGAAGGGATTAAAGCATATACCGTATTCTCGCCATTTTCTTGCGTGGCGCTGGTATTGTCATCAATAAGCGTGTTGTTTGTAGTCACAGCAATAATGGCAATTATAGATTATATCAGGTATGGACATAAATTAGGAAAGATTTAGGAGGCGTTATGAACTGCGAAGAAAAGACAAAAAAGCAAAATCTCATATATAAGGGCAGAATACTTACGTTATACAATGACGAAGTTACGCTTGCTGACGGTAGCGAAAGCCGTAGAGAATATGTTCACCATAGTGGCGGTAGCGGCGTACTAGCAGTCGACGCAGAGGGATATGTGTATCTCGTAGAGCAGTTTAGATATCCATATAGAGAAATGCTTTTGGAGGTGCCCGCCGGCAAATTGGAAGTAGGCGAAAGCGCCTACGATTGCGCTATAAGAGAACTTAAAGAAGAAGTCGGACTTACCGCCGACAGCCTTATTGATCTTGGATTGATATATCCCTCTCCTGGTTATACCGACGAGCCGTTGCATATATTCCTTGCCACGTCATTTACAGTTGGCGAGAATAGGCCTGATGAACACGAACTTATCAATGTCAAAAAGATCAAGTTTGAAGAGGCTTTGCATATGGTAGAGACAAATCAAATTAGAGATGCCAAGACAGTGACGGCGATTTTGCGATACGCAGTATCAAAATGTTATTGATTTTTGCAGAAGACGCATCTGCTTTCTATGCCGTCGCTTCGCTCCTTATAATTCTGTCTTTTCGACCGTAGCGAAGTGAAGTGGAGAAATCTCAACCTTTTTCTTGGCTTTCCCTTGAGGGGAGGCTCCGCCATAATTGGTGTTGAGGTGTTTTTATGTCACTTCGACCAAAGTGGAGAAGTTTCTATCCGTATTCTTGCCGTCCCCTTGAGGAGAAGGTGGCACGTAGTGACGAAAGGGGTGTGTAAAATGTATGGCAAAAGGCTCAATCGAATTTGCAAAATTACTTCCCTATTTTTTAGTGAAAGTAATTAAAAACTCATAAATAACTAAACCAAAACCTATGATGTAATAATTGCAAACACCGCTTTCGCCGACAATACTTGCGCTTTAAACGAGTCATTCTGAGCGAAACGCAGTGGAGGCGAAGAATCTTAATGATATTGTATTAATAAATATCACTTACGCCTAAAAGATAGTCCGTAGTAACTTCAAAAAATTTAGCAAGTGTAATTATTGCTATCGCATTTGGAATGCGCGTATTATTTTCCCAACTACTAATTGCGCTTACGCTAATTTTTGTTGCATTCGCAAGTTGAAGTTGAGTTAGTCCTTTTTCTTTACGCAATTCTTTTAATCTTTTTACAAATTCTTCCATAACAGTATTATTACACAAAAGTAGAATTATCGTTTTAAAATTCTACAAATGTAGAGTTTTATTTGACAACTACACAATTGTAGAGTTATAATAAATAAAAAGACAATAGCAAAGGAGCAATAATATGTTTAAATCTCAAATCACACATATTTTCCGAAGGTATGGAAGCGATAAAGTAAGTATGGGCAAGAATTATAAAAAAGTAATGGAAAAGTTTAAAATAACGGAAGAGGCGCTTTTAAATAAGATTGGAGACGATGCCGAATTGAAACAATCGCTATTAAAATATGAAGAGGCGTACAACGAGTTAAATCACGCCGACATTGAAGATGTTTTTAAAGAGGGATTTATATTAGGCGCGCGAGTAGTATTGGAGATTTGCGGAGTAGGGTGCGAAGAAGATTGATTAAGTTTTAATGTCATTTCGACTGAGCGTATGCGCAATGGAGAAATCTCAACAGTATAAAAACGAATTAGATTTCTCTACTACGCTCGAAATGACGTCTTATAATAAATATCGCTTATACCCGACACATAGTCCGTTGTAGCGGCAAAAAAATAAATGCTTTAAGACTGTAGCGCAGTGAAGTGAGAAATTACAATCAAAAATAAAAGCAAGTATATTTTGTATACTTGCTTTTAATATGACTACTGTGTAGTTACGATTATTTCTTTTTGTTTACGAATACGTTGTTTTCTGCGGTTTCGTTTCTTACAGGATTTACACCTTGCCATTTCTCAATAAGTTTGCCGTTTTCGTCAAATCTGTGAGGATAGCAAGCCTTTGCAGTTGCGATAATACCGTCTTCGATCGTACCGCCGCCGTCGTAACCAAGTTCGTCGTAATGCAAATACTCTTGAACTTTGTTTACGTCATCTTCATAGAAGAGGTCTTTAGATTGGATATCTTGCATCAAATAGTTGTAATTGAGACCGCTTTCTTGACCGTCTTTCTTCAACTTCTTTACGACAGTCATCTTTACGCCCATTGCGGCAACACCTGCGCCTACGCCAAAGTATCTCTTTTTGCAACCAATCGTCTCCATAATGAGGTTGATCATATCCTTGAACTTCCAGTCTTTGTTACCGATAGGCAATCTGTCGCCGTGCTGAGCATAATATGCAG
This sequence comes from Clostridia bacterium, assembly GCA_029061605.1. GTDB lineage: Bacteria > Bacillota > Clostridia > Christensenellales > UBA3700 > RACS-045. Next base: position 2,497 of record JAIDRT010000074.1, on the reverse strand, counting down.
CAGCAACTACCGACTCTGCAATGCCGTTGACGTGGATCATATTCGTGCCGCCCTTAGGGAAGAAAATAGCGGGCATACCTGCAAATCTGTCAAGGAATACTTCTTTCCAAAGCGGAGTACGACCGGGCATACTTCCAAAGATATATGGTAATTCAAGTACGACTACGTCCATACCGCCGTCTGCAACGCCGCCGCCAACTTTGATAAGAGCGTCGCCTTGCTCTACTCTTACTTTGATATATGGGTGTCTGTCAGCGAGGTGGCTTTCCGGCCATCTTCTATCGAAGTAAGCAAAGTATGAGTTGAGAAGAATTGCTTTCTTCACGCCTGCTTCTTTAGCAGCCTCAAATACTGGAATGACTTTGTCTACGAGATAGGTGTGGAAGAAGTCATAACCTGTTATGCCCTTTGGAGTGTGCATTCTGTCGTCAGGACCTACTGCGTATACCAAGGTGTCGTAGCCGGTAAACATTTCTTTGAGTTCTTCTTTAGTCACAGTGGGGGACTCGTCGCCAGGCTTGAGGTTGAAGAGTCTGCCGTAGTGTACGTCGATCTCTTTTGGCCACCAGTCAGCGGAAAGCGTGAGTTCGTTTGGAAGAGCAAGTACGCCTACTTTTGCGCCTTGTCTTATGAACTCTTTGGCGGAGTAATAGCCTAGAAAACCTGTACCGCCACAAATAAATACGTTTTTAAATTCGTGTTTTTGGGTCGATGGACCTTTTTGATAATTTTCCATATTTATACCTCTAAAATTTATTTACTTTTTTTTCTTTGCAAGTTCTTTTTCTTTCTCAATGATGTCCATATAGCAATCAGCGGGGAAGAAGTTGTTTTCGCTTTCGTCGTGCGTGTCGTACCATACTTGCGCAAAGAATGGAATGTGCTTTGACAATTCGTCAAAATTCCAAGGAGCAGGAGTACAGCACTCTGGGCACCAGTGACCTGCTTTGATTATCGTATACGGAGAAGAATTAAACTCGTGTCCGTTGTGGCACTTCCAAGTGATCTTCTTGTAAAGGTCGCCTTTCTCCATAGTCTCGCTTACGACGCTTCCGCCTCTGTATTCAGCGGCTTGCTTCATATCTTCTATGTCAAGTTCGCTATCAGGCTTGCTTTCATCATAGCCGTGGCTGAGGAGATACTTCTTAGCATTCTTGATATCTCTTCTTTCTTGGTAATCTACGAGATTGCCTTGTTCGTCCTTGATTTGATTTTTGCAGAAAAGTTGGAACTTAGACCAGTCGGTGCCGATCTCTTCAAATTTTTCTCTTGAGCCATAGAATGCAGTGATACGTCCGTCGATATTGTGGTTGTACCAGAACATAGGCGAGTTGGAATTTTTGAATAGTTTTTGAATAGTAACTTTGCTCAAGAAACTCTTTGGCAAAATAGCGCCAAACTTGAAGTACCAGTTGAGTTTTGCCATATTCTTCCAGAAAGACTCCCAAGTCTCTGTACGGAAGTGGAGATAATCCTCAAGTACGTCAGAATCATAGTACCAGAAACAGTGGAAGTTTCTAGCCGCTGCCCAGTTGGGCTTGAAGAACTGCTCGGGTCTTGCGCCCATAAGAGCAAAACCTGCGTCCATTGTCTCATATCCGGTCACACGGCAAGTCTCGCCGTTGCCGATATTGTATATCTTTTGCCAGAAATCTGCGGGGAGAGTACCTTCGCTGTCATACTCAACCAAGTGTTGAAGAGCAAGTCCACTGTCTCTTGCGGTTGCCCACTCGATAGGCACGTTCCAGCAGGTGTGGAACATAAGACCGTCCGCCATATTATTTTTGAAAAGATTATCGTGCAATACGCCCGATTGTCTCAATACGACCCAGTTGGGGAGTTCTGCTTCAAGCAAGTATCTCTCGGCTTTGAGTTTTGTGATTGCATAGAAGTCGTATACGCTCGGAACAAGCGGATCGCCTACGCGTCCCCAAGGGTGTTGCCAAGTACGGTTACCGTATTCAGCGACAGTGCCGACGTGTACGTACTTGATTTCGTTTGCTCTCGGACTTTCTTTGATTGCGTCGATGAGGTTTTTAGCGCCGTAGTAGTTTGTCTTTTCTGCGCCGACAGGGTTGTGGTCGGATATTGGCGGTATTACGGCAGCACAGTGAAGCACGTAATCGCTCTTTGCTACTACTTTTTCGCAGTCTTCTTTATTAGAAAGGTCGCCAAATAAAACTTCCAACTTTCCAGCAGTCTTTATTTTTGCATATTTTTTCAAAAGAGCCTCTCTCAATATTTCATTGGATCTCTTTTTTCTTAAAAGAATTACGCAATTGAATTTTCCTGTTTCCATCACGCATTTCAATACTTGGCTTCCCATAGAGCCGGATGCGCCGGTTACAAGAACTGTTTTTCTCTCAGACATTATAAATTATCCTCCAAAATCAATGTTAAATTTAGTTTGCGGTTTATACCATAATCAAGTATAGCATAATCGTTTTGATAATGTAAATACTTTTTTTGCTTTTTTTGATATAAATATGGATAAAAT
>JAIDRT010000073.1 GCA_029061605.1 Clostridia bacterium | reverse complement strand
ATAACCGGAGTAAGGTACGTATATACCAAGAACGGAAAAGAGATAGACGTATCTGAAGTCAAGGGATTGGGTACGTTTGTAGTTCAAGCGGTGTTTGAGACGGATTCGGATGACTATTACGCCGAGCCAATGACAGCGACGCTGAAGATAGTAAGACCGACTGAATTGGAGAAGCCAGTTTTCAAGGGCGGAGCGGTATACGACGGAACGGAGAAGAATGTAGAGGATTATCTAGATGGCTTCGATAGCGACTTTATGGAGATAATAGGCGAAGGAGCAACGGCGACTGACGCAGGAAGATATACGGTATACGTTAAGTTAAAGGAAGGAAGTTGGGCAGACGGCACGACGGATAACGTAACGATAACTTGGACGATAGACAAGTCAACTTTGATCCCCAACTGGGACAAATGGGAGTTTGTTACAGACGGAGAGAGCGGCTACGCGCCGGTGATCTCAGGAATGGCAGACGGACTAGCGAGCGGAGACGAGATAGATTACGCCAATGACTTTACGTATAAGATATATGACGAAGAGGGCAATGCGGTGGACGCAAGCCAAGTATCTGAAGTAGGCTCATACAGAATAGTAGCGACGATAAACGGAGATTTGGGAAACAACTACAAGTTGGACGACGTGAGCAAGGAATGGTACTTTGTAGTCGTGCCAAAGTCAGGAATGAGTATCTTGACGATAGAGTGGGGCGAGACACAGTTCTTATATGACGGCGAGGCGCATTATCCGACGTACGTAGTAAAGGATAGAAACGGAGACGAAGTGACGGACAATGAGATACTGTCTCAATTGAAGTTTACAGAAGGATACAAGACAAAGACGGAGAAAGGTACGTATACGGTCAAGGTGACGTTGAACGATACGGAGAATTACTTTATCCGCTCTGGAGCAATATGTACGTTTAAGATAGTAGACGAGAATGGTAATGCTCCTGACTACGACCCAACAGACCCCAACCAGAGACCAAGCGGCAATGACCCAGGTAGCGGAGACAACAGTGGCGGAACGCTAAACTTTGGCAATATAGAGGAGTTTGTCAAGCAGTGGTGGCAAGTCATAGCAAGTGTAATATCTATAATATTGATAATAATATTCTTGTCTAAGACAGCGGGCTATGAGAGCAAGCGCAAGAAATATAGCAAGAAAGCAGAGAAACTAGAGAGCAACGTCTATGCGGTGGCAACTACAGGTTTATTTGGCTTGGCAATGACGGCTTGGACGGCAATAGCGTGTACGTTGATGGGCTTGGCAGTGGCAAGTCTAGTGATAATGATAATAGCCAAGAATAGATGCAACAAGGCTGAAGAGAATTACGAAGAGATATTTGAGGAATATCAGCAGAAGAAAGAAGAGAAAAAAGAAGAAAATATGCGTATGATGTTTATGGGAATGGGCAACAATGGCGGAATGGCGCAAGGTATGCCACAGGGCGGATACGTAGTTCAACAAGGCTTGGGCATAGAGGATATGCGAGGACTTATATCTGAGACTGTCAGCGCATTGCTCCCTGGAATGCAACAAATGTTGCCACAGCAAGCAAGTGGAGCAAATGACGAAATAGTGCAAAAACTCATAGAGCAAAACGAGAAGTTGGTGGAAAAGACGACTAAGAACGAAGAGGCAATGCAAAAACTCATCAAAAAGGTGTCTGAGCAACAGCCTGCCATAGTTGAGAGAGAAGTTGCGGCAAGCGTAAGTGACGAGGTGTTTAACAAATTGGCTAATACGTTGCAATCTTCAGCAAACATCAATGAAAGTGCTCTTGAAAAACTTCTTGATAAGTTGCAACCTGTCGAGAGGGATGATGAAACGATCAAGCAATTGTTGAAAAATCAAGAATTGCTTATGGCGAAGATATTGGAGTTGTCCAATAACTCAAATTTTCAACCGCAAGTTGTGGAGAAGGTAATTGAAAAAGAAGTTCCTGTCGAAAAGATAGTGGAAAAAGTCGTCGAGGTGCCGGTAGAAGTAGAGAAGATAGTAGAGAAAGAAGTTCCTGTCGAGGTAGAGAAAATCGTCGAGAAGGAAGTACCGGTAGAAAAGATAGTTGAAGTACCTGTAGAAAAAGTGGTGGAAAAGGTAATTGAGAAAGAGGTCAAAGTCCACGCTCCAGCAAAGCCAAAAGTAGAAAAGGCGCCAAGACTTACACTTGACGAAGCGTACGCATTGCTCAGCAAAGAGCAAAAGAAGTACTTCGACGGCTTGAGAGAGTACGCGCTTACGAAGTATAAGTGCAAAGAGAAGAAGTCGACGTACTTCGTAGTATACGGACAGACGTCTACCAATCCATTGTTGAAGTTGACAATAAAGAAAGATACGACTGTAGCATTACTCAAGATGGAAGACGAGTATATGAAAGACATCAGAAGAGACGCAACAGGAGACGGAACAAAAGTCAAAGTCAAAGAGACAGAAGTAGTAGTAAGCGACGCTCAAGCGTATGCGACAGCGAAGAAGATGGTAGACTTGAGAGACGACCAGATAGAGCGCTATCAAGATCTTCTTAGAGAGCAACGCGCTATGAGAAACAAGAAGTAAGAGACAACCGCATATAGCGCAGCGCCTTTCGCCCTAACGTCGGGACTCGGGGGATCGACGTGTACGAGTAGTACACTTGACGATACCGCTCGCCCTAGCACGGACGAAAATTCTACACTCTCTGCGGTTGGGTAAGAGTTTTTAAGCGGATAAAGTTAAAATACGAAAGCGGGAGTTAATCTCGCTTTTGTTATTGACGCTCGCACTATATATAATATGTCATTTCGACCGTAGCAAAGCGAAGTGGAGAAATCTCAATCAGTATAATAAAACACCCCTTCTGTCACTGCGTGACACCTTCCCCTCAGGTGAGGGCGTGCGTCACAACCTGTAAATACGCAATAACTTTTTAGATGTCATCTCGACCGAAGTGGAGAGATCTCAACAGTATAAAAAAGTAATTGCTAAGAATACGGTTGGACTTCGCCCTAATACCGACCAAGCGCAAAATCTCGGTTGCACTCGATTTTGGTCGGACTTAAAAAGGATGCTAAATAAAAATAACGCCTATAGAATAGGCTACACCCCTTCCGTCACTGCGTGACACCTTCCCCTCAAGGGGACGGCAAGAATACGGATAGAGATCTCTCGACTACGCTCGAGGTGACAGATTGCTGTCGAGGTGACAAAAACACGCCAATCTCTATGGCTGAGTGATAAAATTATCAAGGGGCATACAAAAGAAGCCCGAATAGATTTCGGGCTTCTGTCTATTAAATTTTAGATTTTCAATTTTCAGATGCGTCGTCTTTATACTTATTATCAATAAGTCTTACGAGTTCTTTTACCACTTCAAAGCCTTTCTCAAGGGTGTCGATTTTGAGATTATCCATACCGTCGTTGGTAGTGTGGTAATAATCAGTTGGACGCGGGTCTTGCGCATTGATAGTGATAGTTTTTATTCCTGCTTTTGCAAAGGCAGTGGAATCACTACCGCCTACAGGGTTTTCAATTATATGAGATTCTACTCCACAGTTATCAATAGCCTGTTTTGACAATTGTATGAGTTCTTCGTCAAACGGAACGAATTGCAAAGTGTCTTTCTTCACGACGTTGAAGTGATCCATATCTCTGAAAGAGTCAAGGTTAAGGGCGTACGTATTTTCGTTGACGAGTTCTTTGTCGTCCTTATGCGCCTTTACAAATGCCATTGCGCCTATGAGCCCGCTTTCTTCCGCGCCAGTGCCAAGCACAATGAATTTTGCGTCTTTTGCTATTTCTTCTTCGTTTTGTTGGAAGTGCTTGACTACTTCGATTGAAGTTGCTACGCCTGACAAGTTGTCCATTGCTCCAGGAGCGGCAACCTTCTTGTCATAAGAGAGATATTGCGTCAAGAAGTAAAAGCCAGGGAGGCAGATCAACGGCAAGCAATACATTACGATAGTTGCGATATCTTTGCCGTCGTGTACGTTGGCAGATACGTTGTTGAATGCGATACTGAGACCCATAAAGGAAACGCTAGTGCCGGCTTCAAGTGCTATTGCAACGATAGATATTATCATAAGTATCACAACGCTGATTACGCCAAGTCCTGTCTTGATCATCATTGTATTAGGATTTCTATATGAATGCAACCAGCACCAACTGCTGTCGATATGCGCAGACAATATAACATTGTATTTGGCATTGCCTGATTTAGGCGGGATCACTGCGTAGACGTTTTGAGAATCGTCTTTAGGGAATAGCGGATCAAGCAAATGGCTGTAATAAAAAATGTGCGTCAAAGCAAACAATAGGCAAAACGCCGAGAGTATCAACGATGCAATCGGAGAAAGGTAAAATGCGCAAAACGCTACGAAAGCCACCCAACCCAGCCACGGTATTGCGCTTATGCAAGCGTGTCTTGGCGTCTTGAACTTTTCAGTGACGGTTGCGGCGCCGAGTTCTCTCTCGATTTGATCTGCGATTATCTTTGCGCCTTGTTTTTCTTCTTCGCTGCCGGGCAGTCTTGGTCCGGTAACATCGATGACTTCTTTGATGAGGTCATACATTTTTTGTCCGTGAGGATATTGGTTGTCTTCCATATAGAACTCCTTAAGTTTTGTCTTTTATAGTATATCATACGCGCTAACCAATTAACAACACAAAATTAAAATAATTATCAAAAAAAGTTTGTTTGTAAAATAATGTACTTTTCTTCGACATTTGTCAATCATTATTTTAGAAACTTTATAAAAATTTTATATAAAATGCTCAAACTATTTTTATGCGAATATTGACAACAATCAATTAAGTATGATAAAATTTATATGAAATATTTTAACTTCAAGGAGGCAAACTATGAAAGTTACTTACAAGCCATTGCCAGAAAAAGTTCAACAAGGCTATGGCATATCGCGCTGGGGAAGCGCAAAAGAAATAAATCAAAGTCTCAAAGATCTTACCGATAAGAATATTTATTCTATTCCTGAAGATAAGTATAAAGAGATATGTTCTACGTACTATGACCAACAGTGCGCAGGATCAAAAGAAATCACCGCTGAGGCTAAGAAGTTTATCCCAGGCGGCGTTCAACACAACTTGGCGTTCAACAAGCCGTTCCCAATGTGTATGGTAAAGGCTGAAGGCGCATATCTTACGGATATTGACGGCAATCAATATATCGACTTCTTGCAGGCAGGCGGTCCTACGATTTTGGGTAGCAACTATCCCGACGTTCAAGAAGAGGCTATCAAACTCATCAAGGAGTGCGGTCCTGTAACTGGTCTTTTCCACGAGGCAGAACTCCTTATTGCAAAGGAAATCAACAAGCATATGCCCAACGTCGAGATGTTCAGAATGCTTGGCTCGGGTACCGAATCCGTTATGGCAGCGCTTCGTATCGCAAGATGCCAGACAAAGAATAAGAGAATCATCAAGATCGGCGGCGCATATCACGGCTGGTCGGATCAGATGGTATACGGACTTAAAGTACCAGGTACAAGACAGTTCCTCGAATCACACGGTATTCCCAACAATATCTTCTCAGTAATCGACGAAGTTAAACCAAACGACCTCAATATGCTTGAGGACTATCTCAAGTACAACAAGAGAATGAGAGGCGGTACGGCTGCGGTTATCGTAGAGCCGGTAGGTCCTGAATCTGGTACTCGTCCAGTAGATTTTGACTACAACCAAAAGGCTTTGGAACTTGCTCATAAGTATGGCGCGCTCTTCATTTTTGACGAAGTCGTTACGGGCTTTAGAGTAGGTCTTGGCGGCGCTCAAGGTTTCTTCAACGTTAAGCCTGACCTCACTATCTTTGGTAAGATCGTTGCCGGCGGTTATCCTGCGGCAGGCGGCGTAGGCGGTAAGAAAGAATACGTTTCACTTCTTGCGGCAGGCGTTGCAGGCGGAGCAAAGAAGGCGTACTGCGGCGGTACTTTGGCGGCAAACCCGCTTTCTGCAATGGCAGGTTACGTTGCTATCAAGAAGATTGCAGAGACCAACGCTTGCGTTAAGGCTGGCGCTGCGGGCGATAAGTTGACGGACGGTCTTGTAAAATTGATCGAAAAGCACAATTTGCCATACGTTGCTTACAACCAAGGCTCTATCGTTCACCTTGAGTGTACTGGCGCAATGAGTTATGACTTCTCGTCAAAGAGTATGCTCACACTCCTCAAAGTGCTCAAGAAGCAAGATATGATTATGGTAAGAAAGGTTGCTATGGAACATATGGGAGCCGCTTATATGGCAAACGGTATTGTTACGCTTGCAGGCTCGCGTCTCTATACTTCTATGGCAGACACTGACGAGGTCATTGAGGACGCTCTCAACAGATTTGATACCGTATTTGGTATGGTCGAAGAGAGAACCGAGGCTATGGATAAGCAAGTCGCTAAGTACAAGATGAACAAGTACAAGGGCGTCAACGATAAGAAGTATAAGAAAGCAGAAAAGAAACTTGCAAAGGCAGAGGCCGCAGAGGCAAAGGCAAATAAGTAATTTATAAGCGATGAAAGGTGAATCGGCAGTCGGTTCACCTTTTGCGCATTTTTCACTTACAAACATAAAGATTATAAGAGGTAAAATTATGAAATACATAATGGCGCACGATATGGGTACGAGTTCGGATAAAGCCGTACTTATTGATTTCAAAGGCAACATAGTTGCGTCAAAGGCAGTGCCTTATCCAACGTATTATCCCGCTCCCGCGTTTGTCGAGCAAGAGCCGGAAGAGTATTGGGAAGCAGTATGCCTTGCGTCAAAGACCATTGTGGAAGAGACAGGTATAGATCCTAAAGACGTCGAAGGCGTGATTTTCTCTACGCAGGCAATGGGAATTATTCCTGTTGATAAAAACGGCAGAGTATTGCACCGTAATATCACTTGGGTCGACGGCAGAGCGGAAAAACAGGCGCAGACACTTATGAAGAAAGTCGGCGGAAAGAAGATATTCACCTTGGTATCGGGTACGCCTATTATGGGTAAGGACGTTGTGTCCAAGATACAGTGGCTCAAAGAAGAACGTCCTGACGTGTATAACAACACAAAGTATTTTCTCGACGTAAACGGATATTTGAAATTCAAATGTACAGGCGAGATGGTCGCTGAACTTTCGGGCGCGTCAAGTTACGGTCTGGATCTCAAGAAAAAGACTTGGATGAGCGCGTTGAAACTCATAGGTATAGATCTCAAAAAACTCCCTCCGCTTGTCAAGAGTACTGATAAGATCGGCAACGGACTTACAGACGAGGCGGCAGAAAAAATGGGGCTTTGTACCGGTACAGCGGTATTTGGAGGTTGCGACGATACACAGGCGGCGGCAATCGGAAGCGGTATGAACGGCGACGGCGAAATCCATATTTACCTTGGCACGTCAGCGTGGGTAGCGGCATCAAGCAAAAATAAGACGAAGTTTAAGCACGGAGCGGCGGCAATTCAGTCGGCAGACCCTGAAATGAATCTTATTTGCGGTATCACAGAGGCTGCCGGAAGTAATATTCAATGGATTTGCGATCAATTTTTCTCCAATGAGCAAAAGGAACTAGGCGACGGCATATATGCGTATATGGACAAGGTCATTGAATCAATACCGGCAGGATCTGATCACTTGATTTGCACTCCTTGGATGCTAGGCGAGAGATGCCCAGTATCGTCGACTACGACGAGAGCCACGCTCTGGAACGTGACGCCCAATCATACGAGAGAGCATATAATGAAGGCTTTGTATGAGGGTATAGGATATAATTTGAGATGGATACTCGAGAACTTCCGCAAGGACTATAAGTTCCATTGCAGACAGTTCAGAATCATAGGCGGAGGCGCTTTGGACGACGCTTGGATGCAAATCATTGCAGATATCACAGGCAGCGAGTTTGCAATCGTGCAAAATCCACGAAATGCCGGAGCATTGGGCGCAGCGATAATTGCGCTTATAGGTCTTGGCGAACTGGGAAGTTTTGCAGAGGCAAAGAATTTTGTCGTAGAGAGCAAAACGTATAGACCCAATCCGCAGAATAAATATATTTATGATGAACTTTTTAAGAGTTATAAGCAAATATATTACAGTCTGGAAAAGACGTACAGACAAGCCAATTCAAGGAGATTTGAAGGAGATGAAGAATAATGAATAACAATATCCAAACAATTTTAGATTACGCAAAAAGACTAGTCGCAGAGGGCGTGGTTGGCGCAGACGATATGATAAGTATGCGCTTTGAACTCAACGAGATGTATATCACAAAAGCAGGCGTAAAACTTGCCGACCTCACCGAAGAGGACGTAATCAAGATGAATATCTTTACGGCGGAGACGGAATATAAATATCACTCTGAAATTTACAAAGAAAGAGCAGATATCAACGCTATATGTCAATGCTATCCCAAGTGGGTTATGCCGGTGGCAAAAGCAGGCGTGACTATTCCCGCAGTGCTTGACGATATGGCGCAGATAGTAGGACCTACCTGCAAGACGTCAGCGGACGATATCGCAAGTATTATCAAGACCTTGAAGGGCAGAAATTCCTGTCTCGTAAAAGATAAGGGCTGTATTACTTCTGGACGTACTATGGACGAGGCGTATACCTGTGTCTTGGTACTTGACAAGGCAAGCCACTGCTTTGTTGCGTCTAGCGTAATTGGAGAGAATAAAATCATCAACGGCTTAGAGGCAAGATTGATGAGATTTATCTATAAGACAAAGTATAGTAAGAAAAATCAAGAAAATCTCACTGCAAAGCAAGAGGGCGCAAGCGCAGAGAACACAACTGCCGAAAAGTCAAGCGCAGACAAAAACGCCGTCGTAATCAACAAGACTTGGGAGAACGATAAAGAAGTTGAGTTGAGACAGGTAATAAAGGACAGCGGCGTTGGGCTTTTGGCTGAAAATCTCGTGCAAGGCACTTGGGGCAATACTGCTGTAAGACTTGACAAAGACTATATGTTGGTGACGCCGACAGGCTTGGACTATATTGCTCTTACGCCTGAGGATATGCCTGTCGTGCAAATTAGCGATCCGTCTGTGTGGGCGCACGGCAAGAAACCTACGAGCGAGAGAAAAATCCACGCTGCAATATTGCAAGCAAGAGATGAGATAAACGCTACGATACACTCGCACCCGATATTCTGTTCAGTACTTGCGTCGGCAAGAATTGAGTTGCCTGTTATGAGTGAAGAGATGCAAAAACTCGTCGGCGGCACGTGCAGAGTGGGAGCATACGGCTTGCCTGGAACGAAGAAACTCAAGCAAGGCACCGTTGAGGCAATGCAGGGACGTAACGCTTGCTTTATGGCAAATCACGGCGTATTCTGCGCGGGCAAGGATATGGACGAGGCTTTTGAAATTATCAGAATAATGGAAAAGAGTTGTTATGAATATATTCAACAATGTACTTTGAAGGCCACAGGTCAGGAAGTATATAGCGACGATTTGCTTTTTGATTATTTCGTAGAGCAAAAGACGGCAAAGAAGAAATGAGTTTGCCTATCAACGCAAATCCAATGACGACTAAACAAGCGCGAGAACTCAACCCTCTCGTGCTTGCCTATGTCGGCGACGGAGTGCATACGCTGTACGTGAGATTGTTGGAACTTGGCAGGACGACAGGCAAAGCCGACAAACTGCACAAGGCAGTCACGGCGCAAGTCAAAGCCGAGGCGCAAGCAAAGAGTATGCAGTCCATTATGGATCAACTGACTGAAGAAGAGAGCGATATTTTTCACAGGGCGCGTAACGCGCATACTCACTCTATGGCAAAGAACGCAACCGTCTGCGATTATAGACTTGCCACAGGTTTTGAAGCCTTGATAGGATTTCTTTATCTCACTGGACAGACCGATAGGCTGGAATATTTATTGACTGTGTCAAATAGAAATTGACTTGCGCGTGTCGCAAGTTTTTTATTGGCAGTTACAAATAAACATTGACAAACGCATAAGAGTTAAGTAAAATATTTAGGATATACGATTAAGGTACTTATTGGAGGAAGAACTATGCCACAGGTTAAGCCAAGTGTAAAATTACTTGAATATACGCCAAATCCTGAGAGGACTATTGCTTTGGCGGCAAAACTTTGTTACAGCGACGCTACGATCGAGAATTTGCAAGAGGGCTTGGATAAGAGCGATATCACCAAGTTTATTGAGAGACTGAGATCTTTTGGTCACGCGTCCCCATTCGAGCACGCAAGTTTTACTTTTGGTATAGAGGGCGTGTCGCGCAGTTTGCTTGCGCAGATTACCAGACACAGAATAGCGTCTTTTAGCGTCAAGTCGCAGAGATACGTTGCGGCAAATAAGAGCGGAGATACCTTTAATTACGTTATTCCTGAAGCAATTGAGGCAATGGGCGCAGAGGCGATAGAGAAGTTTGAAAAGCAAATGGAGACTATGCACGAGTGGTATACCGAGTGGCAGACGGCTCTTGGCGGCGCGTGCGAAAAGTCCAACGAGGACGCAAGATTTGTACTTCCCAACGCTGCGGAAACAAAAATGATCGTCACTATGAACGCAAGATCGCTTATGAACTTTTTCAACTTGAGATGTTGCAATCGCGCGCAGTGGGAAATAAGAGACGTGGCTTGGCAAATGCTTGAACTCGTGCTTGAGGTTGCGCCGGCGATATTTGGCAAATGCGGACCGTCTTGCGTGAGCGGCGCTTGCACTGAAGGCAAGATGACTTGCGGAAAGCCGCTTGAAATGCGTGAGAAGCAACGTAACATAGTATCTGCCATAAAAGAACGCACCTAAGCGTGTCATTATGTTTTTATTATAATATAGGAAAGAACATAATTAGTATATAGAATAGATGAGGTACTCAACGACAGTTTTACTTAGACTGTCGTTGAGCAAATATAAATGCAAGAAGATATTAGTTTGATAAAGCAATACCGCGAGGGTAATGAAAGCGCAATTGAAGAACTTTTGGAGAAATACAAAGGGCTTGTAAATTCAATTGCGCGTACTTTTTATCTCAAAGGCGTTGACAGAGACGACATTGCGCAAGAAGGTATGATTGGACTTTTCAACGCTATCGTCACTTTTAATTTAGACGGAGAAGCGACTTTTATCACATACGCCCACGAGTGTATCAAAAACAGAATTCTTGACTGTATTCGCAACGGAAAGAGACTGAAAAACAAGGCGTTGAGCGACAGCATACCAATAAGTGCGCTTGAAGAAGCCGACAGTTGTTCTTTGACGCCGGAAGAGATTGCAATAAATACTGAAGAGGTAGAGACCCTTAAGTTGATAATCGTTTCGTCACTGACAAATAACGAGAGAAAAATTCTCAATATGTATTACGACGGCAAGTCTTACGCTGAGATTGCCCAAGAGATTGGAAAGAATACTAAATACGTTGACAACAATCTTCAGAAGATACGCCGTAAAATCAAATCGCAGTTCAATAAAAGATAATTAGACTTCAAACGTAAGGACTTTGCCTTTTGAAGCGTTATAAAAATCTTGAGTGTCAAAAACTTTGACCTCTTTTTTTGCAAATAGACGCGCGATCTTATTCCAAAAACCTACGCTAACTATATTTCTACAATGGTATTTAATATGCCACAGACCTTTATGCTTGTCGAAGATTTTCAGCATTGCGCGTGTTCCTACTCCCTTATTTCTGTACGGATATCCTACAAAAAATTCAGCGACAGACCAATTGCACTTTTCGGCGCATTCCGCAATATTGTTTATGAGAGCAAAGCCCGCCAATTTGTCGTCGACCTTTATCAAGTAGGGGAATCTAACGTCTTCGATCCAATAACGGTCAAGATATTCATAACCGTATAAGCCGTTATTGTTGAAGGGGCGGCAGTCGTATTGTGAAAATTCGTAATTATATTTTTCCAGCAGATTTGCCAAAGTTGGTTTGTCCTCGATTTTTGCCAAGATTATTTCGACTTTCATATTTGCGCGTCCTTATTTAACTTATTAAGTTGAGTATTATTTTCTTTTTGTTGGTTTTTTTGCATTATTCCCCAACTGATAAAACCGTATACGTCACATATCACATAAAGCGCGACGGCTACCAGCATAGAGATATTCTTAATATCTTGTAGAGTTGCCATTGTCCACAGCGCGCACAACACGGAATCGTTGAAAAGAAAGGACAAAAATCCATACTTACTTCTTCTTGACTGGAAGTAGGTGGCAAGCACGCTCGTCACTATAGAAATCGTACTGAATATAAGTTGAGACGTGTCTAGCGCTCTCAATACAAAATAAAATACGACGAATGCTATCAGCGCAACTACGCTTACGATAATTATCTCTTTTTTTGTGATGGAATTGACCTTGACGACGTAATCTTTGCCAAGATTTCTTATCCACGCTACGAGTTGGATTATCGTCATTGGAAACATCATACACAGGTTTATAAACACTTCGCCGTAATACTTGTTTTGGAAAGACAGTATGCTGTAAAAAACTATCATACCCCAAGTGAGGAATACGCAAATGATTTTACCTTTGGCGGCAAAAAGTACGCAGGAGAGCCCGAATATCCCCGCTATGGCAGAGAGCCAAGACGCCTTAAAACAAATTGACATAGTTATGATAAGCGCTAGTCCTGCCACGTAAAAAATAGATTCAGCAATATTCCACTTTCCGAAGATTTTTTTGATCATCTTTTTTATCCTTTTTGCCGACAAAATCCCATTCTGCTTTTTTAAGCGTCAACTAATACAGTCTAGTCTTTTAAATAGCAAAAGTCAAGGCTTTTTTATATTGCTTCGTCGGTTAAATACGTTATTTAAATTCAAATATAAAAATCGACCTATTAAGTCGATTTTGTCAAACTTATCAGAATTATATAGACGGCGAATTATTTTGTTCTCTGTCTTACTATTTCGTAGCAAATTATTCCGCACGCAACCGAAGCGTTGAGAGAATTAACTTTGCCGAATTGCGGAATAGACAATACGTCGGAGCAGAGTTTTGCCGTCAATTGTTTGACGCCAAAGCCTTCGCTGCCAATTACAATAGCCGTATCTTCTTCAAGGTGGCTGTCGTATATGCTTTTGCCGTTCATATCAGCGCAATACACGTTGACGAAATCTTCTTTTAGAGCGCGTATAGTATCGTTGATATTGACCACGTTTGCTATACGCATATGATTTGCCGCGCCTGCCGAAGTACGCAACACGGTTGCGTTTACGCCCACGCTTCGCCTTGACGGAATGACTATGCCGTGCGCGCCTGCGCATTCTGCCACTCTTATGATACTTCCGAGATTGTGGGGATCTTCTATGCCGTCAAGTATCAGCATAAAAAGTTTTTCGCCTTTGGCGCGAGCGTATTGCAATATATCGTCGACAGAGCAGTATTCAAAGTCTTTGCTTATTGCAATCACTCCTTGATGGCGCTTGCTTTCGCTTATTCTGTCAAGATACGCTTTGTCCACGAAGTCCACGCGGATGTTTTTTTTGCGCGCAATATCTACGATAGACTGCAAGTCGTGAGCAGTCTTTGATATGCAGATTTTTGAAATCGCTACGTTTGAGTCAAGCGCTTCCTTGACTGGGTTTTTGCCTTCTACGTTCATATTAGTTCTTATTGCTATGCAACGGAGCGGGTATGCGACCGCCTCTTGAAATAAATTTTGATGGGGAATATTTGCTTATATTCATTATCGGAGCCGTGCCGAGAAGTCCGCCGAACTCCGCAGTATCTCCCGCCTTTTTGCCGTATACCGGTATTACTCTCACCGCAGTGGTTTTTGTATTGACTACGCCGATTGCTATCTCGTCTGCGATTATTCCAGATATTACGTCGGCTGTGGTGTCTCCCGGTATGGCGATCATATCCAGACCTACGGAGCATACTGCCGTCATTGCTTCAAGTTTGTCAAAACTGAGCGCGCCTATGCTTGCGGCTTTTATCATACCTGCGTCTTCCGATACCGGAATGAATGCGCCCGACAGACCGCCCACGTTGGAGCAAGCCATAATACCGCCTTTCTTTACGGCGTCGTTGAGCATTGCAAGACACGCCGTCGTGCCGTGCGCGCCTACGCTTTCCAGTCCGATTTCTTCAAGTATGTGAGCAACAGAATCGCCTATTACCGGCGTGGGGGCGAGAGAGAGGTCAACGATACCGCAACTTGCGTTCAAGCGTTTGCTTGCTTCTTTTGCAACGAGTTGTCCCACTCTGGTTATTTTAAATGCCGTTTGCTTAATGCATTCCGCAACTTCCGTCAAGTCTCCGTCGCATTTTTCAAGCGCAGTCTTGACGACGCCCGGACCCGATACGCCCACGTTGACGACTGTGTCGTCTTCGCCCGAGCCGAGAAAAGCGCCCGCCATAAACGGATTGTCCTCGACGGCGTTGGCAAACACAACAAGTTTTGCGCACGCAATGCTGTCTTTGTCCTTCGTGAGATATGCGCAGTCTTTGACGATTTTGCCCATAAGCGCGACTGCGTCCATATTTATTCCTGCCTTTGAAGTAGCCACGTTGATTGAAGAACATATTTTGTTCGTCGTCGAAAGCGCCTCAGGTATGGAGAGCAAGAACTCTCTCTCATAAGGCGTCATTGCCTTGTGTACGAGAGCAGAGTAGCCTCCCAAGAAGTCAATGCCTGTTTCGTCGGCAATTTTGTCGAGTGTGCGTATTATTTCAAGATGTCCTTTGCTTGCGGCAGAGATAAGCGAGATTGGCGTCACGGATATACGTTTGTTGACGATAGGTATGCCTAGTTCGCTTGATATATCGTTGCCTATCTTGACGAGATTGCCTGCCTTATACATAATCTTGTCGTATATCTTATCGCAAGTGCGTTGCTTGCTGTCGGTAATGCAATCAAATAGAGATATTCCCAGCGTGATAGTGCGCACGTCCAAGTGCTGTTGGGAAATCATATTTATAGTTTCTATAATTTCGTTGCTTGAGTACATAATCAAAGTCCTTTCTTATCGGTGTCGATTTTGTGCATACTGTCAAAGATACTTTGAAGTTGGATATGTATCTCCAGATGCGTGTCTTTGCCAAGTTTGTTGAGTTTGTCCACGATCCCATCAAATTTGAGAGGACATTCGCTTGTGTCCACCGCCATAATCATTGTGAAGTAATCTTGCATAATCGTTTGAGATATATCTTCAATATTGATATTCATCTCATAAAGAGCCGTTGAGACCTTTGCGATTATGCCTTTTTTATCTTTGCCTATTACCGAAACTATTGCTTTCATTTTTTCTCCTCAAAAAATTTTTATTACTTTTCCTATTATATTTGACATATCCAAAGCGCCGTAAATATGCGAATCCATAGACACGCCTCCGCCTTGGATATTGCGATTGTCTCCCAACACAAATACGTGTCCTTGCGGAATTGTCAGACCTTCTTGGGTGAATATCTCCATTCCTTGCGGTGACATAGAGAAATAGTTTTCGCTATATCCGCCGTCTACGTATTCTTCGTTATACACCTCGCCGTTGACGACCCAAGTCATATTCTCCAAATCAAACTTTATCACGTCGCCTTCAAGTCCCAATATTCGTTTGACGTTGTTGCGGCTTTCTCTTGTGAATACGATTATATCTCCGCGATTGAGAGTATAACTGTGTTTGACAAGCATCAGTCTGTCTCCGTCCACAAGCGTGGGGAACATACTTTTGCCGTCGACGGTGATCGTTGTCAAAGTAGTGGTGAAGACGATAAGCGTAATCACCAATATCAATATTATCACCACCAAAATAGCGTTGAGCCACTTAGCGCCCGACTGCTTTTTGGGTTTGTCAATATAAGAATATTTTTCTACTTGCGGTTGAGAGTTTTGCTCCATTAATTTTGCTCCAAGACGCTCTTGACGGATTTTTTAAGATTTTCGGCGGAGATTATCACAGTATGCTTGCACTTGTCGCATTGAATTTTAAAATCAACGCCTTTTTGCAATACCGTCCAAACGTTATTTCCGCACGGATGATTTTTTTTGGTTATCAACTTGTCGGATTGATTTATTTCGCTCAACTTAATCATAGTTTTATATCCAAATAATGTTGTTGATAAGGGTATTGTCGATATCAATGAAAGACAGTTTTTTGACACGATTCCAGTCTTTGAGAGCAACTCTGTCTTTTGTCTTGAAGTCAGAGTGCGACAGCGCGATTTTTTGCCATTCGCCGCCGACAACTTTTACTTTTACTCTATAAGGCTCGTAGGAAAAATCGTCTGTCTCAACGCTGAGTTCTACCTCAAGCGTTCTGTCATTTTCGCTATGGCAGTCGAATTGCAGAATACTCGTCTCTTTTCGCTCAAAGTTTTTATCGCTGATATAATAAGTCGAGAGATTGCCTTTGCCGGCAGTCACGCCAAAAATATCGTAAGCGCCTATCTTAAGTTCGGGCATATCCGACGCGCCTGTGATATTGTCCACCGCCCACACGTTGAGCCCTTGTTTGCGTTCGTAGATTATACGCGTACGCTTGGGCGAAATCATATTGACTTTTACCTTTTCCAAGTTGAGCATTTGAGGTAGGGAAGTGAAGTATTGACCGTCCTTATAGCGTACGGCGGAATATGCAAAGATTTTGGTGTCGCCGTTGCGCGCGGGGATTTCCGTTACAGGATTGCCTGAGGATATAAGTACGCGATTCCAGTGTCTGAATTCGCTGTTCATTTCGTTGTATGAATAGAATACCGTCAATGTATCTATCTCGCAACTGTCGTCGTATCCCATTTTTGCCAAGGCTTTGCCGTCGCTTACTTCAAATGACAAAGTGGGTGACTTTGGCATACTTTTTCCGTGATAAACGTTGTCAAGCCAAGACGCCATAGTGTTACGCGCATTGGCGTTGATCGTGTTGGAAAGATTGGCGCAGAGGCACACTCTGTTGTTGCCGTTGTTCATAGTCAAGTCGAGAGTTTTTTCCACTCTGTCCACGCTTGTAAGGCCGGTATTTGTTCCTGATATATACAGCACCGGACAGGTGACGAATTTTGCATATGCTTGCGGAGTGCAAGCGCTTATCCATTGCAGTTTGTCTTCTCTGAAATCAAATTCGTCAGCGCTTCCCGAAAACCTAAAAAGTCCTTTGAAATCCGTCCAGCCTGCGTTGTTGGTGGATATTATTCCGTCCACTCGCTTGTCCATTCCTGCGACTTGCCAAAGAATGTTGCCGCCTTCCATAGAAGAGCGCAGATATATCTTGTTGTCGTCTCCGAGAAGTTTTTTAATAAAAGTGATCACGTTGCGACACATCTTGCTCCACACGTATACGCAAGAATCCTTAGGGGAGTCTACGTAAGAGTTAAGGTGATTTTTGCTGTGGGCGAAGTTGGCAAAGTCCAAAGACTTGGGATATATCGTATACTTGGGTCTGTCGGAAATACCTAAATAATCAAATCCAATCACGCCGTAGCCCTTTGGAATATAACTGTCAGACAATTCTTGTTGTTGGAACGTGGTATAGCCGTTGATATATAGTATCGTGGCGTTTTTGTAATTATCTTTTGGAATTTTGCCGTTGCAGTAGACAAGCGGAGTATCTTTTTCCTTGTCCGTGTCGCAACTCAAATAAACCTCAAAGTTTACGACGTTTTTTTCGTCTGTCTCGTACTTCAAGAAATTTGCTTTCAGTTTAACGGCGTCAGTGTCGTAATCAGCCCAAAGCAACGTGGGCGACAATATATTATTTTCCATATTAATTATTATAATCAAAGTCTTACGAAATTGCAACTAACGGCGCTCATTTTGCTTAAATTTATTGAGTTGACGTCATAATTGTTTTGCGGTAAAAAAATTGTAGGAATATTTTGATATTTAAAAAATATAATATTGCAGTATGATTTATGCGGAGGACAGTATGGCAGAAGAAAGAAAAGACGGTTTGCAGGATAATTGGGCGGAGGATAATGACTTTTTGATTGCCGACGACGCTCAAATAGCCGATATGCAAAGAGAGTACGCGTCGCTTGGGATAAGCGGAGGTAAAAACGAGAGCAGACTTTGCGCCTATCCGCTTCCGGTGTATATGACAGACAGTTGTTTTGAGTTTTGCAAATGCGCAAAAGAAATGTTAGCGATATTAGGCGGACTTGACAAACTCTTTGTTTCTCGCAATAAAAGAGTTATTGATTTTCTCACCAAATCCATTCAAAAGAACAATATATCCATTGCGCTTAAAGGTAATATCACGCAAGAGATTTTTCTGCCTGCGCAGAAAATGCCTATAAAGCAGTCTATGTATAGATTACTTGAATTGCACAATTTTATGAGTATTGCGCTTGACGCAATCTCAGAATATGACAAAAGCGTGAGTATGCAAGAAGTGATAGTTCGCCATTTATTGTTGGGCAGTATATTACACGGCATTTGTATTTGATGTTTGACTCAAAGCGAGGATAGGCAAAACTAAAATGCGTCTTTTCCGCCTACCCGATGCCAATCTCATTTGAACACATCTGAACGTATTATTTGGTTGCTTTTTGCACTACGCTCACTTACAGTACCTCTAGTACAGTTACACTCGCGTCGTATAAAAATCAATCCAAATTATCCAGTTCAGACGCCTTGCGATTTTATTTGATAAATTATTGTATTAGACAAGGCAAGGACGAGCAGGCATACATAAGTATGTCAATTGGACTTAACGCAGTATAATCAATAATTTAACAATAAAATTGTGTTTAAGAGAGATTGGCATCGGGTCAGCCTTTGGCTCACGCCGACGTACAGCAAGTACGACGACGCTCGTCAAAGACAATCTTGACAAAAAATCCGCTATTTTATCAATTGCCTATCTCTCTTTTCGTCAAACTAGGAAGTATTCTTATTCTGGCGATACTGCCAACTATGCCTAACTATTTTTAAGTAGAATTTATGTCATTTCGACCGTAACGAAGTGAAGTGGAGAAATCTCAATCAGTACAAATATTATAGAATCTTTGACTACGTTCAAAATGACGTGTTCAAGGTGTGAGTATCACTTCAAATACGTCACTTATTTTATTCGCTTGCTTTTCTTCCCACAAGTTCGTCAAGCGAACACCCGAAGTATTCAGAAATTTTAATGAGACTATCTATTGAGGGAATACGTCTGCCATAAAACCAATCAGTTAAAGTATTGTTGTGTATACCTAAATCTTTACTAATTCTGTATCTAGTGCAATTATGAGATTTTAGGATTTCTTGAAATGATTGAAAGAAAGGCTGACACGAAAGATAAGTTCTCTTTTTATACTCATTTGTCAGTCCAAAAAGATAATCTAACGAACAACCAAAAAAGTCTGCAATAGCAATTGCATATGGCAGAGTAGGTATCACTTTTTTATTTAGGTATTTTGAAAATGAAGTGCAATCAATATTAGTTTGCTCTTCTAGTTTTACGGTGTTTGTACTATGCATTGAAATCAACTCTGCAAGCGTTTCGCTAAAATTCGACAAAATATCCATAAATTAGTCTCTCCTACAATAAAAATTATGTATAATACTTTCACATTTTGCTTGAAATATGAAAGTATTCAGTATATAATATGTTCAAACAAATGTCGACAACTTTACAAATAAAATAAGGAGATAGACCAATAGTTTACAATTTGAATTAAGTAAGAGGTATTTATGAAAGACTTGGGTAAGGCTTTGAAGTTTCAAAGAAAAATTAACAACTATTCTCAAAAACAACTTGCTAATATTTTGGGTATTAAACAGACCACGCTAAGTAATTGGGAAATTGGGCGAAATGAACCGCCTATAGAATATCTAATTGCATTGGCGGATTTATACGACATCTCCCTTGACGAACTTGTTGAAAGAGATTACTATGGACGATTATAAAAATTTAGACCCATTCGACTTCACTGCGTTTCGCTCAGGGTGACGCGTTTAAAGTCATACTTACGCCTTGAACGCGTCATTCTGAGCGGAGTGTAACGAAGTCGAAGAATCTAATTAGATGGAGATTTCTCCATTGCGGTTGAAGTGACATTTTTAAAGAGTTTAATTAGCGATTATGACAAATCTTTTCATTTTTCCATAAATAAAATTATATTCTGACAAAAGATAGCAAAACTTGTCATAATTCGACAAAATCTGTCATATACAAAATCAAAAATTGTGTTATAATGAAACTACGATAAACGCGCGGTTATCAAATTATACTTAAGGAGGCGATCTAAGATGCAAAACAAAAGCAAATGTAAAGAACATATCTTCAGTACACAACTAGGCGACTTGCAATACAAAGTAGAGGTGGAGGATCTCTTTCTCGACTTAAAAGTTTTACTCAAAGAATACTATATGGGTACATTTACAAATGATGGACAGGCTTTAATGCTTAAATTTACAAACGGACAAAAATTCAAACTCAGTTTGAGTGAAATACAATAATCAATAAAAATCTTAATATCAAGAAAAGACGGCTTGCCGTTCTGGTTTGCCGTCTTTTTTGAATTATCTTTTTTCGTTGTCTTCGTGTCTCTTATGATGAGCCATATCTTCGACTGCGTGGATACGCTTTGGCGAAAATCTGTTGTAGATCAAGTATGCAATAAGCCATACGCCTGCGATACCTACGAGGGCGTAGACAACTCTTGCGCCGACGTATGCGTTGGGCGTGAATATCCAATTTACAACGTTAAAATTAAATATTCCCACCGAAAGCCAATTGAGAGCGCCGATAGTAACTAGTATAAGCGCAATAATAGTAATCATAAATTTTCTTCTCCTTGTATAGTTTTTGACATATCTATGCCATAAATAGTGTATATTTTTTGCAAATTATTATTCACTTGTTGTCAAGATTGCAAAAATGTTGTAATATATAGTTGCTATCATTTATATTGACGCCAGGTATTAATGTAAATATAGCGCAATAAATTAGAAGATTGGAGAAGATATGGCAAAGCGGTCAAAAAAGAAAAATCCCAATGCGTTGAGCGAACAGCAAAAGGCTGATATCAGGCACAATCAGGCTCTTGATTTGCACAAAGACAAGTTGGATAAGAAGTTGAATATTGCAATTGGGATAGTCATAGCCGTTGCAGTCATTGCGCTTTTGCTTTTGCCTGCTCTCAATATGAATTTTTCAGGATCGCTGAGCGAGTTTTTGGGAGGCTTGGTCACTGAAGAGAATGACCAAGAAATGAGCGTCACGTTGGATATGACGTATTTTGATTTTCTTTTCGCTATGTCAAAAGGCTACAAAGATTCAATTGAATATATCGCCAACAGCAATTCCAGCGGTATTGGCGCAACTATTCTTTACAACGCTTTTATGATGAAGGTCACTCAAGAAGATATAGATTTGCTTGACAGCGCGTATATCGTGGCGTTGGTTTTGACTATTTTGCTCTTTGTTTCGCTTATAAGTTTTATAGTCGTTACAATAGTTAAGAGAACTAAAAAGTCCGACGGAATACTGTTTATGTCTGCGGTGATTATCTTTTCGATATTTGCTATCGTGCAGTGGATATTCTTTATCGCAGTTGGCATTGCAAGCGCGGGAAGAGCGCAGATCCAACCTAATATCGCAAGTTATCTCTTGTGTGCCGCAGCAGTTACGCTTTGCAGCGTTTACGGCGTATACCGCAACAAAGTCAAGAAGTTGAACGGACAGAGAAAGCCTGTAGAAAATATTCAACAAGACAAGGACGAGAGGTAATCTATGCAATGTCCCAATTGCCAACACGAGAATAAAGAGGGCGCAAGTTTTTGCGAGAAGTGCGGAGCGCAACTTGTCAATGAAAAAAAGCGTATGTCTTTCTTTGAGCGCAGACAAGCCAAAGAGAGAGAAAGACAGTATATTTTGTCCAAAGCAAGTCTTCAAGCGGAAGACCTAGAGAATATTCCTGACATAGATATGGGCGAAGTCGAGGCAACTCCTGTATGTGACAAAGCCAAAATGAAAAGACTTACTTCCATCAAGTTTGCCGTGTCAATAATAGTCATTGCGGTATGTATAGGGCTTATTTTTTTGCTTGGCAGATTGCAATTCAATGCGACGGCGAGAGTAGCGTTGATTTTTGTAGTATTCGTCGTTTGCGCAGGCGGCGGAGCGTACGCGATAGACAACGGATATAAATTGCGTGTCGTCAATGCAATGTGCAAGAGCAACTTTGCAGTCAAGAAAATCAGTTACGGCAAGCCCCCCTATATGCTATCAGGCAATACCTTTTATGCGTTGCGTATCAAGACGGCTTGCGATATATGCGGAGCCACTATGCATATCGAGGAATACAATGGAGAATTTATCGCAGTTTGCGACGCAGACAGAGGACATTTGCGCCGACTTGATTGCTCGCTTCTCAATAAGAATAAGGTCGAAGAAAATACAGAAGCGCAAATTGCGCAGGAAAATGCCGCAACTGACACTCAAAACACTGATAGTGTAGTTGAGGCATCTCAAAATATTGTTAAAGAAAACGAAAATAATCAAAGCGAAGAATAATATTTTACGTCATTATATATTTGTTTGTCACCTCGAGCGCAGTCGAGAGGTCTAATCCGTTTTTAAATAATAGTGAATAAATAATAGTGAATATAAATTATCCGACACTATTCTATACTTATCTATTATTTTTTATTTAACTTGAATAGTTTATCCATTTACGGAAAAAATTGGCAATTATTCTTTACAAAAATATTTATACGGTGATATAATATCTGCATAAAAAACCGATTGATTGGTATCGGTAAGCAAAAAGGAGTTTAATATGAACAAAAAGTCAATCAAAGACGTACAGGTAAAGGGCAAGAAGTGCCTCGTGAGAGTAGACTTCAACGTGCCTATGAAAGACGGCGTTATTACAGATGAAAATCGTATTCAAGGCGCATTGCCTACTATTAAGTATCTTATGGAGCAGGGCGCAAAAGTTATTCTTTGCTCGCATATGGGCAAGCCGCACAGCATTTTCAGCGCGAAAGTAGGCTTGACGAAAAAAGAAAAGAAAGCCATTGAGGCTTTGCCGGCTGAGGAGCAGGCAAAGGCAAAAGAAGAGGCTATTGCCAAGGCTTTGAAAAACGATCCTGTCAAATTGACGCTCAAGCCTGTCGCAGACAGACTCAACCAACTTTTGGGCGGAAAGGTTGCGTTTGCAAAGGACGTAATCGGCGAAGACGCAAAGGCAAAAGTTGCCGCTTTGAAAGACGGCGAGTGCGTTTTGCTTGAGAATTTGCGTTTCCACGCAGAAGAAGAAGGCAGAGACGAGGCTTTTTGTAAGGCGCTCAGCGAGTACGCAGACGTGTACGTCAACGACGCTTTCGGTACTGCTCACAGAAGTCACGCTTCGACGGCAGGTATAGTTGAGTACGGCTTTGTAAAAGACGCGGTATGCGGATTCCTTATCGAGAAAGAATTGAGCGTAATGGCAGACAGCCTTGAACATCCTGTTCATCCATTCGTTGCCGTTCTTGGCGGCGCAAAGGTTGCTGACAAACTCAAAGTTATTGACAATCTTCTCAACAAGTGCGATACGCTTATCATTGGCGGCGGTATGTCATATACTTTCGCTAAGGCACAAGGCAGCGAAGTTGGCACGTCTTTGGTAGACGACGAAAAACTTGATTATTGCAAGCAGATGCTTGAGAAGGCTAAGACGCTTGGTAAGAAGATATTGTTGCCGGTAGACGCAGTTATCGCAAGTTCTTTCCCAAATCCTATTGACGCTAAAATTGAGGTGAGCGAATGTGATATTCACTCCATACCGGCAGACAAAATGGGCTTGGATATCGGCAGTAAGTCAAGAGAACTCTTTGCAAACGAAGTCAAGAATGCCAAGACTGTAATTTGGAACGGACCTATGGGCGTGTTTGAAAATCCAATTTTGGCAAACGGTACCGTTGCGGTAGCAAAGGCTATGGCAGAGGCAAACGGCGCAACGACTATAATCGGCGGCGGTGATAGCGCGGCTGCAGTCGCTCAACTGGGCTTTGCAGACAAGATGAGCCATATATCCACAGGTGGCGGCGCTTCCTTGGAACTCTTTGAAGGCAAAGTATTGCCGGGTATTGCGTGCCTAAACGACAAATAATGTAATGAGGACTGTCGCAAGAATAACGCTTGTGGCAGTCTTTGTTAATAAAAAGATAGAGACATCTCGACTACGCTCGAGGTGATGGGGCGCGCGTCACAACCTAAATATACGCAATAACTTTTTAGATGTCATCTCGACTTTATATTTATGTCATTTCGACCGTAGTGGAGAAATCTCATCAGTATAAAAAAAGTAATTGCTAAACGTACGGTTGGACTTCGCCCTAAAGCCGACCAAACGCAAAATCTCGGCTACGCTCGATTTTGGTCGGGCTTAAAAAGGATATTTATTTATATAAACGCCTATAGAATAGGCTACACCCCTTCCGTCGCATACTGCGACACCTTCCCCTCAAGGGGACGGCAAGAATACGGATGAGACCTCTCGACTACGCTCGAGGTGACATTAGACTTTTGTCATTGACGCTCGCTAAATATTCTGTCGTTTCGACTGGAGCGAAGCGGAATGGAGAAATCTAAAACATATTAAACAATAAAATCTATAGAATAAATTTTAAGAGGTATATATAATGAGACAACCTATAATTGCAGGAAACTGGAAAATGAACAATACTATCGCAGGAACTAAGGCTCTTTTGACAGACCTTATTCCGCTCGTCAAAGACGCTAAAGCAGAAGTAGTAGTATGCGTACCTTATACAAATATTGCTGCCGCTGGCGAACTTATCAAAGGCACCAATATCAAACTCGGCGCAGAGAACGTGCACTGGGCAGAGAAAGGCGCTTTCACAGGCGAGATAAGCGCAGATATGCTTGTTGAACTTGGCGTAGAGTACGTCATAATCGGTCACAGCGAGCGCAGACAGTATTTCGGCGAGACCGACCAGACTGTCAATGCAAGAGTTAAGGCTGCTTTGGCAAAAGGCTTGAAGCCAATCATTTGCGTAGGCGAGACCTTGGAAGAGAGAGAAGGCGGACTTGTTGAAGAAGTTTTGGTAAGACAGACTACCGAGGCTTTCAAGGATATCGACAAGAGCCAACTTGAGAATATTGTCATTGCTTACGAGCCTGTTTGGGCAATCGGCACAGGCAAGACGGCTACCGCTCAGGATGCCAACGACACTATCGCTATTATCCGTGGCACAATGGCAAAACTCTATTGCGAGAAGTGCGCTGAAGAAAAGGTAAGAATACAATACGGCGGAAGTATGAATCCAAAGAACGCGTCCGAACTTATGGCAATGCCGCAAATCGACGGCGGACTTATCGGCGGCGCTTCTTTGAAGGCTGTAGACTTCTCGCAAGTCGTTAAATACTAATAACGCGATAAATTCCAATAGGACGCATAATTGCGTTCTACGGTTTTTTGAATATTCAATGTCTTTTCGAGCGTAGTTGAGAAATCTAAACTGTTAAATACAGGTGAGACCTTTTGACTGCGCTCAAGGTGACTTATTCAAAGTTAGACTTGCGCATTCAACGCGGCATACTAGCATAGCGCAGTAGTTCTAATTTGATAAAATCTAATTGAGGTATATATGAAATTTACTGGACTTATAATAATGGACGGTTACGGAATAAACGAGTTTGGCGAAAACAACGCCATATCTCCCGTGACTTCTCCTGAAGTATTGAAAATAATTGAGCAAAATCCATCTACCCAACTTATGGCAAGCGGACTTGCGGTTGGACTTCCTGAAGGACAGATGGGCAACAGCGAGGTTGGACACCTCAATATCGGAGCAGGCAGAGTTATTTTCCAAGACTTGCCAAAGATAAGCAAGGCAATCGACGACGGCGACTTCTTTACCAATTCCGCTTTGGTCGACGCTATGGAAAATGCAAAGCAGGCAGGCAAGAGCCTTCACGTTATGGGACTTGTCTCCGACGGCGGAGTTCACTCGCATTTAGATCATCTCTTTGCTACAATAAAGATGGCAAAGGAAATGGGCGTAAAGAATACCTATATTCATTGCTTTATGGACGGCAGAGACGTGTCTCCTGTCAGCGGAAAAGGTTTTATACAACAACTTTGCGATTATCTTAACAAGTTGAATTACGGCAAGATTGCCACGATCAGCGGAAGATTTTACGCTATGGACAGAGATAATATCTGGGAAAGAGTGTCAAAGGCTTACGCTGCGCTTGTAGACGGCGAAGGCGTGATGGAAAGCAATGCAGTAGACGCAATGCAGAACAGTTATGACAAAGGCGTGACTGACGAGTTTATGTTGCCTACCGTTATTACAGAAAACGGCAAGCCGACTGCTACGATCAATAAGGGAGACAGCGTAATTTTCTTCAATTACCGTCCCGACAGAGCAAGACAGATCACAAGAAGTTTTATCTTTGAAGACTTCAACGGCTTTGACAGAGCAAAGGGCTTCTTGGCGCCTAAGTTCGTGTCCTTTACGACTTATGACGCAACTTTTGAGGAAAAACTTGAAGTTGCATTCAAGAAAGAGCGCTACGCAAATACTCTTGGCGAATATCTTTCCAAGCAGGGTATCAGACAGTTCAGAATTGCAGAGACGCAAAAATACGCTCACGTGACCTTCTTCTTCAACGGCGGCGTAGAGGCTCCCAATCCAAATGAGGATAGAATACTTATTGACTCGCCAAAGATTGCAACTTTTGATATGAAGCCAGAAATGAGCGCTTACGAAGTTTGCGACAAGGCTTGCGAAGTTATCAAAAGCGGTAAGTATGACGTGATGATACTCAATTTCGCCAATTGCGATATGGTAGGACATACCGGCGTGATGGATGCGGCAAAGAAAGCCGTCAAAGTCACTGACGAGTGCGTCAAAAAGGTGCTCGACGCCATAAAAGAAGTCGGCGGTCAAGCCTTGCTTACGGCAGACCACGGCAATTGCGACTATATGTACGATATAGAGACCAAGGCTCCGTTTACTGCGCACACTACCAATCCTGTGCCTTTCGTAGTAATCGGCGCAGAGGGCGTCAAGGCTCTCAAGGACGGCGGAAAGTTGTGCGACATAGCGCCCACAATGCTGGAAATTATGGGACTTGAACAGCCTGCTGAAATGACAGGCAAGAGCCTTATTATTAAATAAGCGAATGGAGAAATCTCAAAATATTTAATAAAAAGGATTAGATTTCTCAACTACGCTCGAAATGACAGAAAGCCTTATTTGTCACCTCGACCAAAGTGGAGAGGTCTCAACCGCTTAAATAAGTGCAATTAAAATTTACAAAAATCGCAACGCAAAAATAAAAGCGTTGCGATTTTTTATTCAACTAACATACTAATTTAATACAAAATTTTCACTTTTCCAAAAAAAGTATACTTTTCCTGACTGCCTGTGAAAAGGCATATTTTTTCGATTACATTATACTTCACGAATATTTATTTTGCAATATCTTTGGGTCAGTAAAAGTATACTTTTTTTGGAATAAGAGTCTAAAGTCATTTAGACCGTAGCAAAGCGAAGTGGAGAAATCTCAATGGT
>JAIDRT010000072.1 GCA_029061605.1 Clostridia bacterium | reverse complement strand
GGTCGAGATGACATCTAAAAAGTTATTGCGTATTTACAGGTTGTGACGCACGCCCTCACCTGAGGGGAAGGTGTCACAAAGTGACAGAAGGGGTGTTTTATTATACTGATTGAGATTTCTCCACTTCGCTTTGCTACGGTCGAAATGACATATTATAATACGAGCGTCAATGACAAAAGGCGAGAATAACTCCCGCCTTTGTTACCTTTTGCTCTTACTTTTTGTTTCTCATAGCGCGTTGCTCTCTGAGAAGGTCTTGGTAGCGCTCTATCTGATCGTCTCTCAAGTCCACCATCTTCTTCGCTGTAGCATACGCTTGTGCGTCACTTACTACTACTTCCGTCTCTTTGACTTTAACTTTCGTTCCGTCTCCTGTTGCATCTCTTCTGATGTCTTTCATATACTCGTCTTCCATCTTGAGTAATGCTACTGTCGTGTCTTTCTTGATAGTCAACTTCAACAATGGATTTGTAGAAGTGCGTCCAAATACTACAAAGTACGTCGACTTCTTCTCTTTGCACTTATACTTTGTGAGCGCATAGTCTCTTAAGCCGTCGAAGTATTTCTTTTGTTCTTTGCTAAGCAATGCGTACGCTTCGTCAAGTGTAAGTCTTGGTGCCTTTTCTACTTTTGGTTTTGCAGGCGCAGTCACTTTTACTTCTTTCTCAATTACCTTTTCTACCACTTTTTCTACAGGTACTTCGACTATCTTCTCTACTGGCACTTCCTTGACAACTTCCTTTTCGACGATCTTCTCGACCTCGACAGGAACCTCGACTTTTACTTCTTTCTCTACTATCTTCTCTACTTCGACTGGCACCTCGACGACTTTTTCTATTACTTGAGGTGTATTATCCTTTTCAAGCAACTTAGCGATAAGCGCCTCTTGCGTCTTCATAATCTGTTCAAAGCGTTCGTCATTTTTGTCTATCAACTGTCTTATAGTCTCTTCGTTTACGTTTGTAGCAACGACTTCTTTATCAGCAGGATGCTCGGCAAGTTTCTTTATTAAGTCTCGCATCTCTTCTTCATTCTTTTGAGACTTTTCCATCAACTTTTCATTTTGGTCTATGAGTTTCTGCACAAGTTCGTCATTTGTAGACGCCTGTTGCGGCAAAAGTTGTTGAACGCCTGGTAGCAATGCCGTAACAGTGTCAGATATTATTCCGCGTATCTCCTCTGCGCCTATTTTGTAGCCTCCGCCCATATATCCGCCTTGGGACATACCCTGTCCCATATTGCCGTTGTTTCCGCCCATCATACTCATAAACATCATTCGCATATTCTCATCGCGCTGTCTTGCCTCTTCTTCGCGGCGACGGTATTCAATATCCATCTGATTGCGCTCAAAATCCTCTTTGGAGTAAGCAAGGCTGTCTTCTGCTTTTCTGCATCTGCTCTTGGCTATCAGCATTATTACAAGACTTGCCACCGTCAACGCTATGAATACGCACGCTATTATAGTCCAACTTGATGACGCCCAGCCAAACAAGCCTACCGCTCCTGCGTAATAACTCTTATATCTCTCATTTGCAGTCTTGTTGGCTCTCTTACGTCTGCTCTCGTAACTTGCCGTCTTTGACAAAAAGGCTATTATCAATATTATACATATTCCGCTTACTATTGCCTGCCAGTACTCCTTGACTGCTTCTAGTATGCTGTCAAAGTCAATTCCGCTTCCATCCTTGTCTCCGTCTTTGTCTTCTTTATCTCTATTGGCAGTCTCTTCTTCATCTGGCGCATAGCCGTTCTCGTCGACTATCTTATACTTTACCGTTGCTCCCGAACGTATGAAATACTCTTCCGCCGCTTCTCCGCTAAGCGTAACCTTGACGGAATAAGTTCCCAACTCCTTCTCTTTGCGGTAACCGTCACTGAATTTGAGCATTGAACTTATCTCTTCTGTCACGTCTTTACCGTTGCTATCCTTGACTGTAAACGTTGGATAATGCACTCCGCCATCATACAAGAATTGAGTTTCGCCCCATTCTATTGTCAAAACCGTCATTCCTGACTTGGGCACCACGACAAAGTACCATTCTTTGCTTGTGCTGTCCAGCGTATAGTTCTTGACGTCGCCGTTGAAACTTGCGACAATTCTATATGAGCCGATCTCGCTGACTTGACTTACGTCCATCAGATTGCCTTCTTCGTCATATATCTTATAGACAAAGTCCGTATCGTAATCAAACGTATCTCCGCTTGCAAGTCCCATCAAGCCATTTATCTTTGGCGCATACGCGCTCTCACCGTCAGAGACAAATTCCCACTTGTCCCAACTTACGTACAGTATCGCTGGCTCTATCTTCCACTCTACTTGCTTGCTCGCAATAGACTTATCTGCCCAAGAGCAATTGATCGTGTCCTTAAGCGCTATCATTGCTCGATACGTATCTACTTCCTTTCCTGTTCCACCGGACACTATCTCCATCAAAAGCGGATTGAACGCGTCTCCCAGATAGTCTACAAGCGATTTCGTCGTGCCGTCATACATTATTGTACCTGACGTGTACGTTGGTATCTCCAATAGCGCCTTGACTATATCAAACGTACATTCCTTGCCGTCCGTCACCGTATAGGAATCTCCCAACGATACGCTGACCTTGTAATGCGTGCCTATGTTTATTGTCTTGGCATCAGTATCTCCTGTATACGTTATCTGATTGCTGTTGACAGACACCTCTTCTCCTGTGTCTACATTGTATATCTTGGCGACCGTAGGATGTTGCTCTCCGCCAGAATACATTAGCGTACTGTCCGTCCATTCTACTCTTACCTTTATAGTTGACGTTATCTTCACCGTCAGTTCCGTCGGCTTTGCGTAGAAATCTCCTGACGCCGTAGTGTAACTTATTGTCACGCTGTAAGTACCTATATCCGTTGGCTCGTCTACCAATTGATTGGTAAAACTATTCTTGTATTGATACGTTATGCCAGTGATTTGTCCATTCGTCATTGTCAGCACGTCTTGCGCTGTCAATTTGCGTACCGTCTTGCCTGTGCCGTCATACTCAAACGTGATTATGCCGTCGTTATCGTCGTCTCCAAAGTTGAACTGCTCCGTCAAGTCGGTTATGTCTATTGGCTCCACGTTGATTTGCTTTGGCTCAGAATATACTGTGGTCACTCCAAACTGAACTCCAACTCGGATATACATTCCGCCGTCTACCACCTTGAGCGTGTTGTATTCTCCTACAAAGTCCTCGCCGTCCATTCTGCCATATTCAATTACGTAATTGCCGTACGCAATCGTCTTGTCGCTGGTGGCGGTAATTCCGTTTTTACTTCCCGAATACTTGGCGGTGACCGTCAGATAATCTCCGCTGTCTATTTTGTTGAGCGCTATAAACTTTGCCGTAGGACTGACTGTAAACGTCACCTCGTCCAAATTGCTTGCGTTTAACCACTCGGCTGTAAGCGTAAGATTGCCGCTAACTCTATCTTGCGGTATGACCGTGCCGTCTTCTTGCGGCTCGCTGAAAAATCTCCAAGCGCGGTACTCGCCGTCACTGTCCGTGAAGTACCAGCCCACAAACAACAACTCGCCGTTGGTTGGGTCTTTGTCTGGCTTTATGACAAACTTGCCGTAGCCATACGCTTCGGGCGCTGGCAACACCGTGGTGTTGCTACTGCTGTTGGCGTCAAATGCCACTGTATACGTAACAGCATTAAAATACACGTATATGCTAAACTCTTCCGTTACATTTTTATGCACCTTGTTATATAGCGCCTTGCCAGACGAATCCTCTACTATTGGCGCACCCTTATACGTCGGGTCTGCCTTTATCTCGTCTTCGTCTGCAAGATATGGCGCAAGTCCGCTGTCCGATATTGACGAAAACTCTGGATTGTTTGCCAATGCGTCCATATATACTTGGTTAAATTCGTAGATTATCTCCTTTGAGCCGTAGTTTTGTCCGTACGTCAACTCCGCTTTAAGTTGCTCCGCCAATTCAGGAAATACGAATGTTACGTACAACGTCTCAGAATCAAATTTGACTGTCAAATCTGCATAATCTCCATAGTTGTCCGTATCTGTAGGTATTAGTCTCACTGTCTGGGTATTCTCGCCTTTCTTTACTTCTTGCCCCACAGTATTCTTCCAAGTTGCGCTACTCAACGCGACTTTTACTCCTGCGCTATTCTTTGCCGTAACGTCAAACGTCACTTCTGTCAACGCCTTGCCATAATATGGCTCGTTGGTCACTTCAAAGGTGTCTATTGAGATTATACCTTTGTTTATAGTAATTGTCTCGCTCATACCGCTACTGTCTTTATACAGCCACAACGGTTGAGCCTTGTCTTTCATTATATAGTCGTAAGTATACGTTCCGCTGTCCGCTACTTTATTGGCTTTAAACGTACCTGTATTGGTGTCGCTCCTGTCTTTACTGCCTTGTTTCCATAGATAAGTCACTTGCGGGTCTGTCATTCCGCCATCCGACGCGCCTGTGTATTCTACGTTTGCGTTGAGCGTAATACTTGCCTTAGTGTCGTAAGTGATCTCTGATATACTGTCTTTTACAGTAAGCGTAGGATTTACGTATTTATCCACGTGGTCACTTGATAAGCCCCATACAGCATATAGAGTAACCTCTCCAAACATTCCGCTTGGCAACTCCTTGAAAGGCTCGCTTGCGCCAGTGGTGTCGTCCGTCCAACCTAAGAATACTTGATTGCTTGACTTGCTAGCCAAATAATCTGCGCCAGGCTGACTTTCCAAATCTGCGCCAGGCAAGTATGCAAGTCCGTCTTCTATACCCACGCTTTCTTCGTCATTTCCGCCGTTTGTTAGGTTGCGATAACTGACAAATGCCAAGAGATAGTTGCGGACTGGTGAAGTATCTGGAGTATATCCGCCGATTTTACTTGCATCCCAAATTTGAGACGGAAGTGAAGAGCCGACAGCATTCTTTGCTGCTTGATATAAATCGTTTGAATTTGTATACTTTGTAGCAATACTAGTTGTATTAACATATTGTCCAATATTTATATTAGTAGGCGAAGTTGGATTGTTCGCTAAAGAACTAATAAGTCCAATTGCTCCATTTTCCCCCACAGCGCCATCTGCATATATGTTCTTTACTATATTAAATGAGCCATACGGATAAAGCACTCCAACACGAGTAGTAGAATTTGTTTTTAAATTTGCTACAACATTTTCAACTACCGCGCGAGCAGTATCTCTGTTGATACAAAGCGTTGGTCCAGAGTAATCCATAGAGGTTTTTGTACCTCTAAAATCATAATTTACTGCACAGTCGTATATATTAGTATTGACTCCACTTCTTGCTTCACCAATTAACCCGCCACCGTGAGAATAATGAGAACTACTAAATGCCCCACCTATGAAAACTGTATCTGCGCTACAACGATAAATAGTGACGGTGTTATTCGCAATTCCGGGATATGAAATTCCCATAATGCCACCAGTCCAAACATAATGGCTATATGTAACACCTGTATCGTCTATAGTGCCATTTATATGGCAATTTAAAATATATTCATTGCCACATCCTACGCCAATAAGTCCACCTTGATAATTTCCATAATTCAATGCACTTGTTTGCGGCATATTTGTAAAATTAAAATCCTGCACAATTAAATCCGTTATAATTGCACTATCCGTTCTACCAAACACTCCAAAACCAGCAGATGCATAAGTCCCCCAGGTAGTCCAATCCGAGCCACTCCAATATTTCCAATTATTAGAGTTAATTGTAATATTAAGCAATTCGTTCCCCATTCCACAAAAGGTACCTTTGAATATAGGAATTGGACGAAACGTTCTATTTTTAAAATCTAAATCGTTTGCAAGTACAAAATATTTATTTAAACCTCTATCAGATGTGGACGGTCCCATCATTTTTGCAAAAGTTTCCCAATCGTCTACACTTGCTATAACATAAGGATTCTTTTGCGTACCTCTTGCTTGTGACGTATCTACTTTTACAATAGATATATCATAAGGCGTATTAGGATTGCCTGCTCTATAATCGTCAATCAAATCTTTATCAGTATATACATAGTTATAGCCATTCTTAAACTCACCTAAGCCGTCACTGCTATTTGTAGTAATATTCATTGCGGTATTGTCTATCGCATCTTCTTCCAACTTATCGGGTATAGATATATTAAAAGGTAAACAAGCACTCAATGCTCCCAATATAAAGCATATTGATATAATAAGTATTGCACACTTCAAATACTTCTCTTTTGTTTTTGCTAATTTCATTATTCTTCCTCTCTTAAGCGCGTTATCCACTTATTCCAAAAAAGGTATACTTTTACTGACCTAAAGATATTGCAAAATAAATATTCGTGAAGTATAATGTATTTGAAAAATTATGCCTTTTCACAGGCAGTCAAGAAAAGTATACTTTTTTTGGAAAATCGAAAAGTTTGCATTAAAATTAGTATTTTAATTGAATAAATCAATAACACGCAAGTAACCTTGCGTGTTATTTAATAGGTTTGAGATTTCTCCATTCCACTTTGCTCAAGCGTAAGGAACGAAGTGACGGCATAGCGAGCAAGCAGGTGCGTCTCGTGCGAGCGTCAATGACAAATGCTGTCACCTCGAGCGCAGTCGAGAGGTCTCTATCATTTTTATTAAATAATAAATAGCAGAGAAGAAATATTAGAAATGGATAATTTATCCGCCATTATTATCTATTCTATATTCTCTATTAAATATTATCTAAAAGGATAAGATTTCTCCACTTTGGTCGAGGTGACATTAAAATTTCTTAATTGTTATTTTTGCTTACGTTCTATTACTCCGCCGCCTAGACATACATTGTCGACGTATACGACGGCATACTGTCCTTCTGCTATTGCGCGCTGAGGCTCGTCAAAGACAAGTTGAAGCCCTTCGCCCTTTATGATAGCAGTAGCCTGTTGCTCTGGCTGGCGGTGACGTATTCTTGCCGTACATCTAAAAGTCGTTTCTTTCGGCTTATAGGTAATAAAATTGAATTTATCGCACTCCAACCCAGAGTGATATATCATTGATTGATCGCCTTGCGAGACGTAAAGCACGTTCTTTTCCACGTCCTTGCCTATGACAAACCAAGGCTCGCCGTTTCCACTGCCGCCTATGCCAAGTCCTTTGCGCTGACCTACGGTATAATAGAATACGCCGTCGTGTCTGCCTACGACTTGTCCGTCCAAAGTCTTGATATCTCCCTCTTGCATAGGGATATATTCGCTCAAGAATTTGCGGAAGTTACGCTCTCCAATAAAGCATATGCCGGTGGAATCTTTTTTGTCAGCGGTGGACAAGCCAAACTTGGACGCCAATGCTCTGACCTCGCTCTTCTCCAATCTGCCCAACGGAAACAACACCTTGTCAAGTTGGGACGAAGTGAGTTGATTGAGGAAATATGTCTGGTCTTTGTTGGTGTCTTTTGCTTTGAGAAGATAGTTGAGTCCGTCGTCTGCGTGCAGTATATCGCAATAGTGTCCGGTGGCAATATAATCCGCTCCCATAGACAAAGCGTGTTTGACAAATGGCGCAAATTTGATTTCTTTGTTGCAAAGCACGTCAGGATTTGGCGTTCTGCCCTTTTTGTATTCTTCAACAAAAAGTTTGAATACTCTCTCATAGTATTGGTCTGCAAAATCCACGCTGTAATAGGGTATTCCTATATCGTTGCACACCTTGCGCACGTCATAAAAATCTTCGTCAGCCGTACAGCAACCGCTCTCGTCCTTTTCGTGCCAATTGCGCATAAAAAGTCCAACTACTTCATAGCCCTGCTCCTTGAGAAGCAACGCCGTCAAAGAGGAATCTACTCCTCCGCTCATTCCCACTACTACACGTTTTTTCATAATTGTATTGTAACACAGCAAAATTAGTATTGCAAGTAAAGTATTCAACGTAATAAGTTTTGTAATCTCGACAATATTTTGTCACCTTGACAATATTATGTCACCTCGAGCGCAGTCGAGAGGTCTAATCCGTTTATTAAATAAAAAATAATAGATAATATAGAATAGATAATAATGTCTGATATATTATCCAAATTAGAGATTTCTACATTACGTTGCGCTCAATATGACGCGTTGAATGCATAACTTTTGCTTTAAACGAGTCATTCTGAGCGTAGTCGAAGAATCTATTTTGTCACCTTGAGCACAGTTGAAAATGATATTTGCCTTGACAAGAAATTTAAATAGGTGTATTATTGGGATAAATAAAATATGCGAGGTGAAAGAATGAATATAGATTTTTTTAAGAAAGAAAAAGTAGCAAAGATGAAAGAAAAAGACAAGGACGCTGTGTCTGCGCTCAACGTAGTAATCAACAAGATTATGCTCTCGTCTATTGAAAAACGCGCCAAAGGCGAAGAACTAGGCGAAGGCGATATTCTTTCTCTTCTCCAAAAAACTGAGAAAGAATTGCTTGAAGAAAAAACTGGCTTTGAAAAGGCTGGCGCAAATTACGCTGACAAAGTGCAAAGCCTTGAAAATCAAATTGCCACTATCAAGAGTTATCTCCCCCAAATGATGAGCAAAGAAGAAATCAAAGAAATAATTCTGTCTTTGGACGACAAATCCGTCCCTGCCGTAATGCGTCACTTTAAGACGGCTTATGCCGGCAAGTGCGATATGAAAGAAGTCAACGAAGTGTTGAGAAGTCTTTAATTGCAAATACTTAGTCCAGTAATAAAACGGCGTGTCTTTGATACGCCGTTTTTGCTGCAAATATTTACGTTGTCGTTTTTCGCTCCGCTCAATATGACGCGTTCAAGATGCGACTTTTGCTTTAAACGCGTCATTTGAGCGGAACGCAGTGTAGTCAAAATATCTACAGATTATTCACACCCCTTCCGTCACTTCGTGACACCTTCCCCTCAAGGGGACGGCAAGAGTAGATTCTTCAACTGCACTTCGTTTCGCTCAGAATGACGCGTTGAATGTGTTACTCTCGCTTTAAACAAGTCACCCTGAGCCTAGTCGAAGGGTCTATATTGATTGAGATTTCTCCATTTCGCTTCAGTCAAAATGACAAAAGAAAGCGTCAATGACATTTAA
Organism: Clostridia bacterium; assembly: GCA_029061605.1. GTDB lineage: Bacteria > Bacillota > Clostridia > Christensenellales > UBA3700 > RACS-045. The sequence goes on along the minus strand of JAIDRT010000072.1, from coordinate 8,896 downwards.
TTATATCCTTATTTAATTACATAAACTTGCACAACAGACAAGCCATTATTGCGCCGAAATAACACGCTACCAACGAAATTGGAATTGCATAGCGCAACTTCTTGACTTTTGTCGTAGAAAAATATACAGTGCCGACGTAAAAAACTGTTTCGCTTGCGCCAACTATTACAGACGCGCAACGAGAAATATATGCATCGGCGCCGTGAGTTTTATAAATATCTTCAAGCAACGCAAGCGAACCGTTGCCTGACAGCGGACGAATAATAAGAAGTTCGCAAAGTTCTTCAGGAATACCCAAAAACGTCAACACCGGTGACATAATCTTTGCAAAGTATGCGTTGAGCCCGCTGAGAGAAAACAGTTCGACGGCAATCAAAACCGCGCATATATAAGGGAATATAGACAGCACTATTGACAAACTTTCTTTACTCCCCTTGACAAAATTGTCGTATATGGGAACTCTTTTGATAAATGCGATTACTATAACGAGAAGTATAAATATGGGAAGTATATATTTGCTCATATATTCTTCCTCTCATTGCGACTGACAAAAAGCGGCGTCCTCGGCTCTACGCTCTCGACCTTATTCTTTTTGCGAGTAAACAAGGCGCAGAGTTTTGCAAGTATTACGCCTGTCACGGTAGAAATCAAGGTGGCGAGCAACGAAGGCAAGATTATATCCGACGGCGCATTACTTCCCGCAGACGCGCGCAAACCTATTATCGTCGCGGGTATCAACTGAATTGACGTGGAATTGATCACCATAAAGAGTATCATATTGTCAGTGGCTTTTTGCGAGTTGTCCTGCATACATTCCATAGCCTTGATGCCAAGCGGAGTTGCCGCTCCGCCCATACCCAATAGATTAGCAGAAAAGTTGAGCGTGATATACTCCAATGCGAGATCGCTCTCCCCTTTGAAGAGCCTTTTGGTCAAGGGACGAAATAACTTATTGAGAGCCTTGTTAAGTCCTATGCCGTCCATAAGCGAAAGTATCGACAACCATATCGCATATATCGCAATAAGCGTAAACGCCAAAGTCAACGCGTTGTTGGCTCCGCCAATCATTATGGAAAACGCGCTCTCAGGCGCAACGACTACCAGCATAATCAGAGACGCCAATATCATTATTGTAAATACTACGTTCATAAAATAACAACTCCCATACGAAATTGTATGAGAGTTGCATTGAGTTTATTACTTTTATAATATTGCGAATTTTTCAGAGTTGTGCTTCGCCGCTGCGTTTTGCACGAATTTATTTCAATTGCGCAAAATTCTCTGCCGTCACGGCAACTTCAACGGTCATATCTTCGCTGTTCCTCGTGATATAGAACTTGAGCAAAGCCGTCACGCCTGCTTTCGCATTCCAAAGACTGTCGGGAAGCGAATAACTGCGCGTGATCTCGTATTTTTTGCCGTCAAACTCCACTGCGTTGAGAATGTCGCCCTCCTGCAAAATTCCGCTTGCTATTGAATCGTCAGATACTTCGCCGACTGCTATCTCTTCCACCAATTTTACGGTATATGACGAAGTATCGTAGACGGACTTTGAAGAGTTGATCACTCCGCCTATACCGAGATATAATTTCTTGATATATCTATTATCTTCGCCGTCGCAACTGGCAATCGCATAATCAGCAATGCCTACTACGACGTCACTTGGAATGGCGTATCCCATATTCTCTATGCTCGTCGAAGATGCCTTTGCATTGACAATGCCTATGAGTTGACCTTTTGAGTTGTAAAGTCCGCCGCCGCTGTTGCCTGAATTGATTGCCGCGTCAACGCGAATAACTCTCGTTGATACGGTGTAGCCAGTCGAAGTGTCACCCACTGATACGTTTTCGCTGTCGACGCTCACTACGCCTTGAGTTACAGAAATCTTGATATCGCTGTAAGACGAAGCCGTACTCGTCGCAGGATTGCCGACGGCAATGCACGTAGTGCCAGCAACGATGTCTTTACTGCTTGCCACGTCTACCGCTCTTGCGTTGCTGTTTTTAATTATGTCGCTGTCCTGGACCTTAAGTATCGCTATGTCGTAGTCATACGCTCCGCCGATATACTTTGCAGTTATCGCTTGACTTTCGCTCTCATAACCGTAGATAAATACTTTTATATCACTGTATATACCGCCTTTACTGGACAAATTAGCGTTGTAAACAACGTGATAATTGGTAATAATATAGGCATCTCCAGCATCTTTGTTGAGTTTGTATATCACTCCCGAGCCTATTGCAGACACTTCTTTCTTTTGTCCCCAATAGTTTGAATAATAATCTGACACAACTACCTTGACTGCCGACAAAAGCGCAACGTTGGCTGCGACTTGAGAATTGGAGTTTAAAGTGAGATATGAATTCAAAAAGTCAAGATAAGATCCCTCAAATCCCTCTTGCACAGCCTTGCTATACAGTTGAGATACGTCGGCTATACCGTCATTGCCTTTGAGACTGTCAAGCCACTCGTCAAGACTGCCCTCAAAGCCTTGCTCAACGGCTAATTCATAAGCGGATTTTCCCGCCTTGCCGTCGCACGCAACCAAAAATACGCACAGCAATACAAAAACCAAAACTGTCGAAATAATAAAAAGTTGTCGTTTTTTCATCCTGTTCCCCTCAGGCTATAATGCCTAATTTATTGTCCTTATTATATAATATTTCAAGAGAAATAACATTAAAATCAATAAAAGTTTTATTAAAAATTTTGTAAAATGCAAAGCGGCTGCAACAAAATTCCCTCCGTTGCAGCCGCTGATTTGTTCAATTCGTCTTAAAACTTGGCAGATAAGTTTTTGATACTATAGCCGTTCTTTTCCAATACTTTGACTTGATTGGTGATCGAGTCAACAAACTCCTCGTTGTTTTTGGTCTTTTGCATCATATTGAGAAGTTGATCCGTGGTATCCTGCAAATCTCCTGTGGAAAGCATCTTGCGAAGCGCCCATACTCCCTCGAGTTCTTTTTGCGAAAGCAACAGATCTTCTCTTCTCGTGGATGAGCGATTGAGATCGATTGCAGGGAAAATTCTTCTCTCGCTGAGTTTTCTGTCCAAAGTGATTTCCATATTGCCTGTACCCTTGAACTCTTCATAGATCACGTCGTCCATTCTGCTGCCTGTATCAACTAGCGCGGTGGCTATGATTGTAAGCGATCCGCCGTTTTCAATATTTCTTGCTGCGCCAAAGAATTTCTTGGGGCTTGCCAACGCGCCGGGATCAATACCGCCTGACAACGTTCTGCCAGTCGGCGGAATCGTCAAGTTGTACGCTCTTGCAAGACGCGTAAGCGAATCCATCATTATTACGACGTCTTTGCCAAGTTCGACAAGTCTCCTTGCTCTTTCAATAAGCAGTTCAGACGCCTTGCAGTGATGCTCGGGCATCTCGTCAAAGGTGGAGTAAATGACTTCGCCTTTTATGGATCTCTTCATATCGGTAACTTCTTCAGGACGCTCGTCAACGAGCAATACAAAAAGCGTAACTTCGCTGTGATTGGTAGTAATTGAATTGGCAATCTTTTTGAGAAGCGTCGTCTTTCCGGCTTTTGGCGGAGAAACTATCATTGCTCTCTGCCCCTTGCCTATCGGCGCGATCAAATCAAGACTTCTGATTGCAAAATCGCCTCTGGTAACACTTTTTTCGGCAGTGTTTATCTCCAATCTCAATCTTTCTTTTGGGAAAATAGGTGTCAATGAGTCAAAATGAGGACGGCGTCTTAAGCCTGTCAGATTCGTGCCGGTGTCACCGACGTAACCCACTGCCTTATACTCTCCTGTGCCAGGGATATCTCTGCCTCTTTCGTCTTGCTGATAAACGATATCGTATTTTATTTCTGGATTTACTCTCTCCACTATCGTCAATGCAGGAGGCTTGTTTTCGGCATTTCGTCTTGCAATACCCACAACGTAGTCGCCCGCTCTAAGTCCCAACGTCTTGATAATTCTGCCTGATACGTATACGTCTTTTTCACCGCATTCACAGTTTTCTGCTCTCAAGAATCCATAGCCGTCCAATATCTCCAAAATACCGCTGCGTTCTTCGCTCTCAACGACGGTTTCTTTGACAGCGCCGTCGCCGTTTTGTTGGATTTTGCTGTCGTCCTCAGAAGAGTTTTCTGATGTTTTGACAACAACTTCTTCCTCCGACTTCGCTCCAAGAGGAACAAAAGACGTCGTAGAATCTTTGACGATAGTCGGCATCTCTGTTTTTGCAGGTCTTCCTCTCTTGGTTTTGGGCTGCGAAGGCTGACCTTCTTTGACCCCACCGTTCTGCATAAGTTCCAAATACGCTTCTATGAGTTGCTCTTTGTTCTTGGTGCTGGGCGTAATTCCCACGTCTCGCACGATCGTACGTACGGAATGTATAGTCATATTTTGAAAATCTTCTCTGGTGTATCCGCCGACAGCGGGGCTATCTTGCTTTGATGAGCCGTCGAGATCGAATACTTGCGCTTGCTCTGATTGACTATTGGCAAGCAAAATACTCTCTATGAGATTTTCTTCAGACATATAAGATACGTTTTCTACGTTCTTTTTCTTGGCAATATCTCTCAATTCAAAGTAAGACTTTGCCTTTAACTCCTCACGAGTATAATCCTTCTTAATCATATAATCTCCTGTTTGTTTAATTCTTTATCAAAGTCGATATATTATATATTTGATATTATATTATTTATTATATATTTACGTTATTATGTACTTGTATTTTTTAGACTTGACGCTTGCGTCTTTTTATAAACTTTTGAAACAAAAAGTTTTGTGTGATTTATGTCGAATTTTAACTAAAATAATCTTTTGTCGCGTTGCTTGCAAAGACGCGTAGGCTTTGCAAGCAACTATAATTTGCAAACAATATTTTAAAATACTTCTTGGTCGAATACGACAACTACAGTGCTGTCACTGTCAAAATGCGCTCTGTCAAATTCAATTGACTGTCCGTCGATTCTTCTTATCTGCTCCTCGTCAAACAAATCAATAAATTCGTCGAGTTTTTCAATATCCACCACGCTTCTGGACGTCTTGAAGTGCATTGGTATAACCACGTCGGGCATCATAATATCTACGTACTTCTTAGCCTGTTTTGCGTCAATAGTATAATTGCCGCCCACAGGTATCATAAGAACGTTGACAGATCCTATGCCGTCGGCAAGTCTGACGGTACATTCTTCGCCGATGTCTCCCATATGACACAAATCAACGCCGTCCATCCTGAATTTGAAAATTTTGTTTTCGCCCCTTTTCTTGCCGAGTCTGTCGTCGTGATAGGATAGTACCGACGAGATATCCACGCCTTTGACTTCCCAAAAACCGCACTCGCTTAATACCAAAGGCTCTCCGTCAATCCTTACTATAGCATTGTGATCTTTGTGTTGATGCGAACAAGTCACAACGTCGGCAGTAGTCTTTGTCATATCAAAACCGACGATTTCTTTGTCGAACGGGTCCGTAACTATCGTCGTTCCCGTAGATTCCGTCAACTTGAAGCAAGAGTGCCCCAGCCATTCAATTTTCATTTTACTCCTCGCTTATATCCATAGCCAACTGTTGAGGTTTGCCGGCATTAAATTTTTCGATAAGTTCGTGTATTTTGTCGTGTGGGTCAAGCAACTGACCAACAGATTTGTTTTGGTCTATAGCGGCGATTATATATGCCACAAACTTGGACATATCCGCCTGAACAAACCAATTCTTTTGCAAAAGTTCTTGAGTAGCGTACGTCAAATTGGTAGAAAGCACCGCGTCAAAAAGTCCTGCGTCATAAGCCTTTTGGAACTTCTCTGGACCTTCTGTGAAGAGCGCATAAGTCGCTGAAAGGAAGATTCTGCGACATCCTGCGGCTTTCAACTCATTGCAAAGTTTGAGCATACTGTCACCAGTAGCAATAATGTCGTCAGCCACAAAAATATCTTTGTCTTTGACGTCGTTGCCAATATATTCGTGCGCAACTATTGGATTGCGTCCATTGACTACGTTTGCGTAATCTCTTCTCTTATAGAACATTCCCAAATCAGTGCCAAGTACGGAAGCGTAATAGATATTTCTGCTCATTGCGCCTTCGTCCGGGCTGACGATCATAAAGTTGTCTTTTTTCATATTGATCTCAGGGAAAGTCTTAAGCAAAGCCTTCAAAATCTGATAAGTGGGCATAAAATTGTCAAAGCCCATAATAGGTACGGAGTTTTGAACTCTTGGGTCGTGAGCGTCAAAAGTGATAATGTCCTTGACTCCCATAAACTCAAGTTCTCTCAGCATTTGAGCGCAATCAAGCGATTCTCTTGCAGTCCTTCTGTGCTGTCTTCCGCCGTATAGGAGCGGCATAACAACGGTAATTTTGTTTGCCATACCTGCGCAAGCGCCGATTATTCTCTTCAAATCCGAATAGTGGTCGTCAGGCGACATTCTGTTGGGTGTGCCAAACATATTGTATTCAATAGAATAATTGCCGACGTCGCATATTATAAACAGGTCTTTGCCTCTTATGCTGTCAATAATTAGTCCCTTGCCGTCGCCGGTAGTAAATCTAGGACAGGTATTTTTTACTAAAAATGTATCCTTAAAAAACTTCTTACCGTTTGTCTTTGCCTCGTTGTTGTACCAATTGACAAGGTATTGGTCAACCTTTTTGCCTAATTCGGCTGCTCCTTCCATAGCCAATATAGCCATATTGGAAGAGTCTTTTTCAAAACTGAATATAGACTCAAAAAATGGTCGCATTGTTGCCTCCGTATATTAAAAAAATTGTATCTAATGTATTGCAAAGATTATCAACGACGACTCTTTGGCTGTCGTTGGCATAAAAATTATTCAAATTTTTACTATGTGAATCCATATAGCCTCACCAAAAAAATTGCAAATGCTTTCTACGAATATGCTTTTACGTTGATATAATAGCATAAAAAAAATTATAAATCAAGTGGTTACGCTATCTATTGTTGACAATATTGTATGAATTTATTCGATTATTGCGCTTTTCTAGAAATAATTTTTCAAGATTTAGACTAATAATTCAGCAATCGTAAAGAAGCAAGCAGGTACTTTGACGCCTATTTCTATTGTCACCTCAACCGTAGTCGAGAGGTCTCTATCCGCTTTAAGTCCGACCAAAATCGAGTGCAACCGAGATTTTGCGCTTGGTCGGTATTAGGGCGAAGTCCAACCGTATTCTTAGCAATTACTTTTTTTATACTGTTGAGATCTCTCCACTTCGGTCGAGATGACCATCTAAAAAGTTATTGCGTATTTACAGGTTGTGACGCGCGCCCTCACCTGAGGGGAAGGTGTCACAAAGTGACGGAAGGGGTGTAGCCTATTCTATAGGCGTTTATATAAATAAAGCATCATTTTTAAGTCCGACCAAAATCGAGCGCAACCGAGATTTTGCGCTTGGTCGGTATTAGGGCGAAGTCCAACCGTATTCTTAGCAATTACTTTTTTTATACTGTTGAGATCTCTCCACTTCGGTCGAGATGACCATCTAAAAAGTTATTGCGTATTTACAGGTTGTGACGCGCGCCCTCACCTGAGGGGAAGGTGTCACAAAGTAACGGAAGGGGTGTTTTATACTGATTGAGATTTCTCCGTTTCGCTACGCTACAGTCGAAATGACATATTATAGTGCGAGCGTCAATGACAAAAGGCGAGAATAACTCCCGCCTTTGTTACCTTTTGCTCTTACTTCTTGTTTCTCATAGCGCGCTGCTCTCTAAGAAGATCCTGATACCTCTCAATTTGATCTTCTCTCAAATCAATCATATTCTTTGCTACCTTACAAGCCTGCGCGTCTGATACTACGACTTCCGTCTCTTTTACTTTGACCTTCGTTCCGTCATTCGTTGCATCTTTGCGAATATCCTTGAGATACTCGTCTTCCATCTTAAAGAGCGCTACTGTCGTGTCTTTCTTTATCGTCAACTTGATTAGCGGATTGACGCTCGACTGTCCCAAGAGTATGAAGTAAGTTGACTTCTTCTCCTTGCACTTATCTTTCGTCAACGCGTATTCTCTTAGACTGTCAAAGTACTTTTTCTGTTGTTTGGAGAGCAATGCGTACGCTTCGTCAAGTGTAAGTCTTGGAGCCCTTTCTGCTTTTGGTTTTGCAGGAGCGTGAACTTTGACTTCTTTCTCAATTACCTTCTCTACCACTTTCTCCACAGGCACTTCGACTATCTTCTCTACCGGTACTTCTTTGACAACTTCCTTTTCGACGATTTTCTCTACCTCGACAGGAACTTCTACCTTGACTTCTTTCTCTACTATCTTCTCTACTTCTACCGGTACCTCGACGACTTTTTCCACTATCTTTTCGACTGGTACTTCTTTCTCAATGATTTGCTTTTCATTTGATTGCTGGGCAAGTTTTTCCATAATAATTCTCTGTCCTTCAATCAAACTCTTGATTGCTTCGTCATTTGAGGTCGTAACAACTACTTCCTTTTCGACATTTTTCTCAGCAGATTGCTCAGCAAGTTTTTGCATCAACTTCTCATTTTGTTCTATAAGCCTATTTACAAGATCATCATTAGTAGACGCTTGCTGAGGCAGAGCCTGTTGCATACCAGGAAGCAATGCCGTCACTGTATCAGTGATTATTCCACGTATCTCTTCTGCGCCTATGCCATAGCCTCCGCCCATATATCCGCCTTGCGGCATACCTTGACCAACGTTGCCGCTATTTGCATTTCCACCCAACATACTCATAAGTATCATTTTTAAATCCTCATCTCTACGTTGAGTATCACTTGCTCTCTTTCTCTCGTCCAAATCTCTTTGGTTGCGCTCGTATTCGTCCTTTGCGTCTTCCAGCGCTTCTTGCGCCTTGTCGTTGAGCATCTTCTCTATTATCATAAATACTAGGCTCAATACCGCCACGCCCATTAACGTGCACGCTATCGCT
>JAIDRT010000071.1 GCA_029061605.1 Clostridia bacterium | reverse complement strand
TCCGCTGTCCTTGACTGTCTTTACTGACAATACGCCGCTGTTCTTTACGTTGGCGGTAGTAGTCTTCTCCTCTCCGTTTTGTATGAAGTAATACGTAGGCTTGGCATTTGTCATACCTCCGCTTGACGGAGGAGTGTGATCCACTTTTGCCGTTAGAGTTATACTCTCCACGCTGTCGTATTCTATCTTGTCTTTGTCTGACGTGATACTCGTCTTTATATTGTTTGTTACGTAACTATCCGGCAAGCCCCAGACGGCGTATAGAGTTATCTCTCCAAAGTAGCCGCTTGGCAAAGATGTAAACGGCTTGCTAGCGCCTGTCTTGTCGTCTGTCCATCCTAAGAATACGTGATTTGCGCTTGCCTTTGTATTTAGATAAGTAGTAAAGGCTGTTACGTCACTGGTGTTATCTGGCAACTTGTCTCCTGCTATGTACGGCTCTCCGTCGTCAAGCCCAACTTTCTCTTCACCATTACCGCTGTTATTTAAGTTACGGAAGTCAATAAAAGCCATAAGATAATTACGAACTGGCGTATTATCTGGGTCATATGAGCCGCCAATTTTATCTACGTCCCAAATGTTTGAATATGGAGATGCTCCAAAGAAAGTCTTGGCTGCAGAAATCATTTCATTAGACGTTGGGTATTCTGTAGGCACAACGATTCCAGCCAAGCCATCTGAAGCACTTGATGCAGTAATTGCAGCATATCCATTTGAAGATTTTACATTGTTAATGTTAATCATATTGCCACCTGCTGTTGATGTGTTTTGCTTGACAACAGCAACTAAAGATTGAGAAGAACTACTGACACTACCCTCAACATAAGCATTAGCAAATTGGAGTTTATTGCCTCTTATACCTGCCAAACCGCTAGACCCATTAATGTTTGTATAACTTACCTCAACTTTTCCAACTACATTCTCAATTCGGAATATCTCCTCCGTAGTTTCTGACCACCCAAATATTGATGAAGCAAACAATGTTCCGCTTGTACTACTTGTTATATTACTGTTGCCTACACAGTCTAAGATAGTTATTGCAGATAAACTCTGCGCTAATATACTTGCGGCAAAAATAGAAATATTTGTAGCCATTAACGTAGCCTTAAAACTAGAAGAGCAACGATATAAATAAATAGTTTTATTACTCCCGCTTGACGTATGCTCTCCCACGACACCGCCACTAGCGCTTTGTATAGAATACCTTATACCTGGATTATTCTCCCCGCTAGTATGACAATTCATTATGAAATTATTGCCAAAAGAAACTCCTAGTATGCCTCCCATATACGGTCCACGACCTGATTCCACGCCGTTGGATTCTGTTTGCGGAATACCGCTATAACTAAAGTCCTGATTTATTAAATCTGTGATAGTAGCGTTTGTAGCACTACAAAATACTCCAAATCCAGAATTTGTTTGTCCTGAAGTTCCTATCGCTACATAATCTGTGCCATTCCAATATTGCCAAGTATCGCAAGAAATATTTTTTAATGAATGTCCCATACCATAAAAAGTACCGCCAAATTTTCCTACTGGATTAAATGTCTTGCCATCAAAATCTAAATCGCTTGCAAGCACAAAATATTTTCCTGTACTTTTTGTTAAATCTGTTCCGCAAAATTTTACAAAAATTTCCCAATCATCTATGCTTGCAATGACGTACGGATTTTTTTGCGTACCTCTTGCTTGCGAGGTATCTACTTTTACAATAGATATATCATAAGGCGTACTTGGATCTCCTGCTCGATAATTTTCAACAAGGTCTTTGTTTGTATATACGTAGGAATACCCATTGTTAAATTCTCCAAAACCGTCGCTTGCATTAGGAGTAATCGTCGCGGCAGTATTGTCTATATCCTCACCTTTCAATGTGTCAGGCAAGGATATATTGAACGGTAAGCACGCGCTTAACGCACCCAATAAGATACAAATGGATATAATAAATATCGCGCATTTTAAATACTTAGATTTTGATTTTGCTAAATTCATTGTTCTTCCTCTCTTTAGTACAATTTGATTGGATTGAGACCTTTCGACTTCACTTCGTTTCGCTCAAGGTGACGTCATAAGGTTTGTTTTGTATTTTGTCACCTCGAGCGTAGTCGAGAGGTCTAATCCGTTTGAGATTTCTCGACTTCGCTCGAAATGACATCATAAGGTTTGAGATTTCTCCATTTCGCTTCGCTTCAGTCGAAATGACATTTTGAAATATCAATTTGACAAAAGCGTTTGTGGGGGCTTGGGGGGAATCGTAACCCCC
>JAIDRT010000070.1 GCA_029061605.1 Clostridia bacterium | reverse complement strand
CAAAAGCGTTTGTGGGGGCTTGGGGGGAATCGTAACCCCCCAACTCTTTTGTTTCTTTTCTTGACAAGAAAAGAAAGCACTCTCTCACTGTGAATTATACTTTTCTATTGCTCTTTTCGCAGTAGTTATAGAATTTTCTATACACAAGAGTCTTCTATACCAAAATTTGTATATTTTTTTAACATATGACAAACTTTGATTTGCGTACGAAATTCCAAAAAAGGTATACTTTTCCTGACCCAAAATATTGCAAAATTATTACGCGCGAAGTATAATGTAATTGAAAAAATACGCCTTTTCACAGGCAGTCAGGAAAAGTATACTTTTTTTGGAAAAGTGAAAAATTTTAATTAAATTAGAATTTTAGTTGAATAAAAAAACGCAATGCAATAAAAAATTGCAATGCGTTTTTTGTTTTTATTTCTATTCCCTACTTATTTGTAAATTTAAAAAAATACCGCCATCTTGCGACAGCGGTATTGGATATCTCCGTAATATAGATTACTTCAATTCAGCAAAGTACTTGATAGTTCTTACCATTTGGCTGGTGTAAGAATTCTCATTGTCATACCAAGATACGACTTGTACTTGAGTATTGCCATCTTCCATTGGAGCAACCATAGTTTGAGTTGCATCAAAGATAGAGCCAAATCTGCTTCCGATAATATCGCTGGAAACGATTTCGTCAGTGTTGTAAGCAAAAGACTCAGTAGCGGCAGCCTTCATAGCAGCGTTGATACCGTCTTTTGTTGCCTGTCCCTTAACTACTGCAACCAAGATGGTTGTAGAACCTGTTGGGGTGGGAACTCTTTGAGCGGAGCCAATGAGTTTGCCGTTGAGTTCTGGAATAACAAGACCGATAGCCTTAGCAGCGCCGGTGCTGTTTGGAACGATATTGCAAGCGGCAGCGCGGCTTCTTCTCAAATCGCCCTTTCTTTGAGGTCCGTCGAGAGGCATTTGGTCACCGGTGTAAGCGTGAACGGTGGTCATAATACCAGACATAATAGGAGCATATTCATTAAGAGCCTTAGCCATAGGAGCCAAGCAGTTTGTCGTACAACTTGCAGCGGAAATGATATTGTCACTAGCCTTCAAAGTCTTGTGGTTGACGTTGTAAACGATAGTAGGAAGATCGTTGCCTGCAGGAGCAGAAATAACTACTTTACGAGCACCAGCGTCGATATGCGCTTGAGCCTTTGCCTTAGAGGTGTAGAAACCTGTGCACTCAAGAACTACGTCTACGCCAAGTTTGCCCCAAGGGAGTTCATTAGCCTTTGGCTTAGCATAAATCGTGATTTTCTTGCCGTCTACTACGATGTAGCCCTCTTCCTTTACAGTGCCGTCCTCGTTGAGAACTGCTTCGCAACTGTCAACAGTGTGATCATTTGCATAGTTGCCTTGTGTTGAATCATACTTCAAAAGATGAGCAAGCATTTTTGGGCTTGTCAAGTCATTGATTGCAACGACGTCATAGCCTTTTGCGCCAAACATTTGTCTGAAAGCAAGACGACCGATACGACCGAAACCGTTGATTGCAACTTTTACGTTTGCCATAATATATTGTTCCTCCAAAAATAAATATCTTTTATATATTGCGCTAATCGCACATTTACTATTCTATCAACATTTTATTGTATTGGCAAGTATTTTTTGTAAAATTCCTTTACGCCAAGCCAAATTTGACAGAAATTTAACATATTGCCCTGTCACAGCGCCAAAACTACTCGCATAATGCCGTCACTTGGCAAAGAAAAACAGACTTCCTTTTCAGAAGTCTGTCTGTGCTTATTGATTTTATGCGTATTGAAACTCAAAGTCTTCGTCGTTTTCGTAATCTCCAACCATTCCGCTGTTTCCCGAACCATCTTCTGGAGCACTCTCTTCACTATCCTTAAGTCCTAGCATCACCGCAATCTGCTCCTTTATTGCCGCTACTGCCTCCTCATCTCCTATTACGCCTGCGAACATATCAACGACTTCACAAGCCATATAATACAGAGTGCCGTTTATGCCTTCTAAGCCTTCCGCTTTGGCTTTGCCTGACATTACAGCATATCCAGAGCCCAATATGATGCCCAAGACTAAGACTATCAAGATCATAATTACGACGTATGAACGTATCCAAGCAGTTCTGCTCTTATTGCCAACTCCAAAGAACCAGCATATTGCGCAGATTCCGCCGACCAACGGAAGCGCGAGCAGGATAAACGTACCTATCCAGCCGCCAACCGTCATAGGATAGCATCTCAAATCCGTTTCGTCGAACTTTTTGTTCTTCTTTGCAAGTTTCTTTTGCTTTCTCGTCATATTTGCTTTATCTGGCAAATCGACTTTTTCCACCTTTGTACCACTGTTGCCACCACCGTTAGCCGCGTGAGCCTGTTGAGCGTTCGCGCCGTAAGCGCCGTATGAACTTCTGCCATACGCTCCTCCGTTGCTAGCGCCGTAGCCATAGCCGCTCGTAGCATAATTGCTATACGAGCCAGTTGGTCTGCCTGTATGATTTGCAGGCGCGCCTTTACTTTTTTTCTCTTTCGCCATCTTAATATCCTCTCCAAAAGGCTATTTGCCTTTTTTGTATATTATATTTTACATCACAAAATAACTAAATGTCAATACTCTTTATTTATAATTTATTACAAAATATGGAAATTATACCTGAATTTATGCATTATTAAAACTTATAGAAAATTTATCGCGCTTTTAAATCTTGAATTTTACAAAAATTTTACAATATAAATTTTAAAAATTCCTGAACTTATCCCAAAAAACCATAATTTATACGGCTAAATGCGTTGCTCAAGGTGAAACTTTTATATCAAGCAATCACCTTGAGCGCAAAAAATCATTACTTTAAATATTCGGGATTGAGGCATTTAAGTTCATCAAGCACAAAAATACCGTCTTTGCGTATGAGTACGTCATCAAAATAAATTTCGCCTCCGCCCATTTCCTTGGTCTGCACAAGCACCAAGTCCCAATGGATTGCCGAATTATTGCCGTTGAACGCGTCCTTATAACAAGCGCCGGGAGTAAAGTGAATGGACCCGCTTATCTTTTCGTCAAACAAAATATCGCCCATTGCCCTCGTGACAAAAGGATTGACACCCAAAGCAAACTCTCCCACGTATCTTGCGCCCTCGTCGGTGTCGAAAATCTTGTTGATGGCTTCTGTTTTGTCAGAAGTCGCCTCCACGATTTTGCCATCTTTGAATTTGAGCGTGATATTCTCAAATTTTATGCCGTTGCTAACCGACGGCACGTTGTAAGCGATCACTCCGTTTACGCTGTCTTTTACAGGAGCAGTATATACTTCTCCGTCGGGAATATTTCTTCTTCCGGCGCACTTGACTGCGCCTATACCTTTGATAGAAAATGTCAAGTCAGTACCGTTGCCGACGATACGAACTTTGTCAGTCTTGTTCATAAGTTCGACGAGCGGAGTCATAGCCCTTTCCATCTTGGAATAATCAAGATTGCATACGTCAAAATACAAATCCTCAAACTGCTCTGTGCTCATTGCCGACATTTGGCTCATACCTTGCGTAGGATATCTTAATACGCACCACTTAGTATTGGCCACTCTTCTCTCGTGGTGCACCGGATGCGAATAATATATATTGTATGCATTGCGTCTATCTTCTGGCACGTCACTCAGTTCGTATGCGTTTTCTCCGCCTCTAATACCGATATATGCGTCCATCTTTTCCATTCTGTAACAACCAAAGTCGCTCATTCTCTCAGCGCACTCTTTATCCATACCCATCAATATCTGACGCTGTACTCTATTGTCATACAATTCCACAAACGGATAGGCTCCGACCTTATATGTTTCTTTGATCAACGCATTGACAAGTTGATAATCCACTCCTGTCGCTTCTATCAAAATATTTTCGCCTTTCTTTAATTCGCAGGAAAAGTTTATCAAATTTTTTGCCAGCGTATTTATTCTTTCATCTACAAGCATAACGCCCTCCAAAATCTTTTATACAATATATTATATCCCCCAAGCGAGCAATTGTAAAACAAAATATCACCGTATAATAACGTCTTTTGTCAAAAGCGCGCCCTTACCGTCGCTCAAAATTCCGCCTTGCATAATATATTCTTTTGCAGAATTTTGCATTGAACTCTTGCTTTGAAAGTCTGACAAATCATAATAATATCCCAGACGCTCTTTGTTATTTTGTAAAAGTTTTTCGTCGGCTCGTATGTCAAATATCCAACGCAAATGCTCGCTGGCAGATTGACTTTCGCCCACCAAAGTGAACAACTTGGCAAATCTTGATATATTGCTGTCTTCGCTAATAAAATTTTTGTTATGAGAACTCAACATCCAACTGTGACAAATCATAATTTCTCTGCCGATTTTCGGAAAGGCTTTGCCAAGCATTTCATACGCGCTCTTTAAGGAGCGAATACACAAGTCCATATCCAGCCTTTCGCCTCTGGGAATGTGAATATTAAAACATTTTTCACCAAAGCGTATTTTGCTTTCTCCAATAATAGTTTTTGCTCCAAAATAATACTTGCACAGTTGATATTGCAATCTACCAATCTTAAAGATTTTGCAATTGACGTGAAGTCTAAGCCAATTTATCTCGTCAATTCCTATTTCGCCAAAATGAGCGCGACAGTCTTCGCCCCAAATCTTTATATCAGTCATTGTGTCAAAAAATACTTGTTCGTCCAAGCCCTTTTCTTTAAATCTTTCTTTCGCCGTGGCAAGAGAAAGCGCCAATGCCGCCATTCTCAAAAGCCGAGGCTTGCCAACAAGACCTGTCCATCTGTTTTTCAACAGCAGTTTGCTGTACTTTGCTACCTCTGCGTAATTGTCGCGAATATACTTTTCGACTGCTTCAAATACCTCTGTGTCGTCATATATTTTTTCAAACAATTTCAAGTTTTGGTCAATATCAAAATTTTTATTCATATAACAATTTTATCATATGTTAAGATTTAATACAAGATAAAAATGACAAAAGCGAGAGCCTCCTCTCACTTTTGTCATTTTAATTAGGCTCTGACGCTCGCACGAACGCAGTCGAGAGGTCTCATCCGCACTTGGCTTCCCCTTGAGGGGAGGCTCCGCCTTTGGCGGTGGTATTGACAATATTCTGTCACCTCAAGCGTAGTCGAGAGGTCTCATCCGTATTCTTGCCGTCCCCTTGAGGGGAAGGTGTCACAAAGTGACGGAAGGGGTGTAGCCTATTCTATAGGCGTTATTTTTATTTAGCATCCTTTTTAAGTCCGACCAAAATCGAGTGCAACCGAGATTTTGCGCTTGGTCGGTATTAGGGCGAAGTCCAACCGTATTCTTAGCAATTACTTTTTTTATACTGTTGAGATCTCTCCACTTCGGTCGAGATGACATCTAAAAAGTTATTGCGTTATTACAGGTTGTGACGCGCGCCCTCACCTGAGGGGAAGGTGTCACGCAGTGACGGAAGGGGTGTTTTATACTGATTGAGATTTCTCCATTCCGCTACGCTACGGTCGAAATGACGTATTATAGTGCGAGCGTCAATGACGAAAGGCGGGAATTATTCCCGCCTTCATATTTTATTTATCCGCTCAATAACTCTCTCCCAACCGCAGAGAGTGTAGTGATTTTCGTCCGTGCTAGGGCGAGCGGTATCGTCAAGTGTACTACTCGTACACGTCGATTCCCCGAGTCCCGACGTTAGGGCGAAAGGCGCTGCGCTATATGCGGTTGTCTCTTACTTCTTGTTTCTCATAGCGCGTTGCTCTCTAAGAAGATCTTGGTAACGCTCTATCTGGTCGTCTCTCAAGTCCACCATCTTCTTCGCTGTTGCATACGCTTGAGCGTCGCTTACTACTACTTCCGTCTCTTTTACTTTGACTTTCGTTCCGTCTCCTGTTGCGTCTCTTCTGATGTCTTTCATATACTCGTCTTCCATCTTGAGTAATGCAACTGTCGTGTCTTT
>JAIDRT010000007.1 GCA_029061605.1 Clostridia bacterium | reverse complement strand
ATAACCGGAGTAAGGTACGTATATACCAAGAACGGAAAAGAGATAGACGTATCTGAAGTCAAGGGATTGGGTACGTTCGTAGTTCAAGCGGTGTTTGAGACGGATTCAGATGACTATTACGCCGAGCCAATGACAGCGACGCTGAAGATAGTAAGACCAACTGAATTGGAGAAGCCAGTTTTCAAGGGCGGAGCGGTATACGATGGAACGGAGAAGAATGTAGAGGATTATCTAGACGGCTTCGATAGCGACTTTATGGAGATAATAGGCGAAGGAGCAACGGCGACTGATGCAGGAAGATACACCGTATACGTTAAATTAAAGGAAGGAAGTTGGGCAGACGGCACGACGGATAACGTGACGATAACTTGGACGATAGACAAGTCGACGCTTATCCCCAACTGGGACAAATGGGAGTTCGTCACAGACGGAGAGAGTGGATATGCGCCGGTAATCTCAGGAATGGCAGACGGACTAGCGAGCGGAGACGAGATAGATTACGCCAATGACTTTACGTATAAGATATATGACGAAGAGGGCAATGCGGTGGACGCAAGCCAAGTATCTGAAGTAGGCTCATACAGAATAGTAGCGACGATAAACGGAGATTTGGGAAACAACTACAAGTTGGACGACGTGAGCAAGGAATGGTACTTTGTAGTCGTGCCAAAGTCAGGAATGAGTATCTTGACGATAGAGTGGGGCGAGACACAGTTCTTATATGACGGCGAGGCGCATTATCCGACGTACGTAGTAAAGGATAGAAACGGAGACGAAGTGACGGACAATGAGATACTGTCTCAATTGAAGTTTACAGAAGGATACAAGACAAAGACGGAGAAAGGTACGTATACGGTCAAGGTGACGTTGAACGATACGGAGAATTACTTTATCCGCTCTGGAGCAATATGTACGTTTAAGATAGTAGACGAGAATGGTAATGCTCCTGACTACGACCCAACAGACCCCAACCAGAGACCAAGCGGCAATGACCCAGGTAGCGGAGATAACAGTGGCGGAACGCTAGACGAGATACTGCAAAAACTCAAGGAGATACCGCTGTGGCAGATAATAGCAAGTATTATATCCATAATATTGATACTAATATTTGCAAGCAAGGGCTTTGGTTATTTGTCCAAGAGCAAGCAGAATAAGAGAATGGCGGAGAGCAAATACAAGACGTATTATGCAGGAGCGTTCTTGGGACTTGCAACGGCAGGCTGGACTGCGATAGCGTGCGTATTGATGGGCTTGGCGGTATTGAGCATAGTGTTTATGGCAATAGCCAAGAGCAAGTATAACAAGTCGTTGATATACGCCGAGGAGTTGAGAGACGAATACGAGCGCAATAAGGCTGACATAGAGGAGAGAAAACGCCAAGAAGAATATATGCGCCGAGACGAAGAGGCAAGACGCCGCGACGAGGATATGCAAATGATGTTTATGCGTATGATGGGCGGCGGAAATGCAGGCGCAGGCGGTAATATGGGACAAGGTATGCCGCAGGGCGGATTTGGCTTCGTACAGCAAGGCATTGGCGCAGAAGAATTAAAGGGGATTATCTCTGAGACTGTGACAGCGCTCTTGCCCGGTATGCAACAAATGTTGCCACAACAAGCAGGTATAAGCGAAGATACTGTACAAAAAATGTTGGATCAAAACGACGAAAAAATCCAAAAGATGATGGAAAAGAATGACGAACGTATTGAAAAACTTTTGGATAAGATAATGGAATTGTCAGCAAATCAAGGCGCACCGCAAGTAATTGAAAAAGTTGTGGAAAAACCTGTCGAGATAGAGAAAATTGTTGAGAAAGAAGTACCTGTCGAAAAGATAGTGGAAAAAGTCGTCGAGGTGCCAGTAGAAGTAGAGAAGATAGTAGAGAAAGAAGTAAAAGTAGAAGTACCTGTCGAGGTAGAGAAAATCGTCGAAAAGGAAGTTGTCAAGGAAGTACCGGTTGAGAAGATAGTCGAAGTGCCTGTGGAGAAAGTTGTAGAAAAGGTAATTGAGAAAGAGGTCAAAGTAAAAGTAACCGCACCTGCAAAGCCAAAAGTAGAAAGGGCTCCAAGACTTACACTCGACGAGGCGTACGCATTGCTCAGCAAAGAGCAAAAGAAATACTTTGACGGCTTAAGAGACTATGCGCTCACAAAGTATAAGTGCAAAGAGAAGAAGTCTACATACTTCGTAGTATTTGGACGCACAAGTACCAATCCATTGTTGAAGTTGACAATCAAGAAAGACACAACAGTAGCATTACTCAAGATGGAAGACGAGTATATGAAAGACATCAGAAGAGATGCAACAGGAGACGGAACGAAGGTCAAAGTAAAAGAGACAGAAGTAGTAGTAAGCGACAAGCAAGCCTTTGAGACGGCGAAGAAAATGGTGGACTTGAGAGACGATCAGATAGAGCGCTATCAAGATTTGCTGAGAGAGCAACGCGCTATGAGAAGCAAGAAGTAAGAGACAACCGCATATAGCGCAGCGCCTTTCGCCCTAACGTCGGGACTTGGGGAATCGACGTGTACGAGTAGTACACTTGACGATACCGCTCGCCCTAGCACGGACGAAAATCTCTACACTCTCTGCGGTTGGGAGAGAGTTTTTGAGCGGATAAATAAAATATGAAGGCGGGAATAATTCTCGCCTTTTGTCATTTACGCTCGCACTAGAATATGTCATTTCGACTGTAGCGTAGCGGAATGGAGAAATCTATATCAGTATAAAACACCCCTTCTGTCACTTTGTGACACCTTCCCCTCAAGGGGACGGCGAGAAAGCGGATAGAGACCTCTCGACTACGCTCGAGGTGACAGATTGCTGTCGAGGTGACAATTGTTGTCAATGAGACAGAATATTGTCAATATGATATAGATTCTTCGACTACTCCTGCACTCCGCTCAGAATGACTTGTTTAAAGTGAAAGAATTACGCTCAACGCGTCACTCTGAGCGGAACGCAGTGGAGTTGTAAGGAGCATAGCGACGGCATAGCGAGCAAGCAGATGCGCCTTGTGCGAGCGTCAGAGTTTAATTAAAATGAAGAAAGCGGGAGTTAATCCCGCTTTTGTCATTTTGTTATTGGCTATTAGATAATTCCGTAAAAACCCCAAACTATTGCCAAAACCAAGTATATGATTATGCAAGCAATTATCAAAGTTTTTACGCCTTTCGTTTTGCCTTTTGAATATCTGTAAGCACCTAAGCATACGGCAACAGACACAGCAATCATCTGTATTAAGTTCATTGCTCCCATAATTTTGGCGCTGACGCCGCTAAGACTTACGCCTGCCCACTGCAATATCAAATTGACAAAGAAAATAATGATTGACAATACGATTGCGGTAGCGCAGCAAATACCGGTTATAGTGCCGGAAGTTACTGTGGTTGATCTAGATTTTGCTTCTTTCTTCTTTTTTGCCATATTTAATTCCTCCAAAGTTAATTTTATAAAATTTTAGCACTTTTGACTAAAATTCTCAACAAAATTTAAACAAGTTTTTCAATTACTCAATCTTCGTCGTTGTAGTTGCTATTTTTTGGCTCGCCGATATATTCTTTTGGCGAGACGCCAACAAACTTTTTGAATACTCTAGAGAAGTACAGTTGGTCGTTGAAACCGCAACGCTCGGCTATTTCGTATATTTTGAGGTTGTTTATATTGCGAGAGAGCAAAAGTTTTTGAGCGGAATTGATACGCGTTTGATTGAGAAATTGAAGGGGAGACACGCCCTTTTCTTTGATAAACTGTCTTCTGATATAATCCTTTGACAAGTCAAATTGACTGTAAATGCTGTCTATAGAGAAATTTGCGTCATAGAAATTCTCTATTATTGCGTTGGCAATGAGTTCTATATGCTGACTGGTCTGCGAGGAGCCGTCGAATTGGGAGATAAATCCCAAAATCAAGTCTGTAAACGCCATAATTATATTGGAAGAACAGCCTGACATTGCAGAGAAGTGCCTATAGCACATATCCATTGTCGTGAAGAGGTCTTTTTGCTGATTGTCTTTAACTACGATAGCGTTCTTAAAACTCGGAGTCCAGCCTGCGACCGTCATATGTATATTTTTAAAGCCTGTTTGGGAAGTGTTGCTGTGCAAAGTATTGGGTGGAATGACTACTATTTCGTTCACATTATATTCAAGCGGCTTTGCATTCTCAAAAATTATTATTCCGCTACCGCCAGTGCAATAAATCAACTCCCAATAACTGTGTTTGTGCTGTTTTACGTCGTAAGTCTTAAAATTTTTCCCGATATAATTGATTGCCGGCATAAAATATTTCCTCTCTTGTCACATATTGTTAAAATCATTATACACGCAAAATCCTATTTTGTCCATAATTTTAATGCAAAAAGAGTATTGTTTTTTTATACACCGTATATTATAATAATCGTGTGATTGACAAATCATCGGATTGCTATGTAAAGGCAACCTTAATACGAGGTGATAAATGAAAAAATATAATGTGTATCAAACGATAAAGGAGCAAGGCGTTGTTGTCGTAATCAGAGGCAACGACTTGCAAGAGGCAATTAAGACCGTAGAGGCTTGTTATAAAGGCGGCATCAAGGTGATAGAAGTCACGTTCACCGTCCCAAGAGCAGACGAACTTATTAAGACGCTTGTTGAAAAATACGCTGGCAGTGATATGCTTGTGGGCGCAGGCACGGTGCTTGACCCGGAGACGGCTAGGATCGCTATGCTTGCAGGCGCTCAATTTATAGTCAGTCCGTCGCTCAACGTCGACACGATAAAGACGTGCAACAGATACGGCGTACCTGTTATGAGTGGAGTAATGACTCCTACGGAAGCGCAGACGGCAATGGAGTACGGCGTGGATATACTCAAACTTTTCCCTGGAGATATTGCAAAACCAGCTGGACTTAAAGCGCTTAAAGGGCCTTTCCCCAACGCAAATATTATGCCTACAGGCGGTGTCAGCCAGGACAACGTCGAGGAGTGGTTTAAGGTGGGCGCATACGCTGTTGGCGCAGGCTCGTTCCTCACAAAAGACGCCAAGACCGGTGACTTTGACAAGGTGGAGAAGACTTGCAGAGCATTTGTAGAAAAAGTGCAGTCCATCATTGGAGGTAAAAAATAATGGCAAAGATTATTACCGTCGGCGAGATAATGATGAGACTTCAGCCCGCAGGATACAAGCGTATTATGCAGGCAGACTCGTTTGATATCGTTTTTGGCGGAGGTGAAGCAAACGTTGCGGTATCGTTGGCGCAATACGGCGAAGACGTGGCTTTCGTCACAAAACTGCCGTCCAACGCATTAGGTGATAAGTGCGTCAAAGAACTAAAAGGTTGGGGAGTGGATACTTCAAAGATAGTTCGCGGCGGCAACAGAATAGGCATATATTTTTGCGAGAAAGGCTGTTCGCAAAGAGGCAGCAACGTAATTTACGACAGAGCGGGAAGTTCTATAGCCGAAGTAGGCGAAGACGATTTTGATATAGACGCTATGCTTGACGGCGTCGAGTGGTTGCACTGGACCGGCATTACTCCCGCGATATCCGACAATATGGCAAAACTTACCGCAAAAATACTCAAAGCCGCAAAGCAAAAGGGCGTGAGGGTGTCTTGCGATTTAAATTATCGCAAAAAACTTTGGAGCAAGCAAAAGGCTAACGAGGTGATGAGCGAACTTGTCAAATACGTCGACGTGCTTATCTCCAACGAAGAAGACAGTAAGGACGTCTTTGGAATTGAGGCTGACGGCACGGATATCAACGCAGGCGTGATTTCCGCAAAGGGTTATGAGAGCATAGGCAAACAACTTATGGCAAAGTTTCCCAATATTAAGTACGTTGCGTTCACACTTCGCGAGTCGATTTCTGCGTCTCGCAACGGCTGGTCGGCAATACTTATGGACGCCAAGAAAGTATACTCTTCCAAAAAGTATATGATAGACATAGTTGACAGAGTGGGCGGCGGAGATAGTTTCGGCGCAGGTCTTATATATTCTTTTATCAATAATATGAGCGCGCAGGAAAGCATAGAATTTGCCGTTGCGGCGTCTTGTCTCAAGCACACCGTAGAGGGAGATTTCAATATCGCAAGCGTAGACGAAGTCAAAAAACTTGCCGGAGGTGACGGAAGTGGCAGAGTTCAAAGATAGATATGTCAATTTGCTCAGTAGCAAATATGCAAAAAAACTTTATGCCGAAGTCAAAGATTTGCCCATCATAGATTATCACTGTCATCTCTCCCCAAAGGAGATCTACGAGGATAAGCCGTTTGACAATATAGGCGTTATGTGGCTTGCAGGCGACCATTATAAATGGCGACTTATGAGAGGCGCGGGCATAGATGAAAAGTATATCACCGGTGACGCTGATTGGTGGGAAAAGTTTTATCAATTTGCCAAAGTCGCAGGCACTGCGTACGGCAATCCCATCAAGGATTGGTGCGCGCTTGAGTTGAGTTTTTTCTTTGGAATAAATACTCCGCTCAACGAGGCTACCGCTCAGGATATTTGGAATAGAGCCAACAAGGTTATTGCGTCTCGCAAACTTTCGCCAAGAAAGTTGATACGTATGGCAAACGTTGAGTATATCGCAACGACTGACGACCCTTGCGATACATTGGAATATCACGACTTGATTGCAAAAGAAGGCAAACTCAATGCAAAAGTCGTTCCGTCGTTCCGCGTGGATAATCTTGTGCTTGCAAGAGCAAACGGATATGCAGAGTATATCGCAAAACTTGGCAAGGCAAGCGACGTAAATATATGCGATATCGCCACTCTTAAAGAAGCGGTGCTAAAGAGAATGGATTATTTTGTTGCGAGAGGCTGCAAGTTTTCCGACGTGGGCGTCGAGGGATTTCCAAAGCGCGTGGCTCAAGAAAATGAGGCGGACGCTACGTTCAGAAAGTTGATTGCGTTGCAAGAAGTCAACGATAGCGAGTATGACGGATTTTGGGGATATATGTATCTCTTTTTAGCCAAGGCATACAAAGAGCGAGGAATGGCTCAACAGTGGCATCTTGCCGTGACGAGAAATTCCAACTCTCTTATGTTTGACAATCTTGGAAGAGATATGGGCTTTGATTGCGTGGGAGACGCCTTCGAAGTCAAGTACGTCAAAAATATCATTGATATGGCAAACGTCAACGGTTGGTTGCCAAAGACGATAATATACACGCTCAATCCCACAATGTATTACCCTTTGATTACTATGTGCGGAGCATTCAGAGACGTGACTATTGGTATAAGTTGGTGGTTCTGCGACCATAAGAGAGGAATGTATGAGACGTTGAGGACGTTGACGGAACTTGGGCATATCACGTCACTGGTGGGTATGCTGACAGACAGTAGGAGTTTTTTGTCATATACTCGTCACGACTATTACAGACAGATAGTATGCGATTTTCTTGGCTCGCTTATGGAAAGCGAGGAAGATATATACGCCGTAGAGGTGGCGCAAGCGCTTTGTTACGGCAATGCAAAAAAACTTGTGGAGGGATAATATGAGTTTTAAGATGACTTTCCGTTGGTACGGAAACGACGACAAAATCACGCTTGACAAGATTAGGCAGATACCTTGTATGACAGGTATCGTGTCTGCAATCTATGACACGCCTGTGGGCGAAGTGTGGAGCAATGAGTCAATACTTGCTATGAAAAAGCAAATTGAGGACGCAGGTCTTGCGTTTGAAGTAGTGGAAAGCGTGCCTGTTCACGAAGATATTAAACTTGGCAATGCGAATGCAAAACGCCTTATTGAAAATTATAAAGAGAACGTCAGGCGGCTTGGCAAAGCGGGAGTAAAGTGTATATGTTACAACTTTATGCCTGTATTCGATTGGCTGCGCAGTAATCTTGCAAAACCGCTTGCTGACGGCTCCAACGCATTGGCGTACGACCACAAGACGGTGCTTGATCTCAATCCTTTGACGAGCGAACTGTCGTTGCCGGGTTGGGACGCAAGTTATACCAAAGAGGGACTAAAAGACCTTCTCAATCAATATAAGGATATCGACGAAGAAAGACTTTGGGAGAATATGAGCGTTTTCCTCAAGGAAGTCATTCCGGTTGCGGAGGAGAGCGGCGTTAAGATGGCTATTCACCCCGACGACCCACCGTGGGGAATATTCGGTTTGCCGAGAGTCATTACTTGCGAAGAAAACATCAAAAGATTTCTTTCTATCGTTGACAGTCCGTCCAACGGCGTAACTTTCTGCACAGGCTCTCTGGGCGTTGCGCCTGACAACGATCTTGTTAGTATGATACACGCTTGCAAGGGCAGGATCCCCTTCGTACATTTGAGAAATATCAAAATCACAGGAGATCATTGCTTTGAGGAGAGCGGACATCTCTCAAGCGAGGGAAGTCTTGATATGTACGCCATAATCAAGGCTTTGCACGACGACGGCTTTGACGGATACGTCAGACCTGATCACGGCAGAATGATTTGGGGCGAGACAGGCAGAGGCGGTTATGGACTTTATGACAGAGCGCTTGGCGCAATGTATCTGCAAGGCATAATCGAAGCAGTAGAGAAAGAAAACAAGTAAAGACTTTGACACAAACAAAGTCTACGTCACCTCAAGCGAAACGCAGTAGAGTTGAAATGTCTTGACCAAATAAATACTGATAGAGATATCCACACTGCGGTCGAGATGACATTAAAAAGATAAATATAAATAAAATTTAGTGAGGAAAGTATGAAAGATAAAGTCGTTGTTATTACAGGAGCGGGCGGAGTGCTTTGCTCTACGATTGCAAAAGGTTACGCAAGAGAGGGCGCAAAGGTTGCTCTTCTCGATTTGAAGTTGGAGAGCGCTCAAGTTGTTGCCGACGAAATTGTCAAGGCTGGCGGTATCGCTAAGGCTTATGCTGTCAACTGCCTTGAGAAGAATACAATGGAAGTGGCAAGAGAACAGATCAAGAAAGATCTTGGCGCTTGCGATATTCTCGTCAACGGCGCAGGTGGAAATCATCC
Source organism: Clostridia bacterium (assembly GCA_029061605.1). Taxonomy (GTDB): domain Bacteria; phylum Bacillota; class Clostridia; order Christensenellales; family UBA3700; genus RACS-045. Next base: position 28,208 of record JAIDRT010000007.1, on the reverse strand, counting down.
AAAGGGTACGACGACGAATGAATATTTTAATGCGGCGGACGTGGATGACGAAAGCAAGATATCTTTCTTCGACCTCGACGAAAAGGGAGTAGACTTCGTCTTCAAACTCAACTTTTTGGCGACCTTCCTTACCACGCAGGTTTTTGCAAAAGATATGATAGGCAAGGGCGGAATAATCATCAATATTTCAAGTATGAATGCATTTAGACCGCTCACCAAGATACCGGCGTACTCAGGAGCAAAGGCAAGCGTATCCAACTTTACGCAGTGGCTTGCAGTACACTTTGCCAGCGAAGGCATAAGAGTCAACGCAATAGCGCCTGGCTTCTTTGTAACAAATCAGAATAGAGCGTTGCTCTTTGACGACAAGGGCAATCCTACGCCAAGAACGCAAAAGATACTTGCAGGCACGCCAATGAGAAGATTTGGCGAAGCAGAAGAACTTTTGGGCACGGTAATGTGGTTGTCAGATAATGATAAGTCAGGATTTGTGACTGGTATTGTTGTGCCGATTGATGGAGGGTTCTCGGCATACTCCGGCGTATAGTTCGACTCAAAGCGAGGCTACGCAAAACTAAAATGCATCTTTTCCGCCAATCTAGCATTTGGCTCACACCGACGTACGGCAAGTACGACGGCGCTCTCCAAAAACTATTTTGACAAAAAATTTGCTATTTTATTTATTGCGTATCTCTCTTATCGTCGAACTGACAAGCGCTATATCAGATTTGATTTGTCATTTCGAGCGAAGTCGAGAAATCTAAATCCAAAAATCGCCGCAGGCGAATATAACTGAATATAACTACTCGCAAAGCGAGTAATATAAATCCGACGAAGTCGGAAATGGGGGTACTTATGTTGAAGATTGCAGTAATAGGACTTGGTAGCAGAGGAAAGAATTATGGCACGCATTTTGCAAAGCGAGACGACGTGCAGATAGTCGCTATCTGCGACAAATATCAAGCCAAGATAGACAAAGTCAAGACTTTGTGGAAAGTGCCTGACAATATGTGCTTTACTGACGAAGAAGACTTCTTTGCTCTTGGCAAAGTCGCCGACTGTATGCTTATTGCCACGCAGGACAGAGACCATTATGCGCACGCAATGAAGGCATTGAAGTTGGGATACGACTTGCTCATAGAGAAGCCTTTGAGCCCAAATATTGAGGAGTGTCTTGAAATTGAAGAGTATGCGAGAGAGCACGACAGAAAGGTGCTTGTCTGTCACGTGTTGAGATACGCGGGCTATTACAGACGTATCAAAGAGATGATAGACACAGGCGTACTTGGCGAAATTCAACTCATTAAGCACGACGAAAACGTATCTTACTGGCACTTCTGTCACTCTTACGTAAGAGGAAATTGGAGAAGCGAGGCAGAGACGTCGCCAATGCTACTTGCCAAGTGCTGTCACGATATGGACTTGATGTATTGGTTTACCGGCAGCAAGTGTAAGAGTCTCAATTCTTACGGCGGACTTACTTTCTTCAACAAAGACCACAAGCCAGAGGGAGCGACTGACAATTGTTTTGACTGTCCTCACAGAATGACTTGCAATTTTGAAGTCGAGCATCAATATCTTGGCAGAAAGAAAGCCATTGGCAGAGGCAAGAAGAAATTCCTTTGGGGTACTTACGCTTTTTGCACTTCTTCAAAGAAAAAGGACGTGCTCAACGCACTTAAGAATGACGAGAGGGCAAAGCAGTGGGCGAGGTGCGTGTTTGCCTGCGACAATGACGTAGTAGATTGTCAGACGGTAAATATGGAGATGGAAAACGGCATCAAGGTTGTGATGACCGCCAATGCTTTCAATGAGCAAGACCACCGTCATACGGAGATAAGAGGCAGCAAAGGCGTGCTTATAGCCGACGACAGAGGAAGCGTAATAATACTCAAACTTTTTGGTAAAAAGCAAAAGAAAGTCGTCGTAAATATCATACCTGTAATTAAAGGACATTACGGCGGAGACCAAGGAATCGTCAAAGCCACGGTTGGTATGATGACTGGCAATTCCGATCCTAATATGCAATATACTTGGATAGCCGATACTATCGAAAGCCATAGGATCGTTACGGCTGCTGAGTTGTCGAGACACGAGGGAGGACGGCAGGTAATGATGTCAGAAATCCCTGATATAAAATGTGAGCGCATATAGCAGTATAGTATACAATGTGTCATTTCGACTGAAGCGTAGCGAAATGGAGAAATCTAATCTTCAATTCGCCATAGGAGAACAACAGTTTGCACAACAAGCAAAGGCTCGTATGAAAATATTTAGTACTCAACTTCATATTTTGCCAAAAGACGACAAAACTCATATTGAGGTGAGTTTTGAGGTGCCAAGCGGTCTAAAATGTCTTTGCATTCATACTTCTTACGCGCCTAAATATGAATATGACGAAGCCTCCTGTATAGAACTCATTGACAGAGGACTTGCCACTCAAGACGTCGCGCAGACTTTGACTTATGAGGACAAGAGGCGGTGCATACCGCTTGCAAATCATATTGCGTGGTCATTATATGATGGCGAGAAAAATTTGGGTACGGAGCACAGACATTCACCCGACCAAAGGCATATCATAAGCGAGAAATACTCGTCAAACGGATTTGTTCCAACGCCGATTAGGCAAGGCAAGTGGACGTTGACGGCAAGTATCAACGGTATCGTCACAAAGTATATTGATATTGACGTCGAAGTTGAGGGATTTGAGCAAGACTTGGAATATCCCATCTTCGGAGGTTACGGCGAGGAATATACGACCAATGACAGCGAGGACGGCAAACTCACTTGGCAAAGAGTGGAGATGCACTGTCATACGGTGGCTTCTGACGGAGATATGCAACCTGAAGAACTCGTGCAGAATGCAATAAGGCGCGGATATAAGGCGATATGTCTCACCGATCACAACACGACTAGCAACGTCTCTAGCGTCAAGAGATACGGCGAGAAATACGGACTTGTAGTCGCGGGCGGTATAGAGTGGACGACTTTTTGGGGACATCTGACAGTTGTCGGACAGAACAGCGATATAGATTGGAAGACCATTACGCCGTCTAACGTAAATGCAAAAATTATCAGAGCAAGACAACTGGGCGATATAGTGACGGTGGCGCACCCCAAGCGAATAGGCTCACCGCTGTGTATGGGTTGTCACAACAGATTTAAAATAACCAATTGGGATTACGTGACGTCTTACGAGGTGTGGTCGCACTATAATCCCAACGTCTCTCCTGCCAATAAGTATGCAAAGCAAGAGTGGGTAAGTCTTCTTGACAAGGGATACAGACTTTGCGCACTTTACGGATACGATTGGCACGCGCCCGACGAAGGCGGACCAAGTTACGCTTATACGTATTTGGGGATTGACGGTATACTGTCGCAAAAGTCCATATGCGACGCAGTGGAATGGGGCAGAAGTTATATCACAATGGGCTATCAAGTCGACTTGAACCTGTCCGACGGCGTAAATACTTATGGGATAGGCGATGAGATAAAAGCAGGCAGATATACGCTCTGTGTAAAAGCAAAAAAATGCAAAGACTATCCTTACGACGTATCGTTGGAAAAGATAGTCGTCAGCGGCAGCGCCTGCGCCGAGCGGACTTTGGATATAGTCGGCGGCGAGGCAAAATGCGAAATTATTGTGGAAGTAAAAGGATATTTGCGAGTGGAAGGAATAGGCAAGACTGAAGGAAAGAACGCCGATATTTTCATAGCAAGTCCGATATATATTAGGGAGGTTTGAAATGATCATTACAGCGCACGGAGGCGCTCATAGTACGGGGAGAAATACCAAGGCGTATTTTAAAAATAGCGATAAATATCAAGCAGACGCGCTTGAAGTCGATATTTACAAGAGCGGGAATTTGCTGTATCTGTCGCACTGGCCATCGTTTTTTCCAAAGAGAAAGTTGACGTTGAGATACGCTTTTGAGGTAGTTAAGCAAAATGGGATGTTGATAAATTGCGATCTCAAAATGGGCGGTATAATTCGCGACGTAATTGCGCTTGCAAAAGAGGTGGGAGTGCAAGATCAGTTGATTTTTACAGGCAACGTAAATATCAAAGACAGCGATTACATTGATTGCGGTCAGGTATGGTTTAACTCCGTTGGCATAGAGTATCGCAAAGAAAACGTCAAGGCAATCAAAGAGAAAATCAACAGTTATAACAATCCTCACTATGCGGGTTTGAATGTAAATTACCGAAAAATTGACTTGGATTTTGTGGAAGAATGTAAAAAATATGACCTAAAATTGAGTGTTTTTCGCATAGACGGTGGAAATGCGCTCAAGAAGTATGGTAAAATAATAGACGGCAATATCACTACCAATCAGCCTGTCAAGGTACGCAAATACATAGAAGGCTGAGAATTTAAAGGGGAGAATATGAAAAGACTTGCTGTTGTGGGAATAGGCAGAATGGGATCGAGGCACGCGCGCAATATTGCAAAGGGCGCTATCAAGGGCGCAAGACTTGTTGCGGTGTGCGACGTCGACAGCCAAAAACTCAAAGACTTTGGGGAGAAATACAAAGTCGCGGCTTATTCTGATTTGCAGGATATGCTTGCAAAAGAGGAACTGGACGGCGTTATCATAGCCACTCCGCACTACAGCCACGTGCAATTGGCAAAGTCTTGCATAAGCAAAGGCGTCAATACGCTTGTCGAAAAGCCTATCAGCGTCACTGTCAAAGAAGCCAAACAATTGATAGATACGCTTGAGCAAAACCCCAACGTGATTGGCGCAATGATGTTCAATCAGCGCACCAATAGAATGTATCGCAAGGCAAAGCAGTTGATTGACAGCGGAGCAATCGGCAAAGTTCAAAGAGTCAATTTCATAGTCACCGATTGGTATCGCACTCAGTTTTATTACGATATGGGCGGTTGGCGCGCAAGTTGGTCAGGCGAGGGCGGTGGAACTCTAATCAATCAGTGCGTACATCAATTAGACGTATTGCAATGGCTTGTGGGTATGCCAAAAAGCGTGTTGGCGTATTGCTCAACAAAGAATAGGAATATCACTACAGAAAACGACGTGACGGCAGTATTGAGATACGATTCGTTCGACTGCGTATTTACTGCGTCCACTCACGAAGTGCCGGGGACGAATAGGCTGGAGATTGCCGGAGACAAGGGCAAGATCGTTGTAGAAAAATTCAAAATGAATTATTATCTCAATCAAAAGAGCGAGAGCCAAATCAATCAACTCTCGACAAGAGATTATGGAAATAAGGCAGACAAGAAGAGCAAAAAGCATAAGTTGAGTTACGGTCTTGGCAGAATGATATACGACGGAATATACGGACAGCAGGCAAGAATAATAACCAACTTTGTTCAGGCTCTTGAGAGCAAAAGCAAAGACGTCTTGATTGCAAAATTGGAAGAGGGCTCAAAATGTCTTGAACTTATCAATGCAATCAATCAATCGTCTTGGCTTGGCAAAGAAGTGGACTTGCCGTTGGATGCGGACGTATACGCAGAATTGCTCAATCAAAAAATCAAAGAAGAAAAGACAGATAAATAATCACGAAATATATTAAGCGGAGGAGAGTATTATGTCAAATATCAAAATTTCAGGCTTTTATGACGAAGTAAGCGGAGATTTGAAGACGCAATTAGACACCATTAAGGACTATGGAGAGAGTTATCTCTGTCCAAGAAAAATCAATGGCAAGAACATTGCCGATTACACTCTTGAAGAATTCCAAAGAGACGTCAAACCTATGCTCGACGAGTATGGCGTAAAGTTTTCGTCTATAGGCTCGCCTATAGGCAAGATGGGGCTTTATGACGAAGAAAAATATGCGTCGCAGTGCAAAAAACTTGAAGAACTCGTCAAGATATGTCAGTTGATGGATTGCAAGTATATCCGTATGTTTTCTTTCAGAGGATTGAGCGGAGATTACGAAAAGGATTTTCCGGCGGTAGTCAAAAAGATAAGAGGTTTTCTTGATATCGTCAAGGGCAGCGGAGTAGTACTCCTTCACGAAAACGAGAAGAGAATTTGGGCGGATACTCCAGAGAGAGTCTTGAGACTTTACAATGAGATTAACGACCCGCAATTCCAACTTTGCTTTGACGCATCCAATTACGTTCAGTGCGGAGTAGACGTGCCTAGCGCGTATCAACAACTTAAGGACATCACGGTATATTATCATATCAAAGACTGCTCTAAGGAGAAAGTTGAAGTCCCTGTTGGTATGGGCATAGGCGATTATGAGAATATGATAAAAGATCTTGTGGCAAGAGGATATGACGGTTTTATGACGCTTGAGCCGCACACTGGCAAGTACGCAGACAACAAGGCGCTCTTCCACAGAATAGGTTGGCTGTTCTTTGGTATAACCTTTGAACATATCAACAAATGGCGCAAGATATTCCACGACATTGACAAGGCTAAGGGTATGGGACATACCCAAAAGGTATCAAGACGACAGATGATGGATTGGCAGTATTACGGACTAAAAGAATTGATAGAAAAGGCAGAAAAGGAGGCTTAATTATGGGCAAGATTAGATACGGTATTATAGGTATAGGCAAGCAAGGCAGCAGATATGCAGGACAACTCTTTGCAGGTATGGACAAGAACGGCGTGTTGACTGCGGTATGCGATATTGCAGAGGACAGACGCGCTTGGGCGATAAGCAAGTTTGGCGACAAAGTCAAGGTATTTGACAACTACGAAGCGCTTTTGGATAGCAAACTTGTTGATGTCGTAATTATTGACACTCCGCATTACGCTCACCCTGTGATCGCAAAGGCGGCTCTGGACAAGGATATCAACGTGCTCAGCGACAAGCCGGCAGGCGTATACACCAAGGCTGTCAGAGAAGTTGCAGAGTATGCTAAAGAAAACAAGCCAAATCTCAAATTTGGACTTTTGTACAACCAAAGGACAAGCAAGATATACAAGGCCGCAAAGGCTATGATTGACGCAGGCGAACTTGGCAATCTCAAGAGGATTGTATGGATAATCACAAATTGGTACAGACCGCAGGCATATTATTCTCAAGGCGGCTGGAGAGGCACTTGGGCTGGCGAAGGCGGCGGAGTGCTCATCAATCAAGATCCGCACCAACTCGACTTGTTTACTTGGCTTGCAGGTAGTAAGATAACTAGCGTCAACGCAATCGCAAGAACTGTCGGCAGACAAATCAACGTAGAGAATGACGTCACGGCTACTTGCACTTTTGAGAACGGCGCAACAGGCGTATTCATCACTTCCACCCACGAGGCTCCCGGCACCAACAGACTTGAGATTTCGGGCGACGGCGGCAAGATGGTGATTTCCGGCAGCAACGATTTCAATATGAAACTCGAATTTACAAAACTTGAGACTTTGGAGCCTGAATTTTCCAAGACAAATACGGTATTTATGGGCAAGCCCAAGAGCAAGAAAAAGACAGTCAAGTTTATGCCTCACGAAGTTTTGAAAGGACTTCTCGTAGACAAGGGACAGCATATCAACGTAATTCGCAATTTCTCCAATGTGATGCTTGGCAAAGAGAGCAAACTCATAGGTAATTATGAAGAAGGTCTCAACGGCTTGACATTCTCCAACGCAATTCATCTTTCGGCTTGGCTTGGCAGGACCGTAAGTCCGCAGGAAGAAGGCTTTGAAGATACCTATTACGAAGAGTTGCAAAAGAGAATCGAAGAAGAGAAAACAAACGGAGTAAAGTAAAATTTCATTATTAAAGATATAGGGAAAGAATTATGGCATTGAATTATTCAGATATTGGCGAGATAGTCGTCAATGAACAGTTTCATAAAAAAGTATGCTACGACGTGGCGAACAACCGTATAACCGCGCAATTCGACGGCAGAGGCGGTATATCCAAGTATGCCGTTATGAACAAGTACTCGGTATTTTCTGCGTTTTATTCGCTGTATACCATTGACGGCATACCGCTTGAATATATGTGCGACAAAGAAGTGAGAATGCTTGGCAAAAAGCAAATCACGGCTTTTAGCGAAAAGGGCGCAGACATCGTAATAACTCAATTTCTTGATACGGAAAACAACTGCATATATGTGGAAAACAAAGTGTCCGCCAAGCAAGATTTGACCTTTAAGAACGTGACCAACTTTGGCATAGACTTTGGCTCTTACGTCCAGCAACTGCTTGCCAACAGATTGAATGCAGGCAATATCTCCAAGATAATCGGCGGTCTGATGAAGAAAAACAAAAAAGGCGTCGAAGAGTTGGAGGGAATGACGTATATTAAAGGCGAAGTTATGGGCGATTTCTATTTGGATATTGCTTTGAACGGCAAGGCTTTCGGTCTTGAGAGCGAGAGAGGTTTTTACAATCAGTTCTCTTACGGCGGACAAGTCAAAGCGGGCGAGACCAAGACTTTTAGATATGTTGTCAGCGCAGGCACAAGAAGTGACTTTACCAATTGCAACGTCAAGAGCGCGCTCAAGAATTTTGATAATGCGCTCAAGAATTGCGACGCATATGCAGACGGACTCAATTGCCCCAAGCCATTGGAAGGCAACTTTATGCAAGCGTATTACAAGTCATTGCTCAACGCTTCGTTGTCCAACTATAAAGAACTTGGCAAATTCAAAGGTTTTTTGGCGGGCATAGTCTATCAATTCCCCGCAAGAACTTATTACAGAGACGCCTATTGGACGGTGCTCAGCGTGTTGCCTGTCAAGCCTGAACTCGTGCGCAACGAGATTATCACGCTTGCAAATGGCATAAGCAAAAAGGGCGAATGTCCGTCGGCAGTTAAATTCAATTTCAAGAATTATTGGGGCGACCACTACGATTCGCCGTCATTCTTCGTTATTATGCTTTATGATTATCTCGTACATACTAAGGACTTTTCCATACTTGAAGAAAAGGTCAAGGCAGGCAAAGTAATTGACAGCGCAAATCTTGTGCTCAAAAGATTGATGAAAGAGACTGACTCTACAGGACTCTTGGTCAAGGGCGGAGAATACAACCGCCGCGATTGGTGCGACAACGTATTCCGTTCGACTTACGTCACTTATGACGAGGCATTGTATGCGAGAGCGCTCTTTGCAATGAGCGAGATATACAAGGTTTGCTATGGCGACGAGGTCAAGTCTAAGGATTACGCGGATGAATATGACAAAGTCGTCAAGGCTATCAACGACTTGCTTTGGGACGAAGAGAAGGGCTGGTTTGTCAACTATTGCAGTGATAAATTCGTTGAGGACAATCTCTCGATAGACACTGTCGTAATGGTACTCTTTGGTTTGACAAGCGAAGAAAGGATTGACAGAATGCTCAAGAATATGCAAGACTTGCTTGAGAGCAAAAACAACAAAGAGCAGGGAGCGGGAGACTTTGGCACGCTTTCGGTATATCCTTTCTATAAGAACACTGAGGACATTGTCCAAAAGTCTTCTTTGCCTTATTATTATCACAACGGCGGAGACTGGCCGTATTTGTCTTGCGTATATGCGTACGCAAAATTGATGAGAGGTATGGACTATATCTATCCGCTTACCAGATGGTTTGAATACAATGCGGAGAAGGGCAACTATACTCCAATAGAGTTTTTCTCGCCCATTCATCCCGACGGCTCGATGTTGCAGGCTTGGAGTAGTACGGGTGCGTTCGTATTGGCATATCCGGAAGGCGATTTCTTTACCAAGAAGTTGCAAAAATAGCGGCGTATTGCAGAGTTTATAATGACGCCGTTATGATAATTTACAAATATAGGTATTGATATATGCATTTATATTTGATATAATAAATTAGCGTAGTTATTATATCTTGTATATAATATTCAAAAAGGGAGGAATTGGAGTGGAAGAAAATATTCAACAAGAGATGGCGGCTGACGTGTTGCCTATTCAAGAAGAGTCCGTATCTCAAAATGCAAGTGATGAACTTGCCAACAAGAAGTACCTCAAGAAGAGAGACTACATATTCTTTTCTTTGGCGCAATTTGCGTCAAGCGCAGTCACAGGACTTGTGCAAGGATATTTGCTCTTTTTCTACACAGTGTGCGTAGGCATTGCGCCGGCGGCTGTAGGTACAATGTTTTTGGTTTCAAAGATTTTCGACGGTCTCAATGACCCGATTATGGGCGTCATAGTCGACCGTACGAGAACTAAATGGGGCAAGATGCGTCCTTATCTTTTCGGCGCAGCAGTTCCTTGGGGCGTACTGACAATTATAATGTTTATGCCAAGCATTTACGCTTCGATGGGCGCAAGCGGAAAGATAGCGTTTATGTGGATTACATATTTGCTCTATTCAGTGCTAGGTACCGCAGTAGGCGTTCCGCTCAACGGTTTGCCGGCGGTTGCGTCGCCAAACACCGATGAGAGAGCAAAGATAATTTCCATAAGCCGTATTTTGGGAAGTATAGGAGAGCAGTCGGCGCTTGTGCTTTTGACGCTGTTCCTCATTTTGACAAATGACAATTACCCCAACTCATATATGCTTATGGCGTTGATAATAGGCATACTCGGACCGCTCTTTATGGTACTTGGCGCAAAGTTCGTCAAAGAGAGATTGGAGCCTACTTCGCGTACGCCCAACGTGCTTGAGGGATTTAAGTATCTTTTCAAGAATAAGCAATTCTTGCTGTTGATATGTTCCAACTTATTGACGTTCTTCCGCAACTTCGTATCGGCAATGATCATATATGTTGTGTCATACATATACGCCAACGGCTCGTTACAGATTATATTCTCGCTGCCGGGTGCCGTTGCGTCAATGATAGGTATGATGCTTGCGCCAAAACTGAGGAAGTTGATGGACAGCAAGAAGTTGTTTATATTGGCGACAATATGGCACTCCGTTGCGCTTGCGTTGATATTCTTTATCTATATTATTGGCGGCAAAGCGTGGTGGCTTGTGGCAATTTTGATGTTTGTCGCAATGATACCTGTTGGTATCCTCAACGTTATTCCGCACCTTATGGCTACAGATACGCTTGACTATTGGGAAGACAAGACTGGAGATAGATGCGAGGGTATCACCTTCTCGCTGATGAGTTTGCGTTCTAAGATATCTTCTGGACTTAAGGACTATACAATGAGTTATTTGCTCGTGTTCTTTGGTTTCTCGCAAGCGTTGCCTTTCCTCAACGACCACACGCCAATTCAGTCGGATTTTACAAAACTTGGTTTGTTTTCGATTTATACGATAATACCTGCCGTACTCAACCTTATATCTATCGTGCCGATACTGTTCTATAAACTCAGCGGTAAGAAGATGGCGGAGATACAGGGCAGACTTGCCGTCAAGAGACTTGAGGATGCAAAACGACTTGAAGGTATCGTTGACGAAGAAGTCAAGGGCGAAACCGACGTATATTCCGTAGTTGCAGAAGAAGAGAGAAAGCAACAACTTCAAGAAGATATGTCAAATATCAAAAAAGAAGTTACCACCGACGCTGCCGAAATTGCGCAGGCGCAAGATAAGGAGGAGAAATAATGAAGACTAGAAAGAAATTTTTGTTGATTACCTCTATACTCTTGCTTGTCGCTATGACTTGTTGCTTATTTGCAGGCTGCAAGAGCGCGGAGGAAAAAGAAAATGAATATTATGACAAAGCCGCTCAATCTGTGTCAAAGAGCGTAACCACGCTCAATTCGCTTACCGACGAGTTGTTCGGCAAGGCTTGGAAGGCAAACTTTATGTACGCTTTCACTTATTACAGAAAGACGGCAGACGACGGTACGTTTGTCAACAACTGCATTACTCGCGGAGACGAAAGCAACGCAGGTTGGCCGTCCGGTTCAGACGAGTACGTTCACTTTATGTATTTTGAGATAGACTATACTAATGCGGACAATTATACCGTCAAGACCACGACTTTTGAAGACACTGACAGAAAGACTTATTACAACAACAAAGACAAAGTCAAGAATTATGAGAAGAAGTTCAATGTACTTGAAAGGTTGACTTACGAGGTCAAAGACGGCGTTCCAAGCGGAAGTCTTGCCGACGGATTTAATCCAATTGATTTCATCAAGGCAAATACTGATGGAGAGACTATAACAGACAACGGTCTCAGCGCAAGCGACAACTTCAGAATCTACACTCACTTTATGAGAATAGAGTCAAGACAAGTCTTTGACAAGGACGGAGCAGTCGTTACCAGAGCGCTCAATGACGAAAGCGGCAAGGCTTATTGGTCTAACTTCGGAGAAGACATCTCTTATAATTGGGACAACGTCTACGGTATGGACAACAATCGCCTCACGGTGCTTTACAGCAAGGGTAAGAATAGAATCAATTCTTTGGAGATTTACAACGAAGAAGTCATATCCTACTATACCAAGAAGGATAAGGTCAACACCCAACTTGTGCTCAAAGCCGATGTGGTGCGCTATCACGAGATGGTAGTCGAATTTGAATATTGAAGTTCGGCAAGAAGAGAGGCTATGCAAATCTAAAATGCGTCTTTTCCGCCAATATAGCACTTAATTCAAGTCGTCGTACGGCAAGTACGACGGCTTTCTTTAAATATTATCTTGACAAAAAATCCGCTATTTTATTTATTGCCTATCTCTCTTCTTGCCGAACGATTAGAGAGCATAGTAATTTTGCGCATATTACGCCGCTCCCTTCTCGCTGGGCGAGAGAAGGGAGTTTTTTTAGGTAATAGGTAATAGTGATATAGAATTTTGTCATTTCGACCGCAACGAAGTGAAGTGGAGAAATCTCTATCCTTGTGTCGTCATTCTGAGCGGAGCGTAAGCGAAGTCGAAGAATCTAATCCTAATGACAAGAAATAGCGACCTTAATTTACAAAATATCACACAGAATATTTATCAAATTGACAAATTTAAACATTTAAAAAAATCTGCTTTATTTTTCTTTACTTTTTTTATAAAAGTAGTATAATGACATACGGTTACAAGTTGACTCGAATTGAGGTGGGAAAATTATAGGTCTTAATTCGGAGAAAACTATGGTCAGGAATTTGACAAAGGGCAGACCGCTCAAACAGATTTTATTCTTTGCATTGCCTATATTTATTGGCAACGTATTCCAACAACTTTACAGTATGGTGGACAATATCATTGTCGGCAACACTTTGGGCGACAATGCTTTTGCAGGCGTTGGCGCAACGACTTCGCTTGCATTTCTTATCATAGGTTTTGTGCAAGGACTTACGGCGGGCTTTTCCGTCAAGACAAGTCAGTATTTTGGCAATCAGGACGAAGAGAGAGTTAAGTCAAGCGTCGCGACTTCGATAGTATTGAGCGCCGTATTGACGGTGGTGTTGACTTTTGCAAGCGTATTTACGACAATGCCTATACTTAAGATAATGCAGACCCCTGACGAGATTATCCAATATTCTTACGATTATATCGTCATTGTCTTTGCAGGTCTTGGCGCAACGATGCTTTACAACTTGGTGTCAAGCATATTGAGAGCGCTTGGCGACAGCAAGATACCTCTTTTGTTTTTGGTGCTAGCCTCTGTCATCAACGTGGGATTGGACTTGCTCTTTATAGTCGTATTCAAGATGGGCGTTGCGGGAGCAGGTTGGGCGACCGTCATATCGCAATTGATTTCTGGAGTGGCTTGCGCAATATATATGTTTAAAAAGTATGAGATACTGCGACTTTCTCGCCGTCACTTCAAGATGTCGTTTAAGTTTTGTTGGGCGCATTTGAAGATAGGTTTGCCTATGGCGATTCAATATTCAATCATTGCAGTTGGCATTATGGTACAACAGGCTGCGCTCAACGCTTTTGGTACGCTTTACGTCAGCGCGTACACTGCCGCAAGCAAGATAGACAGTCTTATTACGCAGGCGCTTGTCGCTATGGGCAGTTCGGTTGCGACATACGTTGGACAGAACTTTGGCGCGGGCGAGATTGGCAGAATAAATAAGGGCGTCAATCAAGCAATGCTTGTCAGCGTGGGACTTGCAATACTCGGCGGAATATTGGTATATTTTGGCTCCGACCTTTTGACAAGTCTTTTCGTCAAGGACCCAAGCGCAGAAATGTTATCTTTGTCCAAAAAATATCTCTTCTGGCAAGGAGTGTTTTATATCGGTCTCGCCATAATCTACGTATACCGCAACGCATTGCAAGGTATGGGCTACAGTATGCTTACGACAATAGGCGGTGTTGTTGAATTGGGTATGCGTATACTTGCGGCTTTCTTGCTCGTCAAAGTATGGAGTTATTTAGGACTGTGCCTGTCTAATCCTTGCGCTTGGCTTGGAGTAGACGTCTTGTATCTTGCAAGTTATTACCTATTGATGCAATTTAAGTATAAAAAGGCTTTTGCTCGCAATAATATTAAGATAGCGGAGAGGTTGCCAAAGCCTGCAGAAGTAAAGCGCGTCTAGGTATATCAAAACCTTTGGACAAAATTATGTGTAGCCTAGCGCAGGCTCTAAACGTAATTGACATACTTAAAAAAATATTGTATGATTTAGATACTATTAGTTTAAAAGAGGGAATATGGTAAGATTCAACGAGAATAAAGAAATTGTCGACGCAATTAAAGAAGGTCTCAAAGCGCGCGGAGGGTATTGTCCTTGCAGAGTTCAGATGATTGAAGAAAACAAATGCGTCTGCAAGGAATTCAGAGAGCAGATAGCAGATCCCAACTTTGAGGGATATTGCCATTGCGGATTGTATTACAAGTCAAAGGACTGATTTGAGTTTATTCCAAAAATTTGAAACGGCAATTCAAATTTAAATCTTGACAAGACTGCAATTTATACATATAATACTTATGTACCTATAATTATGGGGCTGTACCGGATTCGATGGGAAAGCAGGTATGGGATAAGCACGCCGAAGGCTCGTCTTCGTAAAAACGGAAAATTAAAATTAAACGCAAATAACAACAAAGAATTGGCTTTCGCTGCCTAATTGGCCGTAGCCTGTCGCCCCAAGAATCCACGGCTTGGGATACGGCATCAATCAGTGGAACAGGGTCGGGCGCACACGCCTTTAACGTCTGACAATATCAAAGGCTTGCCAAAACGCTCTCCGTGAATAGAGTACGTCAGGGACTAATATATGTTCAATAAGCGTGTAGAAAGTGTCGTATGAACTTTTTCAGACAGGGGTTCAACTCCCCTCAGTTCCACCATTTTAAAACCTTTGGTTTTGCAATCAAATTGCCTAATAGCGAGAGAATTTATATAGCAAAATCAAGAGAAACTCAAGTTTTAACTACTTAAAAAATATATTTTTGTAAAATTAAAAAACTATTAAAATTTTGTATTGACTTGTATTATATTTAGATTATATAATAGATACAGTGACTTTTATTTAGGGGTAATTATGAAACAGTTATTTATCTTTATTGAGGGGGCATTATGAGTAAACAACCTGCCTCCGAGAAGAAATTTGCAAAAAGAGCGGCGGCGCTCGGCAACAATCTCAAAAGATTTTGGAAAGAACCGCCAAAGGGAAGATTTCTCAATTTAAAAGAGATATTGCGATTTGGCGTATCAAGTCTCGGCATAAGTTTTATAGCCAATCTAGTATCAATGTACGTGACGGTAAGTCAGATTCCGTTGCTTTACAATTTGGGTGACAGCGGTACTTTGCACGCGACGATAATGTATTTGGTCGCAAGTGTGCTTGCCCTTATCGTCACGCCGCTATACGGCAGAATGATACAGCGCACAAAGACTAAGTTTGGAAGATATAAGCCATACATACTTTTCTTGGCTCCTGTCGTAGCCATTTTGGGCGCGATTTCAATATGGTCTCCCCAAAGCCTCAATCAAACGCAAAGAATAATTTACGTGTATATGTTATGCACGCCGACGTTGTTGATGTGGAATTTGTGGTACAACACGTTCAATATGTTTCCGGGCGTAGTTACTCCCAATCAACAAGAAAGAACAGACGTATGGGCTCCTATAGGACTCGTCATTGGTTTTGCTCCAACGATAATGAACGCACTCAAGGGCGTATTTGTCAAATGGGGTGGCAACGGTGACGTAGGCGCTGCTAGAATATACGGAGTATTTTGCGCAGTCGTCGGCATAGCGCTCACATTCGCGCTGATTGGCGTAAAAGAAAGAGTATACGTCACTCCCGAAGAGGAGAAGAAAGAAAAGGTATCTACAATTGAAGGTTTGAAGATGATAGTCAAAAACAAACCTCTTATGATCTTCACATTGGCGGTTTGTTTGGGCTGTCTTAAGGGTACGATAGATTTGAGTTGGGAAGTAATTGCCAGAGTCAAATACGCAACCGATATGGCGTCAGCGGCGGCAATCTTCGGCGGACTTTCGCTCGTAGTCGGCTTTGCGACGACTCCAAATATGATACTTCTTCCTTGGATGACGCGCAAGTTCAACAACCGCACGATATTGATTTTCTGGCAAGTGTGCAATTTAAGCGCCAACTTGATATGCGCATTGATAGGATTGCAACATTTCCCGCAAGGCAGTTGGTCTCCGTACGTTATTACTATAATAAGATTCGTATCTATGTTTAACTGTCTTGGAAGTTTGCAACCTCTTATCCTTTCTGAGATAGGCGACTTACAGCAAGCAAAGAGCGGATATAGACTTGAGGGATTTATCCAGACTTTTGCATATCAATTGCCATTGGTTGTGTCGCAAGCGGCTGCGTTGATACCTGCGGCTGTGCAATCCAAGATGGGCTTTAATCCATACAATTATCAAGTTACTGACACTGTTACCACTGCGACGCCAGAACTCATTGCGATAGCCGAGAATTATGGCAACGTAGCGTTGTGGATGTCGGCAATATCCAGCGGACTTATGTTGATATGTTTGCTCTTCTACAATTTGGATAAGAAAAAGCACGCTGAGATAGTCGCTCAACTCAAAGCGAGGGCAGTCAACGCTGAGGAGATACAGCAAGAAGAGGGCGATTTGAATATCTTGGAAGACGTGGTAGGCGACGCGAAAGAAAACAAAGAAGGTCAAGTTGACGAAAACGCAGAAGAAACAAACTCAACTGCCGACGTCGCAGAGCCGTTAGAGGAAGCAGACGACATTACTCCTCAAGAGCAAGACGACGAGCCGACCAAAAACGACTTCGTGGATGACTCGCAATAATAATACGTAAATAATATAAAATCCTGATGTCAACTTTAACAGAAGGCATTGGGATTTTTTATGTTGATAGGATAGATAAATATGAATGGAATAATTGAGGAGATTTTTAAGAAAAAAGTAATTGATTTTGTCAAGTTATCGCAATATGGCTTTGTCCTAAACAAAGAGAATTACGAATATCAAATTGAGATATTGGACAAGCAAATGACTTTGTTCATATCCATAGACAAAAAGGGGACAATCAATACTCAAGTCGTCGACTTGGAAATGCAGGAGCAATACACACTTTTTTTGGCAGAAGACGCAGTAGGCAGTTTTGTTGGCAGCGTAAGACAAGAATATGAAAGAGTATTGCGCGATATTGCAGAAAAGTGTTGCATTACGCAAGTCTTCAAAAGTAAGTATTCACAAGACGTCATAGAATACGTTAGGACAAAATACGGAGATGAGTTGGAGTTTTTGTGGAAGAAGTTTGACGACAATGCGATTTGGCGCAGAAAAGACAACAGCAAATGGTATGGATTGATTTTGATTGTACCCAAAAGCAAACTTGGAATAGATAGCGAAGAAAAAGTTGAAATCATTGATTTGAGAGTAAGTCCTCAAGAGGTGCAAAGCCTTATCGACAACAAAAGATATTTTCCTGCATACCATATGAATAAGAAGTCTTGGATTACGATTTGTCTTGACGGCTCAATGGAGATTGAGGAGATATACAGGCGTATAGACGACAGTTACGTATTGGCGTTGAAAAAATAATAATGCTATTCAAAAGTGTTTTTAAAACGTGGCTTAACGTTATTGCGGATTAATTTACTACGCAAGATATTATCATATAAACTATGATTTATCAAATGTAAAAGAATGCGTTTTAGGGCAAAAATGGCTTGCAAATCTTTGTCGAATTGTGTATAATATGAAAAAAATATTTTTGGAGGTTTTATGAAATCTTTAACAACAAAGCGCATAGGCGTTTTGGCGATGGTAGTTGCCATAGCAGTTTTGATGATTGTCGGATCTTGCATTATATTCGGCGGTTACGCTTTGGCAGATACTGATACTGATTATGCCTATAAATATTTTTACGATCAAATTTCAACTGATCAAATTGCCAAAAGATTCTATCAGGCATACGAGACACTTGCCAACAACGGCGAATTTAAGAAGGGCACACTCCAATACGACTTGATTGCCAACGGAGTTGTGACAAAAGCCGAGGCTGAGGCATATGTCAACGGAGCGGACGACAATAGACTTGCAAAGTCTTTTGGTGTCGGACGCGACGCTTTCTATATGGATCATCCCGACTTGTTCTACATAGACGTTTTCTCTACGTCCATTACTGCGGGTATGCAAAACGGAGAATACGTTGCATATCTTGATTCAAGCAGAGTTTTGTCACTGTATACAGGTTCAAGTATAAGCAGCGAATCGGCAGTCAATGACGCTATACAGAATTATAACAAAGCAATCGCGCAAATTGTTGACGGCGCCAATAAATTGAACAGCGTAAAAGAAAAGATAGAATACGTCAACAAGTATATTGTTGAGCACAATAAGTACGGCTTTGGAACGGAAATTAAGAACGGACGCAATATTGACACTCCCAAAGCAGATTTTATCTATACGTCATACGGCGCGTTGGTAAACAACGAATCGGTGTGCGAAGGCTACGCAAAGAGTTTTAAGGCTGTTATGGACAGACTTGGCATTCCTTGCGTGTGCGTATCGGGATATGCAGGTGCAGACGGTGTAAATTATCAGCCGCATATGTGGAACTACGTTAAGGTGGACGGTATGTGGTATGCTGTCGACGTAACTTATAACGCTGAAAACGCGAACAATCCTTGGATGTTGTTGGGCAGTGAAAAGTTGTTTGTTACTCATATGGAAGACGGTTCGGTGTCATCGTCGGGCTTTGAATTGCGTTATCCCGCATTGAAGCCATATAACTACGGCGTGGATAGCGACGCAAACGGAATGACGGTAATAGGTTCGTATAACGAAACCGAAAACCAAGGCAGAACCTTGGACATAACGGTTTCATACGAAGGTATGGGCGCGCTGAAACTACAAGAACAAGGTATGTATTTGGCGTATAGTTACGGTTACAACAACAGTGGCGCAGAAACAGAGTGGACATCTTGGAATAACATTATTGCAATCAATAATGCGATCAAAGAAATATTTGAGTATGAAATATATGACGTGAGTGACAGTGAAACTGCGCTTAAAGGTATTTCAGCGCAAGTTATGTACATAAGATTTGCATTGATAAAACGCGCTCCCGACGCTAAGGGCGATATGTATACAGGTGATTTTATTGTAGCATACGACGAGGATAAACTTACGGACGACGATTTTTGGTTTGCGCCGACCGCGCCTTATCTCAACGAAGGGTTTGGAACGTACAAACTCCCTCCCAACGCATTATCGGTTACTCCTTCCAATACAGGAGATTTGCCTGTTAACGGTACGTATGACGTCGAGATTATTTACGACGAAACGCTTGTACTTGACGCAGGCTTTACCGAGGATAAGATAGGAATGGATTTGTATACTTTGCGCGGCAACGATACTATAAAAGATTCCGCAAAGATTGAAAATTTCAATTGGGACGGCGACAAGACGATTACGTTTACGTTGACTCCAAGCAAAATGTATATTCACAACTCGACTCCGTACTACTTTACGCCATTGGGGCTTGTCGGTTCTTATTCCCAAAAAGCTCCGACCCCGGTTAGATTTGCTTTTGAAGGAAAGACCGTGATTTGTAGCAGAGTTTTCAATGACGGCAGACTTTATATGCTTGCATACGGAGAGCCGAATTTATTGGATAACTCCGACGTGTCAGTCACTGACTTTAAGGACGAAAGCGGCAACTATTACGCTGAAAGTCAACGCAGTCAACTTGTGCTTGTAGCAACTAAACCTACTGCGCAGAAAGAGCAGGAAATGGACGGCGTATTGAAGAACGAAATGGGCATTAAAGACGATGAGATACTAGCTTCTGCTTCTTATGAAATAGATTTGCAAATATGCGGATGCGTCCAAAAGGTTCCCAACGGCTCTTTTATGCAAGTCGCTTTCGGTTTCCCGGAGGGATATAGCCCCGAAGACGAAGGTACGACTTTCAAGATATATCACTATAAGCACGATGATAAAGGCAACATTATAGGCGTAGAAGAAATTCCGGCTATAATCACTCAATACGGACTTATCGCAAAGGTTACGAGTTTCAGTCCGTTTACTATCGTTCAGGTTAAGAACTCCAGCGCAGCAGTGACCGAGAGCGCAACTGCCAATGTCTATGCGTATGTCAACGGCGGCGTTGGCGGAAAAGTCACGACAGGCGGCAAGAGCGGTATATCTCAAGTAAGCGATTCAATCACTTACGATATCACTCCTGACAGCGGATTCGCAATTGCTTGCGTACAACTCAACGGTAAGGTCGTCGACGTTAAAAAGTATCAGAACGGAAAACTTACGCTTACAAAGGCAGAACTTGAATCTAGCAATACGCTTGAAGTCAAGTTTATGTCTCAAGAGATTGCAAATAATTATGCAAGCAAAGGCGTTTCGATTTCTTTCAACGGCGAAGTAACGGATAATTTTGGCATAGTTCCCGATGGTAATTCTAAGTCAAACGTGGCAGGCATAATAATAGGTTGCGCAGTCGCAGTTGTTGCAGTAGCGGCTATTGCACTTGCAGTATTCTTTATTATGAAGAAAAAGAAAGAGCAGGGCGCTGTTGCAACTGTAAGCGCTAAGCCTCAGCCAAACTTGTCTACGCCGACGAGAACTACCGCCGCAAAGCAGTCTCAAGAGACAATGGCTAAATCTGTTGCAGCAGGCGCAACTGCTAGTAAGTCAAAATCGACGGTAAGCAAATCTACGACTGCTAAGACGTCGTCGGCAAGTAAGTCTGCGACGACCAAGTCTACTTCAGCGGCAAAGAAAACCGCTTCGTCTACGGCAGGTAAGTCAACGACGACAGCAAAAACGTCTGCTAAACCGACGTCAAAGTCGACTTCTGGCAAAAGCGTTAAAAAGAAATAACAAAATTATTTTAAAATAGTTAGACAAAATAGACCGATAGGAGAGTAATTCTATCGGTCTATTAAATTTCTTGTTTTGCAAGTTGAGTATATTTGTTTACAAATTGCGTTTTTGAATTTGTATAAGCATCTCTGTTATGTTCATACTTTTTCCAAAGTTGCAATTTTAACTCTTCATATTCTTTCGCAACTTCCGCGTGAGCGTTGAGATAGTCTCTGAAGTATATCTCGTCTGTATCGCCTTTAAGCCTTAAATGCAAATGGAATACTTTTTCCGCAAAGCCGTATTCAGTGTAGCCTTTATTTAACGATATTCTATTTTCGCTCGACGACATAACGATATAGCCTTGACTATGCAATATCTCGGCAACTTCTTTTAATTGAGAGTCTGTATTTGTCTCAATAATTACATCTATTATGGGTTTTGCCATTATACCGTTGACGGCGGTGCTGCCTATATGGTGATATTCTACGTAAGATGGCAACAAAGTCTTCAGTTGCGCTATTTCCTCGTTATACCATTCTATCCAGCAAGGCTGATGCTCTGTCAAAAAGATAGGGAAGAGTTGCCATAGTTCGTCAAGCGTCATCTCTGTAAGTTTTTTTACAATAAGTCGTCCGTTGTCGTTCCATTTGCCAAACATTAAGCCTTGACGTGTATTTTCAATAAACTTTTGAAAACGACTGTTAAATAATTCAGGTTGTTTTTTCTTTATTTGTATGGTGTCAATCCGTACTCGTCTATATAAAGGCGGGAAACTCATAAAGTTGTCCCATACCGTTTTGTCTGATTTCAATGATTTTAAAATTCTTTCGTCAATTACAAAGCCGTTGGGCGACATATCTGGCAATACCGCGCGTCCTGCATCAGTCATTTTGCCTAATTTTTCCATACGCCGACACCGCTCTTTATTTAGTTCCGACCATAATGAATTTGACTTGCGAGGCGCAAATTTTTGCGCTGTAATACCGTTTTCGAGACATTTAGTTGTACTATCTATCCAACCAAAACACATCGCTTCCTCTACAGCGTCTATATACCAAAATGTACTGTCGTTTTTCGGTTCGCCTCGTTTAACGACCACCCAACATTCTTTTTCGGTCGCGTAGTGATTAGAAAGCCATTTGCGAAATTCATCTCGATTGGTAGCGCTTAATAAATTATTGACTTCTATGCCCATTGATTTTTCAATCCCTTAATTTACACTTTTTGTATAGTTAAATTTTTTTTATTATTATACCAGATTTCTTATGCAAATACAAGAGGGTAGCATATTCCTTTTGCGTGTATCAGTAGTCGTTCTAATACAATTACAAAGACCGATAGAGAATATTACCGGTCATTGTTTGAATTATATCGTCAAATTTTATTTAATCGTTTTTTGCAATAACTCTTTTTTCCGCATTTTGGGCATTTTAATTTTCTTTTGGTAAAAGTATGCGCTCCAAAAATAAAATCTTTCATAGACGGCACGAATTTTTCTCCGCAATTGGGACACTCATAGACGCCTGCGTCAATCGTAAGCACGCAACAAACGCCAATGCCAAGAACAATTATTACAGCCGACAATGCTATGCAAATTATTCGCAACCAAATAGGCGCCGAGAGCAGAGCAGGCAAAAGTATTATTGCCGTACCGGCAAGAATTGTTATACAAGCAACAATAATAGAAATAATCAAACGTTTTTTTGCTTCTTTACTTTTTTTCATCAAATCGACAGCGATATATTCTTCCGCCTTTTCTTTATAGCGCTCGTCATTCAATCGCGCGCCTGATAGCAATTCGTTGATGCTTACGTCATATAATTTGCTCAACATCTGCAACATTTCGACTGGCGGTAAATAATTTCCGTTTTCCCAGCGCGAAACGGTTTTATTAGTGACGCCGATTTGTTCGCCCAATTCGTCTTGAGTGAGATTTTTGCTTTTGCGTAATTCGGCTAAGAAGTTGCCTATTTTCTGCATATCCATAGTTGAATACCTCCGTGCTTGATACTGTTATTATACCATACGCTTAGTCAAAAGTATTACCCATAAACAGCGAATCAACTCACACGCAACAAAATTAATTGCCATAATTGGCGAATCAATGCAAAAAAAAGTACGAACTCACTTTGACGTGTGTCCGTACAATTGCTTTTGTTGAATAGGTCTTAGACCTCGTAGCGGTCAAGGTTGGCGCGGATTGCTTCAATGAGGCGTTTTTCTGCCGCAATCTTTTTGTCTTTTGCAACCTTTGTGCAAACTGACGTGCCATAAAGTTTTGAAAGGTCGTCTACTAGGTTTTTAAGGTGAACGGTGTCAAGGATGTTTTCCGAGCCGCAAAGTTCCTCGCCCATATTTGCCGCTGTTACAGGTGCCTCCGCAAGCGCAATTGTGTTTGTGATGTTCTCTTCCATATAAAATATCTCCTATATTATATATTCTTTGTCTCTGATTGCATAAAGTTGCCGCGAATAGCCTTATGCAACGTAGCCCCTGAAGTAGGGGGAGACGTGCTACCTTGAAGTTCAATCGTTGCCGCAACAGAATGTGAATAGATACTATTTTAGTTAACGGTATTGATTGTGTCACTATATAATACGTCTAAAATATCTTAAAAATGCATAAATACTATACAAAAATATTGATAGAAAAGTCATATTGTTTGCGAATTGAGAACTAGTGTGATAAAATAATATTGTTCGTCCCATAGAATAATATGGAGGTTATAGTGGAAAATAAGTATATGACTGCAAGTCAAGCCGCAGATATTTGGAAGATATCGCAACGGCGAGTTCAAATACTATGCGCAAAAGGAAGGATAGAAGGAGTTTTTAAATTGGGCGAAAATTGGGCTATTCCTCAAAATGCAAAAAAACCAAGTGACAAGAGGATTAAGAATAATGAAAGATGTTAAGTTTTTAGATTTATTTTGTGGATGCGGTGGTTTTACACAAGGTTTTGCTCAAGCAGGTTGTATCCCTCTTTTAGGTGTTGACATATGGGCAGACGCAACGACTACATATAAATATAATTTTCCTCAAAGCAAAATAATTAACGACGATTTAACAAAATTGACAGCGCAAGATTTACTTCAAGTGTCTGGTGTAGATAGGACTGATATAGATATTATTATTGGAGGTCCTCCGTGTCAAGGTTTTTCTATTTCGGGAAAGCGTATGATTGACGACCCTCGCAATAATCTGTATAAGTCTTTTGTAAATATTGTATCTGATATTCAGCCAAAAGTATTTGTAATGGAAAATGTCCCTGGACTTATTAGTATGGCAAATGGAGAAGTTAAGGATGCAATTTTGCAAGACTTTTCGAATATAGGGTACAATGTATCGTGGAAAATTTTAATTGCTGATGATTATGGCGTTCCCCAACGTCGTCGAAGAGTGTTTTTTGTTGGGCTAAATCGAAAAGTTTTTAATGAGCAATATTTTGAATTCCCCATTGCATCAACAAAAGATACTAAAATAACTTGTAGAGACGCCATTTCAGACTTGGATTTTATTTCTGACGAAGTCGCATTACCTGATGAAACACAATATGTCTTATTGCCAGATAATGATTATCAGCGTAAAATGCGACGAAATAGTGATATATTGTGGAATCACGTTGCAACGATTCATAATGCTAGAACTAAAGAAATAATCAGTATGGTTCCCGACGGAGGAAATTATTTAGATTTACCGCAAGAACTTTGGAGTACTAGAAAGGTCCATATCGCGTGGACAAGAATGGATAGTAATAAACCTTGTTTTACTATTGATACGGGTCATAATCATCATTTTCATTATAAAGAAAATAGAGTACCTACTGCTAGAGAATCTGCAAGAATTCAATCTTTCCCTGACGAATTTAGATTTCTTGGTATTAAGACAAGCCAACTAAAGCAAGTAGGTAATGCTGTTCCGCCTCTCTTGGCAGAAGCATTAGCAAATAAAGTGTTGGAATATTTAAGGAGGCAAAATGTATAATCATTCTAATCAATATAGATGCATAATTATTAGAGGGAAGTCTAAAAGAGAATTGGATAATTTATTGCCTTCGTATGCAATGATTATTGATGAAATATGTCCTTGTGCGAAAGAAGAGTTTGAAAGTCGGTTTAATCAAGAATTTGTGAAAATTCTTCACGGTAAAAATACTGATAAAACGGTCTTGAAAAAGACTTTAGATAATCATAGAACAGAGATTGCGGGCAAATTATTTGGTATGTATTATCTTGCGGCTGATGAAATATACTATGCATCTGAAAGAACGAAAAAGTTTTTGAGTGACAACGATCAGCCTGCATTCTTCAAAGATGTATGTTATAAGATGCAATTTCCAAACGGTATGAATAAGATACAAACATTGCAACCATATATCGATTTGGGAATATCTTTGCGTCCATATCCTTTTATTATCAAGTGTTTGAGATTGGCAGAGGAGATGCGAATAATATTGACTGTTAATGATATTGGGTATTATATATTAAATGCATTAGATGTATTGCAAGGAAAAGCCACGCCAGAAGAAGTCTTAAATCAAATTAAAGAAGATAGGCGTCGCGGAATAGTGCGCAAGATCATAGTTCCGAATAAAGCGTCGTCATATACAATGCAACATATCAGGGAACAGTTAAATTATTTGGAATTAGCAAATTTAATTTATATAAGTCATAATAAACAAGTTGTATTAAACAAAAAAGAGATGGCTTGCGTAGATATTTTCTCAAAATGCTGTTTAGATAAACCAGCCTTTGATATTTATTCATATGATACCTCTACTGTTGTAGGAAGAGAACGCTTATATCAAGATTGGGACTACTACTATTCGCGAATAAGTGATATGGTTAGTCAATTTAATACAAAAATTGATGCGTTGGTCGTAGAAGAAAAGGAAGTTATAAAATCACGGTCAAATGGCGATTCTAATATTGAACTTGGGGATGAGGGGGAACAGTATGTATATGAATACGAGAGAAATCGCGTAGGAAAATTTAATCCAAGATTAATGAACAAGGTTCTTCCGCTTGGACGTACAAAAGGTTTAGGCTATGACATTCAGTCAGTAGTTGCTGAAAACAGTGAATTTGCAGAATTTGTTAAATATATAGAAGTTAAATCTACAAAAAGAGTCACGGCTCTTGATATTTCTGATAGCACTTGGGTTGATACTATCAACATAACTCGCAACGAATGGGTTGCAGCACTTCAACATAAAGATTTTTATTCTATCTATAGAGTGTATTTTACTAGGGATGGGGTAGTTGTATTTATTTTGAATAATATCAGCGAAAAAGAAAAGAATGGTTTAATACAAATTGTTCCTACAGTCTATAGAGTGGATTTTTCAAATAATGCAGTAGATGCAATTTTGGAGTAAGATATGTATAAAGTAGTTTCGTTGTTTTGTGGATGCGGTGGCTCTGATTGCGGTATGCTAGGTGGTTTTGAGTATAATAAAAAGAAATATGCAAAACTTCCATTTAAAATAATTTACGCTACTGATATAAATAACAAAGCCATTGAGACGTTAAAAGCGAATTTTAATACAAAGAAAATTGTTTGTCGGGATATTTGCGACACATCTTCAGAAGAAATCCCTGATCATAATGTTTTGGTCGGAGGTTTTCCCTGTCAATCATTTAGCACTGTTAATCCCACAAAAGACCCTTTTGACGATAGAGCGAATTTGTACAAGCAAATGGTACGTATTGCAAAGGATAAGCAACCAGAAATTTGCATTGCAGAAAATGTAAAAGGTTTGATGACTTTGCGCAATGGAAAAATATTAGATACCATACGAAAGGCTTTTGATGAAGCGGGATACTATACATATTGCCAGTTGTTAAATGCTGCTGACTATGGGGTTCCTCAAAAACGTGAGCGTATGATAATGATTTGCATTAGAAAGGATTTGGAAAAAGAATTTATTTTTCCCAAAAAAACATTTGAAGGCAAATGGGTGCCGTTATCTACTGCAATATCTGAACTTGCGATATCTGAACAGAAGTATTATTTTTCTGAAAAAGCCGTACTGGGGATGAAGAACGCAAGGAATAATATGAAACGTGGATTGGCGCAGTCGTTGGAGTCTCCGTGTCTAACAATAACAAGTCATTTGGCAAAAATGAGCATAAATTCTCGCGACCCAGTCTTGTTGGTTGATCCAGACAAAGAATTGTACAGACGATTTACGCCTCGTGAGGCTGCTCGTATTCAGTCTTTTCCTGAGACATTCAAATTTGTTGGGTCAGAAGGCGATGCTTATAGACAAATAGGTAATGCGATACCGCCCGTGATGTTTTGGCATATAGCAAGGGCGGTTGCGGACTATCTTAAGAATTATAAATAACACTAAAGAGCAAAAAACTTAACACGTAAAATTATAGAGTAAACAATAATTTTACACTCTTATATAAATAGTTTAAAAAAAGTACGAACTCACTTTGGCGTGTGTTCGTACAGTTTCCTAATGGCGGAGAAAGAGGGATTTGTAAGGAACGCAGTGACGGAATAGCGAGCAAGCAGGTGCGTCTTGTGCGAGCGTCACAAATTCGGCAATCCGAAGTCAAAACTATGATAAGAAGTTGCATAAAAGCAGGGGAATAGAAAAAGTGAGATGGGAGTCATCTCACTTTCTATTACTCGCCAAGTAGCAACTTCTTGGCTATGGCGGAAAGCGTGGGGAACGATAAAAACACAGATGTTTTAGGGGAGTAATATATACTGTGTATATATTAAATATGATTAATTTGAATTATTATCCAACAAATTTTGCAGATTTTGAGCGAAAGTTAGTAGAGTATTGAAAACATTTGCTAATAGATAATTATTGTCTATAAAAGCAAAATCTCCCTTTTTTAATCCATAAATATTATATTTTTCACTATATTTATCATCTACAATACCTTTATTATGTATATGGATATTTCTTCGTGACACCATTTCCATCAAATTTGGGAAATTTATATTATCAAAAACAGTTTTATTATATTCTTTAAGTCTAGATAAAATATCGCTTAAGTATCTTCCTTCAAATTGCTTTTGTATAATATCATTTTTTAATGCTTCAATTTTATTAAATGAAACTATTTCATCTACTCCAATTTTTATTAATTCTTTGTTAGAAAAAAGTTTTTCTAGTTC
>JAIDRT010000069.1 GCA_029061605.1 Clostridia bacterium | reverse complement strand
TATTTTATCAAATTAAATTAGATTTTCTTTGTTAAATTACTTGCAAAAAATTGCGAATAACAATATAATAGTTTTGATTGCAAAAGTTAGGCTTGAATTTTTACTGAATTTTTAGTCTGTACAATATTTTGTTAATAAATCATTTATATATACAATATTTTGGAGGTTTATATGGAGAACAATACACTCTCGGCTAGCGCGAAAGCAATTGACAAGGCTACGAAGAACGTCAAGTCTTTTATCGAAAGCATTGTTGACGCCGAAAGTTTTGTCGAGACTGACGTTTTTCTTACTGGCAAGAGTTTTGACGACGCTCAAGAGGCTTTAGGCGAAGGCGTTGTTACAGGCTACGCTACGCTTGGCGGCAATCCAGTGCATATATTTGCGCAGAACGCCGACGTGCTCAAGGGAAGTTTGAGCGAGGCTCACGCCAATAAGATTTACAAATGTATGCAAAGGGCTATCAAGGCAGGTACGCCGCTCATTTCCGTAATCGACAGTTGCGGCGCAAGAGTAGGCGAGGGCGCAAGCGTAATGGAAGGATATGCAAAACTCATTGCCGGCGGTTTTGAAATTGCTGACGAAGTTCCGCATATCTGCATTGTCAAAGGCGTTGCGGTTGGAATGATGGCTACTTTCGTTGCAGGAGCAGATTTTGTCTTTATGTCAAAAGACGCAGTGATGTCCGTCAATTCGCCTATGTATCTCGTGTCCGACGCAAAGTCGTTCCCTGTAGATTATAAGGCTAAACTTGGATATAAGGCGTACGAGGGTAATACCGACTTAGCGCAATTCGTATTCAATGACGCAAAAGATTTGGC
This sequence comes from Clostridia bacterium, assembly GCA_029061605.1. Lineage (GTDB taxonomy): Bacteria > Bacillota > Clostridia > Christensenellales > UBA3700 > RACS-045. The sequence goes on along the minus strand of JAIDRT010000069.1, from coordinate 16,515 downwards.
AAAACAACTTCAAAAACTTACTTCCGTATTGTTGTCTGACGAGGGAGACGCAAAGGACGATCCCAACAGAGTAAACCCCAATCTTGAAAAGAAAATTTCCGCTAAACAAAGAACAGAATTTATATTTGACCAAAAGAGTATTGTGGAGTATTGCCCCGAGTACGCAACCGAAGTCGTATGTTCGCTTGCAAAACTCAACGGCATTTCCGTCGGCGTAATTGCTACGGAAGGAGACTATATCTCTATTGAAGGTCTTGATAAGGCAAATTCCTTTGTAGAGAAGTTGGAAGCGTATAACATTCCGCTAGTTACGCTTGTGGATTCGCTTGGTGTAAATTCAACTTTGGAACAGGAAGTAAAAGGCTTTGCAAAGCGCACCAACGCTTTGATGAAGACTATCGCTACTAGCACGATCGCAAAGATAGGCGTAGCCGTTGGCAACGCCGTAGGTTACGCTTACAGCGCGTTGATGAGCAAGGCGGTTGGATTTGATTATACTTTGGCTACGTCAAACGCGGTCGTAGCGCCAGTGGGTATGCAGGTAAGCAAAGTCATTGCTACCGATCAAATCAAAGAACTCAAAAAGACGGCTAAAGAACTTGAGCAAAAGTCCGACGTTGATACAGACGCTTTGGCAAAAGCAATGGCGTATTTCCAAAAAGTTATGGATAATATTACTATCAAGGGCAAGAGCGAAGAAGAAGTATACGCTCAGATGCAGTCTAATCCGCTCGTTGCGGCAAAAGACGGATATATTGACAACGTCGTTGAGGCAACCAATTTGAGACCTTATCTTGCTTCGGCATTGATGATGGTGTTGGGTATCTAAAGGCGGTATTAGTATGTCAAAGAAAAAAATAATAAAAACAGTTATTATTTGCTTAGTCTTCGCCGCTTTGATCGCAGGCTTGATTACGATGATGGTTTTGCCGCAAGATTACGGCAACCCTGATTCGCTTGGCATTGGAAAAAGCAACTTTGGACAGAGATTGCTCATTGGTCTGCAAGTCGCACTGCTCGGTATCGGTACGGTATTCGTAATGCTGATATTGTTGATACTTGTTGTAACGCTTATGAGATTGATTTTCCAAGGCGCAGGCAAGTTGAAAGAGAGTCAGGCGGCAAAGAAAGCGCAGTCAGCGCAAAAGCAAGAAGCCATAATTGAAGAAAAAGTGGCAATTGATGACGAGGACGAGGAAGTCGTGGCTGTCATTATGGCGGCGCTCAACGCTTATTACGAAACTCAAGAAGTGACGTATAAGTCCAACCTCAAATTCAGAGTTCGCTCTATAAAAGAAATTTAATCACAATAATATAAAGTTTAGGAGAATTTATTATGCGTAAATTTAATATCAATGTAAACGGTAAAACCTATGCAGTAGAAGTAGAGGAGACTACGGACGGCGCAATAAGCGCGGTATCTGCTCCAGTTCAGGTTGCAACTCCTGTTGCAAAGCCTGCTCCCGCAGCGGCTCCTGTCGGCAACGGCAAGCCTGTTAAGTCGCAAATGCCCGGTCTTGTCAAGAAACTTTGCTTCTCGAACGGCGCAACTGTAAAAGAAGGGGAAGCAATCATCATTCTTGAAGCAATGAAGATGGATACTCCTATATCTGCTCCTTGCTCCGGCGTGATCACTTATTCTACTTCAGAAGGCGCAAACGTTGATTCCGGCGCAGTCCTTTGTACGATTGCATAATCATTGATTTATTGGAGGCAAAATGTTTAACATAATTACGACGCTTCAATCGTTTTCAATGGTAGAATCGCTCGAAAACCTGTGGCGCAGTACGGGATTTATGACGTCATTGACACCGATATGGCAAAATCTGATAATGATGGCCATAGCGTGTCTGCTCATATATCTTGCCGTAGCCAAAGAATTTGAGCCCAATCTTCTGCTTGCGATCGGTTTTGGTATGTTTATTATAAATATTCCCGGCGCATACAATATCCTGTACGGTACATACGGATATACGTTTGCTGTCGACGGAGAAACGTTGATGTACGGCGAGCAGGCTTTGTCAGGTACGATTGCTGAACTTGCTAATATTCTTGGAATTGCCGAGGATACTATAAATTCGTTGAGTATGGTTGACAAAGTCAAACTTATTGAAGATACGATATTTGCATTACCTCAGTTTGAGGCAATAAAAGACAGTATCATAGTTTCTCACGAAGTAGTAGCAGATCAAGGATTGTTCTTCTATCTTTACAAAGGCGTAGAGTGGGTAATCTATCCGCCGCTTATCTTCCTTGGCATTGGCGCAATGACTGACTTTGGTCCGTTGATTGCAAATCCAAAGTCGTTGATAATGGGCGCGGCGGCGCAATTAGGTATCTTCGTCACATTTATTATTGCTATAAATATAGGCTTCACAGGCGAGGAGGCTGCCGCAATAGGTATTATCGGCGGCGCGGACGGTCCTACGGCTATTTACGTTACAGTAAAATTAGCGGCGCACTTATTGCCGGCAATTTCAGTAGCGGCTTATTCGTATATGGCTCTTATCAAGGTAATTCAACCGCCTATTATGAAACTTCTTACCACAAAGAAGGAGAGAGGTATTGTAATGGAGCAGTTGCGTCCTGTATCCAAGACGGAAAAGGTCATTTTCCCAATCGCGGTTACAGGTATCGTGGGCATAATATTGCCGTCGGCTATTCCGCTTCTCGGTATGTTGATGCTTGGCAATCTTATGAAAGAGTCGGGCGTTGTTCCAAGACTTACCAACACGGCTAAGAACGAACTTATCAATATTATTACAATATTGCTTGGCGTAATCGTCGGAAGTAAGGCTACTGCGGACGTATTCTTGAACACAAGCACGCTTTTGATAATTTTGATTGGCGTATTTGCGTTCGCATTCGGTACGGCAGGCGGATTGCTTATCGGTAAACTTATGAGCAAACTTTCCAAAGGCAAGATCAATCCGCTTATCGGCTCGGCAGGCGTATCCGCTGTGCCTATGGCGGCTAGAATTTCGCATATGGTTGGTCAAGAGGAAAATCCCAACAACTATTTGCTGATGCACGCAATGGGACCTAACGTAGCAGGCGTTATCGGTTCTGCCGTTGCAGCAGGCGTGTTGCTTGCTATCTTCGGCGCATAATTCAAAGAAGAGGTATATAAATATGGTTAAGATTACAGAAACTATTTTGCGTGACGCTCACCAATCTCAAGCGGCTACTCGTATGAGACTTGACGAGATGTTGCCAATGTGCGAGAAGTTGGACAACGCAGGTTATTATTCTATTGAGTGCTGGGGCGGAGCAACGTTTGACTCCTGTCTCCGCTTCCTCAACGAAGATCCGTGGGAGAGATTGAGACAACTCAAAAAGGCTATGCCAAAGACCAAGTTGCAGATGCTTTTCAGAGGTCAAAATATCTTGGGATATAAGCACTATGCCGACGACGTGGTTGACGAATTTGTCAAGAAGACGATCGAAAACGGTTGTGACATCTTGCGTATTTTCGACGCGCTCAATGACCCCAGAAATATGGAGCAGGCTATAAAGAGTTGTAAAAAATACGGCGGAATTTGCGAGGCTACGATATCTTATACTACGTCTCCTGTTCATACCAACGAATATTTTATCAACCTGGCTAAAGAACTTGAAGATATGGGCGCAGACAATATCTGTATCAAGGATATGGCAGGTATATTGTTGCCTTACGTTGCATACGACCTTGTCAAGGGTATGAAAAAGGTGCTTAAGCCTACCACTTTGATACACTTGCATACTCACCAAACCGCAGGTACCGGCAATCAAACCTATCTCAAAGCAATTGAGGCTGGAGTAGACATTATTGACTGCGCGTTGAGCGCGTTGGGCAACGGTACGTCTCAACCTGCGACCGAGCCTATGGTGGCAATATTGAAAGGTACGGAGTATGACACAGGACTTGACGTGGCTTATCTCAATGAGATATCTAATCACTTTAAGAAAGTTGCGGACAGACTTAAGGCAGACGGCTGGTTGACAGAGAAGTCTTTGGCTACTGACGTAAACGCATTGATATATCAAGTGCCGGGCGGAATGCTTTCCAACCTCGTAGGTCAACTTAAAAAAGCCAACGCTTTGGACAAATACGAGCAAGTTTTGGCAGAAGTCCCCAACGTGAGAAAGGATCTTGGATATCCGCCGCTCGTTACTCCAACGAGCCAAATCGTAGGTACGCAGGCAGTGTTCAACGTATTGGCAGGCGAGAGATATAAGATGGTTTCAGCAGAGACCAAGGGTGTATTGAAGGGAGAATACGGAAAACTTCCAGCAGAGCCAAACCCTGAAGTTATTAAGCAAGTTCTCGGTGATACGGAAAGAATTACTTGCAGACCTGCAGATCTTTTAAAGCCTGAACTTTCAAAGTATAGAGAAGAGATCAAGGAATATATCGAACAGGACGAAGACGTTTTGTCTTATGCGCTCTTCCCGCAAGTTGCGCTCAACTTCTTCAAGTACCGTCAGGCAAATAAGAAGCACGTCGATAGAGAAGTCGGAGATACGACAAAAGGCATTCAACCTGTATAATTTGCCGGCTTGAAGTAAGCATTATAAGTTCATATTAAAACATTAAGAGAGAACTTTTGTTAAAATACAAGAGTTCTCTTATATTATTTTACTTTTGTTTAGTTTTTTGATAGAATATTAATATGAATATATTATTAGTAAATGACGACGGAATATATAGTAGCGGAATTCTAACTCTTGCAAAAAAACTTTGCGCTGACAATGAGGTCACAGTCGTTGCTCCGCAAGGGCAAATGTCCGGTACTGGGCATAGTTTTACGCTCTATGGATACGTGAATTTTGTTGAGTTAAATTTGATTGAAGGAGTTAAATGCTTTGCTGTCAACGGTACTCCGGCAGACTGTGTAAAAGTCGCAATCAATCTGATTTTAAAAGAAAAACCCCATTTAATTATCAGCGGAATAAATAAAGGATTTAATCTCGGTACTGATATTTTTTATTCAGGAACAGTAAACGCCGCTTTGGAAGGCGCGATACACAATATCAAATCTATTTCCGTTTCGCAAGAATATAATTTGAGCAGTTTTGAATTTTCTTCTGACTTTATAGTAAGACATTATCGCAAATTATATCAGTTATTGCCGCAAGATGCGCAGACTATATTTAATATAAATATTCCGGCGGAGAATGAAAGAGAAATCGAAGGGATAAAATTTGCTAAATTAGGCGTAAAGTATTTTAACGAAAATTATCGTTATGAAGATGGGCTTGGCTATAGAGCGCATTGTCGCACGACGCTTTCTGAAAACACTGCGCAAGACGACGACGTTTTGCTATATGAAAAGAAGTATATTACGATCTCTCCTGTGAAGAACGATTGGAACAACAAAGAATTTTTTGAAAAAATCAAGAATGAGATAATAGAATGAAGACAATTGTAGTTGGTGGCGGAGCAAGCGGAATGATGTGCGCGGCATTGCTTGCGCAAAAGGGCGTTGAAGTCACTTTAATAGAAAAAAACGAAAAACTAGGGAAAAAATTGTTTATCACAGGCAAAGGCCGCTGTAATTTGACTAATAACTGTGAATTGCAAGACTTTTTTGCCAATATTGTCACAAACAGTAAGTTTATGACTTCTGCTCTTTACGGTTTTTCGCCAAAAGATACAATTGATTTTTTTGAAAGTCACGGAGTAAAACTAAAAACAGAGAGGGGAAATAGAGTTTTTCCTCAATCTGATAAGTCAAGCGATATAATAAGATGTCTTGAAAAAGCGTTGCGCGAATATGGCGTCGAGGTGAAACTCAATACAACGGTGAGCGGTATTTGCGTTGAAGATGGCGTTGCATACGCAGTAAAGACTTCTGCCGGCGAAAAGATTATGGCGGACAAGATAGTCGTTGCAACAGGAGGGATATCCTATCAAGCAACTGGAAGCACCGGCGACGGATATAAATGGGCTAAGACTTTGGGTCACAACGTGATTGAGCCTAGACCTGCTCTTGTGCCAATATTGCTAAAAGAGCAGTATGGATTGCAGGGGTTGAGTTTAAAAAATGTAAGTGCAAGCGTGGTGCGCGATGGGAAGGTGTTGTTTTCGCAATTTGGAGAGATGCTTTTTACTCACAATGGAGCAAGCGGACCGATAATACTTTCGCTGTCGTCGCTTATCAACAAGCATTATTCAGCAGGTAAGTTTGACGCAAAGTATAGTCTTTGCATAGATTTAAAGCCTGCGTTGGATAATGAAACGCTTCAAAATCGACTTATTAGAGAGTTTTCTCAAAGAAGTAACGTGGAATTGAAGAATATTTTGACGGCGCTTATGCCAAAATCTTTGGTGAGCGTGGTAATAAAACAAAGCGGTTTGAGCGAAAAGCAAGTAGTCAACAGCGTCACCAAAGACCAGAGAGAAAGACTTGCGAATGCAATCAAGAATTTGACTTTTTCGATAGTCGGCTTAGAGAATATCAACGCGGGGATCATTACGTCTGGCGGAGTGGATTGTAAGCAGATCAATCCAAAGGATATGATGAGTAAACTGATAGACAATTTATATTTTATTGGCGAAGTGTTGGACGTAGACGCATTGACAGGGGGATTTAATCTTCAACTTGCGTTTAGTTCGGCGCATCAAATGAGCAAAAATATTTAAATTATTGCGATAATATATAAAATGATTGCAAAACGGTGTCAAATGCGTTAAAATATTACTACTAATTGGAGAGTTTATGATAAATATCGCCATTGACGGACCTAGCGGAGCGGGTAAAAGTACGATTGCCAAGATAGTCGCAAAGACATTGGGCATAACTTATCTTGATACTGGAGCAATGTATCGGGCGGTTGCTTTACACGTAATTAACTGCGGAAAGAGTCCCTCTGTTGAAGAGGAAGTAAAACCGCTTTTAAACGATATCAATATTTCATATATAAAAGTAAACGACGAAAATCAAATATGTCTCAACGGCATCAACGTGTCAGAAGATATAAGACGTCACGAGATGTCAAAGTATGCCTCCGAGGTATCTAAAATCCCTGCGGTGCGTTTGTTTTTGGTGGATATGCAGAGAAAAATTGCGCAATCTAGCGACGTCGTATTGGACGGAAGAGATATTACGAGTTACGTTTTGCCTGACTCAAAATATAAATTTTATCTTACTGCAAAGGATACGGAGAGAGCAAAGCGAAGATTTGAAGAACTAAAAGCAAAAGGGCAGGAAGTCTCCTATGAGCAAATTCTCGCAGACGTCAGAGATAGAGATTTCAACGATATGAACAGAGATTTTTCGCCGCTGAAAAAGACTGACGATTCTTTTGAGATTGACAGCACTGATATGTCGTTGCAGCAGGTCGTAGATACCATTTTGAATAAAGTAAACGAGATTGATAAAAAATACGATACAAAACGCTCGTCGGAGCAATTGTCGCAAATCAAGGATATTAATACTTCTGTAAATAAACAAATTAAGGGCAATAGAAAAAAAGTAAAACACAATTGGTTTTATAGAGGTATTGCAAATTTTGCAAGATGGGTGATGGGCGCATTGTGGGTCACAAGGATTTATTTTAAAGATAATTTTCCAAAGAATTCAAAGGCTGTCGTTATATGCAATCATTATTCCGCGCTTGACCCTTGCGTAATAATTTCAAAATTGCTTGGCAAAAACGGCAAAGTTGTTATGAAAGACGAAGTTACGCAAAATTCTTTTGTAGCAAACGTGGCAAAAGAGTTGGGCGGAATATCCGTAAAAAGAGGCGAAGCAGACGTCAACGCTGTCAAGAGCATATTGGGCGCGCTCAATAAAAATCAACCTGTTTTGATTTTTCCCGAAGGTACGAGAAATAAGCAAAATTCAAAAGAATTTTTGCCGTTTAAGCAGGGCGTTGCAACTTTTGCAATAAAGGCAAAGGCTCCTATCGTGCCAATGCTTTATTATAAAAAGACTGGTATTTTTAAGAGAAACAAACTTATGATAGGCGCTCCGTTTTGGTTGGACGAATTCTACGACAAAAAGATAGGAGACGTCAGAGAAGAGGCAACTCAAGTTATATTTGAGAAAATGCAAGAGTTGAGAAATGAAATCGACATACTTGTAGAAGTGTGCAAGGGAAGCAAAAAAAGATATTTGAAGTATAAGAAAAACCAGAGCAAGGAGTTGTGCGCAAATGTCAGTGACAGTCGCTAAAAACAGCGGTTTTTGTCAAGGTGTAAAGAAAGCCGTTGACGTTGCTATGAATATAGATACGCCCGCTTACGTATATGGAGAGTTGATTCACAACGAAGTTGTGTTGGACAAGTTGCGCGCAAGGGGCGTAGTAACAGTTGACAATCTCAATGACTTTAAAAGCAATAAGATAATTATCCGATCGCACGGCGTGGGCAAGGACGTATACGACTTTTTGCAGTCAAATAATATTGAGTATGTAGACTGCACGTGCGTTTTTGTCAAAAAGATCCACGAGATTGTGAGAGAGAATTATCTCAAGGGCAAGCAAATAATCATTATCGGCAATCCCAATCATCCTGAAGTAATAGGTACCAACGGTTGGTGTGATAACACGGCAATTATTTACAACGGCGAAACTGACGCTGTCTTTGACAACCAAAAAGAATATTGTCTTGTCGTACAGACTACATACGACCATAATATTGTAGAAAAATATATCAAAATTTTACAAACATCCATTAAAACGCTTGATACAAATAATACGATATGCTATACTACTTTAGGTAGACAGAAAGAGTGTGAATTGTTGAGTAAAGAATGCGATTTAATGCTCGTTGTCGGAAGTAAGAACAGTTCAAACACTCGCAAATTGCAAGACATATGCAAAAAGAACTGTCAACTTACTTATTTGATAGAAACAACAGACGACTTAAAGTCGATAAGTGTGAATAAAAATATAAAAATCGGCATAGTTGCCGGCGCATCAACTCCACCTGAGTTGATTGAGGAGGTAAAAAATCTAATGAAAGACTCTCAAGAAATCAATAAAATTGAGACCGAAACTGCAAAGGAGGACACTTTTGGCGCGCTTCTCGCTTCGCAAGGCGACAAGTCAATGAACGTCAAAGCAGGCAAGACGTATACTTGTACGGTAATATCTGCAAACGACGAAGGCATTGCTGTAAGTTTTGGCGGAAAGAAAGACGGCTTTGTGTGCAAAGACGATGCAGAAATTGACGGAGTAGACTACAATCCCGAGAACTACAAAGAGGGAGATAAGTTTTCCGCTATAGTTATTGAAAAGACTTCTAAATCTCTTCCAAAAGAGTATATATATTTTTCAAAGAAAGTTGTTGACAAGCGTAACAAGGAAAACAGCGACGCTGTCGAAAAACTTTCCTCGCCAGAATTCAGTATGGCAATGACAGAGGTAACAAAAAACGGTTTGAAAGGCTATTACGGCGGATATACTATATTCGTACCTGCTTCGCAAATCAAGATTGCATACGTTACGGAAGAGGATTTGCCAAAGTATCTCAACAAGCCTTTGAGACTTCGTCTTATCAAGTCTAACAAGGATGATCCAGAAAAGGAAATTGACTTGAAGAGCAAAAAATCCTTTATTGCTTCTCAAAAGGTAATCCTTGAAGAGGAGAAGAAAAAGAAAGAAGACGAAATGTGGGCTTCTTTTGAAAAGGATACGATCGTCAAGGGTAAGGTAAAGAGATTTGCTGAGTTTGGAGCATTTGTAAGCGTCAACGGCTTTGACTGTCTTGTTCACAATAGTGATGCATCTTATAGCAAAGACGTGCCTGCAAGCCAAGTATTCGAAATCGGCAAGACGTATGAATTTATTGTTCGTTACGTAAGCAGAGAAAACGGCAAAGTTAAACTTGGATATAAGCAACTTCAGAAGAAGCCTTATGAAATCGCTTTTGAGAAATATCCTGTAGGTAGCGTAATCAACGGTACTGTAAGAGACATCAAGGATTATGGCGCATTCGTGCTCATAGAGGATAATATCGACGGACTTGTTCCTGTATCTGAAATATCGCATAGTTATACAAAGAATCCGGCAGACGTACTTAAAGTCGGTGACAGCGTAACTGCTCAGATTATCAGATTTGAAGATAACAGAATTACGCTTTCTATCAAGGCTTTGATTGCCAAGGAAGAGAAGACTGTTGAGGAAACCGTAGTCAGCGAAGAAGATTATCAAGAGGCTAAAGAGAAGAGAGCAAAGAAGAATGCCAAGAAGTTTGACGCTCAAGCAGTATCTGCTCCCAAAAAGCAAAGAGTCGTCAAGAAAGACGAGGAAGAAGTATCTTCTTGGAAGAGTGACGACGGGGATGCAACTGCAACAATGGCAGATCTTTTCAAAGGTCTCAAATTGGATATAAAGGACTAATTTTTGCGACTGTCGGGGCAGAAAAATTCCGCCCCGAAAAAAAGTCAAAAAGTATAAAAAAATCCTTGACAAACTCTTGAGAATATAGTATATTTGAGTAGTCGCAAGATTTACGTCGGGGTGTAGCGCAGTTTGGTAGCGCACGTGGTTTGGGACCATGGGGCCGGGAGTTCAAGTCTCTTCACCCCGACCAAACGTAAAGCCGACAATCTGTGGACCATTAGCTCAGTTGGTTAGAGCAACCGGCTCATAACCGGTCGGTCCAAGGTTCGAGTCCTTGATGGTCCACCACAATTAAATAGGTATTAAATGGAATTGGCTCGGTAGTTCAGTTGGTTAGAACGCTAGCCTGTCACGCTAGAGGTCGAGGGTTCGAGTCCCTTCCGAGTCGCCAACAAATTTAATAAACTTCTAAATTTTGAGATTTGCTAAAATCTCTTAATTTATGCCTCGGTAGCTCAGTCGGTAGAGCAGGGGACTGAAAATCCCCGTGTCGGTGGTTCGATTCCGCCCCGAGGCACCATACCAAATGGTATGCGCTGGTGTAGCTCAATTGGCAGAGCAGCTGATTTGTAATCAGCAGGTTGTTGGTTCGATTCCGATCACCAGCTCCAAAAAGTTAATATGGGTAGGTTCCCGAGTGGCCAAAGGGAGCAGACTGTAAATCTGCCGACTCTGTCTTCGATGGTTCGAATCCATCCCTGCCCACCATAGCAAGTACCGCCATTAGATGGGAACGCAAAAAAGAGAGTAGCGATACTCTCTTTTTTCCATCCCAAAGAGGGCGGACTTACTATTGTGTTGTAGAGTATGGACAGTTCGAAATAGTGACGCTCGCAGGCTCGCTATGCCGTCGCTTCGCTCCTTACGAATCCACCCTGTGCCCACCACGCCGATTACGTTTTGCGTAGTCGGTTTTTTTATGGATAAAGTAAGATAAAATTTGGATTGTCCACTTGGCGTGGTCGTGCGGACAATCTCACGTCTAAATGCCATTTAATATGTGATACTTGCGTTTTATATGCAATTAAGATATAATGATTATACAATAAACAGTAATTAAGGGAGAATATTATGAAAATTGGAGAAGTAAGTTTATTGACGAACGACGTAAAGCGAATGGCAGATTTCTATAAATTTTTGCTTGGCGTGGATAACGGAAGTGAGGATTCTGTTCATCAGTTTATTCTCTCGGAGGAAACTACTTTGACCGTCTATAATGACGGAACAGAAAAAAAACTCAAAAATCAAACTATGTGCCTTGCTTTTACTGTAGAGGATATTTACGCAGAGTATGAGCGTCTTTCTGCGGCAGGTGTGAAGTTTATTGAAAAGCCGACTGTTCGTCCGTGGGGTACAATCAATATGAGTTTTTACGACCCTGACGGAAATGCTGTATATATGCGGCAGGTTAAACGATAAATCACAATTTGACAGGTTCAACTTTATTGGGCGTAAGTTTAAAATTTGTTTATTAATTAAATTATTATAATGACACTATATGTAAAAGACTGATAAGAGATATACTTATTGGTCTTTTTTATGTTTAATTTAAATGGATTTAAAAAATTTTACACTTTTTTACAAATTATGGTTGACAAGTTTTTACAAAAAGTGTAAAATAGTGTAAAACAACGAGGGAGGTATTAATGTGAAAACGATAACAGACACAGTTACTATAACGGAATTATCGCGCTTGACAAACAAGAGTCGTCCGACGATTTACAAGTGGCTGACGTTGTATGAAAACGAAAAGCGGGACGAGATGCCGCAAGTAATCACTCAGTTATTTGATTTGATAATTGAAAATGGAAGCAAAAAAGATATTTATCAATTTTGCGAAGATCAATTTGTCAGTATAGATGACGACGAAAACTTAGAAGAAATCTTGAGATTGTTGCGGACTTATCGCAGTAAACTCAATTTGGAAAAAATAAGAAATTTTATATTGGAGGAAATGAATAAATGAATGAATATATAATAGAAGAAGAGAATATCGGGAAAGCATTCGTAGAGCAGAGCGATAAAAACAGAGAATTGACTGCGTCAATTACTTTGTACCGCCACCAATTAGAATTGAGCCGAATTGAAGAAATGATGGCTGACAACAAGCCTATTCCTACTCAAAACGAAAATAAAGTAAAGCGTACTATCATAGACAATACTGTCAACTTATATAGACGTATGGAGACGCAAAAACTCAGCGAAAAGAAAAAACAGTGCAACGACAGCATAGATAGATTTGTAAGCGAGTGTCAGAGCAACGGAATACAATTGGACGAAGTAATCACGCAAGAAAAATTGCAGGAATTGGCTGATAGCGTATTTGAAAATGATAAGTTTGAATTCAAGAGAATAAACTTCGCAATGAATCTTTGTCTTCAAGAAGAAGAGGCAAGCGAGGAATTTATATTTGGAGACGACACTCTTTACGACGTATCAGATTTGCTTTTTCGCGATCCAATGAGAATTGAGTACATAAAAGATAACTTCTTTAGGAATTTTAAAGAATTGTCAAACGGCAACTTCTGGGAACGCAACAAATATTTGCTTATAGCGTCAGGAGTTTCGTTGGCGTTGATTTCTGTTTTGACGCCTGTTGCATTGGGTATTCACGCAATGAGTTCTGCCGCATTGACGAGTTGTCTTGCGCAAATTGGGAATTGCGCGCCCGGTTTGATTGGAACAGGAATTGCCAAGGTCACCGCTATGACTATGTTGAGTTCTGCATTTATTTACAGCGGAGTATTGGCAGGAGTAGGCGTAGACGGTTTGTTGAAGAGCAAGCAGGTAAAAGACGCTTTCCGTCAATTGAAGCCAAACGATTTGGCGGCATTGCTTGCAATGAAGGCTACGCTTATCAATTTTGGAATGGAAAATATGGATGACGACGAGTGCAAAAAAGAATTGGACAAATGTCTTTCCAGCCTCAATGATTTGCGCGCTGATTCAGAGTATATGTTGATAGTAGAGAAGAGCGACGCTGACAGCAGTAAGAAAAAAATTCAAATCTGCAACCGTTTTGTCAAACGACTGGCAGTATGCGTAGGTATCTAGAAAATAGCAAGTCGAAAGACTTGCTATTTTTGACAGTGAAGTAATTTAAGACGACTATTGCAAATGACTTAGATGTGTGTTACAATATATTCAGAAAATTATCTAGGTGAATTATGATAGGCATACTTTATTTTAGTTCTACTGGCAACAGTTTGCAGATAGCAAAAAAAGTAAAAGAGAGATTTGGGGGGAGCATAGTCTATATTCCTAAGTATGACGGTGACGGAAGCGAATTCCAAAGGCTTTTTATCGTCACGCCTATTTATTCTTTTGGACTTCCTACTCCAGTGTTTGAGTTGTTGCCGAGACTTGACAAGGACAAGGATTTGATAGTAATTCAAAATTACGGTGGTATGATTGGCGGAGCAGACGCTTTGCTTTATGATTACGCAAAGCAATTTGGATTGAAGATAAAGGGCATTTACACATTGAAAATGCCTGTAAATTATACGCTTTTCCTCGTGCCACCCAAGTTTTACACAAAGAGTATTTTAAAAAGTTCAGGCAAAAGAATAGATAAGATTCTTGACAAAATAGAGAAAGAAGAATACTCTTTGCCAAAGTCAAAAATCAAGACCGCTAAAAAAGAGACCTATCTCAAGAATAAAAGCAATTGGCATCTGATTGGCAACAGATTTTCTGTAAATGACAGTTGCATCAAGTGTCACAAGTGCATACAGATTTGTCCGTCAAATAACATCAGTTTGGAAAACGGCGAGATAGTCTTCAAAGACAATTGTATTGCTTGTCTTGGGTGCTATCAAAGATGTCCGCAAAAAGCAATAGTATATCTTGACAAGAAAAGCAAATATAGATACGTCAATCCCAACGTCAAAGAAAGTGAAATAGGAAAAGACTTGTAATTATATAGGAAGAATTATGAAAAACAGAGTAGAAGTCCCAATTAATTGTCTATTTCAAGGTTGCTATAATCCACAATTTGAAGAAGAAATCGCAAAATGTAAAGACAAATGCTTTGAATACAACAAATTAAATCCCAACGACAGGCAATCCCAGAGGAAAATGCTTGAAGAAATATTGGGCAATATGGGAAAAGAGGTAATGATTACTCCGCCATTTTGGTGCGATTACGGATATAATATTTCGGTGGGAGATTATTTTTATTCCAATCACAATATGATCGTTACCGACGGCGCTCGAGTAAGTTTTGGCAACAATGTGTTTGTTGCTCCCAATTGTTGCTTTACGACCGCAGAACACGCCATAGATCCGCAGCAGCGTAAAGCGGGAATTGAAATCGCAAAACCGATTACAATCGGCAACAACGTCTGGATAGGAGCAGGAAGCACTATTCTCGCGGGTGTAACAATAGGAGATAATAGCGTAATAGGCGCAGGAAGCGTAGTGACCAAGTCTATCCCTGCCAACGTAATTGCAGTGGGTGTACCTTGCAAAGTAAAGAGAGAAATCACTGAAGAGGATAAGTATCGCTATCCTATGCACGAATCCTTGAAAAAACAAATTTAATTAAAAGCGATTAATATATCTTTGAAATTTGATTAATAAAATTTATAATTTTATTGACTATTTAAATTTCATATGTTAAAATTTAATAAAAATTCAAAGGATAAGTTGTATGTATATCATTAGTTTTTGCAAATCGCTGTTTAAGCCAAAAAATGCCCTTCCTGCAATTTATTTTTTTGCTAATGCGGTAATTGTATTCTTTTTGTTTTATATCTTACCATACAGATTTACATCAGACGAACAAATGGATAGAATATATCTTGGATTGATTGGTCTTGGAGTAAATCTGGTATTTATACTTATTTCATTGACTCCAATGGGAGAAGCCCTCTGGAGATTGCGCAATAGAATTAAAAGCCAACCAAAGCAGGCAGAACTGCAAGACGATTGGCAAATTGCAAAAGACGTCTTTGAAGAAGTTAAGGCAAACGCGCGTAATTTGACAAAGAGCGTATCTAATAAAGTAAAATTGTATTATTCACCTACTGACGATATAAATGCTTACGCGTTGGGGCATAGAACAGTAATCATTACAAAAGGATTACTCGGCGCGAATCCTGAATATCTTAAGGGAGTATTTGCTCACGAACTTGGACATATTGCGCACGGTGATAGTGACTTGAAATTGGGAATAAACGTATCAAATAGCATACTGACCGTATTTATCACGATTTTATCATTCTTCACGTATATGATAGTTATGTTATTAGCGTGTATTGAAAACGAAGCAACAAATTTTGTAGCATTGGTTATCAACTTCCTGTTTAGGATCGTAATTATTGGTTTATTCAATCTATGGAACTTGGTTGGAGTACTTTTTATCAATTGGTCATCAAGAAAAGCAGAGTATGCCGCTGACGGATTTGCCAATGAGTTGGGTTATGGAGAGCAGTTGGCAATGTTTTTAAACGTGTTGGACGGCAACTCCGGAAAATCGAGTAGATTTGATTTAATGTTTCAGACTCATCCCGACACTCAAGATAGATTGGCTGCGTTGGGATATACCGCTGCATAATAAAAATGTATTTAAAAACTAAAAACGGCAATTAATTGCCGTTTTTTCATTTTAAAAGTTTTCTGTATCAAACAAGTCGTTGGCTTCGATTTCAAAAAGTCTAATCAAATTAAATATGTCTTTTATGCTTGGCTCTGTGCGTCCAACTTCCCAATTTCCATATGTGCCAATTGGAATAGATAGAGCAGAAGCAACCTCTTTTTGAGTTAGGTTTTTTGAAAGTCGTATTGCTCTTAAATTCTCTTTGAATCTAAAATTTTCTTTGCTCTCTGCATTTCTCATATAATATATATTAACAATTCTTTATTAATTTAACTTGACATCTGCTAATTTAGCAGATTATAATTTGTTTAATAAAAATAATAGGAATATCAGTATATGAACATAACATTGCAAGACTTTGAAGAAATGACTATGAAATGCAAAAATGGTTTAAGAAAAGAAAAACTTGAATTAAAATTAAAAAGATGCCGTGAAGTATATGAAAATATAAATATAATTGAAATGGAATTGCTTTGGTACATTCGGCAATCTAGGAGATATAATGCATACAGTTTTCTAATTGTCGCAAAAAAGATAGTTGACGCGATAATTGCATTAGATGACTTGGCTGCCGTCGGTCTAAT
>JAIDRT010000068.1 GCA_029061605.1 Clostridia bacterium | reverse complement strand
AAAAGTATACTTTTTTTGGAATAAGAGTCTAAAGTCATTTAGACCGTAGCAAAGCGAAGTGGAGAAATCTCAATGGTGACAAAATACAACTCGATCCAATTAAAGCATACTTGAGAGAGGTAAATATGATATTGCAAAAGAAAAGAAACAAACTAATAATTTCTTTGATAAGTATAGCAACGGTAATATGTCTTGCTATAAGTTGTTTTGGTATAAGAGATTTTGTAGGTAACGTAGATGCAGATACGTCTTCGTCAGCAACGCCTAGTGATCCAGTAGCATATTTTAATGTCGGTGGAAGTTTTGTTGACAATGTACTGCAAGGCGCGCAAAATGAAAAACTTTATTTTGGTACAAACGTCCAATCGACTACGGCAAATAATGCGGGTTACGGCAATACAATGCACAACGGCGCAATAAGGTGGAAAGTCTTATCCAAAAATGATACAAAATATGGCGATGGAAATTCAATATTGTTATGGTCGGATTATGATTTGGGTAAAAATGCTCCGATTTCTAATACAACTAAAAATCACGCTAATTATTCAGAAAGTATATTGCGCGCTTTACTAAATGGAGGTACATATTTAAATTCTTCTGCCAATGGGTTAATATCTTTTACTGGCAATACATATATTGATAGTATTTTTAGTGATAATGAATTAGGATATGTTAAAGCAACAAATAATTTAATTACTCATAACTATTTATATTTACATAGTGGTGGAGCAGTTTACCCAACTATTACAACAGGTATATCAGCGGCATATTATCCTGTGCCAACAATTATGCAATCTGAATTGATTTTTGATTCGGCAAAAGGAACTTTAACTGAAGATACAACTGGAGATAGGCTATTTTTAATTGATTATGAAGATTTAAATAATTGGGACGATTATGGCTTTGGAGATAATGGTGTTACATATGTAAGTAAATTCAAAAGTAATTGGTCAGGATGGCTAGACGGTTATTACACTTATCAAAATGCTGGAGCAACTTCAGCAAGTTACTATTCAAACTATCTAAAAAGTAGCGGAGATATTACAAATTATTATCATATTCGTAATGTTGCAACTTGCGCAACTGATAACTCTTGCTATGTTTTAAATGCTGGTGGAATTGGAACTTTTGCTCATCATCTGCATACTTCGGCTGGCATAGGAATGAGTGCCACTGGCTCTATTCGTCCGGCATTTTTATTTGACCCAACGGATATTATATATGCTAGCGCAAGTACGAATAATTTGAGCAGCACTTTTGTTGCCTTGTCAAGCGCCGACGATAAGCCTGCATACAAGTTGTATTTTAAAGACACTGCGTTTACAGACAGTGACGCTACAAAGCCTAAGTTGGTAAAAAGCGGAAACGTACTCACTGCAACATTTAAAGGCGCAAGCAGCGCAACTCACGCGGTTGCGTTGTTATCCAGAAGAGACGCGACAGATCACTCGGTAGTGTATCAAGCAGACGCAAGTATATCAGGTAACGTGGCAAGATTTACGTTGCCTGAGGACGTGGACGTCAATGAATACGTAGTTACGCTTATGGCTACGAGTGACAATGCGGCTTCTAACAGATACGCTATGGAGACGGTATACGAGCAATATACCTATGACAGCGTTTACGCAAGTTATTTTAAGGTGCAAAACAACGTGGACGTTCCGTTTGCTATCACGGCAACGACTCCGCAGGAAGTGGAGTTTGGCGGAGACTTGTATACTCCCAATGCGTTGGAGGCTCCGGACAGCAATCACGTATTTATGGGTTGGACTTTGGAAAAGGACGGAAGCGGTAAGGTATTTACGACAGTAATTGACGGCGTGCCTTGGGAAGCGAAGTTGTATGCGGTGTGGAAGTTGCCTGACAGCGCGCTTTCAGTGAGCCTCACTCCAAGCGGTAATACGTTGGTATACGACGCTGCCACTAAGAAAGCGAGCATTGAATACGGCTTTGATAAAGTCACTTTGACGGCGAATATTACTTCAAGCGTGATGAGTGATTTGGACTTCACCTGTCAATGGAAGCGAGCGGAGAATGACCTGGCAGGGGCAAAGCAGAAGACGTATAGCAATATAATCAACGTCAAGGACAGCGACGATTATACCTTTGATTACGTATATTTTTCCAAGAGCGAGCCTTTGTGGCGAGGTAGCGGAAGCGCCGACGCAGTGGAAGTGGAGATAACACCGGCGACGCTATTTGTAGACAAGTTGAATTTGGACAAACACCCATATTCAGGAAGAGGACTTGAAGAATTGACGCCAATGCCCATTATGAAAGACGCGCAAAACAACGTGATCGAGGGCGTAGCCGAGTGGAGAACTTATGGAATAGTAGGTAATAATGCCGCAATAATCAATGACGGCAAGGAGACTAGGACTTTTTACTTCAAGCCTGACGATAAATATAACGGCAATTATCAGTATTTAGATACCAACGGAAGCAAGATACCTTATCAGGGAGATTATGAGATAGAGTATTTGAGAGTTACTTTCAAGGTAAGCGGAGAGACACTATCTGATACGTTGGAGTATAATCAGACTTATACGTATCTCAAGATAGCAGACAAATTCCAAAAAGTGTTTGTAGAGTATCTTGAATCCATACAGGACGATCCTGAATTGTCAGGAGCGTTTGACGGACGTACGCCGGTATTCGTTTGGACTGACAGTAACGGACAGTCGCACGAAATGGATATCACAGAATATAGGGCGCTATCAGGAGACGTATATATTGACGTCAAGACGCCTCAAGAGATAACAGTCAACTTTGTAATAAAGAATTACACGGTTACTTATGACCCCAACAATGACGGTAAGACGCCAAGTTGGACGCTCAACAACGTGCAGTACAATAAGTTTTTGAGTAAGCCGGCTAATCCGACCAACGACAATTTGCTGTTTATGGGTTGGTATTACGATACAGGAGAGACGGACTCTTCTACAGGCGAGAAGATATGGGAGAAGTGGGACTTTGAGGAAAGTCGAGTGACTGGCAATACCACGTTGGTGGCGCAATGGCTCAATGCAGAGCGAGTAGAGAGTATTTCGGTAGAGCCTAGCGACAACGCTGTCTTCAAAGCAGACGGAGAGATAGGCAAAGGCGACTTGAACGTATACGCTACGTATATCGGCATTATAGGCAATGACGAAGTGCCGCAGACTGTGCTTCTTGATTGGGAGCAATACAAGGACGCGATATCGTTCGACGAATATCCTTATAGATTGAGCATTGTCGATCCCGATAATCCAAAAGTCAAGGTTACGGTCAAGTATACTTACAAGGGCAAAGAAGTCTCAGGCGTTGCAGAATTGACAGTCACGCCAAACAAGATAGATACGAGTTCTCTCAGATTCGGACAAGAGGCAGGAAGCAAGGTGATAAATATGAACGCCGATGGCACCCCTAAAAACTTGCCGGAACTTGATGCGAGCGAACTTCTCAATCTTGGAATCGAGAGCGTAGAATACAAGTATTTTGACGCAAGAAATAATCCTATTGACGCAGATAAAGTAATTACGGCAGGCAGATATACAGTGCAAGTTGTATTTACGTCGTCTTCATACGATTACGTGGCAGATACTTTGATATTTACGTTGGTGCTTGGCACGTTCACTGAAGTGACGGTGGTATGGGATTATGATCCTGCAAATCCGTATATGTACAACGGCAAAGTACAAAAGCCAACAGCAAAAGTATATAGAAGCAATGGCACGGAGATAAGCAATATATCCATAACCTATGAGGGAGATACCGAGGTATCCGCAAGAGGCAACTATTCAATAAAAGCAGTACTCGGCGGATCGTATAAGATAGTCGACGGCGAGAGTTGCGACTTCTCGATTGTCAAAGCAGTGTTTGACGCACCAACGCTCAAGGACGATATGACAATCGTCTATGACGGAAGCGAAAAGAAGTTTGAAGATTTCTTTAATATAGATACCAATTTAATAGAGATAGCAAGCGGCGGAGTGGGAACAGACGCAGGCAACTATACCGCAATATTGAGCCTCAAAGACACGAGCAATTGCGAGTGGAGTTCTACAAGCGGAGCGACAGGCAACACTGTGCAAGTCAAGTGGACAATAGAGAAGGCGCACTTGACGGCTGTGTGGAACAGTGACGAACACGTAAGCGACGGCAACGAGTTTACGCCAAGCGTAGTGGACTTTGTAGGCATAGCGGGAGTAGACCGCAATGGAGTAGACTTTGGCAATGACTTGACGTACGAAGGAGATATTGGCAAGAGCGAAGTGGGAGCGTATAGCATCAAGGCGATACTCAACGCGACAGCGGCTTGGGCGAAGAACTATATCTTGGATGGCAACGTAGAGTGGGCGTACGTAATAATACCGCAAGAGGGAATGCAAGTCATCACGATAGAGTGGCAAGAAACGGAATTGGTATTCAACGGCAAAGTGCAAATGCCAACGTACGTGGTATTGGATAAAGACGGCAACGACATAACGGAGCAGGTCAAAGGAATGTTGACGTTTGGAGGAGACTATGACAAATCCAAGTGGGCAGACGATTACCAATTGACAGTCAACCAACCAAGCAGTACGTACTTCATAAAGAGCGGACTAGTCTGCAATTACAGCATAAGCATAGACGCCAATGGAAACGGATACAACCCAAATCCAGACGAAAACGGCGACGATAAGGGCGGCATATCCTTTGACAACGTGGGCGAAATGCTCAAGCAGTGGTGGCAGGTTATAGCCAGTGTGATAAGTATAATATTGATAATAATATTTACGTCCAAAGGCTTTGGCTACGTAAGCAAGAGAAAGCAGAATAAGAGAACAATGGAAGATAAGTTCAAGACGTACTATGCCGGCGCGACAGGTTTGTTTGGCTTGGCAATGACAAGTTGGACGGTCATAGCGTGCGTACTTATGGGCTTGGCAGTATTGAGTTTGGTATTTATGATATTGATGAAGAAGGGATACAACAAGTCAGTGAGAGAACTTGAAGACGCGCAATATCATTACGAACGCAATATGGTTGAGGCGGAAAACGCTAGACGCGAAGAAGAAAAAGAAGAGGCAAGACGCCGCGAAGAAGATATGAAGATGATGTTTATGAGTATGTTTGGCGGCGGTAATATGAACGCAGGCGGACAGCAAGGCGGAAATATGGGCGGAGGCTTCGGCATAGGCGTAGAAGAAATGAGAGGGCTTATATCCGAGACGGTGACAGCGTTGTTGCCGGGTATGCAACAGGCTCTTCCGCAACAAGCGTCTAGCAATGACGAACTTGTCAATAAACTCATTGAACAAAACGAAAAATTGATGCAAAAACTTGCAGAGCAACAGACTGTAGAAAGAGTGACAGAAAGAGAGGTTATTGCAAGCAATGCTGATGACGAGACTATAAAGAGAATCGTTGACACTCAAGAGCAATTTATGGAGCGTTCGCAAAAGCAAGACGAGACGATAAGTCAACTTATGGAAAAGATAATCCAACTGTCTGAGACTCCAAAAGGCGAAACTCAAGTCGTCGAAAAGGTGATCGAGAAAGAAGTGCCTGTCGAAAAGATAGTGGAAAAAGTCGTCGAGGTGCCAGTAGAAGTAGAGAAAGTTGTTGAGAAGGAAGTTGTCAAAGAAGTACCAGTTGAGAAGATAGTCGAAGTACCTGTGGAGAAAGTGGTAGAAAAGGTAATTGAAAAAGAAGTCAAAGTTCACGCTCCAGCAAAACCAAAAGTAGAAAAGGCGCCGAGACTTACACTTGACGAAGCGTACGCATTGCTTAGCAAAGAGCAAAAGAAATACTTCGACGGCTTAAGAGACTATGC
>JAIDRT010000067.1 GCA_029061605.1 Clostridia bacterium | reverse complement strand
GTATACTTTTACTGACCTAAAGATATTGCAAAATAATTAATCGTGAAGTATAATGTAATCGAAAAAATACGCCTTTTCACAGGCAATCAGGAAAAGTATACTTTTTTTGGAAAAGTGAAAATTTTGTATTAAATTAGCATTTAATTGAATAAAAAATCGCAACGCTTATTTTTATGCGTTGCGATTTTTGTAAACTCTTGTCACTTTGACAATATTATAATGTCACCTCGAGCGCAGTCGAGAGGTCTCTATCCGCTTTAAGTCCGACCAAAATCGAGCGTAGCCGAGATTTTGCGCTTGGTCGGTATTAGGGAGAAGTCCAACCATATTCTTAGCAATTACTTTTTTTACTGTTGAGATCTCTCCACTTTGGTCGAGATGACATCCAAAAAGTTATTGCGTATTTACTGGTTGTGACGCGCGCCCTCACCTGAGGGGAAGGTGTCGCGGTACGCGACGGAAGGGGTGTCATAGTTCTGCCAACTCAGGCGAAATCTAGAGGCGTATTTATTCGCCCTAAGTTACAGTTTTTCATTGACATACGCCATTTTGTTATTGTATAATTTTATACGGTAAATATATTTTTAAGGAGGTTATTCCTAATGGAATATTCACACGAAGTATTGAATATGTGCAAGGTCACCAAGGGTACCGACCACGGTCCTGCTCCTATTCCTGAAGAAGGCAAGTGGGTACAATCCAAGCAAATCAGCGATATCAGCGGTCTTACACACGGTATCGGTTGGTGCGCTCCCCAACAAGGCGCTTGCAAATTGACGCTAAACGTAAAAGAAGGCATTATCGAAGAGGCTTTGGTCGAGACTATCGGCTGTTCGGGTATGACCCACTCCGCCGCTATGGCTGCAGAGGTACTCCCTGGCAAGACAATTCTTGAGGCGCTCAACACTGACCTCGTATGCGACGCTATCAACACCGCAATGAGAGAACTCTTCTTGCAAATCGTCTACGGACGTACGCAATCGGCTTTCTCCGAAAACGGTTTGCCTATCGGCGCAGGTCTTGAGGATCTTGGCAAGGGCTTGCGTTCGCAAGTCGGCACGATGTACTCCACTGGCGCAAAAGGCGTAAGATATCTTGAAATGGCTGAAGGTTATGTAACTCATATCGGTCTTGACAAAGACAATCAAGTAATAGGTTATGAATTCGTCAACCTCGGCAAAATGATGGAAGCAATCAAAGGCGGTATGTCTGCAAATGACGCTTTGGTTAAATTCACCAACTGTTACGGCAGATATAAAGAAGCCGTTAAGGTCATCGACCCGAGAAATGAATAAGGAGGTACATTTATATGGCAGTTACATTTGAAAGTTATTCAAGAAGAATTTACAAAATCACCAAGTGCCTCTCTGAGTACGGAATTAAATCTCTTGAAGAGGCAAAGCAAATTTGCACCGACAAGGGTATCGACGTCGAGGCTATCGTAAAGGGTATCCAACCTATCGCATTTGAGAATGCAGTATGGGCTTATACCGTAGGTTGCGCAATCGCAATCAAGAAAGGTTGCAAGAAGGCAGCCGACGCTGCAGAGGCAATAGGCGTGGGCTTGCAAAGTTTTTGTATACCCGGCTCTGTCGCAGAGCAAAGAAAGGTTGGTCTCGGTCACGGCAACCTCGCAGCAATGCTTTTGAGAGAAGAGACCAAGTGCTTTGCTTTCCTTGCAGGTCACGAATCTTTTGCTGCCGCTGAAGGCGCAATTGGTATCGCTATGAAAGCAAACAAAGTAAGAAAGCAACCTCTCCAAGTTATCCTCAATGGTCTTGGCAAGGACGCTGCAAAGATAATAAGCAGAATCAACGGATTTACTTACGTTCAGACCAAACTTGATTATTTCACTGGCGAACTCAAAGTAATCGACACGATTTCCTACTCCACCGGCGAGAGAAGCAAAGTAAGAGTTTACGGCGCAGACGACGTAGTTGAAGGCGTGGCAATAATGAAACACGAGAACGTTGACGTATCTATCACCGGCAACTCCACCAACCCAACTCGTTTCCAACACCCAGTTGCTGGCACGTATAAGAAAGAGTGCGTAGAGACAGGCAAGAAGTACTTCTCCGTTGCTTCCGGCGGCGGCACAGGTCGTACTCTCCACCCAGACAATATGGCTGCAGGTCCTGCATCTTACGGTATGACCGACACAATGGGCAGAATGCACTCTGACGCTCAATTCGCAGGCTCTTCTTCCGTCCCTGCTCACGTAGAGATGATGGGTCTTATTGGTATGGGCAACAACCCAATGGTAGGCGCATCCGTATCCTGCGCAGTTGCAGTAGAAGAGGCTTTGAAGTAAAAAACAAAATAAGTCAAACAAAAAGCGGTCTTCTTCAAGACCGCTTTTTTAACCATAGGGTCGGAACTCCACTCTCGTACACATTTCGTACACGTATTATTTCAAATAATCTGCACTTTTTATTCTATTGTTTTCCCTTGCATTTTTTGCTGTGCCTTATATCGTTCGTTCCTTATTATAAATCTAATAAATCTTGCCAACGAATTGACAAATAAAACAACAAATACTACGACTAAAATAATGTTTAAAGTATGGTCGGGTTTTGGAACAGGTTCTAAATCACTCATTGATTTGATAACTCCGTATTCTTTATCATATAGTAACGGCACTTTGCTTCCAATTGCTGCTTCAGCATCATCTTTGCTATAGATATCATTTTGCCACATATCAGTATATTCTTTTCCTTCATTGTTCACGTATTTATAAAAAGTCACATAATAAACAGAATCACTTAACTCGAATTCTTTATACTCAAATATCTCACCTACAACTTCAACAAATTGTGCATTTGAATACTTTTGATAGGTTTTCTCTTGTGATAATGAAGATAGCGTTAATCCTATAGTAGCAAATATTGCCAACAGCATTATAATCTGGTGTAAAGTGTAAAAATTTTTAGGTTTATTTATCTCATTATCTTCTTTGCAATCTATGCCTTTCATCTCTGTTTGCTCTTTTAACCTATGCTGCACAAAGTAAATTATCAAATATGCAAATAAACTTAAAGACACAAGTAAACAAATAGAACCGAAAATCCCGCCTATTAACACTCCAGTATTATTATCTTTAAGCGATTTTGTTTGCAATTTCAATTCGTCATCAATATATAAAGGTACTTTCTTTCCTATTTGTGCTTTTGCATCTTCTTCAGTTTTTATTCTTGTTTGCCAACACCCTGAATAAATTCCCCCATTAGGACTCCTATATTCATAATACGTAGAATAATGAATTCCCATTGGCATATCAGTGTTTGAATTATAAACTATATAATCTTTATAAGCAACGATAGTCGCTTCAACTTCAACAAAATTTGCATTCTTATAGACTTTTTCATCATTAATTGATTTAGACACCATTACTAATATAAGAATTGCTACAAAAAGTAAAAAGAAAGCCGCAACAACTGAAATTATTTTCATATTCTTATCATTCTCTCTTTTTGCCTCTATCTCGGTTTCTCTCATATATTACTCCTTTTGAAAAAATGAAGAATTTTTGATGCCATTCTGCTCACTGAAACTGTTATAATAATTTTTGCTTTTGTACTTTTCATTCTATTATTTTTCCTTGCATTTTTTGCTCTGCCTTATATTGTTCGTTCCTTATTATAAATCTAATAAATCTTGCCAATGAATTGACAAATAAAACGACAAATACTACGACTAAAATAATGTTTAAAGTATGGTCGGGCTTTGGCACAGGTTCTAAATCACTCATTGATTTCAATACCCCTAATTCTTTGTCATAAAATAATGGAACTTTACTGCCTATTGCTGATTCTGCATCTTCTTTAGTGTTAATATCATTTTTCCACATATCAGTATACTCTTTTCCTTCTTCGCTTACGTATTTATAAAAAGTCACATAATAAACAGAATCACTTAACTCGAATTCTTTATACTCAAATATCTCGCCTACAACTTCAACAAATTGTGCATTTGAATACTTTTGATAGGTTTTCTCTTGTGATACCGAAGAACCAATACCACCTATTATCGCAAAAACCGTAAAAAACATTATAGCAAGATTCAAAGTGCAAAAATTTTTAGGTCTTTTTGTCTTATTCTCTTTCTCATATTGCACTTCCTTTAAATTGTTTTTTTTCTTTAACCAATGCGCAAGTTGCACTGACATTTTTACTATAAGCCCTATTGAGCCAAGCAAACAAATAGAGCCAAAAACCACGCCTATTATCACTCCCGTTTTATCAGTATTAAGCGATCTAGTCTGCAAATGCAATTCCTCATCAATATATAAAGGCACTTTCATTCCTATTTGCGCTTTTGCTTCTTCTTCTGTTTTTATTTTTGTTTGCCAAAAACCTGAATAAATTTCGCCGTTGGGACTTTTATATTCATAAAAAGTTACATAATATGACTGAATATAATCTTTCTGTTCTTTATATTCAACAATATTTGCTTCCACTTCTATAAAATTGGCGTTTTCATAAACCTCTAATTTCTTAATTGACTTAGACACTGTTACTAATACAAGAATTGCTACAAAAAGTAAAAAGAAAGCAGCAACAACTGAAATTATTTTCATATTCTTATCATTCTCTCTTTTTGCCTCTATCTCGGTTTCTCTCATATATTACTC
>JAIDRT010000066.1 GCA_029061605.1 Clostridia bacterium | reverse complement strand
AAAGAGGTTAAAGTCAAAGTAACCGCTCCTGCAAAACCAAAGGCAGAAAGGGCTCCAAGACTTACACTTGACGAAGCATACGCATTGCTTAGCAAAGAGCAAAAGAAGTACTTTGACGGCTTGAGAGACTACGCGCTCACAAAGTATAAGTGTAAAGAGAAGAAGTCTACGTACTTCGTAGTATTTGGACGCACTAGTACCAATCCGTTGTTGAAGTTGACTATCAAGAAAGACACGACGGTTGCATTACTCAAGATGGAAGACGAGTATATGAAAGACATCAGAAGAGACGCAACAGGAGACGGAACAAAAGTCAAGGTCAAAGAGACGGAAGTAGTAGTAAGCGACGCACAAGCGTATGCTACGGCGAAGAAAATGGTGGACTTGAGAGACGACCAGATAGAGCGATATCAAGATCTTCTTAGAGAGCAGCGCGCTATGAGAAACAAGAAGTAAGAGAATGCAACCGCATATATTGGCGCGCCTTTCACCCTAACGTCGGGACTCGGGGGATCGACGTGTACGAGTAGTACACTTGACGATACCGCTCGCCCTAGCACGGACGAAAAAGTCCTGTTTGGACAATTTCGCAAAGCGAAATGCACTACACTCTCTGCGGTTGGGAGAGAGTTTTCTGAGCGGATAAATAAAATATGAAGGCGGGAAAAATTCCCGCCTTTCGTCATTGACGTTGCACTATAATATGTCATTTCGACCAAAGCAAAGCGAAGTGGAGAAATCTCAATCAGTATAAAACACCCCTTCCGTCACTGCGTGACACCTTCCCCTCAAGGGGACGGCGAGAAAGCGGATAGAGACCTCTCCACTATGGTCGAGGTGACAAAAGCGAGAGTTACCTCTCGCTTTTGCTTTCTACTTGCTTTCTCTAGCGTTGACGACTTCTTTAGTTTGAGGGTCGACGATAACAGACCAGTAATCGCCTTTGCTCTTTATAAAAGACACGTACCAAAAGTATTTGCCGTCCTCTTGGGTTTGGGTGATAAGTTTGACGTAACATTCTCTATCAAAAGAATTATCAGCAAGAGAAGCGTCTATCTTTTCTTGATAATGGTTGTACGCTATCTCCAAAGCGCTTTCTGCGTTGCATTCTGTGGGGCATAGATTTGCGAGCGTATATTCAAGAGTGCTTTCTTCAAGTGTGAGTGTGAGGCTTTCAAGGTCGCCAAGGTCAGCGATATTCTCGATTTTGCACGCCAGATTTATTCCCAATCTGTTTTTTGAGATACTTCCTGTAGCGCTTGATTTGCTGCCTTTCAGGGTGTATTCATATGTGTTTGACAGAGTGTCTACGTTATGCGGCGTAAGCGTGAGAGTGCTTACGGTCATAACCTTGTCCGTCTTGCCGTCAGCAATGAAATGTTCTTCCTGCATAATTATGCTTAGTGAGACGTCAAAATTGTCGTCGGTGGCGGTGTAGAGCGCATTTTGCATATAACTCGTGCGCTCAGATAGTTTTTCGAGATTTGTCTTTTGTTTTGCGCAACCTACGCACGCTACGATAACGACGGCGAGAATTGCTATAGGTATGATTGCCTTAAAAAACTTTTTCATATATCCTCCAATATAATTTGATATTAAATATTATGAGGACAAGTTAGAGAATATGACAATTACTGATATGTCGTTGACGCTCGCTATGCCATTACGCTTTGCTTTAGGCAAAATGACAACTAAAATATTTTGGTGACAAATTAAATAATAAAAGCGGGATATTCTCTCGCTTTTGTAAACTTGATTTTATTTTGCAGATTTCTTTGCCAATTTTTCTTCGCGCTTTTCGTTTTTTTCAATCATCTTAGTCTCTTTATTGGCAAGTTTTGTCTTTTCTTTTTCGAGGGCTTTTTTCTCTTTTTCGTTTTGTTTGATTTCTTTTATTACGTCGTTGACCATTACGGCTTTGCCTTCTTTTCTGCGTTTTTCCATAGCATTCTTATTTAATATGTGTCCCAACGTGCCGAAGACGCCGCCGATCAACTTAAAGATACCTCTTAAGTATTTTTTGTTGCCCCACATAAGCATACCGTCGATAAGCGAAGTATGGATAAGACCGGAGGATATACCTACGAGACCTCTGAGCGGCATTTCTTCCATACCTTGTTTGAGCATCATCATTGTGGTAATATCGGCATTTGGCACTTGGCTCTTGATGATTGACGGCGCAACCTTTACAATAAGTTTGCCGATCAGACACACTTTGAGTTCGCCGATCGTGGTATTGTAATCAAAATAACCGCGCTTGGTGTCGGCATTGACAGGAATATCTCCGCCGTATAGTTTTGCAAATTGTTCGCTAGGTATTTCGTCATAATGCGCGATATCGTAATAGCAAGGGCATATGGATTGATAATCTGGGATTTTCTTTTCTTCTTGGTCAAATTTGACTTGAATCACGCCTTGCAATTTTATGTCTCTGCTTGACGCGCCAATAAGAATATTATATTCGCCGTTTGTAGCATACCAATCACCTATTGCCGTATTGTAAAAAGCAAATGAACGGTAATCAAGCGTATGCGTGACTTTGACGCTTTCGCCTGCCTTGATAAAGACTTTTTCAAAGCCTTTGAGTTCTTTCTTGGCTTTGAAAACGACTGGATTTTGGTCGCTCACATACAATTGGCATACCTCGTATCCGTCAACTTTGCCGGTATTCGTGACAGTGTAGGATACCTGCATACCGTCGATTTTGAGGTCGCTGTATTCAAAAGTCGTATACGACAGTCCGTAGCCGAATGGGAAGAGCACGTTTTTGTTTGCGCTGTCAAAATATCTGTAACCTACGTAAATTCCTTCGCGGTATTCCACATTCTTTGGCCCCATAGGGAAGTATTTGCTTACGACGTTGTCTTCTTCCTTGATAGGATAAGTCTCTGCAAGTTTGCCGCTTGGGTTGACTTTGCCAAAGAGCACGTTATAGAGCGCCTCTCCGCCAGCCTCGCCGGGAAGATATGCATTGAGCAACGTGTTTACTTTGCTTATCCAAGGCATTACGACAGGGGAGCCGCCAAAGAGCACGACGACGGTATTTGGGTTGATAGAAGTCATAACTTCGATCAAGTCGCTGTGGCTCTTTGGTATCGTCATATGGCTGCGGTCATAACTTTCGCTTTCATATTGGTCAGTAAGTCCGACAAACAAAAATACCTTTTTGTGTTTTTTCGCCACTTGAATTGCCTCTTCAAGGAGTTTTTCATCAAGTTTATCACCCACCAAATCGTATGCGGGAGCAAATTCATACTTCTTGCCGTTGTTGTCCATAGCCTCAAGGAAATTGACAAGTTTGTATGGATTTATTCTTGAAGAGCCGGAGCCTTGATAACGCAGATTGCGAGCAAGTTCGCCTATAATCGCAATATCGTCTTCGTTCTCGTCGACAGGTAATACGTTGTTATCGTTTTTCAAAAGCACAAAAGATTGCTCTGCGATCTCTCTTGCCACTTCGTGCGCTTCGTCGTAATCCGCTTTGTATTCAGGCTGGAGGGCGGAGTAACTCTTGATAATATATCCAAGCAATCTTTCCACGACGCTGTCCAGTTGCTTTTCGTCAAGTTTACCGCTCTTGACGGCTTTGACGATTTGCTTGTCCGTAGAGCCGCCGCAACTTGGCATCTCAAGATCAAGTCCGGCTTTGATTGCCTCAATGCGGTTGTTGAGCGCGTTCCAGTCGCTGACGACTATGCCTTTAAAGCCCCATTCGTCTCTCAATATGTCTGTGAGAAGTCTCTTATTGTCTGATAAGTATACGCCGTTGAGTTTGTTGTAAGAACACATCACCGTATCAGGTTGAGCCTTGACTGCCTCTTCAAATGCGGGGAGGTATATCTCTCTCAACGTACGCTCGTCGACAATACTGTTTATTGTCATTCTGCGTTTTTCCTGATTGTTGGCGCAGAAGTGCTTGAGCGAAGTGCCTACGTCATTTGACTGCACGCCCTCGATATAGTTCTTGCACAGTTTTCCCGCAAGATATGGGTCTTCGGACAGATACTCAAAGTTACGTCCGCAAAGGGGGCTTCTCTTGATGTTCGTGCCCGGCCCCAAAATCGTACTTATATTTTGGTCAAGACACTCTTTGCCCAACGCCTCGCCCATCTTCGTCGCCATATTGACGTTCCAAGTGCTTGCAAGGTTGACCGCAGGCGGAAATGCAGTGGCAGGGAATGACTGTTTCATTCCAAGATTGACGTCGTCGTCGTTTTCCTTTCTCAATCCGTGAGGACCGTCTGCCATCATTACGCTTGGCACGCCAAGTCGCTTGATAGGCTTTGTGCTCCAGAAGTCATAGCCGGAACATAATCCCGCCTTTTCTTCCAAAGTCATTTTGGTAATCAGTGTCTTAATTTCGTCAATCATAAAGCCTCCGTTGCTTAAGTAAATATTGCATACATATCTATTTTATCATACATAAAGCAATATTTCAAGACAAAATTGTAAAAATCTAACGGTGAAATATCTGATCTTATGTCACCTTGAGCGACCATTCTGTCATTACGACCAAAATGAAGTGAAGTGGAGAAATATCAATGGATTTGCAATAAAAATTCTTTGCGTAGCAAGCAATTCGTTTGACATACCCTATTCATTTGATTTAAAATAATAAAAAGTTTAAGGAGATTATTTCAAATGGGCAAGATTGCAAAAGAAGGATTGACGTTTGACGACGTGTTGCTTATTCCTCAATATTCAGAGGTATTGCCGTATCAAGTAGATTTATCTACAAAACTCTGTGACAAGATCACTCTCAATATTCCGCTTTTAAGCGCGTCTATGGACACTGTTACTGAGTGCGAGTTGGCAATCGCTATGGCGCGTGAGGGCGGCATAGGTATGATTCACAAGAATATGACTATTGAGCAACAAGCCGAGCAAGTCGACAAAGTCAAGAGAAGTGAGAACGGCGTAATTACCAATCCGTTTTCTTTAGGACCTCAAAATACTTTGGAGGAAGCCAACAATCTTATGCGCAGATTTAAGATCAGCGGCGTACCTGTCACTGTTGAGGGCAGATTGGTGGGAATTATTACCAACAGAGATTTGAGATTTGAAACCGATATGACAAAACTTATCGGCGACTGTATGACAAAAGACAATCTTGTTACCGCTCCGGTAGGCACCACGCTTGAGCAGGCTCAAAAGATTTTGGCAGAGCGTAGAATAGAGAAGTTGCCGCTCATTGACAAGAAGGGCAATCTCAAAGGACTTATCACAATCAAGGATATAGAAAAGGCTATCAAGTACCCAAGCAGCGCAAAAGACAGCAGCGGCAGACTTTTGGCAGGCGCGGCAGTCGGCGTGACGGCGGACATTATGGACAGAGTATCGGCGTTGGTAGAGAGTAAAGTCGACGTGATCACGATAGACACGGCTCACGGACATTCCAAGGGCGTGCTGGATTGCGTAGCCAAGGTCAAGGCAAAGTTTAGTGACCTTCCAATTATTGCCGGCAACGTTGCGACGGCAGATGCGACCAAGGCGCTTATTGACAGCGGCGCGGACGTAGTCAAAGTTGGTATTGGTCCTGGCTCAATATGTACCACAAGAATTATCGCAGGTATCGGCGTACCTCAAGTTACGGCTGTTATGGACTGCGCAGAGCAAGCCGACAAGATGGGCAAAAGAATTATCGCCGACGGCGGTATCAAGTACTCTGGCGACATCGTCAAGGCATTGGGCGCAGGAGCAAGCGCAGTTATGCTTGGCAGTCTGTTTGCAGGCACTGAGGAGACGCCGGGCGAAATAGAAATCTTCCAAGGCAGATCCTACAAGGTATATAGAGGTATGGGCTCGCTTGCGGCAATGTCGGCAGGCAGCAAAGACAGATACTTCCAGACCAATGCTAAAAAACTTGTTCCTGAAGGCGTAGAGGGCAGAGTACCTTACAGAGGCTCACTCGCAGACGTGATATTCCAACTTATGGGCGGACTTCGTTCGGGTATGGGCTATTGCGGTATGCCTAATATCGACACTTTGCGTAAAAAAGCGCAATTCGTCAAGATATCCAATGCGGCGCTTATCGAGAGCCATCCGCACGATATCAATATCACTAAAGAGGCGCCAAATTATTCAACAAGAGGCTAGTCAAGTAAAACGCATATATCAGCGCGCTTTCCGCTTGATTGTTGAGCGAAATAAATTATAATTAAATTAATAAAAAAGGGAGCGAATTTATTTCGCTCCTTTTAATTACATATTAAATTATAATGTCATTTTGAACGTAGTCGAGAAGTTTTAAAACGTTGACTTTTATTTGCAATTGTGCTAAATTATTATTTGGAGGTTACGTCGCAATATGAAAAAGAAATTTCTTATTATCATTTTATCTCTTGTGTGCGCATTTATCTGCGCAATCGGACTGTCGGCTTGTGCGGTGGAGAAGAGCACGACGAATTACGGAGCAGAGACGTGTACGGTTAGGTTTAATGCGGGGCGGGGGACAATTTTCGGCCGTCAAATTTTTGAAACCAAGGTTGATAAAAATAATACCATTTATGAGCCTAGTGATAATCCTGTCTGCGAAAATTATATATTTCTCGGATGGAATCTCACGGGCGACAAAGATTATGACTTTTGGAACTTTGATACTGAAAAGGTAACGCATGACATTACGCTGCACGCTGTGTGGGCAAAAGCTTATACAGTTACGTTTGACACTGACAGCGGTAAATTCTCAGAAAGCGGCGATACGTACTACACAGTGACTGTAGCTGATGGCGCAAAGATATCGGCGCCTAATGTCGAACCGCCTGATGACATTCATTCGCTCAAGGGTTGGCTTAACGGCAATTCTTATTGGGATTTCACAACAGACACAGTATCGCGCGATATTACGCTTGTGGCAGATTGGACATATTCCGACAAGGTGGAGAGTTTGCTTGCGCCATTTACATATGACAACAGATTCGGCGGCTTGAATATTACCGGCGTCAAGGATAAGGAAACTGTGACGTCGCTTGTCGTGCCTTCTATCGTAAAATCTATTGATGAAAATGCGTTTAAGGACTGCGTCAACCTTGAGACGATTGTCATAGACGACAACGTCTTCTATATAGGAGAATCAGCGTTCTCAGGTTGCGAAAAGCTCAAGACAGTGATTCTTCCGACGAGACTGAAAGAAATAGATGATTATACGTTCGAAGGATGTACGGCGCTCGAAACCATTAATGTGCCCAATGCGCTCGTAAGACTTGGGTTAGGCGCATTTTACAATTGTTCATCGCTAACTGCGATTGAACTGCCAGCAGGCGTTAAGATGATAAAGGCAAGTACGTTTCGTGGCTGTAATTCGCTTGAGGAAATTAAGTTCAGCGCGAACTTGACCGAACTCGGCGCATATGCGTTTGCAGGTTGCGCGTCGCTCAAAGAATTTGAAATACCGTCGGGAGTGACTGAATTATCAGGATGTTTGTTTGAAGGCTGTTCAATGCTGCAAAGCATTACAATCCCCGCAACGTGCGCGCATATTCATCAAGATGCGTTTAAAAACAGTGGACTTGTGACAGCTGTCATTCATGCTAAAGAAGTACATCTTAACGCATTTAAGGAGTGCGAATCGCTCTTGAACTTGACGATAGGCACAGAGGTTGAGGAATTAGGTCAAAGGGCTTTTTACGGTTGCAAATCGCTTACCGAAGTTGAAATTCCCGATACCGTTACAACGATGGCTGGGATGGTATTTGATAACTGTTCAAGTCTTAAAACTGTTTCGATTGGCAACGGTTTGACCCAAATACCGGGAGGTACGTTCAGCGGCTGTTCGGCGCTACGTAATGTTGAATTCGGCAGCAACATTTCAATTATTCAGTCGAATGCATTTGAGAACTGCATTTCGCTCCTGAGATTTACTGTTCCTTCTACCGTGACAAATGTAGAGAGAACTGCTTTTTCCGGTTGCGCGCGACTTGTAGAGATGTATAATCTTACCGCCAACGCTAACCTTCTTGACAGTGTAATACCGTTGACCTACACTGTGGTTCATAATTCGGACTCGGATGAGAGCATTATCGAGACTGTTAATGGATTTTCGTTCTGTATGTTTAGAACGAAAAACGAAACAAGCGAGAGCCCTTATCTCCTAGATTACAATGGCAATGCTCAATCTATTACTTTGCCAACCGATTATGATGGCGACAGATATAAAGTGTTCGATTATGCGCTTTCGTGCAACTCTTCGCTTAAAAGCGTTACGTTTTCGGCAGGTGTACTTGGCATAGGCAGTGAGATACTATTTGGGAGTGACAACGTCACGTCGCTTGCGGTCGCAAGCGGCAACGCTACGTTTAAATCTGATAGGAATTGCATTATAGAGGTTGCGAACAAGAAGTTCGTGCTTGGTTGCAAGAACTCGGTCATACCCACCGACGGGAGCGTGACGGCGATAGGAAGCAACGTGTTCTGCCATAACAATACTATAGTCAACGATGCGTTCAAGATACCCGATAGCGTGACAGTAGTTGATGAATGCGCGTTTGACGGCGTTGAAGGAATAGCGCATATAGAGGGCTATGTGCAGTACGTCGACAAGTGGGCGGTGCGACTTGTTTACGACGCTAATGAATATATCGATTTGGAGATTGCAGCGGGTACGGTAGGTATTGCCGACGGCGCATTTAATCCTAACATCGGCGGCAATAACAGAGGAATACTTATCAAGTCGGTCAGGACAAACGCCGAACTTAAGTATATCGGCGAAGAAGCATTTGCCAATTGCGATTTTATTACTGAAGTTACTCTCAATAACGGACTCGTTTCAATAGGGGACAGCGCTTTCTATGCTTGTTCTAAACTTGAAGAAATAATCATTCCTGACACCGTCACGTCGCTTGGTAAAGTTACTTTCGGCTATTGTTCTGCGCTTAAGTATGTCAAACTTTCGAGCGAGATCACGGAATTAAAATATCGGACTTTTTATAATTGTAAAGCGTTAGAATCGCTTGTGTTGCAATCCAAGATGAACAAGTTCGACGTTCGAGTATTTGAGTATTGTAATGCAAATTTGATCGTGTATTACACAGGCGACGCTGCTATGTGGAATGCAATCACTCAGCCAACAACGAGTGATGCAGAATCGCGTTATGTAACGAAGATTTATTATTCCGAGACAGCGCCGAGTTCGGGTATCGCTTGGCATTACGGCGCAGATGGTAAGCCTACGACGCAATATTAAATCGTCAAGAAGGCTCTTGGATAATTTCATCCAAGAGCCTTCTTTATTTTATTAGTTAAATATTTAATTCTTTTAATATTCCATTCTCTTTGCGAGGTATTCTTCCAAGTCTGCGATTGCCACGCGCTCTTGTTGCATACTGTCGCGTTCTCTTACCGTTACGCAGTTGTCTTCCAAGGTGTCGAAATCGACGGTCACGCAATACGGAGTACCGATTTCGTCTTGACGGCGATATCTCTTGCCGATAGATGCTGTTTCGTCATAAGTTGCGGAGAATTTTTTGGAGAGTTGTCTGTACAGTTCTTCGCTCTTTTCGCCGAGCGCTTTCTTTTGGAGCGGCAATACCGCAACTTTATAAGGAGCGATAGCGGGGTGGAAGTGCATTACCACGCGGCTGTCTCCGCCTTCGAGTTCTTGCTCTTCATAAGCGTTGCAGAGCAGCGCAAGCACCATTCTTTCTACGCCGAGCGACGGCTCGATTACGTAAGGCACGTACTTTTCATTCGTCACAGGGTCGGTGTACTCGAGATTCTTTCCGCTTACCTTTGCGTGAGCGTTGAGGTCAAAGTCAGTCCTGTCTGCGATACCCCAAAGTTCGCCCCAACCAAATGGGAATTTGAATTCAAAGTCAGTCGTTGCGTTGGAGTAGTGCGACAACTCTTCAGGATCGTGATCGCGGAGTTTCAATCTGTCTTCTTTGATGCCAAGACCCAAAAGCCAATTCTTGCAGAATTCTTTCCAATATCCAAACCACTCAAGGTCAGTGCCGGGCTTGCAGAAAAATTCCAGTTCCATTTGCTCAAATTCTCTCACGCGGAAGATAAAGTTGCCGGGCGTGATTTCATTTCTGAATGACTTGCCAATTTGACCGATACCAAATGGCACTTTCATACGGCTTGTGCGTTGCACATTGAGGAAGTTGACGAAGATACCTTGCGCCGTCTCCGGACGGAGATATACGGTATTTGTTGTGTCTTCGGTCACGCCTTGGAAGGTCTTGAACATAAGATTGAATTGTCTTACGCCTGTGAAGTCGCACTTGCCGCAGTTGGGGCAGACGATCTTGTTGTCGGCGATATATTTTTCCATTTTGTCGTTGGACCAACCTGCAATGCTCAAGTCAAGTTTTTTGCGGGCTATATAGTCTTCAATAAGGTTGTCGGCTCTGTGACGCGTCTTGCAACTCTTGCAATCCATAAGCGGGTCGGAAAAACCGCCTACGTGACCTGACGCAACCCATACGTTGGGATTCATAAGTATTGCGCTGTCAAGACCGGTGTTGAGAGTGTTTTCTTGTACGAACTTTTTCCACCACGCTCTCTTGACGTTGTTTTTGAGTTCCACACCCAAAGGACCATAGTCCCAAGTGTTTGCCAATCCGCCATAAATCTCGCTGCCTGCAAAGATAAAGCCTCTGCCTTTGCAAAGCGCAACAAGTTTATCCATTGTCAATTCTGCCATAATAATAAATTACTCCTTGATTGCGTATGTTTGTTTGACCGTCTCGACCTTAGCGGAGAGATTTATGCCAATCGTACGCAATATATTATTGCTATCATTTTAATAAATTTGCAGTTGTATGTCAAATATATAGTCACACTTTTATTTTAATTTGCTTATTATGAACTAGAAGGAAAGAGCAGCGCTCCGACCTTCAAAAACTATGGAGGAAATTGTAATGACGAACTTTAACGATTGCGGTTGCGCAAACAATCAATGCTATTCCGAAAACGCTAACAATGGCTGCGGATGCAACTGCTTATGGCTCATCATCTTGCTTATGTGCTGCGGTTGCTGCGGCGGTAATTCCTGCGGTTCAAGCAAGAGCGGCTGTGATTGCAGTTGTATTATCCCGGTTATCGTAGCGCTTTGCTGCTGCTGTAAATAAGGAATAACACTTAATTGTTACAGAACTACATATGATAAAACAACAAGGCTGTCGCTTTTGCGGCGGCCTTGTTGCTATTGTGTCACATTGACCTACTTATTCTGTCACCTTGAGCGTAGACGAGAGTTCTTTATCCATATTTAATTCGTAGAGATCTCTCCACTACGGTCGAGACGACAAATATATATAATGTCATTGACGCTCGCACGAGACGCACCTGCTTGCTCGCTATGCCGTCGCTACGCTCCTTACGACTGAAGCGTA
Organism: Clostridia bacterium; assembly: GCA_029061605.1. GTDB lineage: Bacteria > Bacillota > Clostridia > Christensenellales > UBA3700 > RACS-045. Next base: position 1,377 of record JAIDRT010000066.1, on the reverse strand, counting down.
GCACAATGGAGAAATCTCATCCATATACTTGCCGTCCCCTTGAGGGGAAGGTGTCGCAGTATGCGACGGAGGGGTGTAAATTCTATCGCCCTTAGCGCAGTCAAAGGGGCTATAATCAATTGTGTATGAAGATATAATAATTGACGATTGCAAGATAGACGTACCAAGCGAATAGCGGCTCTATGATTATCATAGATATCGTATCTCGGCGTATAGTCATTATGAATATGGCAAAAATCAGAGCGCACGCGATTATCAATATAACAAAACCTGCAATTGGGGAGTGAATAGCAAAGAATACCATACACCAAAGTATATTCAAAATGCCCAGTATGACCAACGGCAATATGATTATCGTATGTTTGCGGTGGAAGATAAGGCGGGCAATTATTGCGATATTGACGATATACGCAAGGCTCCAGCCAATTGCCATACCTTTTGGCGCAAGCGCAATAGAGGGCAGTATCAATGCGTTATACCACCCATCAATTTTTATGAAATAAGCGCTCAGCGAGGCGTATAGCAACACTATGCCCATCGCTATCGAAATGCTCCACAGCCATTTGACCTTTGTCATATTAGAGTATATGAAACGTGCGAGGGGATTATTCTCTGTCATTCTCAGCGATATGTCACCTCGTTAATCCTAATGTCACCTTGACCGCAGTGGAGAGGTCTCAACAATATATAATTGATAGAGATTTCTCCATTACGCTACGCTCCAGTCGTAAGGAGCGAAGCGACGGCATAGCGGGCAAGCAGGTGCGTCTCGTGCGAGCGTCAATGACATTATATATATTTGTCACCTTGAGCGTAGTCGAGAGGTCTCAATCCGTTTATAGTCCGACCAAAATCGAGCAACGCCGAGATTTTGCGTTTGGTCGGTATTAGGGCGAAGTCCAACCGTACGTTTAGCAATTACTTTTTTATACTGTAGAGATCTCTCCACTTCGGTCGAGATGACATCTAAAAAGTTATTGCGTATTTTCAGGTTGTGACGCGCGCCCTCACCTGAGGGGAAGGCGTCGCGAAGTGACAGAAGGGGTGTGTATAAAATGGCAATCAAAAAATTGACATATCTGTATCTTAGTGCTAAAATCAAATTATGCAAAAACACAACTTTTTGACTTGGTGGCTGAGTTTTTCAATCAAGCCGTTGCCATACAGAATATTCAAGGGCATTATTACGTCAATCGTTTTTATCATATGGGTGGCGTTTGTTGCGGTATTCACTGATTTATACTGGAAGTTTACGCTTTGCGTCTTTCTGCCAGTCTTTGCAGTGGACACAATTTGGGAAATCATCAACTTTACAAGATATCAGAAGAAATACAAAGCATATTTAGAAGAGAATAATACAAACGCCGAAGTTTAGAC
>JAIDRT010000065.1 GCA_029061605.1 Clostridia bacterium | reverse complement strand
TCACTATATCAAAGAAAAATTTGGTAGATTTTTGAATACTAAATACAAAAAATACCGCAAAACGCGGTATTTTCTTTATTTTTAATCTCAAAGTTTTAATTTTATTTTAATTTTTCTTGTATTTATTCACAAAATCCTCGATTTTGTCCATTGCTTTCTTTAGACTACTCAAAGAATACGCATAACTTATTCTCACAAAATCATTGCCGCTCTCTCCAAATGCGCTGCCGGGTACAACTGCTACTTTATTCTCCTGCAAAAGTTTGTTGGCAAACTGCTCTCCATTCATTCCAGTACACTTGACGCAAGGGAAAACGTAAAATGCTCCCTTTGGCTCAAAGCACGTCAATCCCATACCGTTGAGACGCTTGACCAAAAAGCGTCTGCGCATATCGTATTCATCTACCATTGCTTTGATTTCTGCAAAGCCGTCTTCGAATCCTCCTTTCAACGCTGCTAGAGCGGCGTATTGAGAATTGGTTGAGGCGCACATAATTATGTATTGATGTATCTTGAGCATTTGCTTGAATATCTCATTGGGAGCGCAGACGTAACCCACTCTCCAGCCAGTCATAGCAAAAGCCTTGCTAAATCCATTGATAAGCACGGTGCGTTCTTTCATTCCGTCAATCTCGGCAAAGCAAGTGTGACGTACTCCGCCGTAAGTCATTTCGCAATATATCTCGTCGCTTAATACCAATATATCGTGTTTTTTTACAACCTTTGCGATTTCCTCAAGGCTTTCTCTTGGCATTATCGCGCCGGTAGGATTATTGGGATATGGCAAAATAAGCGCCTTTGTCTTGGGCGTGATAGCCGCCTCAAGATTTTTTGCGGTCAATCTGAACTCGTCTTCGACGTAGCACTTTGCTGGCACGGCTTTTCCGCCGCACATAGCCACGCTTGGGCAATAAGATACGTAACTCGGCTCAGGGACGATCACTTCGTCGCCGTCGTTGAGCAACGCTCTCAAAGCAAGATAAATAGCCTCGCTGGCGCCAACTGTGATAAATATCTCTTTCTCGGCGTCGTACTCGACGTTAAATCTCGTCTTGATATAGTTGGCTATCTGCTCTCTAAGCGCGGGAAGTCCGCTATTGCTTGTATAATGCGTCATTCCCTTTTGAATGCTCTTTATGCCCGCTTCGCTTGCGCACCAAGGCGTGTTGAAGTCAGGCTCGCCAACGCCCAAGGAAATTACTTCCTTATCCTTGTCTGCCACGTCAAAAAACTTTCTTATTCCTGACGGCGGAATATCCACAACCGTCTTGCTCAAATATTTTTGGTAATTCATAGTATCACTTGTCTTTTTTGTTCGTTGTCCTCGTCATCCAAGATTACGCCTTCTGTCTTATACTTCTTGAGTATAAAGTGCGTAGCCGTGGAGACAATGTCTCTCATTGTTGAGAGTTTTTCTGATACGAATCTCGAAACTTCTCTCAAATTTTTGCCCTCTACGGTTATGCACAAGTCGTACGCGCCGCTCATAAGATATACCGCCTTTACTTCTTCAAACTGATATATCGCTCGGGCTATTGCGTCAAACCCGCTACTCATCTGCGGAGTGACTTTGACTTCAATTAGCGCAGTCACTATGTCTTCGCTCAATTTCTCGGTATTGCAAAGCGCGGTGTATTTTGCAATAACTCCGCTTTCTTCCATTGACTTTATTCTCTTCTGCGTGTCTTTAGCGTCAAGCCCGACGATATCGGCTACCTGCTCTGCTGTAAATCTGCTGTCGTCTTGCAATACTTTAAGTATTTTGCTATCAAAATTATCCATTGTTTTTTACTCCGTAAGTTCAAGATATTCTTCGTATGTAGTAAGTTTGTCAAATGTCTTAGTGCCGTTGATTTCAATTATTCTGCCCGCGACGGTCTGCATAAGTTCCTGATCGTGCGACGCAAACATCATTCCGCCCTTAAAATTGATCATACCTTTGTTGAGCGCCGTAATAGCCTCTAGGTCAAGGTGGTTGGTAGGCTCGTCGAGTATGACGAAGTTGCCACCCTGCAACATTGCTCTTGCCATCATACATCTCACCTTTTCGCCGCCGCTCAGCACACAAGCCTTTTTCTTCGCCTCGTCGCCTGAGAACAACATTCTGCCAAGCCAACCTCTCAAATAACTCTCCGTATGGTCTTTGACCGCATATTGATTTATCCATTCTACCAAAGAAAGTTGCACGCCGTCAAAGAAATCGTCAAAGTTTTGCGGAACATAACTCAAATTGACGGTCTTGCCCCACTTAAAAGTGCCGCTGTCGGCTTTCTCTATACCCATAAGTATGTCAAAAAGCATTGACACGTTAATGGACTTGTCGGATAAGAATGCGACTTTTTCGCCCTTTTGCAACGTAAATGATACGTCTTCAAAAAAGCCTTTTTTAGTCAAACCTTCAACTGTGAGTATATCCTTGCCAAGTTCTTGCTCAAATTCAAAGTTGATATACGGATATTTACGCATTGACGGCTTGATGTCTTCAAGCGTAAGTTTCTCCAATTCTTTTTTTCTTGAAGTAGCCTGGCGAGATTTGCTAGCGTTTGCAGAAAACCTTGCGATAAACTCTTGCAATTCCTTGGCTCTCGCCTCTGCCTTTTTGTTGGCTTCTCTCGCCTGCTTTGCAAGCAATTGATTGGTCTCATACCAGAAGTCATAGTTGCCCACATACATATTGATGTGTCCGTAGTCCACGTCGCAAATATGCGTGCAAACCTTGTTGAGGAAGTGACGGTTGTGGGATACAATGATTATCGTATTCTTGAAGTCAAGCAAGAAATTCTCAAGCCACATTATCGACTTTGCGTCAAGGTTGTTGGTAGGCTCGTCAAGTATGAGAATATTGGGATTGCCAAAAAGCGCTTGCGCCAGCAATATCTTGACTTTTTGTTTGCCGTCAAGTTCGCCCATAAGTTTGTCGTGATATTCCTCGCCGAATTTGAGTTCATTGAGGAGCGAAGCAGCCTCGCTCTCCGCCTCCCAACCGCCGAGTTCGGCAAATTCCGTCTCAAGTTCAGAGGCGAGTATTCCGTCTTCTTCGCTGAAATCTTCTTTGCAATACAAAGCGTCCTTTTGGTCCATTATCTCCACAAGGCGTTTGTGTCCCATAAGTACGGTGCGCATTACCGTGCAATCGTCAAAGTCGTTTTGATTTTGATTAAGTACGCTTATTCTCTGATTTTTGCCAACGCTGACGCTGCCTCTCGTAGGCTCCAACGCTCCCGACAAAATCTTTAAAAAGGTTGACTTACCCGCGCCGTTTGCGCCGATAATGCCATAACAGTTGTTGTCGGTAAATTTGAGGTTGACGTCCTCAAAGAGTTTTCTTCCGCCAAATTGCAAAAATACGTCGTTTACTTGTAACATTTTTTCTCCTCACGAGTTTATATTATTCGTTAAATTATTTTTTATTATAGATCCTTCGATTTCGCTACGCTTTGCTCTGAATGACGCGTTGGATGCGCAAATGCCGTTTCCTTTCGTCATTTCGACTGTAGCGAAGCGGAATGGAGAAATCTCCCAATTTCCTTTTAATCGGTTGAGACCTCTCGACTTCGCTCGAGGTGACAAATCCTATACGCTTATACACAAATCTATATTTGCGCCTAAGCCGTTCATATAGCAGTCGGATTGTCTATCGCCGTCTATCTCAAAGATAAGACGGATACTTTGGCATTGTCCCTTCTTAAGCGTACTTTCTGCTACAGATGTCTCCCAGCCTTCACCCGCTCCTCCTACGTAACCGCTAGTCACGTTGACGGCGGCGTTGAGATAAAACTTGTCGCTTGCCAGTGCGAGTTTCTTCTTGGCTTTTACCTCGACGTCCACTATGAGAAAGAGTTTGCCATCTACTGCGCTCACGCCCTCGTAAATCTGGCAGACGTATCTATCGGTGACATTGAGGTAGGCTTGCGAAGTCTCAGTGACTTCGCCGTAGTGACCGTACACCGTCCTATCGTTGTCATCATTCTTCTGCACGAAGTATACTACGAGAATTATTGCGACGACGATTGCCAAAGTCACAACGACAAGCCCTATATTACGTTTTGCTTTGACGCCAAGTTTCATTATCTCTCCAAAATCCTGTCAGTAATTGCTTGACACTTGGAATATATTTTGTCCACGTCCTCGCCGACAAAATACTCGCCTTTTTCGTATCTTATCACGCCGTTGACGACAGTCATAATCACGTTGGTTTTGCTACCGGCGTAGACTATATTTTTAAGAGGATTGTTGATAGGTTGCATATTGGGTTGATGCAAATCTATCATTGCAAAGTCTGCACTCTTGCCTATCTCAATTGTATCAATGCTTTCAAGTCCCATTGCCTTAGCGCCGTATACCGTCGCCATCTTCAATACTTCTTCACCGTCCACAGCCGTTGGGTCAACTAGCGTTGCCTTCTGCAAACCTGTCGCAAGGAACATCTCTCTAAACATATCAAGACAATTGTTGCTTGCCGCTCCGTCAGTGCCAAGCGCAACGTTGAGCCCGCTGTCTTTGAGTTTTTTAAGCGGCGCGATACCGCTTGCAAGTTTGAGATTGCTTGCAGGACAACTTACCACGCTTACACCACGCTCTTTCAGCGCCTTTATATCGCCGTCCGTCGGGTGTACGAAATGATATGCGATTCCGCCAAAGTCAAATAAACCTTGCTTTGCAAGATATACGCCGGGGGTCTTTCCGTGTCGCTCGACACAGCCGTCGACTTCGCCCTTCGTCTCGCTCAAGTGAGTATATACAGGCATCTTATTTGCCGCCGCAAATTCCGCCAACGCCTTTATACACGCTTCGCTGTTGGTATATTCTGCGTGCAGACCAAGACGGTAATTTATAAGTTCGCCCTTACTGCCAAGAGTATCTATATCTTTCTGCAAAAGTTTATCCAACCCTTGCAGATTGTTTGCAGTCACGCCCTCAAGTATTACGTTGCGAAAACCGCTGTCTACGCACGCGTCGGCAATGCTCTCCAAATGGAAATACATATCGCTCGCAACGCTCATTCCGCTGGAAAGATATTCGAGTATTGCAAGCCTCGTAAGCCAATAGCAATCATCCGGCGTAAGTTTTGCCTCTCTGGGAAAAACCTGCTCAAAGAGCCAATCGCTCAAAGCCATATCGTCGGCTTGAGAACGCAAGAATACCATAGGAGAATGCGCGTGAGCATTCTTGAACGCGGGAATAATGAGATTGCCGTTTGCGTTTATCTCCCTATCCCACGGCAGTAATATGAGAGGCGAAACTTCGCCGACGTAGCGGATCTTGCCGTCTTCAGTCCACATCTCGCCGCCGTCGATATATCTCTCGCCAGTCCATATTCTCGCATTGTAGATTCTCAACATCATAAGATTACAACTCTCCCATTTTGCCTATGCTCTCAAAAATCAAGGTCTTGATTTTGTCACCCGATATTCTGAATGCGTCTTCTTCCACCACGTTGTCAAGGCTCTCTTCCGTCACTCCGCAAGCGGGGTTGACTACGCACGTCATACCCACGACTTTGAGCCCCATATGCCTTGCCGCAATAACTTCGATAGCGGTAGACATTCCCACGACGTCCGCGCCAAGAATCTTAGCCATTCTCACTTCGCTTGCAGTCTCGAAGTTGGGTCCTTGCATCTGTATATATACGCCCTTTTTGAGGTCGATATTATGCTCTCCTGCCACTCCGTCCACAATAGCGCCCAACGCTTCGTCATAAGGTCTAGTCATATCGGGAAATCTCACGCCGAGCGTCTCAATATTTTTTCCTCTAAGCGGCGAAGGTATCATAGATATGTGGTCGGTAATACGCATTAGCGTACCCTTCTCGGGATAAGTAATACCTCCCGACACGTTGGTGGCAAAGAATACCTTTGCTCCCATAAGTCCGATAATCCGCACAGGCAATACGCATTGCTGAGGAGTATATCCCTCATAATAGTGAATTCTGCCTTGCATTACCGCAACCGGAACACCGCCGATATATCCAAACAAAAATCTGCCTTTATGCCCCTTGACTGTGCTGACAGGCATACCGTCTATATCGCCGTAATTTACGACTTTTTCCACCTGCATATTCTCAACGATATCGCCAAGACCGCTGCCCAAAGTCAGTAAAACTTTGGGATTGAAGTCAACTTGCGATTTAAGCGAAGCGTACGCCTTCTCAAGAATTGCCTGCGTTTCGTCTTTCATTACTTGAATACCACTCTTGACCCCGGTTTGATAAGGTCTATTTTGCCCTCTTTGCAAATCGGACATTCGTCAGGCTCGTAGGACACAACTTCCATACTAATAAGATTGACGTACTTTACGCCAAAATCAACGTTGCCGTTGCTTCTGTCAACGAGCGACGCGACAGCCACGACCTCTGCGCCCATACTCTGCACGAGGCGAACAACTTCTTTGACAGATCCGCCAGTCGTAACTACGTCCTCAACAACGACGACTTTTGTACCCTTTTCGATAGCAAAGCCTCTTCTCAAAGTCATCTCGCCGTTTTCTCTCTCCGCAAATATATTGGGTACGCCGAGTTGTCTTGCAACTTCATATCCCATAAGTATACCACCGATTGCAGGAGATACGACGAGATCAATTTTTTCGCCTGCGAGTTTTTCCGCCAATGCTTTGCATACGATTTCGCTTTGCTTGGTGTCAATGAAGAGTTTTGCGCTCTGCATATAAGTATCACTGTGTCTGCCCGACGTGAGTTTGAAGTGTCCTTTGAGGATCGCCCCAGTCTTTCTGTAGCAGTCAAGCGCTTGTTCTTGTGTCAACATTATAATGTACCTCTCTTTTAATTGTCTTTATGTTAATTTTATCATATTTAGATTCTTCGACTTCGTTCCACTCCGCTCAGAATGACGCATTCAAGGTGTAAACTTTGCTTTAAACGAGTCGCCTTGAACGCAGTCAAAAGGTCTATTTATCCGTTACTTTTTCACTATTCACTATTACTTCTTACTTATTCAATATCAGCGTGCCCACAATGTCGTTGATATCCATATCGTTTTGTTCAACGTAATTTGCAAGGTCTCTTGCAATATCTCTTGCGCCGTAAGGGTTGTTAAAATTATAAGTTCCCACCTGCACGGCTCTTGCTCCGCAAATCATAAATTCAAGCACGTCAGTATAACTTGTGATACCTCCAAGCCCTATGATAGGTATCTTGACGGCGTTGAAGCAATCCCACACCATCTTGAGCGCAACAGGTTTTACGCAAGGCCCGCTCATTCCGCCGTTGTTGTTGAAAAGTATAGGCTTACGCGTCTTATAGTTGACTGCCATACCCGAAAGAGTATTGATAAGGGATATTGCGTCGGCGCCTCCGGCTTCTGCCGCTCTTGCGTTGTCAGCAATGCAAGCCACGTTGGGCGAAAGTTTGGTAATCACAGGCTTATTGGGACAAGCCTTTTTGACTGCGCTCGTCACTCTCTCAACGCTCTCAGGCAACACGCCGAAAGCCATACCGCCCTCTTTGACGTTGGGGCAAGAAATGTTGAGTTCTACCATATCTGATTTGCTGTCGTTTATCTTTTCAGCAATGGCTATATAATCTTCAAGCGTGCTTCCTGCGACGTTGGCTATCACGACCAAATCACGCTTTGCAAGATATATATCGTCCTTTTGCAAAAAGTGATCCACACCAGGGTTTTGCAATCCTACGCTGTTGAGCATACCGCCGTAACTCTCGGCTATTCTTGGAGCAGGATTGCCAAGTTTTGGTCTTATCGTCAATCCCTTGGTGCAAATTCCGCCAAGTTCTTCTATGTTGTAAAATCTATCGTATTCTCTGCCAAAACCAAACGTACCGCTTGCGGTAATTATAGGATTTTTAAATTCCACGCCTGCTATATTGACCTTTAGATTACTCATAATACCACCTCGTCCAACTTCATTACAGGTCCCTCTATGCACACTCTGACGTAATTCTCTTCTTCGCCTTTTCTCTTGACTTTGCAATTGCACACGAGGCACGCGCCTATACCGCAACCCATTCTCGCTTCCAATGACACGATAATTGGCACGTCAAAAGGCTCCAGGGCTTTTTTGAGCGCCTTGTACATCACTTCTGGACCGCAACAGAACACCACGTCGGGCTTAAGCCTCTCCATATCTTGGGCAAGCACGTTGGTAACAAATCCTTTTTTGCCGTAACTGCCGTCGTCAGTTGCCACTGTCAATTGCTTTGACACTTTTGCCATTTCACTCTCAAGTACCACCTTGTCTTTGTTGGCAAAGCCGAGATAGGTGTAATATTCAAGATCAGGATTGCTCGTAGGTATTGCAGGCAAAACCGCGCTGCCCATACCGCCGCCGAGCAACACGACTTTTTTGACGTTCTTATCTGGCGCAAAGCCGTTGCCAAGCGGCAACATTACTTGCACTTTTTCGCCAACGGCATAACTTGACAAAACTCTCGTTCCGTCGCCCACGACTGCGTAACAAATCGTAATCGTCTTCGCAATCTTATCATAATCGCATATGCAAAACGGTCTGCGCAAAATATGCGACTTGTCGTTGAGTTTGACGTGCGCAAACTGACCGCCCTTGATATCTTCGGGCAAATCTTCAAATTGCAAAACCATCTTAAAGATATCTTTTGCGACTTCTTGATTGAGAGTAATTAATCCTGTTCTGTCCTTTAAACTTGCCATTGTTTCACTCGCTTATTTGATACATCTTGAGATGTCTTTTTGCATATCCAGCGTGGCTTTCAACGCCGCCTGCTTGTAATCAAGCCCTCTGTACGCATCCTTTTTGTAAGCGCACAAAATACCTCTTGAAGAATTGACGATACCGCCTATTCCATTCTCAAAGCATACCGCAAGGTCTTCTGCCTTTCCTCCTTGAGCGCCGTAACCGGGTATCAAGAAGAATGTATTGGGGTGCGCCTTGCGAATGAGTTTTGCTTGCTCCATATGAGTTGCGCCAACCACTGCGCCTATACTGCTGTAGCCATACTTGCCGACAAGGTCTTTACCCCAGCCGTCAACGAGCGTCGCCATATTGTCATAAAGCGTCTTGCCGTTGTCCATAGTCTTGTCCTGCAATTCTCCGCTGGTGGGATTGGAAGTCTTGACAAGTACGAAAGCGCCCTTGTTGTATTCTTTGCAGTCTGCGACAAAAGGCAAAATACCGTCGCTGCCCAAATAACCGTTGATAGTAATAAAATCGCTCTCAAACGGCGTAACCTTGCTGCCGTCCGCCAAGGTCGTCTTGCCTATATATCCTTTGCTGTACGCGCCTGCCGTCGAGCCAATGTCGTTGCGCTTGATATCAGCAATGACTATAAGTCCGTTTTCTCTTGCATACTTGACAGTATCACGGAATGCAATCATACCGTCCACACCGTACATCTCGTAATAAGCCACTTGCACCTTTACTGCCGGTATCACGTCTTTGAGCGTGTCAATCAAATCGAAGTTAAACTTGGTAATCTGCTTGCCCGCCTCAGAGAGCGTAACGCACTTTGCCTTCATATCCTCAGGCAAATAATCTATGCAGGTATCCAATCCTATTACTGAAGGATTGTCCGTGAGTTTGATTTTGTCAATAAGTTTATCAATTATCATTGTAAATCTCCTTGTCTCTTTGGGATTATGCTTTATATTTAATTTTTCCTTCGACCACAGTCGCCTGGACTTTGCCTTTGACTTCCCAACCGTCGAAAGGCGTATTCTTGCCTTTGGACTTAAAAGTCTTTGCGTCGATTTTGTATTTTTTATCAAGGTCTACAAGCGCAATATCCGCAAGTCCGCCGACTTGCAAACTGCCGCTCTCAAGTCCGAGCAACTTCGCAGGCTTTTGGCTCATAAGCCCCATCAACTTATCAAGTGTAATCACTCCGCTGTCCACGAGATAGGTATACGACAGCGCAAACGCGCTCTCAAGTCCGCTGATACCGTTGGCAGCCGCAGAAAAATCTACGTTCTTATCCTCATAATGGTGCGGAGCGTGATCTGTGGCAATTACGTCTATCGTGCCGTCGGCAAGTCCTGCCAAGATAGCCTGTCTATCCTTTTCCGTACGCATAGGCGGATTGACCTTGGAATTGGTATTATAATCAAGTATCAATTCGTCAGTACCTGCGATATAGTGCGGACACGTCTCGCAGGACACTTTTACGCCTCTAGCCTTAGCCTCTCTGATTAGTTGAACTCCGCTTGCCGTGCTTACGTGGCAAATATGCACTTTTGTATCAAGCATTTCGGCAAGTATGATCTCTCTTGCAATCATAATATCTTCAGCGCAAGACGGTATGCCCTTTAGTCCCGCTTTGGTAGCATTCTCGCCCTCGTTGACAACGCCGTCATTGATAAGCGATTTTTCCTCGCAGTGCGAACACAGCAACAGGTCGTAGTCCTTGGCGTACTCAAGCGCAAGTCTCATCATTTGCGCCGTGGTGACAGGTTGTCCGTCGTCGCTCATTGCAATTGCGCCGGCTTCTTTCATACTGCCCATCTCCGCCATAGTCTCGCCTTTAAGTCCGACTGTAATCGCGCCTATTGGATATACTTTGGCAAGGTCAACTTCTTTGGCTCTGTCAACTATATATTTGACGATATATCTATTATCAGTGACAGGCTTGGTATTGGGCATACAACACACCGTGGAAAAACCACCCGCAACTGCAGCCGCGCTTCCGCTGGCAATATCCTCTTTATATTCAAATCCCGGCTCTCTCAAATGCGTATGCATATCAATGAACGCAGGCAATGCCGTCAAGCCGTCCGCCTCGATTATCTCGTCGAAATTCCCCTTGATATTCTTGCCAACTTGAGCAATTCTATTGCCCTCAATGGCTATATCGCATTTATCTTTGCCTACAAAACAATTCTTGATAAGTAATGACATACATAATACTCCTTTATTACGGATTAGATTTCTCCACTACGGTCGAAATGACATATAATATTTTCTCAATGCAACTTGCGAGCGTGGAGAGTGCTGTTATTTTTGTCCGTGCTAGGGCGAGATGAAGTCGTCAAGTGTACTTGCCGTACACGTCGACTTCTCAAGTCCCGACGTCAGGGCAAAAAGAGCGGCGCTATACGCGCTCGGTTACTTAGTGCACCATTCAAGCAACGCCATCCGTGTCGCCACCCCTGCCGTCACCTGCTCATCCTTAAGACACATATCTGAATCAAGCACGTCGCAATCTATCTCTATACCTCTGTTGGCAGGGCCTGGGTGCATAACTATTGCGCCCTTGTTGCACAAAGCCATACGCTCCATACTTACGCCGTAAAATCTGCTGTATTCCTCAACGCTTGGGAAGAGCCCCTTTTGCTGACGCTCAATTTGAATTCTCAAGCCCATAATGACGTCAGAGCCTTCAAAAGCCTCTCTTGCATTCTTGCACACTTTGCAAGGCTGATTCTCTATACCCTTGGGCATAAGCGTATTAGGCGCAAAGACCTTGACTTTTGCCCCCATTTTGCTAAGACCCACGATATTGCTTTGCGCAACTCTGGAGTGCTTGACGTCGCCTATGATAGCAACTTCCAAGCCCTTGAGACTTCCAAAAGTCTTTTGCATAGTATACATATCAAGCAACGCTTGAGTGGGATGCGCGTGCAGACCGTCTCCGCCATTGATCACACTGGCTTTTACGTGCTGCGCAATTAGCGCAGGCGCGCCTGCCACGGAATGTCGTATGACTATCACGTCTGCTTGCATCTTATCGAGTGTCACTGCCGTGTCAATAAGGCTTTCGCCTTTTTTTACACTTGACCCGCTTGTGGTAATGCCTACCGTCTGCGCTCCAAGATACTTGCCTGCAAGTTCAAATGAACACCGTGTGCGTGTGGAATTTTCATAAAAGAGAGTGACCATACTCTTGCCTTTGAGTATGTCAAGAGTTTTGTTTTCGCCCGAAATGGCTTCTTCCATAAATTTTGCTCTTTGCAAAAGATTAAAAATATGCTCGGAACTTACCTGCGCTAACGCTAAAAAATCTCTTTTCATCAAGTCTCCTTATAGTTTCACTAATATATTTTAACATATAATATATAAAATTAAAAGAATATTTATGCAATTTGTTCTGCAAAAATCTTTGTCACCTCAACCAATTATGCTTGTTACCTTGACAACTCTATCTGTCATTTCGAGCGTAGCCAAGAAATCTAATCCAATTTTATACTGTTTAAGATTTCTCCATTACGCTACGCTCCAGTCGAAATGACATATTTACATATTAATATTACATCAAGTAACTATTAAATGTCACCTCGAGCGCAGTCGAGAGGTCTAATCCTTTTATACTGTTGAGACTTCTCGACTTCACTTCGTTTCACTCAAAGTGACATTAGGATTGGCGCACTCATCAACTTTTCTTGTCATTTCGAGCGTAGTCGAGAAATCTAATCCGCTTGAGATATTTTGACTTCGCTACGCTCCGCTCAATATGACGCGTTTAAAGCGAATCTTACACCTAGAACGCGTCACCCTGAGCATAGTCGAAGGGTCTTTCTTTGTAAAATGACATAAAAAAACACCGCTTTAACAGCGGCGCTTTCTTTTTTACTCTTCGGATATTGTCGATACTGGACAACCCGCTGCGCAAGAACCGCAACTGATGCAAGCGTCGGCGTCGATAACGTACTTGTCATCTCCCTCTGAAATTGCGCTTACAGGACAACCCTCTGCGCACGCGCCGCATTTAATGCAGTCATCACCTATTACGTATGCCATAATCTTACTCCTTTACGTTTAGTACCCTTATTTTAGCACGACAAAACCCCTTTGTCAATGTATATTTTATACTATTTTACGACAACTGCCACTTAATATAATCAACCACCGCTTCTCTCTTTTTGTTACTTAATTTCCTATACATATTTATGAGATTTTCTTCGTCTGGAGAATATTTCCTACCCTCATTGATAACAATTGTTCCGTCTTCACTTTCTCTGCCTATTAAATAATCTACGGATATTGAAAAATAATCGCAAACTTTTACAATATCTTCAATATTTGGTTTTGATCCGCGATTTATCCAATTGCTCATAGTTGACTGCGGAATACCTACTTCTTTCGCTAAATTATTAACTGCCATATTGTTATCATCTAAGAATTTTTTAAACTTTTCTGCAAACATAATATACCTCATCTATAATTTAACTCAATTTGATTAATATCCGCTTGACATACTCAATATACTTAATGTATTATCTAAATATAACTCAATAGGGGTAATTTTTGTGACACACCAGGAACTAATAACAGAATTTTTTAAAGAAAATTTTTCTAATGCATTAATAAAAACAGGCAAATCTGCTAAAGAGATTGCAAACCTTACAGGATTGAAATATCAAACCATAAAGAACTATTTAGATAAAAAAAGCGTGCCATACTTTAACACGTTGGTGATAATAGTTAATGCTCTTGGTCTCGATATTAACGAGATATACGATTTTTAATATAAACTAAGAAAGAAGTAACACTTGGTTACTTCTTTTCGTAATACTAATTTAGTCTTCAAGTTTTTTAAGTTCGTTTTCGTCGACTTCCTCTTGAGCGTAACTCTTCTTCGCACCGTACTTTGGCGAAAAGAGCACTTCAAATTCGCCTACTTTATAATACTTTTGTTCAACGCCGCCGTCGCGCTCTATCGTGACCTTGATTTTTTCTCTGAGCAAGTCCACTTCGTCCACTCTACCCTGACCGCCTTCTACCTTGACCGTCGAGCCTATCTTCGGCATACGCTTGTTTGCCTCGGCATAAAATTCATTCTCGTATCTAAGACAACACATCAACTTACCGCACATACCGCTGACCTTGGTGGGATTGAGCGAAAGATTTTGATTTTTTGCCATCTTGACGGTGGACTTCTCATAATCGCATCCTGAGCAGATACAACAGCATTCTCTTCCGCACATACCCATAGCGCCGCGAAGTTTTATGTCGTCGCGCTCATAGATTTGACGAAGTTCTATTCTCATATGCATTTTGCCAGCCAAGTCTTTGACGAGTTCTCTAAAGTCCACTCTACCGTCTGCCGTAAACGAAAATATTATCTTTGACCTGTCGAACGTATATTCTGCGTCAACGAGTTTCATTTTGAGATTGTGTTTTTCTATAAACTTTTGGCACAGTTTTAGCGCGCCTTCTTTTTTCTCAAGATTTTCCTTTACTCTCTCTTCGTCCTCAGGAGTAGCCTTGCGCACAACAGGTTTAAGCGGCGCCTTTATCTCATCGTCGGGCACTTCTTTATTGGATTGCGTCACGCGAGCGTACTCAAGTCCGCGCACCGTCTCGACTATTACGCCGTCTCCCTCTGCAAATTCTATATTCTGCGGATCGAAATAATACTGCTTACAAGTCGATCCAAACTTTACGCCTACTATTATCGGCATAGGTATTTTACCTCCATCATTTTTATAAATAAGTTGTCAAGTATATTTTCATCTTTGCAATAACTGTCTATCTTTTGTTTTGCCTCAATTATCAACTCGTTGAAATTGACAAGCGTTGCGATATTAAAACTATCCAGCAAGACGTTGACCCTGTCAAATCCTTCGACGTTAACCCCGCTTTTGCGCTTGAGCAAAACTCCGCATATAAGTTGCATTATGTCAAGATAACGAGTGAGTTTTCCCTCTTTGATATCAAGCCTTTTTTGCATCTTGAGATTGACTTTTGTCGACGTAAGTCCCTTGAGTACAAATATAACTTCACTCATATCGCCAAAATATTCTTCGTCATTTAGCAAACTCTCGCATCTTGCCAAAGACCCAAGACAACAGTCCACCGCTTCTTCAATCAAACTCTTGGGTTTGCCGATATAATTGTCATCAAAAAAGTCTGTCAACTGCCTTTTGCTAAAAGGCGCCACCGCAAGTTTTTTGCTTCGCGACTTAATGGTGTCAAGCACTGCCGACTGTCTCAGCACGCCAAGTAAAAACACCACGCCGTCAATAGGCTCTTCAAGACTTTTGAGCAAAAAATTCTGCACCTTAGGATCGACGTTGTCAAGCGCGCGTATTATCATTACCTTGGTTTCGCCCACGCTCTTGACGTATACCTTTTCAACAAATTCTCTTATACCGTCTGCCTTGAGATTTTTGGGCTCAAAAATATCTTCGTGATTTTTATCTTCTACCTTTTGACATACCACGCACTTGCCGCAACCGCCGTCTTTGCACAGTATTGCCTCGCTGAACAAGTCTATAAGTCCGTCTACCGCAACTTCGTCCTCGCCCATTATCATATAACAATGGTTTAGCCGACCTGACTTAATGTCGCTTTGAAGGCTCTTATAAGCCTTGGTGTCCTTGAGCAATGCGCTGTATCTCAACATTATACGATACCTCTTTGACGCAAAAGGTCTATTATCTTTTGATGCGTAGCCCTTGCCTCGCCTGAGCAATCCACACGCGCAATACGGTGGGGATATAACTCGCAAGCCTGCAAATATCCGTCATATACTCTTTGGTGAAAACTCTCGCCCTCTTGCTCAAGCCTGTCGCCGACGTCCGCGCCGCCTTTTCTGGCGAAAGCCAACTTGGGCGGGAGATCGAGAAAGACCGTCAAATCAGGCATAACGTCTCCGCACGCAAGACGGTTGAGTACGTCGACTTGCTCTGCGCCAAGTCCTCTCGCAACGCCTTGATACGCATACGTCGAGTCTATAAATCTGTCGCATACAACAAGTTTTCCGCTCAACAAGGCAGGCTTTATCACCGCCTCAACGAGTTGAGCGCGCGACGCGCTGTAAAGCATAGCCTCGCACATTCCTGTCATACCCGCATTGTCCACGTCCAAAATTATATCCCTTATCTTTTCGGATATAGAGTTGCCGCCCGGCTCTCTCAAGAAGACTGCGTCGACGCCTTGAGCCTCTAGATACGCCCTGATCATTGCAAGTTGCGTCGTCTTGCCTACGCCTTCTCCGCCTTCAAAAGTGATAAACTTTCCTTTCATAATTATTTCTACTTATCTCCGCTTGTATTCTACAAGATATGCGCTTTGCGCTCTTAAGCGCTTAAGTGTCTGCATATCTATTCTATCATAGGCACTTTGCCGCTAGCAAGCCCAAAAAGCCGACTTGAGTATTTTTTTATAAAATCAATTGCTTTTTGATTTATTACGTCGCCTTTTTTTATCACAGGCACGCCCGGAGGATATATCCCCACGTCTACCGCGCACACTTTGCCAAGCGCGTCTTCAGGCGCAACCAAAACTACGTCTCCCGACTTTTCCACGTTTTGCATACCCAAATCCACGTCAATATCGCTCTCCAATTTTTCCAGCGGTATGCCGTTGAGCATATCAGCAAGCAAATCCAACTTGTCGCAATTAAACGGCGTGACTATGAATACCAACAAATCACCATACGCCATTTCGGCAAATACTCCGCGCTCTGCAAGCGCATTGGAAACTTTGTCGCAATCTATGCCTTCGATCTTGACAACAAGCCTAGAAAAGTCGTCGTTGTCGATTGTCTTTCCGACCTTTAAATTAATCTTGAACTTTTCTACAGCAAGTTTTACTTTGGCGTACTCTTGTTCTCCGCGTTTTGCCATATAGTCGTCGGCAAAATCCATACTCGCCATTACGAGATAATTGGGCGAAGTAGTATGGATATCTGCGCGCAATATTCTGCACTTCCGATATATATCTTCTCCGTTGGTCAACACAAGCGCGCCGCCGCCGTATACAGGCAACGTCTTGTGCATACTCGCAAGCGCTATATCCGCATATTTACTTGCATTGTCAGGCAACAATGGCGAATAGGGAAAGTGCGCAGAATGCGCTTCGTCGACAACAAGCAACGCCCCTGCTCTCAACGCAAATTCCTTTGTTTCTTTTAATGGCGTCAACTTGCCAAAGTAATCAGGAATGGTGACAAATACGCAAGATATCTTAACCGACGCGCTCAACTTTTCCGCCTCTTGCAAATCTCTACAACAGCGTATATTTACGCCCATAATTCTTGCCAAAGCAAAAAAGCATTTGTGCATATTTCCTATGGCAAGCGCAACGCCCTGTCGTGATCTGGCAAGAGCCATTGAAATTTGCATACCGCAAGTTGAGCCGCTCGTCAGCATAAGCGCATTTTCGTAGCCGTAATTTTTAGCAAGCCGCTTTTCGCAATTTGCAATAATTCCGTCGCTATAGAGAAGATTGTCAAGTCCGTTCACTTCCGTCCAATCATAGACGGCAGAAGAATACAATTTGTCAAGACAGGCTTGTCCGCTGTGACCCGGCATACAAAACCGAGCCTTGACAGCGTCGTTATATTCTTTGATTTTATCAAATATATCTCTTGACATTCTTTTCTCCCCATAATATTTTATTGCACAGTCCAATTAAATCTTTTTGACAATATTATTTTATTTTCTAGCCTAAAGCCTAAATGTCATTCCCAATATTCAATGTTATTCCAACATACAATGTCTTTTGACCGCACAATGTCATTTCGAGCGCAGTCGAGAAATCTAATATGTATATTTTAGATTATAGATTTCTCCATTGCGCTATCGCTTCAGTCGAAATGACGTAAAATCTTATATTTTAAAGGGCGACCTTTTAATTTTAGGTCGCCCTCTTTGTTCTATAGCAAATCCCTTTATTAGTTAATCTTCAACACCTTGACTTTGTAAGAATTGTCACCCAATTCCACAATAGCCTCTGCGCCGACTTTCTTGCCCATAATTGCCACTGCAAGCGGAGATTCATTACTTATTTTACCTTCCAAAATAGACGCTTCTGTCGTGCCTACGATAGTGTACTCACTTTCTTCGTCTTCGGAATAATCGTATATCTTTACTTTGCAACCTGCAATTACAGTATCTTGCTTTCCTTCAGTATTTTCTATGATCTCTGCATTGTCAAGTTGAGCCTGTATTGTAAGAATTTCTGCCTCGACTTGCGCTTGGTAATCCTTTGCCGCGTCGTATTCTGCATTTTCCGACAAGTCGCCAAAACCTCTAGCGATTCTAATTCTCTCGCTTGCGTCCTGTCTGTCAACGTTGATCAAGTGCTCCAATTTCTTTTTGAGATTGTCATATCCTTCTTGTGTAACGAAGTATTTCTTTTCCATATATCCTCCTTGCCTGACGGCTTATTTACTTTATTGTTTGTTTTTACTGCGAAAACTCAATACGTAAAGGCTTTCGCTCATTGAGATATTTTCCACTGTAACGCCTTCGGGCACCTCAAGTTCCACCGGAGCAAAATTCCATATGGACTTTACGCCGTAATTTATCAATGAGTCGGCTACGCTCTTTGCAGAATCCTTTTGAGTTGCAATGATTGCGATATCCACGTTGTTTTGATTGAGATACGCCTCCAAAAAGTCCATCTCATAGACTTTGATGCCGTTGATAGACGAACAGCGCGGGTCTATGTCAAACAACGCCTTGACAAAAAAACCGTCGTCTCTAAATCCTCTGTATCCCGCCAAGGCTCTGCCTATATTGCCCGCTCCGACAATGATCATATCGTATTCTTTGTCAAGTCCGAGAATGACGGCGAGTTCGTTCTTAAGTTTTACGACGTCATATCCGTAACCTTGCTGACCAAAGCCGCCAAAATTGCACAAATCCTGTCTGACTTGTGACGCAGTGATATTGAGTACGCTTGCAATCTTGTTGGACGACACTCTGGTAACTCCGCTGTCCGCAAGTTGTTTGATATGTCTGTAGTAGCGCGGCAAACGCTTTATGACCGCTTCAGAAATCATAAGTCCTCCTCCCTATCGACAATACGTCCTGTATATTTTAATCAACAGATTGACGATTTGTCAATAGTTTTGACTTTTGTTTGCCCAACAATTTTGTCAAATAAGCGTAAAATCAAAAATAAATTCTAATTGACATCAATAGCCTTATACTGTAATATAGAAATATGAAGATTTGGGCAAGGCTCGTCACTGACGACAAAATTCAAAAAGATATGCTTTATCACTCTCCTCTCAAAATGAGCAGGAACAATTACGAAGTTTGGCTTCGCGACATCTGTCAACAACTTGACGTACCCAATCCGGTACTTCTCGACCATCATTTCAAAAACTTTGTCAACTTTCACAATACCAAGTTCCGTCAAGACGATTTTGTTGAGACTCTTGATTACGATATGCTCGTCATAGAAGATTGCAAGGAATAATCTTGTTATTTTTTTTGTGTCTTTAAATATTAAATCTTGTTATCACTTTGTTTGCTAATAAAATATGTTGAGCAGGAAATGTGTGGCGCAATATTTTCGCGCGCAAAAATGATTTCAAGACAATGAAAACGAACGCAGGCGTACTTGCCGTACGTCAAGAGAGTTTGAAGACGTATGGGAAGCATTAGTGCCGTGAAAAATTACGACACCACACTTCCCGATCAACAAATCTAAACTTCTTTTTTGTTGAATCTGCGATAACTAAACCACATAAAGAATGCGCACCACGCAAGCGTGATAGGTATCATTCCCCATATGCTCATACCTTTAAAAATCGGAGCGTCTACGGATATTCCGCTTGCCCAATTGACGTTGGCAAAGAATGCGAGATATCCTACGTAAGGCACAGCCAAGACGTACTCAAGATACGTGCCGAAACCAAAGACAATCAACAAAAGCGAAATGACAATGGCTTTGCCGTAGGTATTGCAAAGCGAACATATAAACATAGTCGCCTGCGTAAAGGCAAAGACTTGAACCATATTGATAAGAAGCGTTATCATAAGCGCAGCCATTGGCGGAACTATCGTCACGGCAGAGCCTGCGACGAATGCCACGTTGAGCGCAGTAGGTCCATATAACATCATTCCCAAGATGAGCGACAACAAAAACGATATGATAGTCAAAGCCTCCGCAACTATCAATACGCTAAGCCATTTTGCCGTAAAAAACTTATTTTTGTTGACAGGTCTCAAAAATTGCATTTTCATTGCTCCGCTTACGTATTCTCCGCAAGTCGTTTTGCAACACGCAACTATCAAGAAAATCACAACGACGTCCATAAGCACGCTCATACAAAAATTTGTGAAGTTGAACAAGTCAAAACCAAACAGACCAAGACTTGCGTCCACTGAATACGCCATTGTGCTACCCGACGAAATATTGTGCGATTTCAAAAACTCAAAGACGGCGATTTTTGCCTTATATCCTGCTACTGAGTTGCCTATAATGAGTTTGTCCGTCCACCCGCTGACTTCTTGCACTGCCGCCATCTCGGCCTTGAGCGACTCTATCTGCGCGTCATAATCTGCGAGTCCGCCTGATAAAGAAATCCCCGCCAAGAGGTCTTTGATCAACGCTGACAGTCCAGTCATAGCAAGAGCAATGACTACGACTGCGATTGCAAGTTTTAAAAGCGTGTGTTTGCGGTTGATTTTGTAAAATTCGCAATATAAAAGATCTGACATCTTTCCGTTCATTATTCGGATACCTCCTTATAACGGTTTTCCGCCTCGCCGTTGGATACTTCTCTGTATAAGTCTTCCAAACTGCGCTTGAGTTTGTTGACTGTGTAAACGACTATATCGTTTTCTACCAAGGTCTTGACGAGTTCGCCTACTTGCGCCTGATCGACAATAACGACGATAGCGTTGTTTTGCGCGCTCGCTTCAATACCCTGCATTGCAATAAGTTGGCTAGCCCTTTGCAAATCACTGCATTCAATGGCGAATTTACGCATTGAATCCACGCCGTAATTGACTTCTTCCATACTCTTGACTGCCTTGATTTCGCCTTTTGCCATAAATGCAACTCTATCGCAAGTCTGTTGCATTTCGCCTAGAATATGCGAAGATATAATTATCGTCGTGCCCATCTGCTTTTTAAGATTGATAAACAAGTCGCGCATTTGAGCAATACCGTCGGGATCAAGTCCGTTGGTGGGCTCGTCGAGAAGCAATAACTTGGGCGAATGCATAATCGCCTGGGCTATTCCCAACCTTTGGCGCATACCCAAAGAATACGTCTTGAATTTGTCGTGGATCCTATCCTCAAGACCGACAAGCGAAACGATCGACTTCAATTTTTCTTCGCTGATATTTCCGCCCTGAAGTCTTGCGTAGTATTTTAGATTATCCATACCGGAAAAGTCATTAAAAAGCGTGGGCGCCTCAACTATCGCGCCTACCTGCGCAAGCGCCTTTTCTCTTGAAGTGGCCACGTCGAATCCGCCTATGGTAATGCTGCCGCCGTCGGAATTGACAAGCCCCAGCATAAGTTTGATGAGCGTAGTCTTACCTGCGCCGTTTGCTCCCAAAAGTCCAAGTATCTCGCCTTCTTCGACGTCTAAAGTCGCGTGAGATACCGCCGTAACAGGCAGACCCTTTTTACGTCCTCTTGGCTTGTAGATCTTGGACACGTCGTTGATTTCTACCAATCTCATTTTTATCCTTCCTGCCGAATTGTGTCGGCGCACTTTGAGCCCACAATATTTTGTGTTTTTAAAAATCGGGGTCAAATTGTCTTTTTATTTTTTTGTTTGTGTGATATATTATATTATGCTTTAAATTTATTCTAGCATACTCAACAGAACTTTTCAAGGAGTTATTATGAATTTTTGCGCAATGTCAAAGGACAACGAAACCGGAGTGGTATTGCTCGACAAGAGTTTTGTCGTCAATTATCTTCCCGAATGTGACGAAAAGCAACTCAAAGTCTATCTTTTGGGGCTGACTTTGTGTTCTCTTCCGCAAGAAAACGACATAACTTTTATCTGCGACGCTTTGACAATGAAAGAAGACGAAGTGGAAGAAGTGTTTGGACAACTTGCTGATATGGGACTAGTCAATATCACGAGTTACGCTCCCCTTGCCGTAACTTACAAAAATATCCGTTCTACCTTTGCAAAGCATTACAAAAAAGAAAAATACGCCGACTTCAACGCCCAACTTGAGGGCTTGTTCCCTTCCGTGGCGTTTACTAATATAAATCAATATACTGTATATTACGACTTTATTGAGGAGAGCAAGATAAAGCCGGAAGTACTTATAACTATAGCGAGATATTGCGTAAATCTCAAGGGCGAGAGAATAAAGCCCAACTATATCCTAGCGGTTGCGCGCAACTGGCTTGACGAAGGCGTACGCACGCTCGCCGACGTAGACGAAAAAATCAAACAACTTGAACTCTCCAGCGAGGCTTTGAGAATGATATGCAAAGCCGTCGGCAAAAAGTCAGAAATCGATATCGAAGACAAGAACGCTTATCTCAAATGGACAGGCAGTTGGGGCTTTGACCTTGACGCAATACTCTTTGCGGCAAAATCTCTCAAGAACAAGGGCGGTTTTGCAAAACTCAACAACTTACTTGACGAGTTTTATCGCAACAACGCTATGAGCGCAAAGGAAATGGAAAATTATCTTGCCAACAAGCAGGCAATATATCAACTCGCCTACAACGTCAACAAAACCCTCGGCGTATATTATGAAAACGTTGAGTATATTGTGGAAAAGTATATATCAAATTGGCTGCAAAAAGGCTTTGAAAAAAATGCTATTATGCTGGTCGCAGAATACTGTTTTAACAAGTCAATACGTTCGCTAGACGGTATGAACAAGTGCATATCCAAGTTTTATAGCGAAGGTTGCGTAAGCGTAGACGCTATCAACGAGCATTTGGCTAGTATGATGCAAAGGGATATGCAAATCAAGAAGATAATCGAATTGACCGGTTTCTCTCGCAACGTCAACAACAACGACAGAGATATGTATAAGGTGTGGAGCCAGCAATGGAATTTTGACGACGCTATGATAGAATACGGCGCAAGCGTATGCCAAGGCAAACAACTTTTTGCGCTCAACAACTTGCTTGCTAAGTGGAAAAATTCAGGTATTTACACCGTCGACGAGGCAAAATCTCAATTGGCATATAATATGGCGAGCACGGCTTCCCCAACGCCGTCTTACTCCAAAGAGCAACTCTCTGAGTTCTTCTACTCACTCGACGATCTCGACGATATAGAATAAACATATGATAAATTATTTTAATCAACAACTTCAGAGCATTTACGCATCAAAAAGAGCGCTGGCAAAAGAAAAGTCTCAAAGTCAAAACCAGGCTCTGCTTACCTTGCACCCAAAATTTCAAGAATTGTTGAAAGATAAAAAACAAACTGAACTTGACATAGTCAAGACCAAAGCAAAAGGACTTGAAGTGTCAGATTTGCAAATGGCTCTTGATTTGATAAATCAAGAAATCAAACAATACGCGCAGGAAAAAAATCTGCGATTTACTCCGCCGTATCTCTGTCTCTCTTGCAAAGACACCGGATACGTGGATGGCAAGCCGTGCGAATGTCTTAAAGAACAATACAACGCGCTTATCAAAGAAAACGCGTCGCTTACTACCCTTCCAAAGTTTCGGTTTGAAGACAACGAGTTCGCAAGTCTGGACGTTCCGCAAGCCAAAGGTATGAATAAATTATATTCAATTATGCAGAGCAAAGTCTGCAATGATTTTGATAGTTGCAAATGGCTCAACTTTATGCTGTCCGGCTCTAGCGGCGTTGGCAAAACCTGCCTCGCCTTGGCCACTGCAAATGATTTGCTAGAAAAAGGCGTGAGTGTAATGTATCTGTCGGCATTTGAATTTGTCAATATCTTTTTAGACAAACACACACATAAACAAACAGCGCTGTCAAGAAAGTCCGACTACGTAAACGAATGCGAAATGCTGATAATAGATAATTTCGGCGAAGAGCCTATCTATAAAAACGTAACTTTGGAATATCTCTTTTCCACCGTTGACAATCGTATGTCAAACAATAAAAAAACTTTTATATGTACTAAACTTGGCGCTGGAGCATTGATAAATCGTTACGGCGAAACTTTTTTATCAAAATTCACTGACAAAAAATACTCCTTGAGCGTAGGCAATATCACTGGCGAAAACTTGAGGAAGTTGTAAAGACTTTTAATTAGGCTCTGACGCTCGCACGAGACGCACCTTCTTGCTCGCTATGCTCCTTACAACTGCACTTCGTTTCACTCAGAGTGACGCGTTGAGCGTGACACTTTTCGCTTTAAACAAGTCATTCTAAGTGTAGCGATAGCGAAATCAAAGAATCTATATCACATTGACAACAATCTGTCACCTCGAGCATAGTCGAGAGGTCTCTATCCGTATTCTTGCCGTCCCCTTGAGGGGAAGGTGTCACAAAGTGACAGAAGGGGTGTTTTATACTGTTGAGATTTCTCCACTTCACTTTGCTACGGTCGAAATGACATATTATAGTGCGAGCCCCAATGACAAAAGGCGGGAATTATTCCCGCCTTCATATTTTATTTATCCGCTCAAAAACTCTCACTCAACCGCAGAGAGTGCAGTGCATTTCGCTTTGCGAAATTGTCCAGACAGGACTTTTTTGTCAGTGCGGCGGCAACCGAGCGGTAAGCGTACTTGCTAGTGCGTGACCCTGAGGGTGTCCTAGCCGTTAGGGCGAAAGGCGCTGCGCTATATGCGGTTGTCTCTTACTTCTTGTTTCTCATAGCGCGTTGCTCTCTAAGAAGATCTTGATACCGCTCTATCTGGTCGTCTCTCAGATCTACCATCTTCTTCGCTGTAGCATACGCTTGAGCGTCGCTTACTACTACTTCTGTTTCTTTGACTTTTACTTTTGTTCCGTCTCCTGTTGCATCTCTTCTGATGTCCTTCATATACTCGTCTTCCATCTTGAGTAATGCAACCGTCGTGTCTTTCTTGATAGTCAACTTCAACAACGGATTGGTACTTGTTAGTCCATATACTACAAAGTATGTTGATTTCTTCTCTTTACACTTATACTTTGTGAGCGCGTAGTCTCTAAGTCCGTCAAAGTATTTCTTTTGCTCTTTGCTAAGCAATGCGTACGCTTCGTCAAGTGTAAGTCTTGGCGCCTTTTCTACTTTCGGCTTTGCAGGAGCGTGAACTTTGACTTCTTTCTCAACTACCTTTTCTATCACTTTCTCTACAGGCACTTCGACTATCTTCTCAACTGGTACTTCTTTGACAACTTCCTTCTCAACAACTTTCTCTACTTCTACTGGCACCTCAACGACTTTTTCCACTATCTTTTCGACAGGCACTTCTTTCTCGATTACCTTCTCTACGACTTGCTGTTCGACTGACTGATTGGCGAGTTTTTCCATAATAATTCTCTGTCCCTCAATCAATGCCTTGATTGCCTCGTCATTTGCATTACTTGCAGCGACTTCTTTCTCAACAATTCGCTCAGCAGGCTGCTCTGCAAGTTTTTTTATCAAATCGCGCATCTCTTCTTCATTCTTTTGAGACTTCGCCATCATTTTTTGCATAGCCTCTTCGTTCTTTTCACTCTTCTCAAGAAGTTTTTGCACGAGTTCGTCATTGCTAGACGCCTGTTGCGGCAAAAGTTGTTGCATCCCAGGCAAGAGCGCTGTCACCGTCTCAGATATAAGCCCTCTCATATCTTCCACGCCTATTCCGTAGCCGCCGCCCATATATCCGCCTTGCGCCATTCCGCCGTTTGCGTTGCCGCCCATCATACTCATAAACATCATCTTCATATCTTCTTTTTCTGACGCTCTCTTGCGCTCTTCTATGTCCTTTTGATTGCGGTTATACTCTTCAAGGCAGTCTTCATAATTCTCTTCTGCTTTGTTGCATCTGCTCTTGGCTATCAGCATCATCACAAAACTTATCACCGCCAAGCC
>JAIDRT010000064.1 GCA_029061605.1 Clostridia bacterium | reverse complement strand
TGCGCCTTCTCTATTGTCCACTTGACTTGCACCGTGTTGCCTGTCGCTCCGCTTGTATTGCTCCACTCGCAATTGCTAGTGTCTTTGAGGCTCAATATTGCGGTATAGTTACCTGCGTCTGTGCCTACTCCGCCGCTTGCTATATCTATTAGATTGGTATCTATATTAAAGAAATCTTCAAACTTCTTTTCGCTTCCGTCATAGACGATTGTCATATCGTCCTTGAGCGTTGGAGCGTCAAACACCGCTTTGACGATTGAGAAGTCGCAACTCTCTCCATCGACTATCTTATATAACGAACTATCCAATACTGCCTTGATAGTGTAATTACCCCTTGCAGATACTTGGGTATCTCCCTCGTATGTTATGGATATATTGCTTATCTCCGTGCCGTTACTTCTATATACCTTTGCCGTTGGCTTTTGTACTTTGCCGTTGTACATATACGGATTTGCAGGATCGTAATCCCATACTATCGTAACGTCAGTAAACGTGCCAATCCTCAAAGTAAGCACAATAGGAGCCGCCTCGTAATCTTCCCTAACAGTGAATATTACTCTTACCGTATAATCTCCCGGATCAATGACGTCTTGGGGATCGATTCTGGTTGTTCCGTCATAGTACTCATAATCTATATCAGTTATTTTCAATCCTATGTACTCACTTCTGTCAGGTCCGTTGACGTTCTGAGGTTGACCGTTGGCAACTCTCTGTATCACGTTGTTTTGGTTTTGTCCAAAGTCAAGACTGCTCGTGTCTATCTTAATCGCTTGCACAGGCAGTAGCAATGTCTCTTGCACGCTCCAAGATCCGTAAGTATAATTTACCGTCACAGGCGCGCCGCCGTCAGTCACGTGCAATTTGTGGTCAATTGCGCCGCTGCCTCCGTAAGTAAGTGTATAGTCTCCCCAAGGTATCAACTTGTTGCCCTCTACCCTAGTTCCGTCTGCTGCAACTCCAGAGAAGTACGCTTTTACCGTCAAATCTCCATCTTTGATTTCCGTCAGCGCCGTAAATACTTTGCTTGGGTCATACGTTACTTCAATGCTGTCCAATTGATTTGGTCTTATCCATTCCGCCTTCAATTCTGTATTACCTGTAACTCTGTCAGGCTCTAATCCGCTCTCAGGCTGGTATCTCCACGCTCTTCTTACTGCATTGCCCGCTTCGTCTTTGGTATCAAAATACCATCCTACAAATAAATAACTATCGTCGGGATTAGTAGGTTCTGTCGGCGGTATTAAGTTTTGTCCGTAAGGCTGTTGCTCTTGACTTATTATTCCGCCATTGCTATCCAAGTACGTGATATTGTATATCGCTATTTCAAACGTGACTTCTATCGTCAGTTCCTCTTTTACGTTTGTATAACTCTCTGAGAATATAGGTATATTGCCGCTGTCAGGCGTAATGGGCGCGCCTTTGAGATATGGCGCATAAGACGACGTCAACAAGAAATTGACAGTAGCCTCATCCCACTTGTTGTTCATAGCGTCAAGATATACCTCTTCAAAGTACGCTAATATCATACCCGAAGTCAGATTCTTTCCATACTCTATGTCGTGCGTCAACTTCTCGTCACTGAATTGATGGATATTGAATACTATCTGCAACGCTTTGGATTGGAATTCTACCGGAAACATATAAAACGCCTCATAATTATCCGTATCCACAGGCTTTAATACGATATTAAATTTGTTAGTGCCGTTTACTATGGTAAATATATCTCTTTCCCAATTTGCCTCGTCTATCTCTACGTCTAAATTCGCCTTGTTCTTCATCACACAAGAAAAGTCTACGTCGCTCAACGACTTGCCGTAATAAGGTATTGTAGCGTCATCTATCTTGAAGTCATTAAGCGTCATACTTGTCAACTTGCCTTTCTCTATCTTAATGTCCTTACTTACAGTATAACTTCCGTCATAATACCAAAGCGGCTCGTTTCTGTCAGTTATGCGATAATCAAAGGTATATGCGCCTGTGTCAGCGACTGTCTTTACGCTCAATTTGCCGGTCGTATTGGTTGTCTTAGTCCTACCGTCTTGCTTTATCGTATACTTAACTGACGGATCTGTCATTCCGCCTGAAGTCGGAGTGTGCGTAACCAATGCCGTTAGAGTTATGCTCTCAACGCTGTCGTATTCTATCTCATCTTTGTCTGAAGTGAGACTTGTCGCAATATTTGCGTTTACATAACTATCTGGCAAACCCCATACTGCGTATAAAACTTTACTGCCGATTATTCCATCCGGCAATTCGGCAAATGGCTTACTGTTGCCTGTCGTGTCGTCAGTCCAACCCTTGAATATATGATAACTTGACTTATTTGCCGATATCCAATTGGAAAAATCTGTATCAGTATCGTCCGTTGGAAGAACATCTCCTGCTACGTAAGTCTTTCCGTCAACGATTCCTACTGTCTCGCCGTCTAAATTGCTCGCCAAGAGATTACGGAAGTTGACGACTGCAAGTAAATAACTACGCACAGGCGAATTGTCCGGAGTGTAATCTCCTCCGATTTTGCTTTCATCCCATATCTGCGACGGCAAATAAGTACCGACGTCGCTCTTTGCTTTAGAAATTAAAAGATTTTGACTGCTGTACTCACGAGGTTCAGTTGAGATATTTGTAAATATATCGTCTACAGACGTAAAATAATTTGTTGCATATGAGGAAGTGCTTTTCACCACGTTGACATTACTTACATTTGCGCTAATTGCCTTATTATTTTCACCGGTTGCAGCATATAATGCCAGTTTACTACTGTTATTTGCGCCTGATTTTCCGTCTACATAGACATTTTTAATATACGTTTTATTAGTAATTTGGGCTCCTTTACTTGACGTCATAAGCGCGCCGCCGGTAGGATTCAAAGAGCAAGTTATATCTACTGTGCAAACGACATTTTCTATGTAAGACGTATCATAAATGAAACCAACTGCTCCAGATACGTAGCCTCTTGTGGTCGTAGTGCACCTTACGTTTGCCACGCAATCATATACGTATATTGCAGATGCTACTTCCATATTTGATCCATCCCCAAATAATCCGCCGGTAAGTTGACCGTACGTATTGTTATTATTGCTAATTGATACGTCCAACTCGCTTGAACAGCGATATATTAGCGTAGATGTAGATGCTACGTTGTAGGTATATTTTCCACCTACGACTCCTCCAATACAACTCCAATTGGTATAAAGTCTAGTCGAAGTTACCTCTCCTTGGGTGTGGCAATTCAACACCGTGTCATTTCCAGACGACATTCCCACAACTCCGCCTATAAATGCTCCACGGTTGTTAGAACTACTAACTGATGATACTTGCGGCATATTTTGATAACTAAAATTCTCTACTATCAAATCAGTTACGGTAGCGCCGTTTACTCTACAAAATACCCCAAAAGAATTTGTTGTGGACGCTATATTTGTGAGAGTAGTTCCGTTGTTATAATACTGCCAAGTGTCACAATAGATATTGTTCATTGAATGACCCATTCCGTAAAAAGTTCCGTTAAAAAATCTCACTGGGTGAAACGTCACTCCTGTAAAATCCAAATCGGCTCCCAATACAAAATACTGTCCGCTACCGCGAGTAGAGTCCGTCTCCATTCTCTTGACAAAAGTCTCCCAATCATTAGTAGTCGATATGACGAATGGATTGTCTTGTTCGCCTCTGTTGCTATCAGTCTTTTGGACCTTGTGAGGAGTCGCATCATAAGGCGTGTTTGTGTCGCCTGCTCTGTATCTATTTATTAGATCCTTATCTGTATATACATAAGAATATCCGTCGTTAAATTCTCCCAAGTTGTCTCTTGAATTGGTGGTGATCGTCGCAGCGGCATTGTCTATCGTTCCTTCATCCAACGTGTCTGGCAACGATATATTAAACGGTAAGCAAGCGCTCAACACTCCTATCATAAAGCATAACAATATAATAAGTATTGCGTATTTTAGATACTTAGATTTTGCTAAATTCATTGCTCTTCCTCTCTTTAGTACAATTTAATTGGATTGAGACCTTTCGACTTCTCTTCGTTTCGCTCAAGGTGACGTCATAAGGTTTGTTTTGTATTTTGTCACCTCGACCATAGTGGAGAGGTCTAATCCGTTTGAGATTTCTCGACTTCACTCGAAATGACATCATAAGGTTTGAGATTTCTCCACGACGCTTCGCTTTGGTCGAAATGACATTTTGAAATATCAATTTGACAAAAGCGTTTGTGGGGGCTTGGGGGGAATCGTAACCCCCCAACTCTTTTGTTTCTTTTCTTGACAAGAAAAGAAAGAACTCTCTCACTGTAAATTATACTTTTCACTTGTCCATTCCGCAGTACTAATAGAATTTTCTATACACAAGAGTCTTCTAAACCAAAATTTGTATATTTTTTCAATATATATCAAATTTTGATTTGCGTACGAAATTCCAAAAAAGGTATACTTTTACTGACTGCCTGCGAAAAGGCATATTTTTTCAGTTACATTATACTTCACGCATAATAATTTTGCAAT
>JAIDRT010000063.1 GCA_029061605.1 Clostridia bacterium | reverse complement strand
CTTGAAAAAGACGCTTCATTGGCAGGCGCGCTTGCAGGAGAAAGTCCGGCATTTGTTATAGACGGCGAGACGATATTAGTAAGCAAGTATAGAAAGAAGACGAATTCTACAGGTTCACCGACTACGGCGTTTCCAAGCGTCAAAGAGCCAATAGTAATCAAGGTGACCACAATGACTGCGACGTACAGTGTGAAGTTTAAGACGGAGACCGGTACGGTAGACGATAGTAATGAATATAGATACGGTATGCACGTGGTGGAGCCAACGCCGCCGACGAAAGACGGAGAGTTATTCGTGGGGTGGTATTATAATGCAGCCGAGCCGGACAGCGCGACGGCGACGCTAGACACGAGGTGGGACTTTGCAAGCAATCTTATTACCAGCGACTTGCATTTGACAGCGAAATTCTTAAGAGCGGACAAAATTGAGGACTTGAGAGTGACGGTGCTCAACAGGAATATAATGGCGTTGGACACGTTGAAAGCGGGAGATCTCAAAGTCGAGGCATTCTATACCGGCGGAACTAAGGGGACTTCGGACTATCTTGAAGAGTGGGCGGAAGTGCCTTGGGGCGATTATACTATTACGTATAATAACTTACTCAAGAAGTTGCAAGTATCCAATACGGACAATATTAGCGATACGGTAAAGATAGCGTATACGTTTAACGGATATGCGTTGGATAAAGACGTAGAGATACCTTTGAAGCAACAGAGTATAGATATAAGTGGAATCTTAGCGCAATACAATGGCGGAAGCATAACCAAGCCGTATACAGGCGAAGTGGTGGGAATAGACGCATTGCGAGCAGACAGATATCCTACGTTTGACGGAGATAAGGTGGCGACTAAGGTCAAGTATACGTACGTCAACAGCAGAGGACAGGAAGTTGACGCAGACAGTCTGACAGGACCAGGAACGTATTACGTGAATATCACGTTCCCTGATTTGGGAGACGACTTCAAACTTTCTGAAGATATCCAGATCACGTTGAAGATAGTAGAGAGTACGGCGGTGAGTGTGGTATGGAGCGCAGAAGAGTTGATGTATACAGGCGAAGCGCAACACCCGACAGCAACGATAATGATAGACGGAATGCCGGTAGAGGATATAGAGTTTGAATACGAAGCAG
This sequence comes from Clostridia bacterium, assembly GCA_029061605.1. Lineage (GTDB taxonomy): Bacteria > Bacillota > Clostridia > Christensenellales > UBA3700 > RACS-045. Next base: position 9,664 of record JAIDRT010000063.1, on the reverse strand, counting down.
TGGCAGGAAGCAAACCGCTGGACGAGATGATAGCAAGAGGATACTACCAAATCAAGGTAGTACTCAAGAGTGACGCGTACGCAATATCTGAAGGCGAGACTTTGACGTTCCAGATAGTCAAAGCGGTGTTTGCAACGCCGTATCTTGAGAATACGTTGGTATATGACGGAAAGACGAAGAAACTGGCAGAGTTGTTGAAAGGATATCACCCAAGCGTAATGAGTATAAGCACGTCGCCGGAGGGAAAGGACGCAAAGACGTATAGATCGGTTATCACGCTGAGTGACACGACTAACTGTTCTTGGGAGACGCCGGATACGCAGTACGGCTCGTCGGTGACGATCACTTGGAAGATAGAGAAAGCGCACTTGATAGCCGATTGGGATAAGTTTGACTTCGTATACGTAGAAGGACAGATGCAGTCGCCAAAACTGAGCGGAGTTATAGGAATAGTATCGGGAGACGAAACTAAGTTTGACTATATAGCCGACTTCATAATGACAGGAAACGTAGAGGAGAGCGAAGTGGGCTCATACGTGGTGACTGTGTCCGCAAATCCAAGCGCAAGTTGGTATGACAACTACGAGTTGGACGGCAATACGGAGTGGTATTGGGTAATAATGCCAAGAGCGGGAATGCAAGTTATCACGATAGAGTGGGACGAGAATACGTTTGAGTTTAACGGCAAGTTGCAAAGACCAAGCGCAACGGTATTAGATAGCGAGGGAAATCTGATAGAAGGAGTCAATTTGACGTATGGAGGAGATTACACGACGTCAATATATGCAGGCGAGTATACAGTCACGGCAGAAGTAGAGGGAAATTATTTCATACGCCAAGGCGCAACGTTTAAGTACAAGATCACGGTCAACGCAGACGGAGAGGGAGCAGACCCCAACGCGCCGGGAAGCGGAAACGAAGGCGGCGATGACAAGGAGGACAACAAGGGCGGAGGCATAGACCTTGGACAGATAGGCGAGATACTTAAGGAGTATTGGCAAGCGATAGTCAGCGGGGTATGTATAATACTGATAATAGCGTTTTTGTCAAAGACGGCAAGTTATGAGAGCAGACGCAAGAGAGCCAACAAGACGGCAAATGAGAGATACAAGAGTTATTATGCAGGAGCGGTAGGCTTGTTTGGTTGGGCGTCTTCAAGTTGGACAGTAATAGCGTGCGTATTTATAGCGTTGACGGTGGCAAGTCTTGTAATAATGCTGATAGCCAAGAGCAGATGCAGAAAAGCCGAAGACGATTTGGAATACGCAAAAGAAGAGTTTGAACGCAATAGATACGACATTGAAGACAGAAGACGTCAAGAGGAAAATATGCGCCGAGACGAAGAGTATCGCCGTCGCGACGAAGATATGCAGATGATGTTTATGCGTATGTTCGGAGGCGCGCAAGGCGGAAATATGAACGGCGGAAATGTGGATGGAATGCCGCAGGGCGGATATATGGGTATGCAACGCGGTATACCGGCAGAAGACATAAGAGGCATCATATCGGATACTGTGACGGCGTTGTTGCCGGGTATGCAACAACTTTTGCCGCAACAGGCATCAGTCAGTGACGAAGTTATCAAGAGCCTTACCGAAGTAGTTAAGGACAACAAGGAAGAGATTCGCAAAAATGACGAAAAGATGCAGAAGATTATTGAAAAGAACGATGAGCGTTTTGCGCAAATGATGAAAAATCAAGAGGCGCTTATCGCAAAGTTGTTGGAGAGAGATACCGTTCAACAAGTTGCGGCAACGCAGGTAGTAGAAAAGGTGATTGAAAAACCTGTGGAGAAAATAGTCGAAGTGCCTGTAGAAAAGATAGTGGAAAAAGTCGTTGAGGTACCGGTAGAAGTAGAGAAGATAGTAGAGAAAGAAGTAAAAGTCGAAGTTCCTGTCGAGGTCGAGAAGATTGTCGAAAAGGAAGTTGTCAAGGAAGTACCAGTAGAGAAAGTCGTAGAAAAGGTAGTTGAGAAAGAGGTCAAAGTAAAAGTGAACGCTCCTGCAAAACCAAAAGCAGAAAAGGCACCTAGACTTACACTTGACGAAGCGTACGCATTGCTTAGCAAAGAACAAAAGAAATACTTCGACGGCTTAAGAGACTATGCGCTCACAAAGTATAAGTGCAAAGAGAAGAAGTCGACGTACTTCGTAGTATACGGACTAACAAGTACCAATCCGTTGTTGAAGTTGACTATCAAGAAAGACACGACGGTTGCGCTACTCAAGATGGAAGACGAGTATATGAAAGACATCAGAAGAGACGCAACAGGAGACGGCACAAAAGTCAAAGTAAAAGAGACAGAAGTAGTGGTAAGCGACGCGCAAGCCTTTGAGACTGCAAAGAAGATGGTGGACTTGAGAGACGACCAAATAGAGCGCTACCAAGATCTTCTCAGAGAACAACGCGCTATGAGAAACAAGAAGTAAGAGACAACCGCAGAGAGTGTTTTGAGCGGATAAATAAAATATGAAGGCGGGAATAATTCTCGCCTTTTGTCATTGACGCTCGCACTATAATATGTCATTTCGACCGTAGCAAAGCGAAGTGGAGAAATCTCAACAGTATAAAATCTGATTAGACCTCTCGACTACGCTCGAGGTGACAGAAAGATTGTCAAGGTGACAAAATCACACCTATCTCTGCGGTTGGGAGAGAGTTATTGAGCGGATAAATAAAATATGAAGGCGGGAGTTATTCTCGCCTTTTATCATTTACGCTCGCACTATAATATGTCATTTCGACCGTAGCAAAGCGAAGTGGAGAAATCTCAACAGTATAAAATCTGATTAGACCTCTTGACTACGCTCGAGGTGACAAAAAAATTGTCAAGGTGACAAAATCACACCTATCTCTGCAGTTGGGAGAGAGTTTTTTTAGCGGATAAGGACAATGAAGAAGTAGCACAAAGCGCAGTTATATTTTGCCTGTGGCAGAGTTATGTTTGCCTACAGCGAGTTATATTGATTGCAATCAATAAGTTATATTTAAAAGGTGTGTATGACGATTTTAGTTACGGATAAATATATCAATATTGATTTTGTCCTCTCAAGAGAATGAGGACAAGTTGTGACAAGATTAGCGTATTCTTAAATTATTTTTCGACAATTTTTACTTAAAATTTTCTATAGTTATTTGCATTGGGCTTTTCATACGTTGACTTACTTATTAAACATATGCTAATATTATTATTGGCAGAATTTGCCAAAGGTAGGTGCAAAATGGGACTACTCGGAAAAATTTTTCCCAGCCATAATGACAGAGAACTCAAAAAAATCAATAAGATAGTAGACAAGATAGAGGCCTTGGAAGACAAGTTCAAGGCTATGAGTGATGAGGAACTCAAGGCGTGTACGCAAAGTTACGTTGAGAGACATCAAGCAGGCGAAAGCCTTGACAGCCTGTTGCCGGAGGCATTTGCCACGGTGAGAGAGGCGAGCGGCAGAGTGCTTGGTATGAGACACTTCCGAGTGCAACTTATAGGCGGCGTTGTGTTGTATCAGGGCAGAATCGCTGAGATGCGCACTGGTGAAGGTAAGACTTTGGTCGCGACTTTGGCGGCTTATCTCAAGGCTATTGACAAAAAAGGCGTTCACGTTGTCACCGTCAATGATTACCTAGCAAAGCGCGATGCCGAATGGATGGGCAAGATATATAAATTCCTCGGGCTTACAGTGGGCGTGAATTACGCGCGTATGTCTCACGAAGAAAAGGTCGAGGCGTATAACTGCGATATTATGTATTCCACCAACAACGAACTTGGATTTGACTATTTGCGCGACAATATGGTCAAAGACAAGAGCCGCAAAGTGCAGAGAGAATTAGACTTTGCGATCGTCGACGAGGTGGACAGCATATTGGTTGACGAGGCTAGAACTCCGCTTATTATCAGCGGTCGCGGAGGCAAGCCAAGCGACGAATATTTGAGAGCAGACAGATTTGTCAAGACGCTTTTGCCACCCAAGGAAGAGGAAATTCAAGAAGAGGACGACGAACACAGCCAAGAGGAAAAGCCGTCGTATCAGGCAGATTTTGAGATCGGTGAAAAAGAGAAGTCTGTGTTCCTCAACGAATTCGGCGCGCAAAAGGCGGAGCAGTATTACGGTATCGAAAACCTGTCAGATTATGAAAATCAATCACTCAAGCACTATATAGACAATGCGCTCAAAGCCAACTTTATTATGCAAGAGGGCGTCAATTATATTGTTGTAGACAAAGAAGTAATCATTATTGACGAATTTACAGGCAGACAGATGATAGGCAGACGTTTTAGCGACGGACTGCATCAGGCGATTGAGGCAAAAGAGGGCGTGCCTATCAGGTCGGAAGACAAGACTATGGCTACGATCACTTTCCAAAACTTCTTCCGTCTTTATAAAAGACTGTCGGGTATGACTGGTACGGCAAAGACTGAAGAAAACGAGTTTGAGTCGATTTATGGACTTGACGTCGTTGTTATTCCCACCAACAAGCCGATTTTGCGTATTGACGAGCCTGATCAATTATTTAGAAACAAGACTGGCAAGTACAATGCCATATTGCAGGACATTAAGTCTTGCTATGACAGGGAGCAGCCTGTGCTTGTGGGTACGATAAGCGTAGAGAAGTCAGAAGAATTGTCAAGAATACTCACCAAGAGAGGCATCAAGCACAACGTACTCAACGCCAAAAATCACGAAAAAGAAGCAGAAATAATTGCGCAGGCTGGCAAGAAAAAAGCCGTGACTATCGCTACTAATATGGCGGGTCGTGGTACGGATATTCTTCTTGGAGGCAATCCTGAACATCTTGCTAAGCAAAAACTTGAGAAATTGGGGTATCCGCACGATCTTATTGAGTGGGCAACGTCATTCGCCAACACCAACGACGAAGAAATTCTGAAGGCAAGGGCTGAATATAAAAAGCATTACGACGTATTCGCCAAGGACACCAACGCTGAGAAGCAAGAGGTAATAGCGCTTGGCGGTTTGAGAATAATCGGCACGGAGCGCAACGAGGCTCGCCGTATAGACAATCAGTTGCGAGGACGAAGCGGACGTCAGGGCGATCCGGGCTCGTCGGTATTCTATCTGTCTATGGAAGACGATATGGTCAAAGCATTTGGCGGAGATCAAATGAAGTGGATAGTCGAGAAGTTGGATATGGACGAAAATACCCCTATCGTCAGCAAAATTATCACAAGACAATTTGAATCGTTGCAAGCAAGAGTGGAAGATAGAAATTTCTCAGTGCGCAAACACGTGCTTGGTTATGACGACGTAATGAATACCCAAAGAGCAATTATTTATGAACAACGTAATATCGTGCTTGACGATATGGACGTGCACCAACAAATTCTTGCTATGATGGAAGCGGTGGTCACTTCGATATGCAACGCATATGTCGATTATAAAGAAGATCACCGTCAATGGAATTATGAAGGTTTTAACAAAGAACTTGAAGACTGCGTACTTGAGAATGGCACCAATCTTCTTTCGTCAGAGTATATCCTTGACCTTGACGACAACTCTATTGAGGGACTTGTCAAGAGCATAATGAAAGTTGCTACCGAGCAGTACGAGAAAAAGTGCGAAGAGGTAAATGCGATTATTGCAGAGAGCGGAAGCGGCGCAGACTTTGGACTCTTTGAAAAAGAATGTATGCTCTACAACGTTGACAAAAAGTGGATGGATCACATTGACGCAATGGACCAACTTAAGCAGGGTATTGGACTTGTCGCTTATGCGCAGAGAGATCCGGTGACGCAATACCGCATAGAGGGCTTGGATATGTTTGAAAAGATGATAGAATCTATTCAATATGACACAGTGCGTACTCTTGTCAAGAGTAAGTTTGAGAAAAATCCTATTCAACAACAAAATAAAGAGCAAAACGTAGAAATGGTCACCAATGAAGAAGCCAAGGCAAAGACCGTCGTGCGCGGAAGTAAGAAAGTAGGGCGCAATGATCCCTGTCCGTGTGGATCCGGTAAAAAATATAAGCAGTGCTGTGGCAAGTGATAGCAACCGCGTATAGACGCTCGCCTTTGAGCGAACAAAAATCGCACCAATCTCCACAGTTGCGTGTGACGCTGTGAATAATTCGTTTACGTCATTTTGACCGAAAGCGTAAGCGGAGCGGAGAAATCTCAAATCCGATTTTGGATATTGGCGTAAAGAAAAAAGAATATTGAAATTATTGATAATAATATCTAGAAATGTTTAATGTGTATAATTAGGCGGTATTAACACCGCCTAATATAATTTTTTATATTTTTATATTATTATATTAATGAAATATATTATATCGCTTTTTCTTAAAGAATAGCATTCATTGCTACCATAAAAAGATCCGTCGTCATTTATAGTTGCAACGCAATGTATATTAGCCGCACCTGAGGTTGCATAAATGTCAATTTGTTTTCCTGAATGTTTAGCGTCAGTGTTACCAGTCACTTCAAATTTTGTTGTATATGGATAATAATACTTATTTTCTATAATATCATTTGCCTTAATTTCATTTTTTTCAATAAGTGTTACTGAAATATCACTGATATGTACAATAAAGTCTTCATTGATTTTATAATTAAATTCGACGGTGGGATAGACCTCAAATTCATAACCTACTTCATAATTGCCTAAATCAGTTGATGTATTTGGACTATCGGGCGTATTCACGCAGCCGACAAAACAAAAGATGCAAACAATGGTTAATACAATCAAAACAAAAAACTTCTTCATAAAAAACCTCACGAAATTGATACGTAAAGTTTAGCATAAATTCGTTAAAAGGTCAAGATGATTTAAAAGGCATAGTTTCCTTGAAATACAGGAGATATTGAGAGGGTAATATGTTGCTCTAATTTAATTTGCTTGACTTATCAATATATCATATATATAATAGACACAGTTCTTGGCGGTATATGCCACCTTGCTATAATTTTGAAATTACTGCTTGCAAAGCAATCAATACAACTTATCCCATTGGGGATAACAAAGGAACAACAATGATTACAATCGAACAGGCAAAATGGGATTTAGATAAAATAAACAAGTCGCTTGCAGAAGTGCGGGAGGCTATGGGATATGACGCTCTTGTACAAAAGTCGGATCAACTCAAAGTCGAGCAGGCAAGAGACGGATTTTGGGAAGATATGGACAATGCCCAAAAAGTCAACAGAGAATTGTCAAAGATCGAGAGCAAACTCAAGCATTATGACAGGCTTTTTGCGCAGGGCGAAGATTTGCAGGTGCTGATAGAGCTCACTGAAGGCGTGGCTGGCGAAGAAGAAATGCAAGAAGTCGTCGACGAACTTGGCAGTTTTTCGCAAAATGTCGAGGCTTTGAGACTCGAGACGTTGCTCAAGGGCAAGTATGACGGCAACAATGCCATACTCACTTTGCACGCAGGTGCAGGCGGCACCGAAGCGCAAGACTGGGCAAGTATGTTGTATAGAATGTATACGAGATACGCCGAAAGAGTTGGCTATAAGGTAATAGAAGTAGACAAACTTGCAGGAGACGAGGCGGGCATTAAGAGCGTGACTTTCAAGGTTGTTGGCGAAAATGCCTACGGCTATCTCAAGTCAGAAAAGGGCGTGCATAGGCTTGTGCGCATTTCGCCTTTTGACAGCAATGCGAGACGGCATACGTCGTTTGCCTCTCTCGAAGTAATGCCTGAGATAGAGAATAAGGACGAGATAAAGATCAATTCTGAAGATCTCAAGATCGACACTTACCGAAGCGGCGGAGCAGGCGGACAGCACGTCAATAAGACGGAGAGCGCGATTCGCATTACGCACTTGCCCACAGGTATCGTAGTGCAATGTCAAAACGAAAGAAGCCAAATTCAGAATAGAGAGCAGGCTATGGGTATGCTTATCTCAAAACTTATTGAGAGACAAGAGCGAGAAATGCAAGAAAAAGAACTTGAACTCAAGGGCGAAATAAAGAAAATCGAATGGGGCAGCCAGATACGCAGTTACGTATTCTGTCCTTACACAATGGTCAAAGACCACCGCACAGGCTGTGAGACAGGCAATATTTCCGCAGTTATGGACGGAGATATAGAGCAGTTTATCTTTGACTATCTCAAGAAGGCAAACTAAAGGGCAAACGTCATTTCGACCGAAGTGGAGAAATCTAAATCCGTATAACTTGCCGTCCCCTTGAGGGGAAGGTATCACGCAAGTGACGGAAGGGGTGTATTTAGGAAAATAATATGAGTTATATAGAAAATGCAAATCTCAAGTTGGACGCTATGCGCGATCGCGACGATATCGTCGTCTTGGCGATAGAGAGTTCTTGCGACGAGACGGCTGTCGCAATCACTAAGGGGCGGCAGTTGTTGTCCAATATTATCGCGTCGCAGATAGAGATACACAAGCGTTATGGCGGAGTAGTTCCCGAGATAGCGTCAAGAAATCACACTTTGGCAATTAACAACACTGTCAAAGAGGCTTTGGACAAAGCAGGTATGACTTTGGATGACGTGGATTGTATTGCCGTGACCTACGGCGCAGGGCTTTTGGGCGCGTTGATAGTTGGGGTATCTTATGCCAAGGCGTTGGCTTATGCCACTGGCAAGCCGCTCATAGGCGTGAATCATATCAAGGGACATATAGCCGCAAATTATCTTGCCAAGCCTGATCTTGAGCCGCCTTATCTATGCTTGATAGCAAGCGGCGGACATACGACGATTGCCTACGTCAAGTCACTCACGGAGATAGAAATCAAGGGCGCGACGCAAGACGACGCGTGCGGCGAGGCATTTGACAAAGTTGCAAGGGTATTGGATTTGCCTTATCCCGGCGGTCCGCAGATAGAAAAACTTGCAAAAGAAGGCAAGCCTACCATAGATTTGCCCACGCCGTACAAGGACAAAGATACCTATGACTTTTCTTATAGCGGTATCAAGACGGCAGTCATCAATTACGCTCACAAATGCCAGCAAAAGGGAGAGCAACTCAACAGGGCAGACCTCGCGTGTTCATTTCAAGAAAAAGTCACTGATATTATGGTAAACAACACGATTCGTTGCGCCGTAGATATGGGAGTTGACACTGTCGTGATAGCAGGCGGAGTTGGCGCCAACAGTGTATTGAGGGCAAAAATGCAACAAAGAGCGCAATCGCATAATATCCAAGTATTTTATCCTCCTTTGGTGCTTTGCACGGACAATGGCGCAATGATAGCCTCGCAAGCGTATAATATGATAAAGACTGGCGCAAAGGCAAGCGATATAGACCTCGACGCCAATGCGAGCCTTAAAGTATGGGAGTAAGTTGAGACCTCTCGACTACGCTCGAGGTGACATTAGACTTTTGTCATTGACGTTCGCTACATCCTCGCATCTGCTTGCTCGCTATGCCGTCGCTACGCTCCTTACGACTGTAGCGAAGTGGAATGGAGAAATCTCCACAGATTAAAATATAACAAAAATCGCAATGCAAAAATAAAAGCGTTGCGATTTTTTATTCAACTAAAGTACTAATTTAATACAAAATTTTCACTTTTCCAAAAAAAGTATACTTTTCCTGACTGCCTATGAAAAGGCATATTTTTTCATTTACATTATACTTCGCGCATAATTATTTTGCAATATTTTTAAGTCAGGAAAAGTATACTTTTTTTGGAATGAGAGTATTTAGTCATTTGACTGAAGCGAAGCGTAATGGAGAAATCTC
>JAIDRT010000062.1 GCA_029061605.1 Clostridia bacterium | reverse complement strand
GGCGTATGCCATCTCTGCAGCTCTTGCGCCTATAGCATAATAGTCTACTCCGTAAGTTGCGATACCGCACTTATTATTCATTTCATTTTCGCCACATACAATAGGAAGATTTACGCCGTCTTTATTAAAAGCGTGCACGGAATCTGCAGCAGCCGCCAATTTGTTGTCCGTAGGAATATAGACGCAATCTACGCCGTCGCGCTTAAAAGCATTTAATGCGTTGGCAACGTCGTCTATCGTAAAGATTCCTCTTTCCGTAAATTGCAAATTTTTGGAACGCGCGTACTCTTTGACCATATCTCTCTGAACAGCCGAATTTGCCTCGTCGGTAGAATAGAGCACGGCAATTTTCTTTGCGTTGGGAACAAGTTCTACCATTAAATCCACTTGCTTTTTAATATCGTTGAGATCTGTCGTTCCTGCAATATTATCAGCAGTCAAATTCGCATCTTTAGCAGACGTGACAGCGCTGAATACTATCGGCAACGTCTTCGTTTCTGCCGCAACGGCCTGCGCCGACGGCGTAGCGATAGCAAAAATCAAATCTACTCTTTGGTTTATCAAAGTTTGAGCGGCTGTTGTATTGTTTGTAGTTTCGCCGCTTGCATTTCTATACAAAAACTTAACCGTCTTGCCATCTTCTTCAAAAAGTTGGGTTAACCTGTCCTGAAAACCATCATTTGACTTGTTAAGAGCCACGTGCTGAATGTGTTGAACGATTCCCACCGTGTAATCCGCAGGCGTGCAACCTGCAAATGCAAATATCGAACACGACATTACGGCAATCAGTAAAACTGCTATGATAATCTTTTTCATATTTTTCTCCCGAATAATTATATTAATGGTTATACCATTGAATTTCTTTGTTATTAAAACTTACGGACAGTAATACGCTGTCCGTATTTTTATCTTGCTTTATGCGGCTACTTTATCTTTTACGGCTTGAGGTAACGTAAATCCAATTTCTTCTGCAACCTTTTCGTTGATGACGTATCTGCCTTTGGAAAAGTCAGTCTTGATTTCAACATACTTGCTTTCGTTTTTGCCAGTAAGCAAGTCAAATACTTCTTGAGCCGCTTGCGCTCCCATAGCGTAATAGTCTACCGCATAAGTAGCAACGCCGCAAAACTCGTTGAAATTTATATCTCCGCATACTATAGGCATATTTGCTACTTCTCTTGCCTCAATACCGTTGCTTGAAGTATAGATATTGGTATTGCCTCTTTCGTGAATCTTAGGACCGATTGCCATACTTGCCAAAGTGTTGTCTACAGGAATAAATACGCAACTTACTCCATTGGCTTTCATATCGTTGAGAGCCTCTCTTATGTGAGTGTCGTGAGTCTTTCCCTCGTCCTTAACATAACCAACGACTTCAAAGTCCAAAGAAAGAGACGTCATATACTCTTTTGCGAGTTCTATCTGCATTTCCATATTGATGTCTGCTTTGGTCATATTGTCAGCGTTTGCAGGCTTGCAATAAAGGATGCCCAATTTTGCGTCAGGCGTAATCAGCCTCATCAACTCCACTTGCTTCTCAACTTGCGCGCGCAATTCTTCTTTTTGCAAATTTCTGTCGGCTATTGCCGCTTGAGCAAATACCATAGGAGTCTCACTCGCATTCTCCAATGCGCTGTCTGCCGAAGATTGCGACAGCGTCAACAATACGCTCGCGCCCTTTTTCTTCATATATTCTACATTGCTCTTTTCGCTTTGCGCGATATCCTCTGCCTTATCTCCGCCCGACTTTCTGTAAATATACTTGTATGTCTTACCTGCCTCGCTCATAAGTTTTGAAAGCGTTTCTCTAAAACCTTTTTGAACCATATCCGAAGAAAAATGCTCAGAATTTTCCATAACGCCTACTACGTAATCTACTTTTTGACAGCCAGCAAAGGCAAAAAGTGAAGTTGCCAACACCGCAACCAATAATACTACTACGGCAATTCTTTTTTTCATAAAAATCTCCTTATCCGAAAGAGCAAACAAACTCCTACGATATCTATTTTACATATAAATCCGACAATTGTCAATACAAAAGTCTAATCATATTTTAATAATTGTATTATATACGTATTTTTATAAATATAACGATTTTCGATTTTCAAAAGCAAAAATATATGTTAAAATTACTTTGTAATAAAAATTGAATCAAGAGCCTGCACTTTAAGTAACGCAACCAAGACTGTCAACTTAACTTAAGAAGGCGCTTAGGAGGAATACCTTATGGATTATATGAAAGAATCTCTCAAAAAACACTATGAATGGAAAGGCAAACTTGAAGTCGTATCACGCGCAAAAGTTGAGAACAAAGAGGACTTATCTCTTGCCTATACCCCAGGCGTTGCTCAAGCGTGTCTGGAAATTCAAAAAGATATAGACAAATCATACGACTTGACAAGACGTTGGAACACCGTCGCTGTCGTCACTGACGGCACCGCCGTACTCGGACTTGGGGATATCGGTCCTGAAGCAGGTATGCCTGTAATGGAAGGCAAGTGCGTATTGTTTAAAGAATTCGGAGGCGTAGACGCAATACCCCTCTGCGTAAAATCAAAAGAAGTCGACGACATCGTCAAGACCGTTGCCCTGATTTCTGGAAGTTTTGGCGGCGTAAATCTTGAGGACATCTCTGCTCCAAGATGCTTTGAAATAGAAAAGAAACTTAAAGAATGCACGGATATCCCTATATTCCACGACGATCAACACGGCACGGCGGTAGTTACCGCTGCGGCGCTTATCAACGCGCTCAAAATCGTAGGCAAAGATTGGAAAGACGTGACAGTCACATTCAGCGGCGCAGGTGCGGCAGGTAGCGCAATCGCAAAACTTCTCAATAAACTCGGCGTAAAAGATATCCTCGTATGCAATCGCAAAGGTATCATCTGCAAGGGCGTCAACGAACCCAAAGGCAACGAAGAAATCGTAGAGATAACCAACAAGACCCACCGTCAAGGCACGCTGGCAGACGCAATGAAAGGCGCAGATATACTCATTGGCGTATCTGCTCCCGGCATAGTCACTCAAGATATGGTGCGCTCTATGGCAAAAGACGCAATAGTTATGGCAATGGCAAATCCCATACCTGAGATAATGCCCGACCTTGCAAAGCAAGCGGGAGCAAAAGTCGTAGGCACAGGCCGCAGCGACTTCCCTAATCAAATCAACAACGTGCTGGCATTCCCCGGCATATTCAGAGGCGCTCTGGACGTGAGAGCAAAAGAAATCAATGAGGATATGAAGATGGCAGCCGCCACAGCAATCGCAAGCCTTGTCAGCGACGAAGAACTCAATCCCGATTATATTCTCCCAATGGCATTTGACAATCGTATTGGCAAAACTGTGGCAAAGGCAGTGGCAGACGCTGCAAGAACGACAGGAGTCGCAAGAATATAGGAAGACATATTGTCGCATTGCGACAGTTGTATAAAAAAGGCTATTCAACTAAGAATAGCCTTTTTTATCAAGGATTTTAAGTATTTAAAGATTATTGACCGCCACTAGATTTGTGTCCCCATATCACAGGACGGTCATCGCAATTCCAAAATGAATCCCAACCACTGGGTTCGCTCTCCACTTCGCAATAGATTGTCAAACTGCTACAGCCTTTGAATGCATTATAGCCTATGCTTGTTACACTACTTGGTATCTCTATGCTTGTCAAACTGCTACGACCTGAGAATGCCCAGTTGCCTATACTCATTATGCTATTTGGTATTACTACCGGTCCGCTTATACCTTCAGGTATATATATAAACTCTGTCTTTTCTTTGTTATATAATATTCCGTCCTGACTTGAATATTTTGTATTTTTTGCATCTACATTTATGCTTGTCAAACTGCTACACTCTGAGAATGCAGATAAGTCTATGCTTGTTACACTGCTTGATATCTCTACGCTTGTCAAACTGCTACAGTCATAAAATGCACTATTGCCTATGCTAGTTACACCGCTTGGTATCTCTAAACTTGTCAAACTGCTACAGCCTGAGAATGCCCAGTCGCCTATGCTTGTAACGCTGTTATGCATATCAAGACTTGTCAAACTACTACATTTATAGAATGAATAGTCGCCTATGCTAGCGCCACTGCCCGATATATCTATACTCGTCAGACTGTTGCATTCTCGAAATGCAAATTTGCCAATACTTGTCGAGTTACTATTTAACGTTAAACTTTCCAAACTGCTACATTCTTCAAATGCATATTCGTCAATACTTGTGACACTGCTTGGTATTTCTATACTTGTCAAACTGCTACAGTTTCTGAATGCTTGGGAACCTATACTAGTTACGCTGCTTGGTATATCTATACTTGTCAAACTGCTACAGTAGCTGAATGCCTCTCTGCCTATGCTCGTTACACTGCTCGGAATCTCTATACTTGTCAACTTTCTGCAACTGCCAAAAGTATATTCGCTGATGCTTGTGACGTTGTTTGACATCTCTATCGCTTTTAAGTTATAGCAATTGCTAAATGCGCTCCTACCAATACTTATTACGCTGTCAGGTATCTTTATGCTAGTCAAAGTCCTACAAGAGGCAAAAGCGCTCGCATCTATTTCTTTGACAGGTTTTCCTTTGTATTGCGACGGTAAAACTACTCGTCCTGTAACGTAAGCATAACCTATTATCGTATAATACGATTCGTCTTCACTTAATTCATAAGCAACCTTGTAGTCATCGTCGCTATTGTAGTCATTGCCGCTATCTTTATCGCAGGCAAGCAAAAGCAATGAAAAAGTCGCAATAAGCGCCAAGATTAAAAAAATAATTATCGCTCTTCTTTTCAAAAGATCCCCCTCCTAATGTTACTCACTCAAAACAGAAGTTATTGGAATGATATTGCAATATTTTTATTTACCGTATTTATTATACTATAATATAATTCTTCTTGCAAGTTATAAATCAAAAAAATCATATTTACGTTAAATCAACGCTATAATAACCGTTAAATCTCTATAATAACTTCTTCTGTACTGAAGAAAAAACTATCGTCATTATTATTACATAAAAAACCGCATATCGCCCTTACTCTATAAGTTCCCTTTTCCAATTGTAATTGAACTTTCTTAGTTACCTTTTGTTTGCACATTATCCAATGATTTATTGCAATGCTTGGATACACTATTGGAATATCGTCGTTTATCTCTTTGCATTCCACGTGTATTATTGATGCAAGATTAAATGTCTCTCCGCCTGAGATTGCCTTACCGCTATGCCAAGACTTGTTGCGGAATTCGACAGTTACTGACAATACGTTGCCGTCGACGCTTACGCTCTTAAGTGAAATTTCAAAATCATCTTCTTTAAAGCCGCTTGACGAACATCCGCAAAATGACAAAAGCAATAGGGAAATTGTCAATACGATTAAGATTATGCGCGCCGTCGCTTTTTTCAAATAAATTACCGTCCTCATTATCTTTAGACTATTATAACATACTTGTATGCAAAAAGGAAGTCCCAAAAGGACTTCCTTAGATTTTATTTCGCTTAAATATCGCGCGATTATTTCAACGCTGCGGTCACTTCTGACGGAACGCTTACGGTTGTACTACCGAATGCGCTTATCTTCATTTCCGACTCAAATGACTCAACATAGGTCTTGTCATTGTCAGACCAAGTATATGCCTCAATTATATATATGCCGACAACTTTTTCGTCAGAAACGGTAATTTTGTATTCAACAGTCTCTTTATCTCCGTCACTGTCAACTTCTTCTGCCTTGAATTCAAAGCCGTTTGCCGTCTTTGTATATATAGCGGCAGGAACACTGCTGAATACACTGAATATATAAGTTTGAATCATTGACTTATTATAGTCCTTAATTGTAGAAGCGTCTCCAGCAGGAATATTGATCGCCATCCACTTTAATTCGTTGTCTGCGCCGTAAGTATTGTTGACAGCGGCAATACTATCACCGTTTTTCACCACGTAACCTACTCTATCGTATCTCTCTTCATCTTTACCTGGAGCGCGATTGTTGAATCTCGTTTCGTCATAATATTTTGCGCTATACGATGCTTCAGCAGTAAATTTCATTTCTGTGGCAGTGTTGAATACAGGTTTTTCATCATCTTCTTCTTTTTCCATACCAACTCCGGTCACAGTACAATTCTCATATTTGCTGCCCTCTGTAAGCATTTTGACATAACTATTCGTCACACGCTCGCCAATTTCAGGAGTAGATACCATAAATTTGTATTTCTCACCATACTTGAGAACGTATACAGTCTGCGTTGCCTCGCTGAAATCTGCCTCTTTGTTATTATTAGGCGCCATAGCGATTTTTACTTTGACAGCGAATTTTTCTGCAGATACAAAGCCTGTCTTCTGATCGTCCGACAGTTTGATATTGTCCCCTGCTACTTCGCCTTTGCTTTCGTGACTCACGTATTCTGCAAGCACAACGTCTACATCTTGTTGCATAAAATCAATATGCATTGTGAATGCGAGTTCTTCTTTGACATAACCCTTTAGCGCGTCTTCAACAGATGCGTATTCGCTATCGGAGACTGCAACGACTTTGACGCCATTGTCAGTTTTGTTACACGCGACAACCGACACGATAAGACAAGCCACAAGCGTGATTATGCCAAATACTTTTAACATCTTCTTCATTTAAAATTCCTCCAAATAGTGTTTTGCCTATAATTAAGGCTTATACTCATTCTAGCGTTGAACATTTCTTTTGTCAACTGTTTTGGTTATAAATTTTAACTTTTCGATATAATACTAAAAAGGAAGTCCTCATTATAAGAACTTCCTTAAGTTTTTTTGATTTAGATTTCTCCGCTACGGTCGAAATGACATAACTTGTCAAAATGACGTAACTTGTACTGACAAATCTTGATTATTTCTTTGTACCGTAGTAAGCGTTGAGATACATCTGCTTGATTTCCTTCATAAGCGGATATCTCGGATTTGCGCCTGTGCATTGGTCGTCGAATGCGTCTTCTACCATTTGATCAAGCGTGGAGAGGAACTTCTCTTCTTCTACTCCATATTCTTTGATAGTAGCCTTGATACCTACAGCCTTCTTCAACTTGTCGATTTCTGCGATAAGAGCCTCGACCTTTTCTTCGTCCGTCTTGCCCTTGCAACCCATCATAGTAGCCACGTCTGCATATCTCTTCAAAGCCTGCGGATACTTATATTGCGGGAAGGTACCCATCTTGACAGGATCTTCTACGCTGTTGAATCTGATGACTTCGTCTATCATCAAAGCGTTGGCAACGCCGTGCGGCAAGTGATGATATGAGCCGAGTTTGTGAGCCATTGAGTGGCATACGCCAAGGAAAGCATTGGCAAACGCCATACCTGCCATACAAGATGCGTGAGCCATCTCCTCTCTTGCCTCTGCGTCGTGAGCGCCAAGTTCATATGCTCTTGGCAAATATTTGAATATCAACTGGATTGCCTCTTTTGCAATACCGTTGGTAAAGTCGGTAGCCATAATAGATGCGATTGCCTCCAAAGCGTGCGTCAAAGCGTCGATACCCGAAGCAGACGTAAGTCCCTTAGGAATATTCATCATCAAATCTGCATCTACAATTGCCATATCAGGCAAAAGTTCGTAATCTGCAAGAGGATATTTAGTGCCGCTATTCTCGTCAGTAATTACGGCAAACGGCGTAACTTCAGAGCCTGTACCTGCCGTCGTTGCGACAGCGATAAAGGTAGCCTTATCTCCCATATGCGGGAAGGTGTATACTCTCTTACGGATATCCATAAATCTCATTGCAAGGTCTTGGAAGTCGATTTCCGGATGCTCATAGAGTACCCACATAATCTTACCTGCGTCCATTGCCGAGCCGCCACCCACTGCGATGATTACGTCAGGCTGGAATTCTTTCATAGCCTTAGCGCCTTCCATTGCGCAACCGAGAGTTGGATCGGGAGCAACGTTGAAGAAAGTCGTGTGTCTGATATTCATCTCGTCCAATCTATCAGTGATTGCCTTTGTAAATCCGCTCTGATACAAGAAAGAGTCTGTGACGATAAACGCCTTCTTCTTGCCCATTACGTCCTTGAGTTCTCTCAAAGCAACGCCGAGACAACCCTTCTTGAAATAAACCTTTTCAGGCGCTCTAAACCACAACATATTCTCTCTCCTTTCTGCAACTGTCTTGATATTGATAAGGTGTTTTACACCTACGTTTTCGCTTACGCTGTTGCCGCCCCAACTTCCGCAACCAAGCGTCAAAGACGGAGCAAGTTTGAAGTTGTAAAGATCGCCAATACCGCCTTGAGAAGAAGGAGTATTGATAAGAATACGGCAAGTGCGCATTCTGTTTTGGAATTTCTCTATCTTGTCTTTGCCAGTCTCGGTGTTGACGTACAATGAAGAAGTATGTCCGAGACCGCCGTCGTCAATAAGTTTGGATGCCTTGTCAAGAGCGTCGTCAAAATCCTTTGCCTTGTACATAGCAAGTACAGGAGATAGTTTTTCGTGAGCAAACTCTTCGCTCATCTCCACGCTCTTTACTTCGCCTACGAGTACCTTTGCTGTCTCAGGCACTTCAAAACCAGCCATATTTGCAATTACGCAAGCAGGCTGACCTACTATCTTAGCGTTCAACGCGCCGTTGATAAGAATAGTCTTGCGAACTTTTTCCGTCTGCTTTGCATCGAGGAAGTATGCGCCTCTGTATTGCATCTCCGCCTTAAATTCGTCATATACCTTGTCAAGAACTATGGCAGATTGCTCTGATGCGCAAATCATACCGTTGTCAAACGTCTTGGAGTGAAGAATGGACGACGCAGCCATCTTGATATCTGCAGAATCGTCAACGATAGCCGGCGTATTACCTGCGCCTACGCCTACTGCCGGCTTACCGGAAGAATAAGCAGCCTTGACCATACCCGGACCGCCGGTAGCCAAAATGATATCTGCCTCTTTCATTATCATACCGGAGAGCGGTACGGAAGGCTCGTCTATCCAACCTATGATACCCTCAGGAGCGCCTGCCTTGACAGCCGCCTCAAGAACAACCTTTGCAGCCTCAATCGTGCTTTTCTTTGCTCTGGGGTGCGGCGAGAAGATAAGACCGTTGCGCGTCTTCAAAGCAAGGAGCGATTTGAAGATTGCAGTCGACGTAGGATTGGTCGTGGGGATTACAGCCGCGATTACGCCGATTGGCTCTGCTATCTTAGTGATACCAAAAGCCTCGTCTCTTTCTATTACTCCGCAAGTCTTGACGTCTTTGTAAGTATTGTAAATATACTCTGACGCATAGTGGTTTTTGATAACCTTGTCTTCAACAATGCCCATACCGGTCTCTTCGACAGCCATCTTTGCAAGAGGTATTCTCTGCTTGTTGGCAGCCATAGCGGCAGCAAAGAAAATCTTGTCAACTTGTTCCTGTGTGTAAGTCGCATAGATTGCTTGCGCCTTTCTGACTTCTTCAAGTTTAGCCAAAAGGGTTTGCTCATCATTTACGATTTGAGTGTTTGCCATTTTATATTCCATCCTTTAAAATTTTGTCTGTATTATTGTGTTTACCTTTAAAAAGTTTATTCTTTTGCAATGAGTTTTGACAGCGTATTGCCACAAATTCTTGCAATAATTATTACTTTTTAAGGCGCCCATCTCAAATTTGTTAAATTTTTAACAAATTGATAACACATACATTTTATACAATTGAGAGTATTATGTCAACAAATTTGATATACATTTTTTGAAAATAGTTAAAATTTTAACAAATAGTCTGCGCGCGTATATTTTAATATTGTTTTTTTATAATACTTTAATATATTTTGATGATGTCTAATATAGGTTTAGACCTTTCGACTCCACTACGTTTCGCTCAAGGTGACGTATTTTAGATTCAACACTTTAGCAAAGTTAGCATCTCTTTCAAAAATATAAAAACTTACGCTTTCAGTTCTTTAAACCAGTTCAATCCCTAATATAGCGTAGGCTCTTTGCAAATCGGCTTTAGTACCTTCTTCATATTTTTCATAAGGAAAAGGCTTGTTCAATCTGCTGTATTTGCTCTCGCAAAGTTTGCGGAACGCCAAAAATTTGACTTCTTTGATACAAGTATACTTCTCTTTGACTTGCTTTAACTCTTGCAGTTTTTCTTGCGTATCGTTGAGCGTAGGCACAAGTACGTTGGTCATTGTGACGAATTTATCTTTCTCTTGACATACGTCCAAAAATTCAAAGACTTTGGAATTTATATCTCTCTCCTGATTTTTTATATCAAGTCTCACGCCGTCGCAAGCCGCTATAAGTTCTGCGTCGCAGATAAGTCCGTTGGTCTCAATTATAACGCTTATGCCCTCTTCGTGCAACGCCTTTATAAGTTCTTTGCAAAAGTCTGCTTGCAAAAACGGCTCGCCACCCGATAAGGTGACGCCGCCGTTCTTAATATAACTCTTATATCTTTTAATTCTTGCTACGAGATCGGACAGAGTTACCTCAATGCCCTTTTCCGTCCAAGTCTCGGGGTTGTGACAAAAGCCGCAACGCATATTGCATCCAGTGAAAAATACGACGCATCTCAAGCCATTGCCGTCTACCGCCGAGCCGTTGTATACAGAATCTATTCTCGCCTTACATCTCTCCATGATAAGTTCTCTTCAAGACTTCAAGTTGTTGCGGTTTTGAAAGTTTGTGGAAGTTGACCGCATATCCCGACACACGGATAGTGATATTGGGGTACATTTCAGGATTTTCCATTGCCGCTACGAGTTTTTCTCTGTCAAGCACGTTGACGTTGAGATGATGACCGCCGTTGACAAAATATCCGTTGAGCATATCCGAAAGATTGGATACTCTCTTATCCATATTCTCGCCAAGCGCATTAGGCAAAATCGAGAAGGTATTGGATATGCCGTCTTGACAACAGTTGTATGGCAATTTGGATACCGAGTTGAGCGACGCCAATGCTCCGCATACTTCTCTGTTGTGCATTGGGTTTGCGCCCGGAGCAAAAGGCTCGCCTTTCTTTCTGCCGTCCGGCGTAGAACCTGTCTTCTTGCCGTATACTACGTTGGACGTAATCGTCAAAGCCGACAGCGTGTGCAAAGAATCTCTGTAAGTCGGAGTCTTCTTCAATTCATTGCTGAATCTTGTCAAGACGTCTACTGCGATAGAGTCTACTCTGTCGTCGTCATTACCGTATTTAGGGAAGTCGCCCTTGATATCAAAGTCTTCAATAAGACCGCTCTCGCCGTATATTGGCGTAACCTCTGCGTATTTGATTGCCGACAAGGAGTCTGCTATAACTGACAGTCCTGCTACGCCGCAAGCCATAAATCTTGTGACTTCAGTGTCGTGCAAAGCCATCTGTATCTTCTCATATGCGTACTTGTCGTGCATTCTGTGAATTACGTTGAGGGTATTGATATAGAGTTTGCTCATCCAAGCGCAATACTTATCAAAGGCTTGCATTACTTCGTCATAGTTGAGTTTGCCCTTAAACTGTTTGCCCTCTGGAGCGACCTGCATTCCGTAATTCTCATCCTTACCGCCGTTGAGCGTCAAAAGAAGAAGTTTTGCAAGGTTGCATCTTGCGCCAAAGAATTGCATCTGTTTGCCCACCTGCATTGCGGATACGCAACAAGCAATTGCGTAATCGTCGCCGTACATAGGACGCATCAAATCGTCATTCTCGTACTGAATAGAATCAGTGTCTATAGATACCTGAGCGCAGAATTTCTTGAAGTTGTTAGGCAAATTATCAGACCAAAGTATCGTCAAGTTAGGCTCCGGCGCGCTGCCCAAAGTATAAAGCGTGTTGAGCACTCTGAAAGAGTTCTTTGTTACAAGCGTTCTGCCGTCATTGCTCATACCGCCCACGCTCTCCGTCGTCCAGGTCGGGTCGCCGCCAAAGAGGTCGTTGTATTCAGGAGTACGCAACTGTCTCGAAAGACGAAGTTTGATGACAAAGTCGTCCATAAGTTCCTGCGCCTGCTCTTCTGTCAAGATACCTCTCTCCATATCTCTTTGGATATATATATCAAGGAAAGTAGAAGTTCTGCCAAGACTCATTGCTGCGCCGTTCTGCTCCTTGATTGCAGCCAAATAACCGAAATAAAGCCATTGAATTGCCTCTTTTGCAGTGTTTGCCGGTTGAGATATGTCAAAGCCGTACTTTTGAGCCATACCCTTTAAATCCTCAAGCGCTTTGATCTGCTGATGCAACTCTTCAAGACACTTGATGTTCTCTTCAGACATATCGTTTTTGCCGTATCTTACCTTGTCGGCTTTTTTCTGTTCGATAAGATAATCCACGCCGTAAAGCGCAACTCTTCTGTAGTCGCCTATGATACGACCTCTGCCGTAAGCGTCGGGAAGACCAGTAAGAATACCTACCTTTCTTGCAGCCCTCATCTCATCAGTATATACGCTAAATACGCCGTCGTTGTGAGTGGTGGAATACTTGAAGTTTTCTTCAATCTCGTCAGAAAGTTTATATCCGTAAGCCTCGCAAGCCTGTCTTGCCATACGAATACCGCCAAAAGGATTGACGCCTCTCTTCAAAGGCTCGTCAGTCTGGAAACCCACTATTATATCAAGATTTTTATCAATATATCCTGCATCGTAAGCCAAAAGTCCTGATACGTGTTTGGTATCCACGTCAAGCACTCCGCCCTTGTCCATCTCCTTTTTGAGGAGTTTGTTGACTTTTTCCATTACCTTTTTGGTACGCTCGGTAGGTCCTGCCAAGAATGACTTATCGCCGTCATAGGGAGTGTAGTTGAGATTTATAAAATCTCTCACTGCTATCTGCTCTTGCCAAGCGCCTTCTTTGAAGCCGTTCCATTGTTCAAATTTCATTGCTAATCTCCTTTATCAACAATATATTGTGTTATGCTCTTAAAGTATAGGCAAAATATAGTGCTTTGTCAAATGCTTTTTGCTCACTTGACGTAAATAATTTTTTAAAATTTATACGTCTGTAAATTCAGCCTATATCTTCTTAAAATAGTATGCTACGCAATGAAAAGTAATTGCATAAATAGATGATACAAATTATGGGAATTAAAAGAAATAATATTTTAATTAAGTTTGTCAATTGCTCTTTGATAGGACATATCCGCCAACTTCAAAAGCAGTTCGTCAGACACACTGTCAATATATGCAGTGCTTTTATATTTCGCTTGCACCGGCGGACAGTGCCAGCCTCTCGTAATAGCGTCAGGAAACTCCATACGCAAAGTCAACGCAGTATCGGCGTCGGTAGAAAACGTAAAAATCTCCTTACCCTCAAGCGTATAAAACTCGGCAAATATTCTCGCCTTGTCACTATGCGCCGACTTTACTTTTGCCACAGGATAATCGTCGGTAAACGGATAATCAATATATGCGCCCTGCTTTGCAAGGCAATACTCCAAAAGTTCTTTTGTACTCATAATAACTCCCCTTATGTTTATCAAGCCGCGCCCATATCGTTCTCGCCGTCCGCAGGCGCGTTTATCTTGGTCAAAAAGTCAGTGCGCTTTGCCACTATTTTGCGTTTGATAAGTCCCTTTTTTATCAAATCCACAGTACCTTCATACGGCAGATAGTAATCGACGTCTTCTCTGTTTTTTATAGGCTTTGCGTCATACTCTTGCAATATGATATCTATAAGTTCTTTGGCGTAAGCAACTCTCCTGTTGCTCTTGATACGGTATAGACAGGGCGTATCTTTGCAACTTGACAAGTCCGCTAGGTCTTCGATCTTGTATTTTGTATCTTGGCAAGACAGCGGAATTATCGCAAGATAAACGCAAAGCGTCTTGCCCTTGATTGCCAATCTCGCAAAACAATCCCTGCCGATACGAAAACTCTCTCTGCCCCAACTTGTCCTTGCGTGAACTTTTCTGAAAGACAAAAGATAATTCTTTATTTCCGAATACCACTCTTTGACTTCGTCGTCGGATTGAATAAGTTTTGCCGTAAAACTCCTGTCGTATCTTACGCCCATTTCGCCAGTTTCGTCTTCGTCTGGCATAACAAGCGCTATTCCCTCGCGTAAGACTTGCGCAGTAGAATTAGAGTCTTCTTGCGTCTGAATATCTTCAATAGGCAAAACGTCTTCGTTAGTCTCGGCTAATTGCTCTCCAACTTCTTGCAAGCCGTCTGTATTTTCTGCGACAACTTCGCGAGGAGCGGTATATACAGGCAACAACTCTATATGCGGTCTCTCTTGCGCGACGTCGCGCTCTTGAGCCTCGCTCTCCTCGTCTTCTTGCTCTTCTTTATTTCCGCCGCGAATGTCGCCGGCAAATTCCCACACCAGAAAGACAAGTAACAACGCCATCAAGATAGACAACATAATTAGTAGTCCTGTGACGGCGTCTTTGCTAAGCCAACCGAATAGCCGTTGGCTCAATTGAACAAAATCATTCCAAGTAACTGCAGCGATAATAATCTATCCCTCCAACGACCGATTGGTCAACCTCAATCCGATTTGTTCTCTTAAGTATTTAGATTTATTTTATCGCAGTACCCTCCGGTACGATATCGTCTACGAATATAACTTGACATCCGCAAGCGTTGTTAGTGGCTGCAACAAGCATACCGTTGCTCGTCACGCCGGTAATTCTCACAGGCTTGAGATTTGCCACGACAAGAATCTTTTTGCCAACGAGTTGATCGGGTGTGTAATAATGCTTGATAGACGACACTATCACTCTCTCGCCTTCTCCGTCAAAAAGCGTCAACTTATAACAATTGTGCGACTTGCGTATCTCTTGACACTTGAGTATCTTGCATACTCTCATATCCACCTTTTCAAAGTCTGCAAGTTCTATTTCTTGCTTGATTGGAGCGACAGGATCGGGTTCGCCATATTCGACTTTGTTCTCTTCAATGACTTCTTCCACAATCTTTTCTGCATCCTCTTCTTCCCTCGTCTTTGGATAGGAGAAGTCAAGCAATGGCAGATAATTTGCCGAGTCAATTGCATAAAGGAACAGATACAGTCTCGGTCCTTTCTCCTTGTCTATCAACAACTTATACACGTTTTTGAAGAAAGCGCCCTGACAAGCCTTGAGTTCTTTATCCTCAGTAGTAAGTCCGCGCACTCTCTTGGGAATAGCGTACAACTCCGTCTGCAATTCGCCAAGATCATAAGTCGAATTCTTGAGATAATCGTACAACTGCGTTATCTCTTGCTTTTCTTGTTCATTAAACGTATTATATACATCCCAATTACGCGTAGTACGCAATCTGTTCATATCCTTAGGCGAACACTTTTCAAGCCAATATTTAGCCCTTTCCAATCTGTCCTTAAACTCTTCGTACTTAAAGGGCGTACCAATCTTTTCAAATACGATTTCAAGCATCTTGAGATTGAAGTTGACGACCGAGCCAAGTTGAACAATCAGTCCCATTGGTACTGGAGAAAGTTCTCTGCCCTCAACGGTAACGAGGTCCATAATAGACTTTGTCTTTTCGTCAGCAGTGCCGTTCTTGACGTCGTTGTACATTTTGTCAAACTCAAAGTACTGTCTCAAAATACCGTCGTCAAGGCAGAAATTGAATGCCTTGAGCGGCTCGTTGCGGGAGTATAACCACAACAGCACTTCGGGCTGATACAACTTGAGAAGAGTCTCGGGAGTGAGATTGAGACCGCTTGATCCGCTCATCTTGCCCGTCGACGAACCTGCATCGCTTATACCTATAAACTCATAGCCTTGAAATATTGGAGCGTCATATCCAAAAATCTGCTTGGATATATGCTTTGAAGTGTCATAACTTCCGTTGATACTTGCGTGATCCTTGCCGCCCGGCTCGAAGTCTACGCCCTCGTAGCACCAACGCATAGGCCAGTCTATCTTCCAAGCAAGTTTGCAATTGAAGTCCTTTGTGAAGTCAAAGTGTCCTACGTGACCGCACTTACAAATATATTTTGCTTGCGTACAATCGTCGGAAAGGCTGTCTATCTTGGTCGTATCTCTTCCGCACTTGGGGCAATAGATACTTACAGGATAATATGCCTCGCGCTCGCCCTCTTGAGCCTCTTGAGTGCGATGAGAATCTATTATGTCAAATATCTCTCCTCTCTTCTTGAGAGCAAGCAAAACGTAATCTTTGTATTTGCCTGATCTATACATTTCGGCTTGATGGCGGAATTCCATCTGTATGCCGAACTTCTGGAGTGAAGTCTCAAATTCTTTTTCAAAATACTCCGCATAGTTTTTGGCGTCGCTATTTTGGAACGGATTTGGTACGTCAACGTAAGGACAGCCGATATATTTTTCCATATCGTCATTTACTTTCGCCACGTTGACAGGCACTTTTCTCAAACGGTCAAACTCGTCCCAAGAGAAAAGCAACTTTGCCTTTTTGCCCATCTTGCGGAGCGACCTTGCCACGAAGTAACTCGTAGCGATATCTCTGAAGTTGCCGATATGAATAGATCCAGACGGACTGATGCCCGCTGCGCACACGTACTCTTCCTTATTTGGATTTCTTTGTATTATCTTTTGCGCTATAGATTCCGCCCAATGCATAAATACACCTCTTTTTTCGTTTGTTGTTATTTGTTTAGTTAATATTCTAACATACTTAACCCGCTTTTTCAACTAAATATTATAAGCAATGACGCCCAATATTGCGAGTTTTGTCGCTTTTGTTACACTAAAGTCGATTGTGACTTATCAAATCCTGCAGGGAACTTTTTGTTGCGATATGCAATCGGCGGTATACCCACAATCTTTTTAAAACATATAGAAAAATACTGCTGATCGGAAAATGACAGTTTTTGCGCAATATCTGCAATAGAAAGCGAACAGTTGTCAAGATAAACTTTGGCGTACTCTATCTTGCGCTCCAAAAAGTAATTGTACGGCGTGATTCCAAAAGCCTGCTTGAATATATGAATAATGTGATTTTTGGTATAACCGAATTGCGCACTCAAACTCTCAAGCGAAAGTTCGCTCTCCACCATCATATCCAAAGTATCTTTGATTTGCATTGCCAAACTGACTTTTTTGACTGAATTTGCGCTACCCCTTATCGCTGTGAAAATCTCAAACAATTTGATAGATACACCGTCAGTGAGTTTTTTGTAATTGTTCTTAAAATTCTTGAGATAATACAATATGTCTCTAAAATAATTGCCCACGTAGCAGTTGGAAAAAAGATAGGTGTCTTTAGGCAGATACATATCCACCATTTCTTCCATAAGCCTTCCGTCAAATGCAACCCAAATCTTGTGCCAACCGTTTTTCTTATTGGAAGAATATTTGTGCGAGATACCTTTTTGAAGAAAGAAGACGTCTC
This sequence comes from Clostridia bacterium, assembly GCA_029061605.1. Classification (GTDB taxonomy): domain Bacteria; phylum Bacillota; class Clostridia; order Christensenellales; family UBA3700; genus RACS-045. The sequence goes on along the minus strand of JAIDRT010000062.1, from coordinate 2,243 downwards.
CAACCTTAGGATAATAAGTCTTTCCGTCTATCTCCAAAATTCCTTCGCCAGAAATTATATATTCGAGCGCCATAATATCAGAATTGATACGCTCCACGTTGACGTTGTCTTCTTGTTGAGTCTCTCCAATCATCCTAATCTTAACAGGCGCGTCTTCGTCTATATAATTCGTAAAATTGATAAAAAATTCTGCCATAACATTTTTCCAAAACCACAGTTTTTATATAATATCAATATATCACGGTTTTTTATAAATTGCAAATGCTTTTTATTTTTTTATCAAAAACGCTTGATTTTTTGCATTTTGATTACTTTTTGAGCCCTTTTTGCGTTATATGGTCAAGTTCAAAACAAATTTTAAATTTATAAAATATTAAGATTGCAAAAAACAATATGAAAGAATTTTATATTGTAACGCTCGTGACATCTACGCAATATTGCTACTCGTGTGAGCATCAATGACATTAACTTGTCACACAGAGCATCTATTTTTATATCACCTTGAGCGCAGTCGAGAGGTCTCTATCTGCTTTCTCGCCGTCCCCTTGAGGGGAAGGTGTCACGCAGTGACGGAAGGGGTGTTTTATACTGATATAGATTTCTCCACTTCGCTTTGCTACGGTCGTAAGGAGCGTAGCGACGGCATAGCGAGCAAGCAGATGCGTCTCGTGCGAGCGTCAATGACATTAATTCTATTTCTTATTGCTCATTGCGCGTTGCTCTCTCAGCAAATCTTGGTAACGCTCTATCTGGTCGTCTCTCAAGTCCACCATCTTCTTCGCTGTCGCATACGCTTGAGCGTCGCTTACTACTACTTCTGTCTCTTTGACTTTGACTTTCGTTCCGTCTCCTGTTGCGTCTCTTCTGATATCTTTCATATACTCATCTTCCATCTTGAGTAATGCTACTGTCGTGTCTTTCTTTATTGTCAACTTCAACAGCGGATTGGTACTTGTTAGTCCGTATACTACGAAGTACGTCGATTTCTTCTCTTTGCACTTATACTTAGTAAGAGCGTAGTCTCTCAATCCGTCAAAGTACTTCTTTTGTTCTTTGCTAAGCAATGCATACGCTTCGTCAAGTGTAAGTCTAGGTGTCTTTTCTGCCTTTGGCTTGGCTGGCGCAGTCACTTTTACTTTGACCTCTTTCTCAATTACCTTTTCTACCACTTTCTCTACTGGTACTTCCTTGACGACTTCCTTTTCAACAATCTTCTCGACCTCGACAGGTACTTCTTTTTCCACGATCTTCTCTACTTCGACCGGTACCTCGACGACTTTCTCCACTATCTTTTCGACAGGCACTTCTTTCTCAACAATTTTCTCTATCTCGACAGGCTTTTCCACAACTTTTTCTATGACCTGCGGTGAGTTGTCTTTTTCAAGCAACTTAGCAATAAGCGCTTCTTGCGTCTTCATCATCTGCTCTATACGCTCGTCGTTCTTTGCCATTATCTTTTGCATATTTTCGTCGTTTTTGTCAATCAAAAGTTTTATCGTTTCGTCATTTGCATTGGTGGCAACGACTTCTTTTTCAACAATTCTTTCGGCAGGTTGTTCAGTAAGTTTTTGCACGACCTTACGCATTGCTTTCTGTTCTTCAAGCAAACTCTTGATCACTTCGTCGTTTGTAGACGCCTGTTGGGGTAACAATTGCTGAACGCCTGGCAACAATGCGCTGACCGTCTCTGTTATCAGACCTCTCATCTCGTCTATACCAAGACCTTGTTGCACAGTATATCCGCCTTGAGGCATTCCCTGTCCCATATTGCCGTTGGCTCCGTTTCCGCCGCCCATCATACTCATAAACATCATTCGCATATTCTCGTCGCGCTGTCTTGCCTCTTCTTCGCGTCGGCGATTTTCTATATCCATCTGATTACGCTCAAAATCTTCCTTTGCATATGCAAGACTGTCTTCGGCTTTTGTACATCTGCTCTTGGCTATCAGCATTATTACAAGGCTTGCCACCGTCAATGCTATGAATACGCACGCTATCACCGTCCAACTTGATGACGCCCAACCAAACAAGCCTACCGCTCCTGCGTAATAACTCTTGTATCTCTCATTCGCCGTCTTGTTGGCTCTCTTACGTCTGCTCTCATAACTTGCCGTCTTTGACAAGAACGCTATTATCAGTATTATACATATTCCGCTGACTATAGCCTGCCAATACTCCTTAAGTATCTCGCCTATCTGTCCAAGGTCTATGCCTCCGCCCTTGTTGTCCTCCTTGTCATCGCC
>JAIDRT010000061.1 GCA_029061605.1 Clostridia bacterium | reverse complement strand
ATACGATATTATATTCTTCTGGGTTGCGAGAATGATATTCTCCGGCTTGGAACATATGGGAGATATTCCTTTCCCCGAAGTGCTTATTCACGGTATTGTCCGCGACAGCCAAGGTAGGAAGATGAGCAAGTCGCTCGGCAACGGTATTGATCCGCTTGAAATCATAGACAACTACGGCGCAGACAGTCTTAGATTTTCGCTAGTTCAGGGCTTAGCGCCAGGCAACGATACGAGATACACCGACCAAAAGACGGAGTTCTCACGCAACTTTATGAACAAGTTGTGGAATGCGTCGCGCTTTACGCTTCTCAATCTCAAGGGCGTACGCGTTAAAGAAATGGGTACGTTCAGATTGACCAACGCCGACAAGTGGATACTATCGCGCCTCAACAAGGCGATCAAAGATATCACCGCCAATCTTGAGAAATACGAATTGGGCAACGCCGCGGCGAAGTTATACGACTTTGTATGGACGGAATTCTGCGACTGGTACATAGAATTGGCAAAGGTATCTTTGTACGGAGACAATCAAGACAAGAAAGTCAACACGCTTTCGGTACTCGTATACGTACTTGAGAATATATTAAAACTTATGCATCCTTTCGTTCCGTTTATTACGGAGGAGATATACAAGAACTTGCCGACTACCAAGAAGAGCATAGTAATATCCAATTGGCCTGCCGTAAACAAGAAGTACAACTATACCAAAGAGAGCGGAGAATTTGCCAAGGCAATGGAAGCCGTCAAGGCTATCCGCAATATGAAGGCGGAAAAGGGGGTTGCCCCCTCCAAGAAGATCAAGGCTTACTTTATTGCAAGCGCGATCAATCCCAAGGACGTAAGTTATATTTATAAACTTGCAGGCGTAGAACACGCAGAATTCTTGCAAGACAAGAGCGCGATCGAAGAGAAGATAGTTTCGTTGTTTGGAGACTTTGGCGAGATTGCCGTACCGCTCGGAGATTTGGTAGACGCTCAAAAAGAAATTGAGAGATTGAGCGGAGAACTTGCTTATACCCAAAAAGAAGTTGAGAGAAGCCAAAAGATGCTGTCTAATCAAGGCTTTGTAGCAAAGGCGCCAAAAGCGCTCATTGACAAAGAGAAAGAGAAACTGATAAGCAATCAAGAAAAGGCTCGCAAACTTCAACTTGAGATAGAAAATCTCAAAAACAGTTGATTGGATTTCTTGGCGTTGCTCAAGTGACAGAATAAATAAAGACATTTGAAGACGTCATTTTGACTGAAGAGAAGCGAAATGGAGAAATCTCAAACCCAACGACGTCATTTCGACTGGAGCAAAGCGTAATGGAGAAATCTATACGGTATATAATAAACGGATAGAGACCTCTCGACTGCGCTCGAGGTGACAAAGTATAAAATGTCATTTTGACTTTGACGTAAGCGCTGGGAACTAAACAAATTGCATATAATAAGCATATATAAACAATATAAAAGAGATGAAATACGTATTTTTTGATTTTGACGGAACAATAAGCAACACCTATGAAGGTTGCGCGCGTATACTCAAAAAGACCTTTGACAAGTACGGCGTGGATATGGACGAGAGCAACTACTCAAAATTCATTGGACCGCCGCTGTCAGAGACTTTTGTCAAATATATTGGCAAGGACGTAGCGTACGAAGCCGTGCAGTATTTCCGTCAACTGTACGTCGGAGAAAAGGCAATATATATGAGCAAACTTTACGACGGTGTGGCGGATATGCTGTCGCAGTGCCATAATATGCGGGGAGTTAGCACAGGCGTTGCGACCTGCAAGAAGCACGAAGAGGCGTTGCATTTGCTTGAATACTTTGGCGTAAAGGACGACATAGATTTTGTGTCCGGGCTTGTATACAACGAGCGAGAGACCAAGGCGGAAGTCTTACAATATGCGCTTGATAAGTTGGGCGTGGCGGCAAAAGACTGCGTTATGGTCGGAGATACTATATACGACGTAGAGGGCGCAGAAGAGTTGGGTATGGACTGCATATTGTGCCTGTGGGGATTTGGCGATTACGAGAATATACACAACAAAAATGTGATATATCGCGCAAAAACTCCTTATGACGTAATCAAATACGTAAGAGAAAATTTTGCAGAGCAAAGATAGCAAATAAATAATACTAATTTGAAGGAAAGCCTATGAGATATTCAAAGATGACTTTAAGTTACATTAGACACAACTTTTTGAGAAGTATGGGCATTATGTTTGTGCCTACTGTTTTGCTTGGCATTTTGTTGAATCCATTGAACGTAGTTGAGATAATTGTCAGCATAGGTAAAAAAGAGGAGACCTATCATTCTTTTATTGATATCTACAGAAAGATCAATGGATATACAGGCGCGTGGCGGTTTTCGTTTATCATTATATCCATAGTTATTTCGATTATTTTTCTTTCGCTTTTGTCAGGATCTATTCGCCAAAAGATGCGTTATGGACTTGACAATAGAGGAAGGTGGAAAATGATAGGCTCACACCTCAACGACAATTTCATACCGGTGCTTAAGTATCTTCTTATGCTCTTCGTGTCTTTGGAGGTGCTTGCGATCTTGCTATCAACGTTCTTATACACGACGATCAAGTTATTCCACAACGCATTGCCTATGTGTCTGATTCTGTCTCTTTTATTTTTGTTGATAGAATTGCTCTTTTTGTCTATGTCGTTGCTCACGATACCCAATATGACAATGAAAGGCTTTGGATTGTTCAAGGCATTCGGTCATTCGGTATATTCGCTAAGCGCAAGAATATTCAAGGTGTTTGGCAGTATTCTGTGGGTGATGTTTTTGGCAAGTTTGCCAATGGTGTTGTTGATAGTTTTCCCATTCAAGGGCGCAAATTATCTTTTGGCAATGTTTTCATTCTTATTCTATTGGTTGATTGCTTCCTATATAGGAGTATTGGTTTACGTCGTCTATTTTGACGTTGAAGAATTGGAAAGGGAGGATCTTAAATTATGATCGTAAAAGATTCGTTTAGTATTACGATATCCAAGTTTTCGCTTATATATCAAGTAATACTTGTGCTTTTGATAGCAATGCTTTTCTTTGGTATAATAGGCTACGCTATATTGGCTCCGACGTTGAGCGGATATGTCCACGATTTAAAAGGTCTTGGTATAGGCGGAGCGCTAAAAGATTATCTCAAGTCGATTTTCAGCGGAGACGGAATTCAGCAAAGCGGAGCAAATGAATATTATCAGGCTCTAGTAGACATTATAAAAGATATCGGAGTGATCACCAAAAATCACGTCGGCTCAATATGGGGCGGTATCATTGCAATAGTCATACTGGCTACGCTTTTCAGCGTGTTTTATCATATGTGCCTTTACACGGTCACAGACACTTTGCACGCCTTTATGTCGTCCGACAGCGAATACGGCTTTTTATCTAATATGATTGCCAATTTGGCAAAATCCTTTAAATTCTCTTTGGCGTACGTCGGAGTATTTATAGGGTGTATGATAGTTGTCGTCGGTTTAAGTCTTGGCATAGGCTTTTTGTTGGGTGCGGCAAATAATTTCTTGGGTATAGTAGGCGCATATTTTACGGCTTTGCTGACAGTGTCCATACAGAGAGCGTTGTTTGCAGGGTGGATGCCTGCATACGTCGTATCGGATTTAACAGTCAAGGAGAGTTTGGCTCTCAATTTCAAGATGGCTACCAAGCGTTTTAAAGACCAATTGGGAGTATACTTTGTATTGTATCTTGCAACTCTTATATTGGGCATAATCGTGACTGTATGCACGTTTGGCTTTGGTATAATAATCGTATGGAGCCTTTGCGCTGTGCTTACTCAAGCCCACGATATGGTCAATTACTATCATTATAAGGGCAAGAAGTACTATAGAGATCAACAGCACGTAGTCGACCCAACCAAGAAGTATAAAGAAGCAGTGCTTAACGATCCAATAGAGTAGTACGCTTAATAATATTAATAATCAAAACTCCTTTCTCGTTTTACAAGAGAGGAGTTTTTATTTTAAGACACTTCACCACCGCCAATGGCGGAGACTCCCCTCAAGAGGAAGCCAAGTACTGATTAGACCTCTCGACTTCGCTCGAGGTGACAAAATAGATTAAGACGCTCGCTCAATAGTATGTCATTTTGACCAAAACGCAGCGGAGTGGAGAAATCTCAATCAAATTTTTTACTGAACACTTCTTGTCCTATGGCAAGACCAAATGAAAATGCCTGAATATACACGTCGTCAGAGTACACAGCGTTTTCGTAGTCAGAGGCATTCATCACTTCTTTAAATGTTTCTAGAAAGTTTGGATAATCTTTGAGTTGATTTTCAAACTTTTCTATTTTATCAATCAACTCACATAATGCATCGTGGTATTCGTCGCTTTTGGGGATATTTTCAAATTTGCCATAGTTAAATATTTGTAGGATAGCAGAATCTTTTTGTTTCATAGTTTTTGTCTCCTTAACAATTTTTTTAATTATAAATCACTTTTGAGACAAAAGTTTAAAGTTTCAGGTAGCAACTGATAAAATATTTTAATTAATCGGATTAGACCTCTCGACTACGCTCGAGGTGACATAAAATCTTGTCATTTCGACCGGAACGAAGTGAAGTGGAGAAATCTCAATCAGTTTTTATAACTGAATACTTCTTGTTCAATTGCAAGACTAATTTCTCCTTTGCTTTTTATATTGTACACCAAAATTTTTGGTATGCTAACATAAATACTATAGTCTTTGGTAAACTTTTAAATATGAAAGAAGTGCGTTTTGCAGAAAATTTGAAGAGTTTAAGAAGTTCAGCAGGGATGACTCAAAAGCAACTTGCTGAATTATTAGACGTTGACCAAAGGACTGTTAGCGCTTGGGAAAAGCAAGTTTGTCAACCGAGTTTTGAAATATTAGCAAAGTTGTGTGACATTTTTGACGAAACCTTTGACGGTATTTTATCTTGACAAAATCTACAATTAAATATATTGGAAGTTATTTATTATGATAACATCAATATAAAATTCCTGTTGAGGTGTTTTAAAGCAAATTACTTATTTTCGCTTACTTTTGAAATCACGCTACCGCTTGCGATATCGTTTTGCGTTGAGTTTTGATTTTCGCTTTGCGCGGCATTGGTTTCTTCGACTACGTCCGCAACTGCTTGAACATTTGAAGTATTGGAATTATCTTTAATATTTGCTTTGATTTTGACAGGGGAGACGTAAGTAGTCATACTCTTAAATACGTTGCGGAAGTGGTCTGCAATTCTCTCCATATTGCTTACTATTGAGAGGAATATGCCGCCGCTTTCTGACGAACACTCGTTGTTATGCAGTCTTGCGATATGGTTTTTCTCAAGATCTTCGTTATACGTATCGACCAAGTCTTCGTATCCGTCGACTTCTTCTTTGAGCGCAAGGCTTTTTGCCTCAAACGCTGCAATCACGTTTTCGTAAAGTTTGTCGACTGCGCTCTTCATCATTGTCAATTCTTCGATTGCTGTGTCAGAGAAGGTGAGTTTGTAATCCACGAGTTCTTGCGCAGATTCGCATATGTTTTCCGCATAGTCGCCCACTCTCTCAATATCAGAGATTGCGTGGTAAAACGATGCGATTTCTTTTTCTTCTTTATACGATATATCTTTTGCAGAAATCTTGACAGCGTATTTAGTAAGTTTTTTGTTGAGGAAGTCTATCTTTTTTTCTCTCTCTTCAAACTCTTTTTGCTTGTCAAAATTGAGTGTTTTGAGACATTCAAAGGCAATGTCGAAGTTTTCTTTGGATAAGTGAGCCATAGCCACCAATTCTTTTCTCAACATCATAAGCGCAATTGACGGTGTCTTGAGTATTCTTTCGTCAATAAACGCAAATTTGTAATTGGGGTCTTCCTCTTCTGCGCCTTCAGGTTTTTTCTTTTCTCTGACTATCAACGTCGCCAACTTTGTAAGCCCGCCGGTGAATGGGAGAAGTATCAAAGTCGAAATGATATTGAATATCGTGTGGAACATTGCTATTTGCGTGCTGACCACGTTGGGGAATGCTTTTGCTAGCCAATAATGTATAGCGAGTTTTTCGCTGATAAGTGGCGCAATAAAGATAAATATCATAAATATAGCCGTACCAAATACGTTGAAAAGCAGGTGGATCACCGACGCTCTTTTTGCATTGGTATTTGCGCCTATGGAGGCAAGCATAGCCGTTACGCAAGTGCCGATATTTATACCCAGCGTGACAAATATTGCGCTTTGCAATGTCATAAGTTGACCGCCGCCTTCTACCGATACGGAGCAGAGCGTGATCAAAATCGAGGTTGTAGCCGCCGAAGATTGGAATACTGCCGTAAATACGAGACCTATCAACATAAGCAGGAATGGATTGGTTGCAGAAGAAAGTATATTTATTACTGCAGGGCTGTTGTTGATGTTATTCATAGAGTTGCTCATAAATCGCATACCCACGAATATAATACCGATACCGCTTATAAGCATACCTGCCTTGGCAATTTTGTCCTTTCCAAACATTGCCATAAATGCGCCTACGCACGCCAAAGCCGTCAAAAACGGAGTAATAGGCAAACTTTGCAAAGCCGTGATTTGCGCCGTAATCGTCGTGCCTATATTTGCGCCCATAATGATACTGGTTGCCTGTTTGAGCGTCATCATTCCTGCGTTGACGAAGCCGACTATCATTACCGTGGTGGCGGACGACGATTGAATTACAGCCGTAATTCCTGCGCCGGTTGCTATGCCCATAAATTTATTATTGCTGACTTTGTTGAAAAGTAGTTTAAGACGGTCGCCTGCAATATTTTGCAGATTGTCGCCCATCATTTTAAGTCCGATAAGGAAGGTGCCTAGACCGCCCAACAAAAGTAGTATCGATTCAAACATATCGCTGATATTATATCATACTCGCAATAATTTTGCACCAATATTGCAATCTAAAATTATTTTGTAATGTCTAAAAGGAGCATTTTTAGAATATATATTGCGGTATTTTATAATAATATATGCCGTTTTGTCCATAAAAAATTCCTAAAATATCACATAAATCCGCAAAATTATTATGCAATTTGCAGAATTACTAATTATTTGTCAGTAAATAGTGCAAACTTTTAATTATTTTTTAAGAAATATTGTCAACGACAGAAAATGGCTAGATTTTACAGATAAATCAAACTAAAATTTCAATATCTAATTAAATTGAATTTATTTTGGAAATAATGTATAATTAATATAGAGGTATTTATGGACAGACTAATTCTTTTGGATTCCAATTCTTTGATTAATAGAGCGTATTACGCTCTGCCAAACCTATCTAATCATTCCGGACAGTTTACAGGCGCGATATTCGGGTATATGAATATGCTTTTGAAGATAGTATCGACTTACAATCCTACGCATATTATTGCTACGTTTGACCGCAAAGCGCCTACTTTCCGTAAGGCTATGTATGAGGGCTACAAGGCTACGCGTAAGCCTATGCCGACAGAACTTGCAAGCCAACTTGCGCCTCTCAAAGAGATACTTTCGGCAATGAATATTCCCATTGTGGAGATGGACGGCTACGAAGCCGACGACATAATAGGCACTTTGGCAAAGAGATTTTCCGTAGAGACCTTTGTCGTCACAGGAGATAAGGATTCCTTGCAACTCATTGACGACACCACGACTGTGTTGCTTACCAAAAAAGGCATCACAGAGATTGCTTATTACGATAGAGATATGCTTGCGAGCGAAGGGCTTGTTCCGTCGCAGATAATAGACCTAAAGTCGCTTATGGGAGATTCTTCGGACAACATTCCCGGAGTTGCAGGCGTTGGCGAAAAGACGGCGAGAGATTTGCTTGCAAAATACAGCACGTTGGACGGAGTGTACAACCATATAGACGAGATAAAAGGCAAATTGCAAGAAAAACTTGTTGCCAATAAGGATATGGCGTATCTGTCTTATGACCTTGCGACTATCAACGTCAATTCTCCCATCCAGTTTGACTCTTTGGACGGCGCAAAATTCAATCCTGTATTTCCGCAGGAGGTCAAGAGGCTTCTCAAGGCTTTAGAACTTACCAAGATAGCCGATAGAATGAATTTTGACGGCGAAGAGAGCCAAGACGCGCAAGATAGCAAAAACGAGGTCAATATTCCCAAGTCCGTGGATATTGACGATTTGCAGGGGCTTGGAGACGTTATATCGCATTTGATTATGCAAGGCAAGTTTGCCTTTTCGCTTTCGCAGAGAGTGACTTTGGCGACTGACGAGGAATGTTATAATATCGTCATATCCGACAATCTTTTAGGCGACGGCATCAACTATAACGAATTTATCGACGCTATGAAAGGCGTATTTGAAAGCGACAAGATAATCAAAATTTGTTACGATCTCAAAAATAATATGCGCGTGCTTTCTCACGACGGCGTAAAACTCAACGGCGTAGACAGTGACGTATTGCTCAAGGCATATCTTGTGGACGCCAATCGCAATTACAAGTCAGAGCAAGAATTGTTCAACGCGTATAACCTTCCGGAAGGTGAAGAGGCTGCGCTCATCTATTATATAGACGGTATTATTGACAGAGAACTTGAGGAAAGAGACCTTGTCAAGTTATACAAAGAGGTAGAGTTGCCTTTGGTGGACGTACTTTTTGATATGGAAGAGGCGGGATTTAAAGTAGACGTCGATATACTCAACGAGTTGAACAAAAAGTTCTCGCAGGAACTTGACAGCATTTTGGGTGAGATTATGCAACTTGCAGGCAAGCCGTTCAACGTCAATTCCACCAAGCAGTTGGCGAGCGTGCTATTTGAAGATCTTGGACTTAAGACAGGCAAAAAGACCAAGACGGGGTATTCTACCAACGTCGACGTGCTCAATTCTATCAAAAATCAGCATCCAATAGTGCCTCTGATACTTCGTCAACGCGAGTTGTCCAAACTCAAATCGACTTATCTTGACGGTATGCTACCGCTTATCGACAGCAAACATAAGATACACACGGTATTTAAACAGACTGTTACGGCAACTGGCAGACTTTCATCTACAGAGCCTAATTTGCAGAATATTCCAATACGCAAGAGCGACGGCAAATTGATACGCAAGATGTTTGTCGCAAGCGAGGGAAATACTTTGGTGTGCGCAGATTATTCGCAAATTGAACTTCGTCTTATGGCGCAGTTCAGCGGTGACGAAACGATGATTGACGCTTTTAACAAAGGCGTGGATATTCACCGAACGACTGCGGGCAAGGTCTTTGGCATACCTTTTGAAATGGTGACTGACGAAATGAGAAGGCAGGCAAAAGCCGTCAACTTCGGTATTATATACGGCATAAGCGATTTTGGACTTTCCGAAGATCTTGGAGTGTCTGTATATAGGGCAAAAGAGTTTATCAACAGTTATTTTGAGACTTATCCCAAGGTGAAAAAATATATGGACAAATGCGTAGAAATCGCTAAAGAGCAAGGCTACGTTACCACCTATATGAACAGACGCAGAGATATACCCGAAATCAAATCTTCCAACTACAATTTGAGAAGTTTTGGAGAAAGGGTGGCTATGAATATGCCGTTGCAGGGTAGCGCAAGCGATATTATCAAGGTTGCAATGCTCAAAGTTCACAAGGCGCTCAAGGACGGCGGATATAAGGCAAAACTTATAATGCAAGTCCACGACGAGTTGATAATAGACTGTCCTCTTGAAGAGGTCGAGCCTGTCAAAAAACTCTTGGTAGACAATATGCAAAACAATACTCCAGACTTTGACGTCCAACTCGTTGCGGAGTGTTCTTGCGGTAATAGTTGGTTGGAGGCAAAGTAATGAAGATTGCCGTAATAGGCGGAATTGGCAGCGGAAAAAGCCGCGTTATAGAGTGTCTGGACCAACTTGGGGAGCGGACTTGCGATTGCGATAAAATATATAAAGATATATTGAAAGATCGAGAATACATAAGGCAAGTCGGGGAACTTTTTGGGGTAGTGACAGACGGAGAAATTGACAAAAAGGCTCTGGCTGAAATTGTCTTTTCCGACGAGGCGCAACTCAAAAAACTCAACGCTCTCGCTCATCCTTTGGTGTTCAAAAGAGTAGATGAGATATACAAAGAAGGAGAGGGGAATCTCTACGTAGAAGTTTCGGCTTTTGACGAGAGTATGGCAAAATACTTTGACGAAATAGTATACGTCAAGAGTGAGCAATGCCAAAGAGTAGAGCGGATAAAGATCAGAAATAACTTTGAAGAGAATTATATTTTATCCATAATTGCAAAGCAGATGTCTGCGGAAAAGATGCAGGGCATTGCCGATTTTGTAATAGTCAACGATTCGACTTTAGAAGAACTTTATAGACAAGTTGAGTATTTGATTGCCTTTCATACGTTTGATTAAAATCCAAATAAAAACATCTTAAGTGAAGTCTAAGGCAGAAGATTAGATCTCTCCGCTTTGGCCGAAATGACAATACAAAAAATTAATGAAAATATAGAATGTCACCTCGACCGCAGTGAAGAGGTCTCTGTCTTTGTTACGTCATTTTGATAGAAGTGAAGAAATCTCAACTTTGTCGCAGTCTTCTAAATTAGTTTGATTTAACAAATTTAATGGCAGTATAATTCCAAAATACTGCCATTTTTAAAAGACTATTGCTCAAAATATAAGTTTTTAAAACTAATCTTTATTTTTCTTCTTATTTTGCTTATTTGCTTGCTCTGTGACTTCTTGAGCAATTTTTGCCTCGTCTATATCGCCGTCTTTTTTGATATGCACGTCAAGTTGAGGATATGGGATAGTGATACCGTTTTCGTCAAAGGTCTTTTTGACGGCTTCCATCATATACCAATGCGCCGCCCAGAAGTCGTCGCTTTTGGTAAAGTATCTTGCAAGAATTACAATTGCATTGTCGGCGTGTTCTTTTATATTGATAAAGGGCGCAGGGTCTTGCAGAATAAGTTCGTTTTTGTCCATACATTCTTTTATCAAGATTTTAGCCTTTTCAAAGTCGCAGTCATAGGATATCGAAAACAAAATATCGTTTCGTCTTGTGTCCTTGACATTGTAGTTGGTGACTACCGAATTGCCTGCGACGCCATTGGGGATTACGATAACTTTGTTGTCACTGGTACGCAAGTAAGTGTAGAAGAGTTTTATATCTTCAACTGTGCCGCTCTGACCGTCGCACTCAATAAAGTCTCCAATCTTGTAAGGACGCATTACTACGATTATCACGCCTCCTGCGAAATTGGCAAGCGAGCCTTGAAGCGCAAGACCTATTGTAAGACCTATAGAAGTTATTGCCGCGGCAATTGCTGAAGTCTCTATGCCAAGATAAGTCAGCACGCATACGAATCCCAATAGAATGAGTATTCGCTTTAGCCAGGGCACGGAGACTTTTCTCAAAGTCAAATCGACGTTTTTCTTTTGCAATTTTTTGTCAAGTTTTTTGCATATTGCCTTGATTATAGCGCAGTAAATTGCGAATATCACAAGCGCAAGCACGATTTTAAGTCCTTCGGTGACGAGCCAATTGCCAATATTGGTAAGCAATTGCGCAAAGTCCACGTCGACGCTTAATAAAAAGTTCATTAAAATATCCTCCAAATATTATTGTGTCTTTATAATAGCAAAAAACTCATATATAATCAAACGTTTGCAGACATAAAGAAATATCTTTAAAATAACTGACATTAAAAATATGGACGATATGGATATTTTGTGAACGCTTTTAGATTGCCCATCAAATAAGTTGAAACTTAAGTTGCTTTATGCTATCATAGTATCTATGAAGAGACTGACTTTGCTCATAGATGCCGACGATACGGTGCTTGATTTTAAAAATTCAGAGCGCGACGCTATAATTTTGCTTTGCGAGCAATTTTCTATTGACGGCGGAGAAGACGTAGCCTACAAATTTCAGCAGATCAACAGGCGTATGTGGGATATGTTTGAACTTGGGCTTATCACAAGAGAAGAGATTTTTTATTCTCGTTTTGAAGAATTATTTGCTTTTTACGGCATAGAAGGCAAGGATATTACGGCAGTAGGCGACGCTTACAGAGAAAATATGGCGCATAGCCGTCGCATAATTAAAGGCGCAAGGGCATTTTTGAGACGTATATCCCAAAATCACGATCTATACTGTGTGACCAACGGCATTACGCGCACTCAAAAAATGCGTATGAAGGCAAGCGGACTTGGCAAATACTTTAAGAAGTTGTATATTTCTCAAGAGATGGATCTTGCCAAGCCGTCAAAGGAGTTTTTCCATTATGCGCTAGAAGACATAGGCGTAGTTGATTTGCAGGATGTTTATATAATTGGAGACTCCTTGACGTCGGACATTCAGGGGGGAATAAACAGCGGTATCAAGACGATATTGTTCAACAGGGAAAATAAGCAAATCAAAGATATTCGTCCCGATTATGCAGTCAAAAATTACCGTCAACTTGAAAGACTTATAGAAGAATTGGCTCAATAGAGCCAGCGGCGCGTCAACTTTGCTTGACTTTTTGTCAAAATTGCCGCCAATTTTGTCTACAGTATTCAAATTATTGCTGTTATATCCGCTTTTTTACTTACAAAACTGACTTTGTAAATTATACTTAAATAATAATAAACGTAGTTTGGATTAGTTGACTAAAGCAATCAAAATATTTTAAAATATAACACGTTGATTATGAAAACTGTTTTAAAGTATTATCGCAAATATTGGTATTTGATAATTATCTCGCTTGCATTTTTGGCTGGCGAGGCTATTTGCGAGTTGCAACTTCCCAGTTATATGTCCGGACTTCTTGAAAAGGGAGTAGGTACGTCGGATATGGCGGTCATATGGAGTTATGGCTGGAAGATGATACTTTTGAGCGTGACGGCTTGTGTATGCGCCGTGACGGTTGGCTTTTTATCTTCTATAATAGGCTCCAAGATTTCCAGAGATTTGCGGTTTGACGTATTTTCGCAGGTAATGAATTTTGCGGGCGAAGAATACAACAAATTTTCTGTATCGTCACTCATTACAAGAAGCACTAATGACATTACTCAAATTCAAATGCTTACGATAATTTCATTGAGACTTATTATGTTTGCACCTATAATGGGAGTGGGTGGAAGCATAATGGCTGTTGAGTATTCAGGAGGAATTTCCTCTCTTGCCTGGGTAATCGCGGTGGCAATATTGATAATTATAGTGCTGATAGTTATTGCATTGACAATAGTTCAGCCAAAATTTGCCAGAATGCAAAAGCAAATAGACAGAGTTAATCAAATTGCGGGCGATGAACTCAACGGAATGATGGTTATCAGAGCCTTCAACACGCAGAAGTATGAAGAAGAGAAGTTTGATAAAGCCAATGCCGAATTGACGCGGACGTCGCTTTTTACGTCGAGAATGATGGCGTTGCTTATGCCGCTTATGACGGTAGTTATGAATGCGATTATGCTTACGATCGTATGGATATTTGCCGGATACGTAGAAGATTTTTCTCAAATTGCCAATATGGTGGCATTTATGCAGTACGCATTGCAGGTAATAATGTCGTTTATGGTAATCTCAATGATTTTTCTCGTATTGCCTAGAGCAAGGGTATCTATCAACAGAATCAGCGAGGTGCTCAATACGCCAATATCCATCAAAAATGCCGAGGGGAAAGAACAGCCCACAGGCGAGAGATTTAAAGGCGACGTCAAATTTGAAGACGTGAGTTACGGCTATGGCGGCGGCGCTCTTGCCGTGGAAAATATTTCTTTTGAAGCAAAGAGCGGACAAGTTACTGCGCTGATAGGCTCTACCGGAAGCGGTAAGTCCACTGTAGTTTCGCTTTTGCCAAGACTAATGGACGTGACAAGCGGAAAAATCACTATTGACGGAATAGACATAAGAGATATTAATATTAAAGATTTGCGTAATAATATAGGTTTTGTGCCTCAAAAGAATATGCTCTTCTCAGGTGATATAGCATCCAATGTGGGCTACGGCTTAGAGAACGCCACTGCGCAGGACTTGCAAAAGGCTGTTGATATAGCGCAGGCGAGCGAATTTGTCAATTCAGGTGAGAAGGGCTTTGAAAAGGAAATCGCGCAGGGCGGCTCCAACGTATCAGGCGGACAAAAACAACGTCTTGCCATTGCGAGAGCCATAAGCAAAAAGGCGCCTATATACGTCTTTGACGATTCTTTTTCGGCGCTTGACTTCAAGACTGACGCCAAGTTGAGACAGGCTTTGGCGGAAGAAATGGGCGACGCTTGCGTGATTATCGTGGCTCAGCGTGTGGGAACGATAAAAAATGCCGATAGGATAATAGTGCTTGACGATGGCAAGATAGTTGGCGAGGGTAAGCACAAAGATTTGCTTAAGACTTGCAAGACTTATCTTGATATAGCAAAATCGCAACTGTCAGAGGAGGAATTGGACTTATGAGCAACGACAATTCAAGACCTCGCGGCGGACCTATGGGAGGTCCAATGGGCGGACCGATGGGCGGCAGAAGAATGACAGGCGAAAAGGCAAAGGACTTCAAAGGCACTTCAGCCAAGTTGTTGCGTTATATGCGCAGCGACTTGCTGGTTATAATCATTGCATTTATACTTGCGATAGGCGGAGTTGTCGCAACCATAACGGTGCCGGACGTATTGAGTGGAGCGACTGACATCTTGGTAGAAGGCGCAATGAAGAAAACTGTATATAATACTGTCGTGCCAAAACTCAAATTTGACGATCAAACGCTTTCTATGATGGAATCTTCACCGTATTGTCGTATGACGATAGGCGACGTTCGCAATTTGTTGGAGAGTGGCGGCGAAAATTCCGACGACTCAGGTATGGGGGCAATAATCGCTCAAATCCCTGAAGAAGTAAAACAATCGTTTAACGCGCTTCCCAAGAACGGAAGAATAGACAATATAAGCCTTGGCGCGCTTGCAGGCGCAAGCAGAACGTCGCATACGATAGGCGAGTTTTTCCAAAAGTTGGGTATTGAGGCTTCAGATTTTCTTGAACAGGTGCCTGACGCATACCGTCAAGAGGTGTTGGAAGTATCTTTTGACGAAAAACCCGAGATTGACTTCGACGCCATTGCCAAAATTGCTTTGAAGTTGGTGTTGCTCGTCGTTGCGAGCGGAATTATGGCATATTTGCAAGGATTTTTGTTATCCGGCGTATCACAAAAAATCTCTTATAGATTTAGGCGCGACCTCAATGAAAAGATTGGCAAATTGCCGCTTAAATTTTATGACAAGACGACAAATGGCGAAGTAATGAGCCTTATCACCAACGATATAGACACGATAGCCACGTCTTTGAATCAAAGTATGTCTCAACTTCTCACTTCTGTTACGACGGTGATAGGCGTGTTGATAATGATGCTCAAAATCAGTCCGCTTATGACGTTGATCGCGGTAGTCAGTGTGCCTATTTTGCTTGTGATAGCAATGATAATAATCAAAAATTCTCAAAAATACTTCAAGAGACAGCAACAGTATCTTGGACACGTCAACGGACAGATTGAAGAGATGTTTTCTGGGCAAAACGTAGTCAAACTTTTCAACGGCGAAGAGAAGAGTATAGAGGAATTTAAAAAGTATAATGACGAATTGTATTCTTCTGCTTGGACGTCGCAGTTTTTCTCCGGTCTTATGCAGCCTTGCGCAAAGGTTATTGGCAACTTGAGTTTTGTCGGGGTATGTATACTTGGCGGATATTTGGTCGTCAGCGGACCGTTGGGCGTGGGAAATATTCAGGCGTTTGTTCAATACGTAAGGCAATTTAACCAGCCAATTACTCAACTTGCAAGCGTTGCCAATACGTTCCAGTCGACCGTAGCGGCGGCGGAAAGAGTATTTGCCTTCCTCGAAGAGGAAGAAGAGCGTGAGAGCGGAGTTTTGAGTGTGGAGAGAATTAACGGAGACGTACGCTTTGACCACGTCAAATTCGGATATTCTCCTGACAAAATCATAATCAAGGACTTCACAAGCGCCGTAGAGCGAGGTCAGCGTGTGGCGATCGTAGGACCTACCGGCGCAGGTAAGACAACTCTTGTAAAGTTGTTGATGAGATACTATGACGTCAACTCAGGCGATATATACGTAGACGGTAAAAATATAAAGGAATTTTCGCGCGCAGGCTTGCGCAAGCATATAGGAATGGTCTTGCAAGATACTTGGCTTTATAATGATACTATAATGGAGAATATCCGCTACGGCAGACTTGACGCGACTGACGAAGAGGTCATAAAGGCGGCAAAACTTGCTTGCGCAGATCACTTTATCAACATTTTGCCGGGAGGTTATGACTTTGTCATAAATGCTGACGCAGGAAATATCTCGCAAGGACAAAAACAACTTTTGACTATTGCAAGAGCCATACTGGCAGACTGCGAAATTATGATACTCGACGAAGCAACGAGCCTTGTTGATACTCGCACCGAAATGCTAATTCAGCAGGCAATGAATACTCTTATGCAAGGCAGAACAAGTTTTGTAATTGCTCACAGGCTTTCCACTATTAGAGACGCCGACAATATTTTGGTACTTAAAGACGGCGATATCGTTGAGCAGGGCAGACACGAAGAATTGCTTGCGCAAGACGGTTTTTATGCAGAATTGTACAATGCTCAATTTTTGGGCATAAGCATTGATGAGACGGTGGGGAGAAAGTCGAGATGACAGAATAGATTAAATACAATGTAAAATTTTCAAAATGGGTATTGCATTTTTGATTTTTTGATGCTAAACTGTATGTAATAACACAATTGACTATTTCTAATGTACGACCTTTTATAAACTTTACCGAAATACCGCTGTCAAAGGCGGTATTTTGGTTTTTTAGTTGTCATTGACGCTCAAAAAATTCATCTGCCATTTTGACCGTAACGAAGTGAAGTGGAGAAATCTCAACCTTGTGACATCATATTGAGCGGAGTGCAACGAAGTCAAAATACTAATATGGATAGAGACCTCTCGACTGCGCTCGAGGTGACAAAAATATAAGTAGATATGACAAAAAATATGTCAAGGAGGCAAGAGATTATTGTTAAATAATTAACGAATTCATATTATTTTTTGGCATATTTAATGAACTTTTAATAAAAGTGGGGCGGCATTGGTCACAAAATTTAATCAAAAATGCTGTTGATGACAAGATAATTTTTAATTTTATTATTGACATATTATATATTGAGTGCTAAAATAACTCTGTTAAATAGTTTTTCTTTGGGGGAAATGTCTATGAATTTGACCAAAAAAAGCAAACTTACCGCGCTTATTACCGTAGCGGTAATGTGTTTGGCAATAATTATTACGGCGAGCGTAATTTTTGTGCCCAATTTCTATAAAGGCGACGATACTGGCGTGAATCTTGACACCGTGGCTATTGATGCGCACGCGTCTTATGAAAACGGTGGCTACGGTATGACGTCTAAAGTTACGTATAGCAACAGCAACGTTGGCGCAGTTATTCGAGATTTCGGAATGACTAGACAGCCCAATAACGACAGCGCTGCAGAAGCAGGTTTTGCCAAGATACTTTATCCTAAAGAAATATATATGGACGTGACAGAAAATTTGTCAGATTTGGGCTATTGCTTTGTTGCGGAAGTTCAATACAACAATCCTAACACTGCTGTAGATAAGTTTGCGGTTACTCTCCTTGACAACGTGTTTGGATACTATGCAAATGGCAAAATCTCTGATTCAAGTTACGTTCTTATGGACAAATTTTCTGAATATGGCGTTGCTCATACCGCTAAAAATAACGTAAAAGGTATTGAGACTCCAACTCACGGTGAAAACAATTTATCTAATTCTTCAAGGAGAATTAAGCCTAATAGCAAAGGCGGCGCTGCCACGGTCAAGATGGCAATGTCCGGAACGCCGAATACAAGTAAGGTGGGGGAGACCACTTACGTCAATTTGACTGATAAAATAATGGGATTGGAAGAATATTATTCAACTTTTAAATGGCATACTACAAGTTATGGTGAGTTCTATAGATTTGAACAGAATTACAATGGTACATACGGCACGAGTTGGACTGTATCCGCCGCTTACCTTGATATGGATAATTCTGTGTCAATATCAGGATGGTCTAACAATATCGAAATCAAAGTAAATACTTATAACAAAGAGCCTCTTCTCAATGCAATGAAGACTCTTGACAACAAATACAACGCTTTGCTCAACGCAGGACGTTTGTTGGAAAGCGAGACCACGAGGTTTGCGGCGTATAAAAAAGACGTCGTAGAGAATTATTTAAACAAAAGAGAAGTCACGCAATCTCAACTTGATACTAAGTTGGCAGACGTCAATGCTTATGTATTCAATGTTTACATTTCCGATCCGTCTTTGGGATATGAAAACAGTCCTCAGACGTATACTTATAACGGCAGCGCTTATAAATTGAGCGATTTTTGGATGGGCTACAACAATCCTATTCATATGACGAATACCACTCTGTCAAGTTGTTTCCCTTCCGGTACAATGAACTATTATGCAACAGGTTTTGACGGAAGCGCAACTCCAGTCGATAACAGCAAGAAGAACAACATTACGGAAGCAGGATATTATACTGTGACTTTTGCTCCCAACCCCAATACAATGACTATTAGTGTCAGCGGATACAATATTAACGTCAAATTTACTTGGAGTGATAGAACTGTCACGGAAAGAACGGCTTATCTGTGGATAAAGCCTGCCGAGATAGGATTGTCGTCCAATTGGTCTCCTGCTGTGGAGATGGCGTATAAAGGCAATACTCCCAATACTATAACTGGGCTTCCTTCAGGCGCTCAAATCACACTCAAAGGCTCGGGTAATACTGCAACGGTGCAGTTGAGCGATATAGAACGCTCAAAAGAGAACTCACTTGCGTGGAACGGCGTGGGCGATACTTTGGAATTTCCTGACGTGACAGATACTGCGAAGACAGTTTATTATAGAATATCTGCAAATAATCACGTAGATAAATACGGTGAATTTACCGTCAAGATCAATCCTGCGGATATCAGTGTCAAACTCAAGCATTTTGATCAGACTTTTAATTCCGCTCTTTTGGATTCTGACGGTATATTCAGAGAAATGCTAGACGGCTCAACGCCAAATATCTTAGACGCGACGACTTTTGAAGAGACAAAGGCGTATCTTCAAGATATCTTGAATTTTGTCATTTTGAAAAATGATGGCAACGGCTATTTTGATCCTGCGACCGACAAGCCTAATGCGGGTAATTATACGATCAGCGCAGAGAAGTCAGAGGCTTGGGCAAAAAGAATAAACAATATATCTTTTGTTGACGCATCCAATTCCAATGCTTATCAAATCACGCCAAAAGCAGTTGAAGTAACTTGGGAAGACAAAGCCAACAAGTGGTACGACAATATGCGCGGTCACAGACCGGACGTAAAACTGACGGAGGGGCAGGATACTTGCGGTCAGACCGTAGATTTGACTTCTGTCGACGTAGTGGGAGATAAAGGCACTGCTCTCGACGAAAGCAGAAACGCTGTAAATGCTGGCACTTATACGGCAAAAGTCGCAAGTACCAATCCCAACTTTGTTATCTCCAACGATACTCACGAGTTTACAATATATCCGCGTAAGATAACCGTTGAGATTCAGAATAGAGAAACGGTATATGCTTCTCACGGCGATATCAACACGCAGAGCGAACAATATTATAATGTAATTTTAAAGAATAATAACAATAATGAGGCTTACGTCGCTACTCTTGATTTAGAGATTGCTACCGTAACAGGACAAACAAATGCTCTTGTACATAATGATTATAGCGACGTATTTACGGTAAATATCAACGCGGCGACTACTAAAGACGGCAAGTATTATGCAGTTGGCGATCATACTCTTCAATTTGTATCTAAAAACAGCAATTACGAAATTACAGGCGTTGATGGGGAGTTTTCTGTTTTGTCGGCTAATCTAACAGTGTCTATTCAGCAACTTCCGCCAAAAGTGTTTAATGACGAAACTCAGGATATTATTCTCAATCTTATTCCAGGAGACGACGGCAACGTCATCATATACGGTTATGAACTTGAGAATTTTGACGAAAGCGTTACGATAGAATACAGCGCTACAGGTTACGACGGCTCTTGGAGTAAGACTCCTTTGACGATTACCAACGTAATTGAATCTCCTAAGACGGTACATTACAAGGTAAGCGCTCCCAACCATAAGGATTATATTGGCAGTTTTACGCAAGAAATGACGGCTGTTAATATTACCGTATATTTCGACGGTCAGACTGATACCGTATATTACGGCAGCGAAATTCCTACTTCTGACGAACTTTTGACTATTTGTAACCATCGTTTTACTGTATCCGAAAGATTGATAGACGAGGGCGGCGGAGTTTCTTCTGAAGATATTAGAGATATCCATCCCGCAGCAATATTTGATTTCTATCTTTTGGATCCCAAGACAGGTCAGGCAGTTGTCAACCGCAATGCCGACGCTGGCTCATATACCGTTACGCACAGATTAAAAGCAGGCGTATCTAAGGATATCAACAATTACAACGTAATATATCATCTTGATCCGACTACCGGTGTGAGAGACAACGTCAACGTTTATACTATCAGCCCTAAGCCGTTGCAGGTCGTATGGGAGCAGAGTGGAGATAGATGGACAGGCGAAGGAAAAGACCATTATATCTTCAACAATACCATACCTATGGTATTCCCAACGGCTCCGAATAGTTATGACGGCAAAGAAAACGTTGTTACTGGCGACAGCATTTATCTCGCCGGTATTGAACTTAACGATTCAAAAGTAAACGCAGACGGTTACACTGTTACAACCAAGTTGACTACTGACCGTAATCAACGCAATTACGTACTTGTAGACGATACGCATACTTTCTATATCGATCCGCTTGAAGTCAAGATAGTTATAAAGGATCAGTATGCAAAGTACGGTCAAGCAAGACAAATTCCGCTCGGAGAACTTATCGACCCAATCAACACCGGCGCGATTTGGGACTACGCTCAAGGTAGCGAAGCAAGATTCTATTCTGACCATTACAGCAACTATAAGTTTATATCTGAGGCGCATTCTAAAGACGGATCTGTCTTAGTCGACGTAGGAGATTATCCTATTGGAATTACTGACAATACTAAAGACGGTATGGACGGCACTATTCGTGACAATTACAAAGTTACGGTAGTCACGACAGAAGCAGGCAAGAGCGGCACGTTCCATATTACGCCGGCAGATATTCACTTTACAGGCAGACAGTATAATATTGCTTATGACTTAAAAGAAGATACTGTGCTTACAAAGCAAGCGCTTATTGACAGAATTAGCACAGGTTTGGAAGACAGAGGCGTAGACGTAAGTCAGTTTACTGTCTTGATGAGCGAAAGATTTTTGCAGACAGACACTTCTGTAAATGAAAACAATGCAACGTGGGTAGACGCAACTACTGCAGTAACAAAAGATATTGATTGCGCAAAGTATTACGTATTGTTCAAAGTAACTCATCCAAAGGGCAATTTCAATCCATTCGTTGCAACGGTAGAACTCAATATCCTTTCGAATTGGGTATCTGTAGTAATAGGCAATGGAGTTACAGACGCGGAGTATGGTTATACAGTATTCCCTTCAGAAAAAATATTTGATAAAATTGAGATTTTGAGCATTGCAGGCTTTATGACAAATGGCAATCAATTGTGGAATGTCGATCAAGAAGCGGCAAAGAATATGCTCCAAGAATACGTGCAATTGTACGTAGGTTTGGGCGACCTCAAAACCGAGATGGAGAATAATGCAAGCGTAGGCGATTACTCCATTTATATGAGAGTGATCAAAGACGGCGAATATAAAAACTTCCGTTTCCTTGCTCGAGATGGCGAAAGTGATACTTCCAATATCAACGCATATCACGTTGGACCGAGAACTATCACCGTTGAGTGGGGCGAAATGGACGAAGTATACGGCGAACACGGCAACAGCCACACAGGATACACGATAGTAGGCGTAGTTCCAGGTGAAGAAGACCTCGTCAGAGTTGAGTTGACACATTCTGTTGATATGGAAGTAGAGCGCAATACTGCTCGATTTGAAGGAGGACACGCTTTTGCGGCAGGTTCTTATATTGCTCAAGTCGTTGGAGTAAGCAATCCAAACTACACTATTGACCCCAATGATGAAAATCTTACGACCAAGTTTGTGATCAACAAAAAGCAAATTCAGATAAACCTTCACAATAGAGAATTTGTTTACGGCGTTGCGAATGCGCATATTGACAATATCAATGAGGCGCTCAACTTGTATTCGCAAAGTCCTAATTATGATGTGTTAACTACTAAATCTACCTTTGTTGGCAGCGATAAGCGCGACAGCGTATTTGAGATCTACTTTGACGGAAGTATTGCGGACGGTCTCAACTATATTCCTGTCGGCACTTACACGATCAATGCAAGACAGGTTTATACGACGGTTTCTATCAACTATGATATTGAAGTCGTAGGCACCGGCACGTTGACTATCAAAGATGCAAGCGCAGGTCTCAGCGTCAAGCAATTGACGACACTTTACTTTGATGCGAGCGACCAAGTTGTCAAGATCGACAAAGATTGGTTGGTACTTTCTGGTGACGCAGACGTCATAAGAGAAAATGTAAAAGTAAGTTATAAGTTCGTATCAAGAGAAGATTATAGAGATACAACTACGACTGAATATACTCCTGAGGGCAAATATACTGTTAGAGATGCTGGCAGATACGTTATCAGCGTGCAGATAGAGGCTGACAACCACGAGACTTACGTTACTGACGTCAATCTCAACGTAACTCCTGCCAACGTTATAATCAATATGAAACAGGCGGAGAAGACCTACGGCGACACGCTTTCAGATATGATCAAGAAAGCGCAAGAAGAGGGTATCAACGATATTGCGACGCTCTCCGATTGGCTTAAAGTAAAGTGCGGTATAACTATCGAAATGTATCGTGACTTCGGCGGCGGCAACAAACCTCAATGGGATATCACTGAATACGCAATCAAAGACTTTGAGTTTTTTGTAGTTGATCCTAACAGTCATTCAGAAGACGGCGGAGTTGAATTGCTCCCAGGTAATTATCAAAATAATGTTGGAGAGTATCGCGTATATCACAAGATGGCAAAAGACGCATTGGCAAGCAACTATATTGTTGAGTATTATCAGGAGCCTGGCGTTTCCTCTAAGTGTAACGCTCACGCATATAAGATAACTCCAAGACCTGTCAACGTAGATTGGTCCGTGACTGATAAAGCAGATTGGAATACCAATCATACTCAGTATTATTACACAGGCAACACTCCTGGACTTGTGGCGACGTTCTATGCGCTTGCAGACGAGAGCGGAATGCAACAATCCGTGCGCTTGCAAATCACAGGTATGGAAAACGTCAACGTCAATGCTGACGGCGGTCATTACACGGCGCAGGTAGTCCACAGCAATTGGGAGAACAACCAATACTCAACCAATTATACTCTTAAAGAGGATACCTATGAATACAGCATTGTCAAGAGACCTATTCGCGTTACGATAGACGATCAACCCAAGGGTGTTTATGGCTCAGTAAATGGCGGAGTAGAAGTTTCGCAAGGCGAGTTTAGCATATTTGATATTAAGGCAGACGCAAATATAACTACTTTGCCTGGCAATCCAATAGAACTTGTTCTAGAAAACGTTGGTATTGGCGCAGACAAGTTGTTGCCGGCAGGCTCGTATAAAATCAGCGGTATCTGCCACAACAACAATTATGACGTCACGTTCGTAGGTAAAGACGGCGGAGATTACGGTTGGCTTACGGTAAGCAAAGCGGTATTTAGCCTTTCTACGACAACTTATAGAGGAGCAAAATATCTTGGCACAGAATTTACGCTTGACTTCAAGTCGATTCTTCCTATCAGCAAAGACGCATTTGTTGACGGAGACGATTGGGAGAGCGCTTGGGAAAATGCAAAGATAACTTATACTCAAAACGGCGCAACGGTTGACAGACCGATATTCACTGGCGCGGGAATAGTAAGAGTTCTGTATACTTTGACTTTTGACAACTACCAAGATTTCACAAGTGTATTTGAAGTCGACGTACAGAAGGCGATAGTCAACGTAAGCGTCAGCGGAGTTTCCAGTGATTATGGCGACAGTTTGTTGAATTCCGACGAAATTTTTGCAAACGCTAACGTAACGCTTGTCGACGGCTCTGATCCTATTAGAATAGCAATCGAAGATATTATTACACTTTTCGTTGATAGCAATGCAGTAAATGCAGGCAGTTATAATATTGAATTTAGTTATGTTGGCGATGAGGCAAACAACTTTGTGGTAAGCCTTGTTGACAACTATGGCAAGTACGAAATCAAGCCTAGAGTAGTTACTCTCGTGTGGGCAATGGACAAAAACGATTCTGCTTTCGACGGAGACGGTTACGTATTCGACGGCAAGCCTCACAAGATAATCTTCGGCGTAGAAAACGTTTTGGACGGAGATACCATTGAGCCAAGATTTGAAGAGACCAGCCAAAAGGATCAAGCAAGAACTTATACCGCAAGATTGATAAGCATTGGCAACAACAGCAACTACGCTATGCCAGCCGATTGCTCTTTTGAGTGGACTATCAAGCCAAGACCTATCAATGTAAAATGGACGATTGGCGATTATACTTATGACGATACGTTAAAGGTACCTACCGCTCAACTCAATCCAGATGACATACTTCTTGGTACGTCTTGCGGAGTATACGTTGAGGGTGGACAAAAGAATGCAGGTACGCATACGGCTGTAGCAAAGACTACGAGCCCCAACTACGTCATTCTCAACGCAGAGCAGTCGTTTACTATCAAGCCAAAGCAAGTTCAAGTTGTATGGTCTAACGATACGTTCGTATACGACGGCAATATGCACGCTCCAACGGCTACGGTCAAAGCAGGAGACCTCTTGCCTGGCGACGAGGTTGACGAAGTGGAAGTGAGCGGCGCTCAAAAGAATGCCGGTACTTATACCGCAACGGTTGTTGGACTTGACAATAGCAACTATACCGTTGTTGGCGCAACCAAGTCTTTCGTAATAGAAAAGAAAGCGCTTACGATACATTGGACGGATACTCAGTTTGATTATACCGGCGAGGAGATCGCGCCTAATGCAAAACTTGAAGGTATTCTCTCCGGAGACAGTGTCAATCTTGAGATTAGCGGCGGAAAGACGGACGTAGGTACTTATACTGCGACTGCTACCGGCGTAACCAACGGCAACTACGTCTTGGCGCAAAACACCGTAAAAGATATGGAATTTACCATCAATAAGGTCAACAATGAGTTTGACGGTTTGTTCGGCAAGGGTGATAGTAAGGACGATATAGTTGGAATTCCTTGGGCAGGAGAAAACAAGCCGACGAATAAGTTTGGCGGAGAAGTAATTATTAAGTACTACGACGATGCTAATTGCACCAAAGAGATAGACGTCAACAAGATCAAAGACGGAACTTATTGGGCGGTTGCATACGTAGCAGGTACTGACAATTATAACGAACTTGTTTCAAGTCCGTTGGAGTTCACGATAGACAACGGTATCAACGTTGCGCTTGCAGTAAGCGGTATAGTAATATCTGTGGTATTGCTCGGCGCAGTGCTTACGATAATACTCGTAGTCAACAAAAAGAGAAAGGGAGGTAACGTATAATGAATATATTGATTAGTGCAACTACTGCAACTCAACTTACGGTTTGCCTTATCTTCCTTCTTTTGATATTGGCTTTGGAAGCGTTTGCTTTTGTGGCGCTGTTTATGTGGAGAAAAAAGGCTTTGCAACCCAAAAAGCAATCTGCGGAAAACACTCAAACTCAATCGACTGCGTCTTCTGACCAAGAGACGCAGGTTGGATCTGTTCAAGCAGAACAGACAGTAGAGCCTCAAGCGGCAGAGTCCCAGACTGAGCTAGAAGGCGCTGTGGCAGAAGATCAAACTGCTAACTCTGTCAATGAGCAACCTGCTGAAGAGCAGACTAATACGACGGCGGAGCAACCTGCGCAAGACGCGCAAGAAGATAAAAAGCAAGGACAACAGTCAGCGTTTGCATTTGTCGCTCCCTTTGCTTTACTGTCTGCGGCTTCAGGAGTTTCTTCTTTGAGAGGAGCGGTTTACGCTTTTGCAATAATCTGTATGATTGCCGCTGTTGGAGCAGTTGCGCTAGCGGTAGTATTTGCAATGCAAATATCAAAGAAAAAGGACGAGCCTGTCGCTGAGCCGGCGCAAGAGCCTGCCGATCAGCCTGTTTTGGAGCCAGAGCCTGTAGCAGAAACTCAAGCAGAAGAGCCTCAACCGGTTGAAGAAGTTGTAGAAGAGCCCGCTCCCGAGCCTGTAGTCGAGGAAGTTGTTGAGCCAGAGCCTCAACCTGAGCCGGAGCCTGTCGTAGAAGTAGTTGAGCAAGTAGTCGAGGAGCCTGTAGAAGTTGTGGCTACTACTGACGAAGACGATGACGACGATGATGAAGACGACGAAAAAGAAGAGGAAGAAGAAAACAGAATTTTTGTTGAGACTGACGACGGCGGTTACTTTATAATTCTTGAAAGAACGTTTACGGCAAGAATTATTCAGGCAAAGAAACAAGTTAAAGAATACTATTCTCATATAAAGAATGCCTTCTTATCTTTCAAGAAAGTCAGCGCAAGAATGAGCAAGCCGAGAGAATCTTTCCGCTACGGCAGAGCGACGATCGCGCGTTTGGCTATCAGAGGTAAGACTTTGAGATTGTATCTCGATTTGGATCCGTTGAATTATGCAGACGGTAGATACAAGGTTGACGACGTATCTGATATAGCAACTTACGCGGACACTCCGCTTCTCATCAAGATTACCAATGAGCGCAGATGCGAGTACGCTATTGAATTGATAGAGGATTTGATGATCAAAATCGACGCTATTGCAGACGATAAGTTTGAAGAAGTCGATTACGTTGAAAAGATGCCTTTTGAATCTACTGACGCGCTTGTCGACAAGGGATTGATCGTTAAAAAACTCGCTAAAGGTACTTCGCTTTTCGACTCAAAAGTCGTTGACGTACTTACGCCTACCGACGACGAAAGCGATACGCACGTAAGCGTTGATTCCGATCCTATCTCTGACGAAGACAGCGATATTGCAGATACTTATGAGCGTAGTTTTACTGCAAAACTTATGCAGTCTGACATCACGGTCAAGCAGTTCTATTCTCAACTCAAAAATCACTTGTTATCTTATGGCAAAGTCAATGCGAGGATGACCAAGAAGAGGGAAGTATTCCGATTTGGCAAAGTCGTTGTGGCAAAGATGTCTTTGAGAAGCAAGACCTTGAGACTTTATTTAGCGCTTGACTACGGAAAGTATAAGGATGGCAAGTTTATGGTTGAAGACGCGTCAAGCGTCAAGGCTGTTGAAGATACGCCAGTGCTTTACAGAATCGCCAATGAGCGTCGTTCGCGTTTTGCAAAAGAACTTATTGACGAAATGCTCAAGGCTTTAGGCGCAGAACAAAGCGAAAGATCAAATATTGATTACACCGTAGAATTGCCTTATAAGACAGACGAAGAACTGTTCCATCAAGGACTTATCGTCTTGAGACACGTCGCAGGTGTGACTGACAAAAAGTAAATATAATACATACCATTTAATACGCCTCAAGAGTTGGACGCAACAATTGAGGCGTATTTCATTTGTATAGAGACCTTCACGACTGCGCAGTGTGACGCATTTAATGCGAGAGTTACATCTAATACGCGTCACATTGACAACTTTATTTCACCTCGACCGTAGTGGAGAGGCTTCTATCAGATTGCTGACATTGGCGCGTCTTGTGCGAGTGGCAATATCTAAGACTAATAAAAGAAATTTAACTATTTATTATAATAAAAATTTTGTAAAATCTACAGTTTTTTTGCAAATAAAAATAAGTTTCGGTATTGCTTTATCCTCAAAAGTCGTATATACTATAGACAAGGAGGTGAGAAAATGTTGTTAGCAAGCAATGGATTAACATTTTGGCAAGAGATTCAAATTGCATTTAGCGACATAGGCATAATACCTGCCATTCTTCTTATTTTAGGCACGATTTTTATAATCGTCGAGATATTCCAACCCGGTTTTGGATTTTTTGGAATTGCGGGTTTGCTTCTCGTTTTTGCAGGTATGGCAGTCAGATTGTTTATGAGCAAACGAGGATCCCTAATCATACAGTTTTTTGTAATGCTCATATGTGTGACAGTTGTCGTATGCATTGCGCTTGTTATAATGTTACGTTCACTTAAAAAAGGAAAACTATCACGCACCGGACTTGTACAAAAGGCTGTTGCAGTGCCTGAAGGTATTACTGGCGGAACGGAGGATTTTTCTCAATTAGTTGGCAAGGTCGGCAAGGCTGAGTCAGTATTGAGACCTGGCGGAAACGCTATGATAGACGGTAAGTTGTACAGCGTCGTATCGCAGTCCACTCTTATCGAAAGAGGCAGAGATATTGAGGTTATCGCAGTCGAAGGCGTCAAGATTACAGTTCAAGAATACGTCTCGGCAAAAGATTCGATATAATAATTAAATTGTAAAAAAATAAAATATATATTATAAGGAGTAAAAAATGGTTCTAATGACATTGGCGCTTAGCGCCGGCGGCATTACGGCAATCGTTGTTGCAGTAGTATTGCTCGTATTGCTTGCAATTATTTTCAGTGTTTTGCCTATCAGAATTTGGTTCAGAGCGCTCGTGTCGGGCGTGAAGATATCAATGACTAGGCTCATCGGTATGAAGTGGAGAGGCATCAAGGTTATTCCTCTCGTCGACGCTTATATCTCGGCAAAGAAAGCGGGACTTGACATATCCATAGACGAATTGGAAAGTCACGTGCTTGCAAGAGGTGACGTAATCAAAGTTGTAAATGCTTTGATTTCCGCTCACTCTGCAAATATGGAATTGACCGCAGAGACGGCAAGAGCAATCGACCTTGCAGGTAGAGACGTGCTCAATGCAGTAAAAGTTTCAGTAAATCCAAAAGTTATTGAGACTCCCGCCATATCTGCAATTGCTAAGGACGGTATTGAATTGAGAGTTAAGGCGAGAGTGACAGTGAGAGCCAATATCACCAGACTTATCGGTGGCGCAGGCGAAGATACTATCATTGCTCGTATAGGCGAGGGTATCGTCACGACGGTGGGCTCTTCTGAGTCGCACAAAGACGTACTTGAGAATCCTGACGCTATCTCCAAGACAGTGCTCAGCAAAGGTCTTGACAGCGGTACTGCTTATGAAATCTTGTCAATAGACATTGCAGATATTGACGTTGGACGTAATATAGGCGCTCAACTTCAGATGGATCAAGCAGAGGCAG
Source organism: Clostridia bacterium (assembly GCA_029061605.1). Classification (GTDB taxonomy): domain Bacteria; phylum Bacillota; class Clostridia; order Christensenellales; family UBA3700; genus RACS-045. The sequence continues at coordinate 6,098 of JAIDRT010000061.1, read as the reverse complement.
ACAAGAGAATTGCCGAGGCAAAAGCCGAAGAAAGACGCGCTATGGCAGTTGCGTTGGAGCAAGAAATGAAGGCAAAGACCCAAGAGATGAGAGCGCTCGTTATAGAAGCGGAATCTCAAGTCCCAAAAGCAATGGCAGAGGCTTTGCAAAAGGGCAAATTGGGCGTAATGGACTACTACAATATGCAAAACGTTATGGCAGATACCAATATGCGTAACGCTATCGGCGGAGTAGAAGAATCCAGTGACAGCAAAAAGAAGGATAAGAAATAATGTTTGCTTTTGTTCCTATTGCATTCGTGGCGTTTGGCATAATAGCGGTAATTATTTCAGTCGCTAAGCAAAACGCTGAGAATAAGAAAAAAGCCGAAGCGGAAAAAGCAATGAAGTTGCTTGACGACAAGGAGGAGTTCAAGAAATTCTTGGAATATGACTCCTCCGAGTCTAGGAGCCGTCCTCAACAAAGACCTCAACAGTCAGAAATGGCTCAACGTCCTGCTCAACCGCAACCGACTCAATATCGCTCTCCTCAACCTGCAAGGCAACAAATGACGGCGGAACTTCAGCAACGGCTTGCCGAGTTGAAGCGCAGACAGGCGGAAAGAGAAGTCGTCGGCTCAAAAAATATTGTGACTACTTCGCACCACGACAGCCATTGCGACGTATCTCACAAAGATAACCGCGATAGGTATAGAGTGGAATACGTTCCCACAATGAACAGCATAGGCGGAAAGTCTACGGAAGGATGTCAAGATCACTACAACGTCAGATACGTCAAACTTGACGGCGAAGACGACAACGAGTTGGAACTTACGTCTCTCCAAAAGGCAATAGTCTATGGTGAAGTAATCAACCAACCTGCTTTTAAAAGACAGTATGGCTCTCGCAGATTGAGATGATTTCAAGTCAAATTTAATCAAAACAAAAGGTACTGCATATTTGTGCAGTACCTTCTTGTATTTCTATATTCTTTATTCACTGTTACTTTCTGTCTTTCATTGGCACATACTCTAGCGCAGGTTGAGTACAGTTGTAAGCGGGACGCATAATCCTTGAGGAATTGATGAGTTCTTCCATTCTGTGCGCTGACCAGCCGGTAATTCTTGCAATTGCAAATATCGGGGTATACAACTCTTGCGGCAGTCCCAGCATATCGTAAATAAATCCGCTGTAGAAGTCTATATTTGCGCTTACGCCCTTATAGATACGTCTTTGATTTGATATGAGTTTAATGGCGATCTCTTCGACTTTTGCATAAAGATTGAAGTCTCTCATAAGTCCTTTTTCTTCGCTCAAAGACTTGGTAGATTTTTTCAATAACAATGCTCTTGGGTCAGACAAAGAGTAGACTGCGTGACCGATACCGTAGATAAGACCGCTCTTGTCAAAACTCTCTTTGTTGAGGATTTTGTTAAGATAATTCTCGATTTCCTCGTCGTCGTCCCAATCTGCGACGTTCTTTTTGATGTCGTTGAACATCTGCGAAACCTTGATATTTGCGCCGCCGTGCTTTGGTCCTTTGAGCGAGCCTATTGCCGCTGCAATAGCAGAATATGTATCAGTGCCCGAAGACGTTACGGCTCTTGCGGTAAAAGTAGAATTGTTACCGCCGCCGTGTTCTGCGTGCAATACGAGAGCAAGATCGAGGACTTTTGCCTCTAATTTGCTGTACTTGCTGTCAATTCTCAACATATGCAGTATATTTTCCGCTGTTGACAAATCGTCCTTCGGCGCGTGGATAAAGAAAGAATTGTTTTCTTTTATGTAGTATTCATACGCCTGATAACTGTATACTGATAAAAGAGGGAAGAGTGCTATCAACTGCAGACATTGGCTGAGCACGTTGCTAAGTGAAGTGTCGTTTGCCTTTGGATCATAAGAATACAGCGTCAATACGCTTCTTGCAAGAGAATTCATCATATCGTTGCTTGGCGCTTTCATAATAATGTCTCTTACAAAAGTGTTTGGCAGTGACTTGCGGTATTTTGCAAGGATATTCTTAAATTCTTCAAGTTCCGCTTTGTTGGGCAATTCGCCAAATAAGAGCAAGTAGGTTACTTCCTCAAATCCGTATCTGTCGCTTGACAAAAAGTCTTCGCACAGAGAATTAATATTATATCCTCTGTAATACAATTGACCTTCGCAGGGGATCTCTTCGCCGTTGATTACTTTTTTTGCAATTACGTCGCTGATATTGGTAAGACCTGTCAATACGCCTTTTCCTTTGGGGTCGCGAAGTCCTTTGTTGACTTTGTGTTGAACAAAAAGTTCGGGGTCAATGACTCCGTTGTCCGTGCACTTGTCCGCTAAGTTAGATATTTTTCTCCCCAAATCCAAATCTTTTTTCGATGACATTGCAAATTCCTCTCGACTTTTAATATAATAATGTTAATATTTTAAACTAATTTTGTTAAAAAGTCAATCATAAAGTCAGGCAAATTTTCCTTCTAAAGAAGTATTCCTTGTTATTCACGCAAATTTGACCGCATATTTGAAAATTTTAACATAAAATTACTTAAATGTACTTAAATTTTGTTTGATAAAATAAAAAATCCAATAATTTTTTGTAAAATGCTTTATTATAAGTCGATTATATGATACAATATATTCAATTAAAGAAAAGTTTATACTTTATGCGGAGTATTTTATGGATCTTCAAAAATTGAGAGATAACAGTGACGCCCAAGCAGATTATATGATGGAGGAGATAACCACCATTATCAAGACTTGTGGCAAGCGCTTGCCGGGTAGCGAAGGCGAAAAGAACGCCGTCGATTATATGGCAAACACCTTGAAAGAATACAGCGACGAAGTTAAAATCGAGCCTTTTGAAATGCATCCTAAGGCATTTTTCAATTGGATACATATTATGGTCACCATAATTCTTATGGCAATGGTGAGTTATTTTTTCATACCTCTTCTTGCGATAATTTTAGTAGGTGTCGCAATGCTTTTGATGCTGTTGCAATTCGTGCTTTATCTTGAGATAGTGGATTGGATATATCCTAAGCGTACTTCGCACAATCTTATGGCTCTCAAGCATCCAAAGGGCGAAGTCAAGAGAAGAATTCTTTTCAACGGACACCCTGACGTTGCTCACGAGTGGACTATGAGTTATCTTATCAGCGGTGACGCTTTCGTCGCGCACTTTATCATATCAATGGTTGGCATTGTTGCATTAGTAGGTATCTCTATCGCGTCAATGGTTTTGCAGGGCGGAGTAACGGTTGGAATGCCTACAGGCGTACCTATGATTATGGGTTTGGTATGTTTGGTATTTGTTCCTTTCTGGATTGCAATGTACAGAATGTGGAATACGAGCGTAATAGTCGACGGCGCAAATGACAACCTCACAGGTTGCTATATGGGTATTGCCGTAATGAAGGCTTTGCACGACGAGGGTATAGAACTTGAGAATACTGAAGTTGGCGTACTTTTGACCGGCAGTGAAGAGGCAGGCATAAGAGGCGCAAGAGCGTGGGCAAAGAGACACGGCGCAAGCGGAGATTACAAAGACGTAGAGACTATCATCTATGCTTACGATACTTTGAGAGAGGGCAAGTTCCTTTGCGTAAATAAAAAAGACCTCAACAATACCGTCAAAGCGGATAAGCACGCAAGCGAGTTATTCTACAATGCGGCAAAGAGCATAGATATTACGTGTTCTTACGGATCCGTACCTCTTGGGGCAACTGACTCGGCTGCTTTCAATAAAGGCGGTTATCAAGCAGTAGGTATTACTGCGCTTGACCATAAGTTGCGCAATTACTACCACACTAGATATGACACTTATGATAATATGGATAAGCAATGTCTATCAGATTGTTACAAAGTCACTGTAAAAACTCTTGAGGACTTTGACAATGGAAAATAGTTTTTATTTGTGAAAATATTCCCAACTCCCTTCTTGCCAAGCGAGAGGGGAGTTTTTGTTTAGCAAAATGTCATTGACGCTTGCTACGTCCACGCACAATGCCTCTCTCGCTATGCCGTCGCTTCGCTCCTTACGACTGAAGCGAACAGTTATAACGTCATTTCAACCAAAGCGTAAGCGCAGTGGAGAAATCTATAATGTCACCTCGACCGAAGTGGAGAGGTCTCAACTCCATTTACTTGCCCTCCCCTTGAGGGGGAGGGTAAGGGTGAGGTGTAAATAAGGTGACAAGAATTAATAAAAATCGCAACGCAAAATAAAAGCGTTGCGATTTTTTATTCAACTAAAATACTATTTTAATTAAAAATTTTCACTTTTCCAAAAAAAGTATACTTTTCCTGACTGCCTGCGAAAAGGCGTATTTTTTCAATTACATTATACTTCGCGCGTAATAATTTTGCAATATTTTGGGTCAGGAAAAGTATACTTTTTTTGGAATTTCGTACGTAAATCAAAATTTGATATATATTGAAAAATATACAAATTTTGGTTTAGAAGACTCTTGTGTATAGAAAATTCTATAAGTACTGCGAAAAGAGCAATAGAAAAGTATAATTCACAGTGAGAAACAAAAGAGTTGGGGGGTTACGATTCCCCCCAAGCCCCCACAAACGCTTTTGTCAAATTGATATTTCAAAATGTCATTTCGACCAAAGCGAAGCGTCGTGGAGAAATCTCAAACCTTATGACGTCACCTTGAGCGAAACGAAGTGCAGTCGAAAGGTCTAAATCTAATCAAAGTGTACTAAAGAGAGGAAGAACAATGATTTTAGCAAACAAAAAAAGATATACTTTAATTGCTATCAGCCTTATAGTAATATTGGCAATGACGATGCTTTTTGCTGTACTAGGAATAATTTTTGATGAAAACAAAAAAGCCGACGCAATAACATCTTCCAACATCACAACGCAGTCAACAAATCTTGGAGAAATGTTACTTAACGGATATGAAAATGACTTGACAGGAAAAGGCTATGTTTTTGATAAAGAGATATTTTGGGAATTAATAAGACAGATTAGCAATGGAACGGTGACGGATAAGAGTGGATTGAGTACTTTGGGGACAAGAACTTCGGCAGATTTTCGTTCGTATAATGGCAATAAAGACGTAGTGGTAACTATAGGGGAAAAGCAGTGGATAGCAACGTATTTGTCGCAAAACTCATCCAGTGATCCAATACTCACCTTATGGTTAGCAAATTCCAATGAAGCAGTTCCTTGGACTGAAAATAAAACTAATTCTAATGGCAATTATCCTAGCAATATGTATGGGACTAGTTCGGTTAGAGCAGTGACTTTAAATAATGGCGGCGGATATGCTGTAAATTATAATGACACTTCACTTAAAAGTGTGACGCAGGATACGAAGAACGAATGGGCTAGATATACTATGACAAAAGAGCAAGGCGTATCTGAAAGTTTGACGGAGTTTATTGAAGTTCCAGATAATATGTCTTGGCAACATACACAAAGTGCAAAGGCTTCAGCCGGACAATCTAATGATTTTAACAATGATGCGTTGGATGCAGGGGGAAATGGAAATTCTGGTTCATATTTGGCAAAGACAGGTTATAAGAATTGGGCAAAAGATAGGCTTTGGCTTCCTAGTATAGCAGAGACAGGAGTTAGCGGAGTAAGCGGAATATGGAAAGCATCAATTAACACTCGAGCAAATATCAACTATTCTTGGGTACGTTCTGCTAACAATTTGCATTATGGGCAGGCACATTTATTGAACGCTAACGGAAATGGAATAGATCAAAGTGGCGCAGAATATGTGCTACGCCCCGCATTCCATCTTAATTTAGCAAAAGCAGAACAATATACTGCAACCGTTTTGGAAAATGCCACACAATTATCAAGCATATACAACGGCGAACAACAAGATTATTTTAACGCAGATGGCGCAAGCAGTTGGTACGACGCTACGTTGTTTGCTTCAGATAAAGCCAATGTCAAGGTAGAGTATTCGACCTCTAGCGGCGGAGCGCTTTCTACTCCCAAGCCAATAGAACAAGGAACTTACAAAGTTCACCTTACTATCCAAAGCGACGAATACGTTTGGACAGGTGGAAAATTGACGCTAGAGCAAGAAATAGACTTTACCATAAATCAAAAGGTACTCAACGTCAACTTTGACCCAAGTACGACACCGCCAAAGGTTA
>JAIDRT010000060.1 GCA_029061605.1 Clostridia bacterium | reverse complement strand
GTGCAGAAACTAATAGAGGAAAACGCGCAAAACAGAGAGGCAATGCAAAGTATGATGCAAAAACTTGCAGAGCAACCTGCTGAGAGAATAGTTGAGAAAGAAGTAGTAGCGACTACAGCAAACGACGAGACGATAAAGAGCCTAATAGAGGGACAAAAGGCAATAATGCAACGACTGATGGAGATGTCTACCTTGCAGAATGTTCAACCACAGATAATAGAGAAAGAAGTGCCTGTCGAGAAGATAGTGGAAAAAGTCGTAGAGGTACCTGTAGAGAAAGTCATAGAAAAAGAAGTCAAGGTAGAAGTTCCGGTCGAGGTAGAGAAAATCGTTGAAAAGGAAGTTAGAGTAGAGATTCCTGTTGAAAAGATAGTGGAGAAAGAAGTCAAAGTAACCGCTCCTGCAAAACCAAAAGCAGAAAAGGCACCAAGACTTACACTTGAAGAAGCATACGCAAAACTCACCAAGACGCAACAAAAGTACTTTGACGGATTGAGAGAATACGCGTTGTCAAAAGACAAGTGCAAAGAGAAGAAGTCGACGTACTTCATACTCATTGGACAGTCAAGCGTAAATCCGCTAGTCAAGTTGACGATAAAGAAGGACACCACGGTAGCGCTCTTCAAGATGGAAGACGAGTATATGAAAGACATCAGAAGAGACGCGACAAATGACGGAACAAAAGTCAAGGTGAAAGAGACAGAAGTAATAATAAGTGACGCGCAGTCTTGCAAGGTGGCAAAGAATATGATAGATTTGCGAGAAGATCAAATCGAGAGGTATCAAGATCTTCTCAAAGAGCAACGCGCTATTAGAAACAAGAAGTAGGAGACAACCGCATATATCGGCGCGCCTTTCGCCCTAACGGCTAGGACGCCCTCGGGGTCACGTACGGCAAGTACGCTCACCGCTCGGTTGCCGCCGCACGGGTAAAAAAGTCCTGTCTGGACAATTTCGCAAAGCGAAATGCACACCAATCTCTGCGGTTGGAAGAGAGTTTTTGAGCGGATAAACATAATATGAAGGCGGGAATAATTCCCGCCTTTTGTCATTGTCACTCACAATACTTATTTGTTCGCTATACTGTCGTTGTCAGCGGACAATTTGCACTGGATAAGAATGCCAACAGCAGGCAGAGCATACCAGCGTTGTTGCCAAACAATCCGTTATTACAGTTGTTGCAACCATTGCAACCGCAATTATTACATCCGCAGTCGTTGTTACAATTGTTGCAATTATTATTGCAACCGCAAGAATTGTTGTAACTTAAAAGCGCTACTAAAAGCAAAAGACTTGTACAATTATTATTCATATAACCTCCTTTTGTCAAAAAGCCTTATCAATCTACAATATGTCCTAAAAATCAAAGGTGTGACTGATTTATAATTAGATACGGTAGAATATTTGTCATTACGCCAAACTAATTTGACGCCAGTTCAAGCGAAGTTGAGAAATTTTGTATGGCGTCACTAAGGAGAATAATATGATTTGTCTTACCGTCAGCGAACAGCAGGAAAATTTTGTGAGGGACTGTCTCCCGCCCAACGGAATACTGCGCAATTCGGCAGATTACTTTTATATCTTTTCAGACAGCACACGGCTGAAGATACTTTGCGCGCTGTGCAGTATGGAACTTTGCGTAGGGGATTTGAGTTATATTTTGGGACTTAATCAAACCACTATATCTCACCAACTCAAACTACTTCGCGACAACAAAATCGTAGGGTGCCGCAGATACGGCAAGATAGTATTTTACCGAATTATCAACGAAAACGTTGAGCGCACGCTGACCATAGGTATCGAAAACGCCTGTCCGTCCAATTAAAGGATTCAACTTTTTATTGTCACAGCGCATTATTAGTGATATAATATTGCTATGGATAAGATAAGACAAAAACTCAAAGATTTGCCGACGCAAAGCGGCGTATATATTATGAAGTCTGACAGCAATCAGATTTTGTACGTTGGCAAGGCGCGAAATCTCAAGAACAGAGTTAATCAATACTTTTCAGGCACAGCCAACAAGACTGAAAAGACAATGCGACTCGTTGCGCGCATTGCAGATTTTGAATATATCATTACTACCAACGAAATTGAGGCGCTTGTGCTTGAAAACAATCTTATCAAAAAGCACAAACCGCCTTACAACATTCTTTTAAAAGACGACAAGTCGTATCCATTTGTCAAAATCAACGTCAAACAGGACTTTCCCAAAGTGGAAGTAGTGCGCAAACTCAAGAATGACGGAGCAAAATATTTTGGTCCTTATATGCAGGGCATAACCAGCAAGGACATCTTGGAACTTGTTGAGAGCGCGTTTTGTCTGCGCTCGTGCAATCACGACTTTTCCCATTTGCCAAAAAATCACAGACCTTGTCTCAACTATCATATCAATCGTTGTTTGGCGCCGTGCAACGGACGTTGCACAAAAGAGCAGTATGCAAAACAGATTGAAGAAGTGGTATCTTTTTTGTCAGGTAATGACAAAAAGATTGCACATCTATTGCAACAAAAAATGAGTGACGCCGCAGAAAACGAGGACTTTGAACTTGCGATATTCTATCGCAGAAAGTTGGAGATATTGGACAAACTCGTACGCCGTCAAGTGACTGCGTTGCCAAAGGACTTTGACCTTGATATATTTGCGATAGCATCCAACGGACTTAATACAGTCGTAAGCGTGCTTTTCGTACGCGGCGGAAAACTTGTAGGCGGAGATAAACAAGTGGTAAGCGACCTTTCGCCGAGTGACGAAGTGGTATTGTCCAACTTCATTTTGGCGTATTATGACAAGGTCAACTATATTGCAAATGAGATAGTCATTGCGTCGCAAATAGACGAATGCGAATTGCTCAGTGAGTATCTCACGCAGAAGAAGGGCAGCAAGGTAAATATTATCTTGCCGCACCAAGGCATAAGAAGACAGTTGGCGGATATGGCATTGAACAACGCAAGCGATTATCTTGAAAAATCACTGTCTATAAAAGAGCGTGAAGACAATATGACGGTCGGGGCGATCATTCAACTTCAAGAATATCTCAAATTGCCCAAGATGCCTATTAGAATGGAGTGTTACGACATATCGCACGTTCAGGGCACTGACAAGGTTGCGTCTATGGTCGTATTTACCAACGGCGCTCCCAATAAGGCGCATTATCGCAAATTCAAGATGAAGTACGCACTTGGCAACGACGACTTTGCAGGTCTTCAAGAGGCTTTGACGAGACGTATAGACGAACTTGCCAAAGGCGAAGACGAGAGTTTTGGCGTACGTCCCAATTTGCTTGTCATAGACGGCGGAAAAGGACAACTAAGCAGCGTAGTAGAGATTTTGCACGACAAAGGCGTGGACGACATTGCTGTCATAGGTCTTGCAAAGAGAGAAGAAGAGGTATTTGTGCCCCATCAAAGCGCGCCGATAATCTTGCCGCGCAACAGTTACGCTCTCAAAGTCTTGCAGCGTATTAGAGACGAGGCGCACCGCTTTGCGATTACTTTTCACAGGTCGCTTAGGCAAAAACGTCAGACGCATAGCAAACTTCTTGCAATCGACGGCGTGGGAGAGAAGCGTGTCAAAGCGCTCTTTGACGCCTTCAAGAACATAGAGAATATCCGTAGCGCGGCAGTGGAAGATTTGTTGCTTGTCAAGGGCATAGACCGCCGAGCGGCAGAGAATATATATGCTCACTTTCATCCTAATAAGTAACCAAGCGTGTATACCAGCCGTCTTTTAGTCCTAACGTCGGGACTCAAGAAGTCGACGTATACGGCAAGTACACTTGACGACTTCGTTTCGCCCTAGCACGGACAAAAATACGACTAATCTCCACGCTTGCAACTTACGTGGGTCTTATTTTATGTCATCTTGAGCGTAGTCGAGAAATCTCAAACCGATCATACAACACCCCTTCCGTCACGTTGTGACACCTTCCCCTCAAGGGGACGACGAGAATAGACCCTTCGACTTCGCTCAGGGTGACTCGTTTAAAGCAACGCTTACGCATAAATAGCGTCATTCTGAGCGGAGCGTAGCGAAGTCGAAGAATCTAAATATAAAAATATAAAATCAATTTACTTTTTTTCAAAAATGTAATATCATAAGGCTATGAGATACAAAGCAATATTTTGCGATTTTGACGGCACTCTTTACAGAGAAGACCACACGATATCGCAAGTCAACAAAAGAGCAATCAAAGAATTTACGCAAGCGGGCGGAAAGTTTGTCGTATCTACAGGCAGACTTTTCTCTGCGATTTATCCAAAACTTGAAGAACTTGAATTGGACGGCGACGTCATAGTTTATCAAGGCGGAGGCATATTTGACATCAAGAGCAAAAAACAGATTTTTGGAAAGTTTTTTGACAAAGACGACACAATAGCCGTGCTAAAATATATTGAGTCGTTGGGCGAAGATTATACGCCTTTGGTTTATATTGACGACACTTGCCATTGTCAAGAATACAACGAATCGGTAGGAGTCTTCGTAGGTATTTGCGCAATTGGGTACAAAGTCACGCACCAATTGCTGTCTGAGTTTGTAAAAGAGAGCAAGTCGTTGCCTGTCAAGGTAGTTGTGCTTGCCGACGACGAGCATTGCAAAAAGTTGGTAAAAGACGGCAGGGAGAAATTCCCACATCTTGCGATAATGCGTTCGCACCAACTTGTCGTAGAGGCTATTACAAAGGGTATCAATAAGGGCGAGGCAATCAAATGGCTGTGCAATAAATACGGTATCGACATCAGCCAAGCAATCGCTATGGGCGACAGCGAAAACGACATTGAGATGATCAAGGCGGCAGGTCTTGGAATAGCCGTTGGCAACGCAATGCCCAACGTAAAACAATCAGCAGACTTTGTCGCAGACACCAACGACAACGACGCCGTAGCGCAAGTGATCTATAAATTTTGTCTAAATGAAGATAAATAACTTATTGTAGATGTCACTCTAAGCGGAGTGTAACTAAGTCAAGTAGTCTAATCCCTTATACGCATATTAAGGGAAAAGGAGAATAAATGAACACCAAGCAGCATATGACGGAAGAAGCAATAGTCGAGACGACAAAACTTGGGCATTTTTGCGCGCAATGTGAGTTGGAGATATTGGTAGGTAATAAAGATGACGATATAACTTTCAAGTCGGTGCTTGTCAACCGTCCGGGACTGTTGCTTGCAGGCTTTGAAGATTATTTCAGCAATGCCCGCGTGCAGGTGATAGGCAATGCAGAGCATTACTATCTTGCGTCGCTTCAACCGGCGGAAAAGAAAAAGGCTTTGACAAAACTTTTTGTGCAGAGAATACCTTGCATAATATATTCCAGAAGTATCAAGCCTACGCAAATGGAGATAGACATTGCAAAGCAATACGGCATACCGGTGCTTTTATCGGATATGACGACGACGTGGCTTATGCAGGAGATAAGCGCGTATCTTGACGACTTGCTTGCACCAACTGAAATGGTGCACGGCTCGCTTTTGGATATCAACGGCGTAGGCGTACTTTTGACAGGCTCAAGCGGTATGGGTAAGAGCGAAACGGCTATAGAACTTATCAACAGGGGACACCGCATAATAGCAGACGACGCCGTCGTTGTCAAAAAAGTACGAAACGATCTTGTGGGAAGAGCGCCTGACAAAATAAAACACTTTATTGAAGTCAGGGGACTTGGAATAATAGACATCAAGAGTATGTACGGCGTAGGCGCGGTGCTTGACAGCGAGGACATAGACCTTGTGATACATCTTGACAAAGATGCAAATCTTGAAGATTATGACAGACTGGGCTCAATGGACAATACTTGCGAGATATTGGGCGAGAGCCGTCCGCAAATCAACGTGCCTGTGCTTCCGGGACGTAACTTAGCGGTAATAGTCGAGGTTGCGACACGCAACTTCCAACTCAAGAAACAGGGCTATGATGCCTTGGAAGAATTGCGCAAAAGGACGAATTTGAAATGAATAATTACGAAAAAATGAAACTTGCCAGACTTTGCGACGAAGATTGCGAGGGTATGGACGAAGAAGACTTGCTTGCCTCAGAAAAATACGAGAGCGAAAGCGAAGCCTTCAAACGTAAGTATAAAGAGTTTTATACAGACATCAAGATAGACCGCCACGAGGATTGGTAAAGCGTTTGGCGAGAAGGGAGGCGTCACAATTTTGCACGGCAATAATGTCTCCCATACGTCTTCAAACTCACTTGACGTACAGCAAGTACGCCTGCGCTCGTTTTCATCGTCTTGAAGACATTCTTACTCGTGAAAATCTCGCGCCGCTCCCTTCTCGCCAAACGAGCGAGAATTTTTTTATATATTTCCAACGAAGTCATTTTAAATATATCATTATATATCCTGTCATTTCGACTGTAACGCAGTGGAGCGGAGAAATCTCAACCTATTAAAATATAATAAAATCGCAACGCAAAAATAAAAGCGTTGCGATTTTTTATTCAATTAATATACTAATTTTAATATACATTTTTCATTTTTCCAAAAAAAGTATACTTTTACTGACTGCCTGCGAAAAGGCATATTTTTTCAGTTACATTATACTTCACGCATAATAATTTTGCAAT
>JAIDRT010000006.1 GCA_029061605.1 Clostridia bacterium | reverse complement strand
GAATGACAGGACTAGTCATACTTGTGACGGATATGTCTCCCCTCATTGTCAATGAACTGCCTTGACTGTATTCCTTCGTAAACGCTCCATCGCTTTCTGCTGAGATTATGCTCTCTTTTGTCACGCTTGCTTGCGGTACGTCCCATACTGCGTACATTGTTACGTCACCGTAAAAATCATTGGGGATATTTTTATATATTGCTCCATTACCAGTCTTATCCAACGTCCAACCAACGAATACGTGGTTATTTTTGGCAGTAGGAGTATACAACTGCGTAGTGTCTTTGTAATTATACGTAGTTGCATTACCTACATACTCTTTTTCTGCTCCGCTCTCAAGATTAGCGTACTTTATTGTAAAACCGCTCGCCTTTATACTCGTATTCTTTAATGGCGTATTACTAACGGAATAGTTACTTGCGCCAATTGCGCTTTTGTTTGTCCATATACTTGACGAAAACGAAGAATCGCTCTTCGCTACGTCCCAAAAATCTTTTTTATCGCCATCATACATAGTTGCATTTGCATTAGTTGAAAATCTTGATTGCATCCACTTAGTAGTAGTAATTAATTTTGAAGCGCCAGTTAGAGAATACCAATTGAAATTTTCCACGTCAATTGCAATAGAATTAGCAGTAGTTGCGTGAGTGGAATAAATGATATCCGGATAAATAGAATATTCCACACCAGACTTATCCGCTTTCCCACTAACATAAGTATTTTTTAAAACGACCTTACTGGGATGCTGAGTTGCCATCCAGAAAGAAAACAAACTTGTAGGGTGATAATTCGTGCTATCAGTGCCACCAAGTTCCATATTCTTATAATTGATATCACTAATACAATTTTCAATTCTCATATCTCCAGCATTATAACTCATACCAGCAATTCCGCCATAAAGATCAACATTTGCAGAGTATTGATTTTCCATAATTCCATAACAATCTAACATAATCAATTGTCCGCCGTTATACGTAGCGCCACTGATTACTCCCATTCCACTACCTTCATTAGTCTTATTACTTATTGTCGCTTTGACATTTACAGAACATCTGTAGATTGTTGTCGGAGTAGTTGAAATAGATACGGCAAGTATACCCCCCGTTGCTACCCAATTACTAACTGTAGTCGACGTAGATATTGTACCTGTGGCGTGACAATTGAGAATCTTACCGCCACTACTTGACGCGCACAAAATAGCGTTATGATTTCCAACACCTGTAAAAGTGGCGTCGGTAATATTTAAATCACAAATTATCGTATTTTCATCTATGACTTTAAAAGTTGCGCAATCGCCGCTAGATGCAAAGGTGTAAGAGATATTTTTTAAAGAATGACCTCCGCCATAAAACGTACCTTTAAATGTAGCAACAGGAGCGAAAGTTTGACTAGTGAAATCTAAATCCTCCGCCAACAAGAAGAACTTTCCCTGTCCGTTTGGAGCCGTATTCATTGCAGTAGCAAAAGCATTCCACGTCGCTACCGAATCTATTACATATGGATTGAGTTGAGATCCGTGCGCCTCTGTTGAATCTATGGTGATTTGCTTGGTATCGTCAGATATCGCACCGCTGTGCATATCTTCTATTTTCGCATAGTCAGTAAATCTATACGTAGCCCCATCACATAATGCAGAATACGGAGCGTCTAACGTCGCGTCTGTCATAGGCGTAGTGGGAATACTCCCCACGCTGTCAAATGACTGCGCTCCGCTCATTATAGCAATTGTTATGCATAGCAACAACGCTATACTCATTATTAGATATTTTATTGATTTTCTTTTCTTTAGCATTTGCATATTATACCTCTATATTTATGCTTTAATTTGTCACCTCTACGATATATCGTCACCTCGAGCCTAGTCGAGAGGTCTAATCCGTTTGAGATTTCTCCATTACGCTTCGCTTCAGTCGAAATGACAGTAGATGGTCTTGTGCGAGCGTCAATGACATCCTTATATCACCTCGAGCGCAGTCGAGAGGTCTCTATCCATATATTTAATTGGTTGAGATTTCTCCATTTCGCTTTGCTTCAGTCGAAATGACATTTTGAAATATCAATTTGACAAAAGCGTTTGTGGGGGCTTGGGGGGAATCGTAACCCCCCAACTCTTTTGTTTCTTTTCTTGATAAGAAAAGAAAGAACTCTCTCACTGTAAATTATACTTTTCGCATAATTTTTTAGCAGTACTAATAGAATTTTCTATACACAAGAGTCTTCTAAACCAAAATTTGTATATTTTTTCAACATATATCAAATTTTGATTTGCGTACGAAATTCCAAAAAAGGTATACTTTTACTGACCCAAAGATATTGCAAAATAATTATTCGTGAAGTATAATGTAACTGAAAAAATATGCCTTTTCGCAGGCAGTCAAGAAAAGTATACTTTTTTTGGAAAAGTAAAAAATTTAAATTAAATTAGTATTTTAGTTGAATAAAAAATCGCAACGCTTTAATTTTTGCGTTGCGATTTTTGTGATTTTTAATCTGTTGAGATTTCTCCACTTCAGTCAAAATGACATATTTTTTTATGTCACCTCGAGCGTAGTCGAGAGGTCTAATCCGCTTAATAAGTACCGACAAAATGGAGCCTTGCGACATTTTCGTTTGGTTGGTAGGGCGAAGTCCAACCGTACGTTTAGCAATTACTTTTTTATACTGATGAGATTTCTCCACTCCGCTTCGCTTCGGTCGAAATGACATAAATATAAAGTCGAGATGACATTAAAAAAGTTATTGCATTTTTACAGGTTGTGACGCGCGCCCTCACCTGAGGGGGGAGGCTCCGCCATTGGCGGTGGTGAGGTGTTTTTATCAAAATGACGTTAAAACTATTCAGATTTACTTTCTTCTTTGGCTTCGTTTTCTTCCTGTGTCAAGTCTGCGGAGATTGCTTGAGTTGCTTTTTTGTCATTGTTCCTCTTGATTAAGAACTTGACAAGCGCAATTGCGCTATACTCTTCGTTGTTGCCGACAAAATCAGGATATTTTTTAATCTTTTTGTCATAGAACTTATTGTTGACAAAATAGAATGCCCAAAGTATCAAGCCTAGCAAAATCACTTCAATAATTATAGTGATCACTCGCAACCACACTGCCACTTCTGTTCCCGCAGGCAACACATATTTCAATATAGTACCGGTCAGCACGTATATAATTATCATACTGTCGTGATTTTTGTCTGCCAAATTTGGATAAAGTATTCTCTTGTATACCAATACTGAGAAAATAAACATAATGATTATTCCTACGATCGGTATCCAAATATCTTTTATATTGTATCTATCAGTGTTGAAGATAATCACAAGTCCGGCAAACAGCAAAACTTCGTGCTGAATAATCCCAGACACCCAATTAAACGTACTTTCAGCGTCCACATATATCGGCGCAGGAGAAAAAATGCCCGCAAGCACGAATGCCAGTCCAGAAATAAACGAGCACAGTCCGGCAAACGGACGCAATTTTTTTACGCCGACTGTCATAGTCGCGCCTAAAATAAAATAAGACATATGCGAAAATTCTATTGGATAATGGTTATTAGATCTTTCTATACCAAATTGAATTGATTTAAAAATAAGCAATACGAACGATACTACAAACAGCGTGAGCATACTTGCTTTGCGGCTCTTCCTCAACAACCAAGCGAAAGTAACCATAAGCGCCGCCATTGCAATAATGATTAAAGATATCCACCAGTATTTCATTAAATCCTCCAAAAGTGTTTAACGACCTTAGTATTCTCTATCCAACACACATTCTAAATACAAAATGCAATCAATTGCATAACTAATAAGTATTATAACTCTTTCGTAGGCTCTTGTCAATAAATTTTATTGTTTTACGTCGACTAAATAAAGCGCATATCTTTAAACTTATAAGTCACATAATGAAAATGCTTTATAAAATTCAAATCTTTTGACACCAATAAAAAATGTAATTCATAGTTGCGCATAGTTCTATGTAATTCAAAAAATTTTATAAAAGTTTTGTCAGGATTGATTTCTTCCATTAACGTTTCTGCGTCAGTAAGGACGATAGTTTCTTTTTGATTCAACTCAATATAAAGGTCGTTCTTATTTTTGCTTACGCTTGTAATAATTGCTTCGTCAAACAACACTTCCAAAGAATATATATTAGGACGTTGTCCAAATTGCTTATCTATAGTCAATCCCACAGTAGTATATAATGAATCCTCAAGGCTATTTTTCAATACTCCAAATGCAAAAGTCGTTCTTTCGTTTATATAGTCCAATATTGATTTTTTGACATTTTGTTCAGCATAGCCCAAAGCAAGCAACCTTTTATCTTTTACTTGTTTTAAAATCTCTTGGGGCAAGTGGGAAATAATCCTTAATCTATTTACGTATTGCGATAAAAAATTTTTTTCAAGTACGTTTTCTCCACTTTTACCAGTCTCGCAAAATGCGTCATTCATAAATATACTTGTAGCCGGCAATAACATAAAACTCATCTCGTTTTCTTTTGCTGCCATATCAAACAGCGTTTTTACCGTTTTAATATCGTCTTCGGCAACGCCTTTGGGACTACCGCTTAGAAAAATCACAGGCAAGTTTTTCTTTTCTTTAGGATCCAGCGCGCAATATATCTCAAACAATTCTACGTCTTTCAATAGTTCTTTTGTTAAAACTTTCATTTTGTATTACCTCTCTTTAATTTTTGATGTTAAATTTCCCAACCGTCAATCACACTTATGATTGGCTTTTTTCTTCTGTAAGCGTATTCACAAGCCATATACGCGCCTCCAAAATGAGTCATCACCCCTGCTACAACAAAATCAACAGTATCTACCAAACTCTTGTTGGTTTCAACAATAGCAAGCCGCTTTGGCACGTTCTTTTCCAATAAATAGACGCTATCGTCAAAGCACCTTGGCAAATCAAAGTCGCTATAAGAGTGAACAACCGTTCTGGGAATATATGACAGTACCAAAGTATTTTTTATCTGCGGAAATCTATCTTTAAGTTCACAAACCAAAAAACTGCAATAAACGTCAAAGTCTCCGCGAAAGCCTGAATAGAATTGCTCAACGCCTTTATTCTCTATAAGGTCTTTCAATACCTCCAACAACTTCTCTCTATGCTGTCCAACGTTCATTTTACTGTGTCCAAAAAACGCGCAAGACTTCACTTTTATCCCTCTCTTTAAAAAAATTTACTTATTTGCGACAATATAAGCCGTTTGTTGTCGGATTAAGCGCTTGTATATAATACCATAATTCTAACGACAATGTAAACGCTTTATTGTCTAAAATTTAAATTTGTGATGGTATTACATATGGCTTTATCTAAAGACTTTCAAAACAGATTTATAGAACTCACAGATGATTTGGCTGAAAAAAGCAAATCAAAGAGAGCCAAAATAATCGGTATTAGCAATACCACGTATTCTAATGCTTATAATTATGGCATAATTCCTAAAACCTCCTCTTTGATTCGTATTGCAGATTATTTTAATATTTCTGTAGAATATCTTATTGCCAATACTGATGATGAGCATTTTGAAAAATCGCCGCACCCCACTCCGTTCAAAGAACGCTTGAGCGAATTGCGAATGGCAAAAGGCGTTTCAACCGTTTACGAATTATCTCAATTAATCCATATTCATCGCAACAATATTGCTCAATGGAACAACTTGGATTGCATACCGCTGATAGATGACCTGTCAATTATTGCAGACTTCTTCAGCGTGTCCATTGATTACTTGCTTGGCAGAACTGACGACCCCACTCCTTGTAAATAAAAAGATGCCGTCCCTCTTGCGAAGAACGACACCGCAGAATATACCGTTCATCGCTAAGTCGCTAAACCAAATTACAATTCCCGAATGAGTTTTGTAAGCGAGTACTGAGTATAGTTCTACCAATACTATGCTCAAACGGGATAAAATTATTAAATTTGGTTTAGCCTTTTCATTTTAGCAAAATTTAGAATATATGTCAATAAAAACGACGCTCCCCATTACTTGGGGAGTTCATTAAATGGATCTGCTAACCGGACTTGCAAGGAGCGATAGCGACGGAATAGTGAGCCACTGGCGAACGTCATTATTTTGGACTGGCCGCGTTAGCACGACTAAAAACGGCACTCTCAAAACTTTGAGAGTGCCTTACACTGGAGCTGCTAACCGGACTTGAACCGGTGACCTCGTCCTTACCAAGGACGTGCTCTACCTGCTGAGCCATAGCAGCATATTCTAAATTTATTCACTAATATGAGCGTCCTTGAAGGACGTGCGCTCCCGACTGCAATCGACATTCGTCTACTCTATTACGCCTTTCGCACTTGCAGTTCGCTTAGACTAAAAACAATTATCAATTGTTTTCTTTACGTCACGCGCCTACTGAGCCATAGCAGCATATTCTTTCAACTTGCTTAACTATTATAATTGATAAGCGCAAAAGTGTCAATCACTTTTGCAACATATTTTTAAAAGCAAAAACCGACTTTTGGCGTCGGCTTTTGCTCTTAATTAAATTTATTGATTCTTTACCGCTCCTGATTGGGCATTGACATATTGCTTACTTTTGTGACGGACTTTTAGATTAAGTGTCAGATATATCGCAAGTAACGCAACTATCGTGACGATTACCACAACGTACATTACCCAAGTCGCGACCTTGTTGTCAAAAAAGTAATACTCGCAGTCAAAGCCCTTGCGAATTGCGTCAACTGCCTGAGACGGCACGTCCTTGCCTATTTCGTTAAGTATTCCGTTCATATACGCCTGACGGAATATCACAGTTGAATAAGTGCCTGGTATAAATCCCACGAAATTTTGTATTCCCTTGCCCATACCCGATATAGGCATATACGCTCCGCATAAAAAGCCGTACATTGACGATACCAACGTGCATATTCCGCTCAATGCGCCTTGTGAATTGATAAATATGCCAACTATTGAGATAATCAAAGAGCCCATAATCACAGTCAAAAGCATATCTACGACGATAATTAAAACGTCAGCAAACGTCAAATACCAACCGACAATAGCCAAGTATATAAAACTTATTACCAACACAATCGTACAAATAAGCAAAGTCGTGATAAAATTTGATATGGTGTAACTCAAACTCAAAGAAAACTTGCTTATTGGCGCAATCTCAAAACCGCGCAAAGTCTTCTTGAGTTTGTCGTCAATGCGCATATTAGAGCAAAACGCTATCGTAATACACGAAGTCGTCATTATGGAAGAAAACAGCCAACTGCCAGTAAAAGCATTGACAACTTTTTTGCTCAACTCAAACCCTTCGGGAAGAGAATTTACAAGCGAATCCTCATATACTCCGCGTAAAAACAGTAAAAACAAAACGACTAATATCAGCGGCGTCATAAGAGAAAAGACAAAAGTCAGTCTGTCTTTAAAATACACCTTAATATTACGTCCCAGCATATACCCAAATCTGCTCAATCTATCTTTCATTTAATCTCCTCCTTCAACTGCTTGCCTGTGACGTTGAGGAATACGTTGTCCATCTTACCCTTTATCACTTCAAAATCTTCAATATACTCAGCGTAAGCCGTCAAGATTTGTTTTGCCTTTGCTATTTCTTTTACCTCGATAAGCAAGTGTCCGCCCTCTTCTTTATAATCCACGCCGTCGCTTGCAAAACGCTCTATCAACTCTTTAGAATAGTCGTAGATCTTGATAAAGTCATACGCGTACTGATTTTTGAGATTATTTGGTGTGTCACTGGCTACGATTTTTCCACTGTCGATTATCACAACGTAATCAGCGTCGCTTGCTTCTTCCATATAATGCGTCGTGAGTAACACGGTCAAACCTTTGCTCAATCTCAATTCGTTGAGAAATTCCCAGAGCGTTATTCTCGTATTGGGATCAAGTCCCGTGGTAGGCTCGTCCAAAATCAATATCTTCGGCGAATGCATCAACGCCCTTGCAACGTCAATTCGCCGTTGCTGTCCGCCCGACAGTTTGCCAAACGGTCTTTTCAAAAGATCGGCAAACTGCAATCTGTCGGCAAGATAGTTGAGTCTGTCTTTAAAGTCTTTGCCTTTAAGCCCATATAGCCCCGCTCTGTATTTCAAATTGTCGTATACGGACAACTTGACGTCCAAAGAATTTTCTTGAAAGACTACACCAAGTCTCGGCTTAATCTTTTGCATATTGCTGTCTATTGACAAACCGTCAATATATACGTCTCCGCCGTCTTTTTCAAGAAGATTGCATATAATATTTATCGTTGTACTCTTACCTGCGCCGTTAAGTCCCAAAAATGCAAACAACTCGCCTTCTCTTACGCAAAAAGATATGCCGTCAACAGCCTTGACTTCTTTAAAATATTTTTTTAGGTCTTTGATTTCTATTATATTATTCATATTAATCCTTCTTATCAAAATATAAATTGTAAAGCGCTCTAAACTGCGTAGTCAGTCTTTGCGAAATCTCATCGTCGGACATATCGCTATCCGCGTGTTGCATAACCGCCAAACCGTAAGAATATATCGTCATATCCAAATGGAATTGCACAGCCTGCTGATGCGAAATTCCATATTCCTCTTGAATTGTCTTGACTACCTCAATAAAATACGCATCTTCTTCAAGACATTTTCTATCAAAAGGCTTTTGGATATAAAGCCTACTAAAAAGTTGCTTTTCTATTTTAGCAAATTTTACAAAACCCATTCCAAATGCCTTGTAATCCAAAATGCCCTTATTCACTACATATTGCGCAATATATGTCTTGTGTATTCGCTGAATATACAAGTACAGTTCGCCTTCCAATTCCGCCATATTCTTAAATACTGAATATATTGGCTGGGTTGAACACCCAAGTCGCTTTGCAATATTTCTTGCGCTCAACTCGTCGCCCTGTCTTATAAGTTCGACTGCACAGTCCAGTATACTGTCTTTTGTAATTTTCTTATTTGCCAATTTTAATCTCCCAAATAAATATAACACCTGTTATTTTAAATATAACACGTGTTATGTTTTATGTCAACAATTATTGATATATTTATTTTTTTATGATAAAATATCAATATAAAATTTAGGACGAAGCAATTGCTCCGTCCTAATCAAATTGTTTTAATAATTATTCTGACTTATTGTAATCGTCAGACTTTTCCTCTGCGCTGTCTGTGACTTCGTCAGTCGTCGCCTCGTCAACTGTCAGTTGGTCTTGCTCGCCAGCCGAAAACGCATTGTCTTCATTAGACGTCTCTTCCAAGACAAAGCCCATCTCCACCGCTTGCTCTTCTGTCAATACTCCAAGAGAAACTGCCTCTAGGATATTCTCTTGAGCCAACGTGTTGGATTCGAGTTGTTCTTTGTATCCTCTGATCTTGATGTCCCTTGCCATCTCAAGTTGTTTCTTCTCATTCAAATTCCAGAAAAGGAAAGGTAAGATTGCAAGTACGCCGCAGACGATACTTAGTATGCCCCATATGATCAATACGCTTTGCATAACGCCTTCTTCGCCGTAGTCTTCTGCTGACGCAGCGCCTGCGAATTTAATCAAGAGCGTGGTAGTAAGCCAACTTGACAACATTCCGCATACAGTAGTGATTACTGAAGAAAATTGAGACATATATCCGTCAAGTCTTTCACCTGTCTTCCATTGCTGATATTCGCAATAGTCTGCCGTCATAGCAGGTGACGTAACCGTCCACAAAGCGGCAAAGATATTATGGAAGAATACTCCAACGAAGTATATCCAAGCCGTTACGGAAGAGTGATATGCGAATTTAAACAATATCAATAGCAACGCTGATATTACCGTTGAGCCAGCAAACGATAACAACGTCATATTCTTTTTCCCGAGTTTCTTTTGGATAATTGGTGAGAACAACATTCCGGGCACAAAACCTACTGACGCAAGCGTCGGCATTATACCTCTCATAGCCGTACCCAATTGTCCGCCAAGAATATAAAGACAAACGTAGTTGGTTGCGGAGAATATCAAAAGTCTTCCAAAAGCAAGTATGTTGGAGATATTGAAAATCCAGAAGTACTGGTTTTTCATACTCTTCTTGATACCTGCCAAGAAGCCGATTTTTTCTTTGACTTTCTTTTCCTGTATGATCCTCTCTTTTGTTCCGAAGAACATAACCAGCGAAAGAGCCACGCATATAAGACCGACTATAGGGAATACGACTTTGTATGTATTGATATTATCCATACCGTATGTAAGTCTCAATCCCATATTGCGGATCTGATCGGAAGTCATCTGGCCGAACTCGTCGCCGTATACCGATCCCGACTGTCCGTAAATTCCGCCTGCAATAAGTGGGAAAAACATCTGTACTATGGAAGGTCCAAGCGAGTCTATAACTCCGCCGACGGAATACAACTTGGTACGCTCGTTGGTATTTGGAGTAATAACCTGCGCAAGTCCAGTTCTACCGAAAGAGAAGAAACTGAATATCGTCGTTGCTATAAATAAAATCAACTGATAAGAGCCGACTACTAACCACTGCGTTTTGGCGGTATGCTGCAATGCATTGTCAGGCATAAACCAATCGGGGATAAACGCCAAAAGCCAATAACTCAGCACGCACAAAACGCCTGTGAAGAGCAAATACGGTCTATATTTTCCCCATTTGGTATTTGTGTTGTCAATTATCCAACCGACTATAGGAGCGCGGAAAAGCGTAAGCAACGCGATAATCCAAGTCGTGTACTGAACTATCATCGCGTCAAAGTTGTAGACTAGCGAAAGATGCACGCCCACGTTGATGGCAAAGTATTGGGTCAATATACCAAATCCCTGCACACCCATTCCGCCTACAGCATAAGCGACGAATTCTCTGTTTGGCAAGTAATATCCCTCTTTGGGAGGAGTATTCCAATGCTTGAAAAAGTCTGTCACCAAAGAACCGACTTTTTTAAATACGTTTTGTTTTCCCATATTTCCTCCTGCGCAAGCGCATATTATTTCACGTTCTTATCATACTTTTACTTTTTGCGCGCCAAATTTAGCGCGCTCTGTATTAAGTATATCATACAATACCGCGTTTGTGTTAGTTTTTTAAAAATTTTATGAAAATTATTTACCGCTAAATAAGATTATTGTTTTTTAGCAATAATTTTCGTTATTTTCATAAAAGCCTTTGCGTATTTTGGCATAACTTCCCATCAAGACTATTATATCATATAACGCTAAGACGCTCATTTCCTTTTTTTGCCATACTTCCTAGTTACGTAAGCGTCGTCTATGAGATTGTGCAGCCCTTGCCAGTGCAGCACTCGACGGTTAAACCAAGCAGTCTGACACTTGCCCAACAACTTCGACGGATTTGCCCATTTCAGAGACGCGGACTTAAAGCCTTGTTTATTGAAAAGTTCAAGCGTTGGCACAAGCCTTTGTTCAAATTCTTGATAATCTTTTTCTTTGTTGTTCCACATTGCTTCTGACAGCGCAGGCGTACGTGGCAAAAGATATCTGCAAGCCTTCTTAAAGTTGGGAATATACTCCGTCCAAAGAGTGAGTTCTGCGCCCACCAATTTATCGCGATCCATACCTTCAGGCAACGGCGTCATTTCATAACTCTGCTTTAGACTTGTCATTCCGTATGGAAAATCGACGTAGTTATATTTGGAATTACTGTTGAGATAGCCGCCGCTTTGATGCGCAAGACTTTGCACCAGTCTTTCGCTTCCGCCGCGCTCGTCACTCCAAAATTGCCATACAACTTTCTCGTGAACGGTCTTGTCCACGTCTACGCCGTTCCACGCCATTGGTATACAACCCTTTGACACGACAAATTCGCAGACTCTGCGCATAAAGTGCGCTTGCAATTCTTCTTCGTCTTTGAGTCCGTATTTTGCAATAGTCGCCTGACAGTGCTCGCATAATTTCCATCTATGCCTGAATACTTCGTCTCCTCCGATATGTATGTACTTGGTGTTGCCGCCGAATAGTTCTATGACTTCGTCCAACATATTGAATACCCATTCGTAGGTACTCTCCTTGCCTGCGCAAAGCGGGTCGTGCTTGACGCCCCAGTGCGTGGCTACTGGCAACTTTCTGTCAAAACAACCGAGATACGGATAACAAGCAAGCGCCGCTTGAGCGTGTCCCGGCAAGTCTATCTCCGGCATAACTTCCACGTTGCGTTCGTTGGCGTAAGCAATAACTTGCCTAATCTGCTCTTTGGTATAGAATCCGCTGTGCGGCTTTATTCCAAAATTGGTGTGCGAGCGGCGACTGCCCTTTTGTGTGAGCAAAGGATACTTGTCAATCTCTATTCTCCATCCCTGATCTTCCGTCAAATGCCAGTGCAACACGTTGAGTTTGTTGAGAAAACAAAAATCTACGTATTTGAGCACTTCTTCGACAGGGAAAAAGTATCTGCCGACGTCAAGTAGCATACCTCTGAATTTTAAATACGGCTCGTCTTGTATCTTACAATAGGGCAAAACGCCGTTATAGTTGGAAAAAAGATGAACGAGCGAACAAAACGCATAGTTCAATCCCTTTTTACTGTTTGCGTTTATCCTAATACCGTCTTGGCTTATCTCAAGAAGATACCCCTCCTCGTCAATAGCCAAAGCGCTGTCAATGCTATATTGAATTTTTACGCCGTTATCAGACAAAGTCAAAGAATTTTTTTGCGCAAAATCTTTAAAGAAATCGCTCGCAAAACAAGCCTCTCCAACCAAATTGATCTCTTTGCAGTCAACGTTACCCTCAAAGAGTTCTACGCTTGTCGGATAAGGTATAAGTTTTAATCTTTCCATAATTCCTCCCCAGAAATTTTATTGTTCTATCTAAATTTACGCCAAATTAAGAAGATCGTCGCTTGTGATTACGGCGTCTCCGTAAGTGTAGTAACTTATGCAAGTTTGCTCGCAAGACACTTTGATACCTGTACTGTGCTTGCCAGAATATTTTTCGTGACGTTTCCAGGCGCGGAATTTATATTTGCCGTCTATATTTGCAATTGCAAAGTCTATCGTCGTATCTTCTATCTCAAAGCCCTCTTCTTTTGCGCTAAGCATATCTAAAAACTCGTCAAGAGCCGCTCTTTGCACAGTCTTCATTTTGCTTTCGCTGCAATCGATCTTAATCGTGCAGTAGTATACTCCGTCCGTCATATAGACGCCGTCGTTGTGCGCGGGTGACAGAATATCTCTGCTATAGATATCATAAGTCGTGATCTTGTCCCTAAGTTCGTAGAGTTCTTTTTGCAGATCACCGTCAAAAGGCCTAAACTCCCCCCAATTCTTCACAGTAAATTCGCCAGTTGACGCGTCGTACTTTATATCGCTTTTTCTGGAATTATGCAGATAACTTGCCCTGTCGCCGTCATAATAAAACCTCTTTGCGCAAGTGCCTTTGTCAAATCCTGTGCCATAGATGACCTCTTGATTGTATACTTTGCCGCCAACTATTTTGCGGATAAGATGAGTGTTGCGCTTAGCCACTGAAGAAGTAAAAGCAAAATACTCGTCTCTTGTGTAGTTGGGCTCTTTCAAAAAATTGTCATACGCTTCCATAACGATATCGAATGCGCTCATTCCAGCGACTGCTTTCTTGCCCTCATAATTGCCAAGATTATTGTCCATTGCTTGCAAATCAACTCCGCCGTTGCACGCTACTGCTGAAAACGCAATTGTTGATAAAAGCAATAGCGCAACTATCAAGCATATTATCTTTTTCATTTTTCACCTATGTTTATAGCATTTGATTCAATAAGATTTAATCACTTGCTATTATTATCCTTTAAATTTAATAATCTTGTCAATACTTTTATAAAAAACGCCGCCAAAATAAATAAAAATATAAATATATACGCTCAAAAATAACCGAGCGAAAATTAAATTATCGTATCTTCAGTCGTTTTATTAAAAAGTTTGATCCGGTATTGCTTTTTTTATAAAACCAATGTATAATAGATTAAGTTAGGAGACCCAGATATGAAAAACGCAATGTTCGACAAGGAATGGTTTAAACTCGACAACGCCGCAAAAATATATCCCGCGGCAAGAAGTTCGAGATGGAACGCCGTATTCCGTATGTCCGCAGTAATGAAAGAAGAAGTCAATCCGGAAATTCTTCAGCAAGCGCTGGATGACGTCATAGACCGCTTCCCAACTTTTAGAATGACTTTGAAAAAAGGCTTCTTTTGGTATTACTTCCAATTCGTAGAGCACAAGCCAAAGATACAGGAAGAGACAGATTTTCCTTGCGCAATGATGCGACTTACTGGAAGAGATTACGTCTTCAGAGTGCTCTACCATTCTCACAGAATATCCGTAGAAGTATTCCACTCCATCACCGACGGCACCGGAAATATCACTTTCTTAAAGACTTTGGTAATGAGATATTGCGAACTTTGCGGAGCAAAGATAGAAAACGTCGGCGACATATTGCATTATGACGACGACCCAACTCCAGAAGAAGTCGAGGACTCTTTCTCTCGTTTTATAGACAAGAGCAAAGGCACGTTGCCAAGAAAGGAGCCTTCGGCGTATCAAATCAAAGGTCAGCGAGAAAAAAGAGGCGTCCTCAACGTCACTCAAGGGCGTATGCCTTTTGAACAACTCCACAGCGTTGCAAAATCCTTTGGATGTACGGTAAACACTTATTTAACGGCAGTTCTCGCCTATGCGCTTTTGAAAAGACAACTTTATGAAAAAAAGGCTCATAAAAAACCTATCCGGGTGCAAGTACCAATAAATCTGAGAAAGATTTTTGGCTCAGAGACCTTGCGCAACTTCGCGGGATATTACAACACCAACCTTTCCCCCGAAGAGATGACATTTGAGGAAGTAGTCAAAGAGTTGGACAGCCAACTCAAAGAAAAGATCACGCCGGATTACTGTCAAAAGTTTATCAATTCCAACGTGTCTTTGGAGAAAAATCCAATAATAAAAGTTGCTCCGAGATTTTTGAAGACGCTCTTTATGAATATGTCATTCTATCTGGTGGGCGAAAATCTTATGTCCTGCACGTTCAGCAACATAGGCAACGTCGTTACGCCAAAAGAAATGTACGATTATATAGACAGATTTGAGTTTGTGCTCGGTCCGCAAAAATATATGAACAATTCTATGACTTGCGCGTCATATAACGGCGTGAGCGTGGTGACTTTCTCCCGCACTTCCAAAGACCCGATTTTGGAAAGAGATTTCTTCAAGATTCTCACTGAACACGGCATAGAAGTGACCGTCAACAACAACAGGAGGTAATTCAATGAAACAGTGTCGCAAATGCGGAGTTTACGTCGACGACGACTTGGCAAACTGTCCTCTCTGCGGAGCGTTTGCTCACGAAGAGACGAATTTCACTATATACGAATATCCGCAAGTAAATATAAAAACAAAAAGAAAACTCTTTTTGAAAATAAGTATGTTTATTTCAATCTTTACAATGGCTTTAGTTGTGGCAATCAACCTTGCGGTAAATCACTCCGTCTCTTGGTCGCTGCACGTCATATTCGGCTTTGCCCTGATATGGCTTTGCATAAGCAGACCTATTATGAAAAGATTTTGCGTGCGCAAACACCTCACTTGGAACTTTATAGGCGTGATCGCATTGCTCTTCTATATCAATATATGGACGTCAAAACTCGCAAATCCTTGGGCGTTCACGCTGGGTATGCCTATCGTCGTACTCGTATGGCAAACGGTGCTTGAAATCCTTACACTAGCCCACAAAGGCGGACGAGGCAACTATGAGATATCTTTGACAAAATTATTCGTACTCTCAGCAATTTGCATAGGTATATCTTTCCTTTGGACTAAGACCTGCACTTGGGGCTGGTACGTCTGCACGGCAAGAGGTTTTGTCGACGTGCTTGCTCTGTCTTTCTTTGCAAAAGACTCGTATCTCGGCGAACTCAAAAGACGCCTGCATATCTAATTATATTCAACAGATAACAAACCGCCGCTTACCAAATAAGTAAGCGGCGGTCTTATTAACTTCTAAATGTAGTATTCGCCATAACTTCCTCTATTTCCTTTCTGTCCAGACGCACCTTGAGCGGCGTGATTATTTGTCAAATATTTTTTACCGCCGTCTCCGCCTTGACCGCCTGTTCCGCCCATACCTCCATCTCCGCCGTAAATACTTATCATATCTTCATCAATATTTACTATAGGCCGCTTTTCCACAGCGGCTCCGCCGTCTCCGCCATTGCCTCCGGCTCCGCCTTGACCGCCTTGCTTTGCGGGATTAGCAAACTTACCGTCTGCGCCTTTGCCTCCCTTTCCACCTTCGCCGCCTTGACCGCCGTCTCCGCCTTTGATTTCAAAGTCAACATTATTCCCCACAGTACAACTGCTAAATACATTCAATCCAACTCCTCCTTTGCCTCCATTGCCGCCTTTACCTCCGACATATCCGACGCCTGAAGATGTTGAAGCAGCGTCTGCGCCTTTTGCTCCGGTTCCCCCTTTGCCTCCAAAAACCTTAACCTTGCCTGACACAACAATCAAGTCATTAACTTTGATACCAACGCCGCCTATACTTCCGTCTACTCCGGCGGACTGAGAATTATAACCATTACCCCCAGTAATGATCAGATAATCATTTTCATTACACGGTCCCTCAATTGTTAGAGAATTGGCAATAATACCAGCGCAATAAGTTGACATCGCTGATTTTAAAAAGTCGACTTTGTCCCCGCCCAAAATGATATTTTGACCCAGTCCTACTAGTTTTAAATTTTTTCCTGTTGCGTCAACGCCGCACTCGCCATTAGGCGCTTTAAACAAGCAATTTTCAAAAATCAAAGTACAATCTCCCAATATCTTGAAATTAACATTTTCCAAAAGAGCCATATTCTTAACATACAATTTACTCACGGTATTTGCGACTTTAAAAGTTTTGTAAACGTTTGTCAATCCTTGATATCGAGAAAAGTCGATCCACTTGGTATTTCCACCATTAATTTCACTGCCCGACATTGCATAAGCGTCAATAGTCTCATATTTCCACTGCGCCACTAGATTTACTGAATAGTCAAAAGGAATTTTATATATCAAATCCGGCACAGTTGCAAAATTATATATTTTTCCTATATAACTATTGTTTGAAGACGTAAAGTTGGGTAATTTAGAAGTATCATATTTGTCTGACACTGCTAAAATGCTCTCTATATTCCAACCTAAAAAACTATATCCCCACATTTCTGGAACTGCCATACTAAAAGACATACCGAAGTCTTTGCTGACTCTGCGATCGCCATCAAACTCCCCTCCGTTAGGATTAAAATTAAACGTTACTTTTTTTGTTCTAAATTGAGGATCTATCCATATCTCGTCTGCATCACCAAAGTCTCTTACGCCTTCTTCGATCAAAGATTCTACAAAAGCATATACCGCAGAATAGTCATAATTATCTTCCGGCTTAAAACTTTCGCCAATTAAAATCTTATTATATCCCTGCGTAGCACCTTGTCCATAACCTCCTAGATTTATAGAAGGACCAGCAACGCATACTTTAGAGAACTCAAATTTTTCTAATACTTTCCCTTCATAATACCTTCCCTCATTATAATACCAATCCATAAGTTTTTCTTTTATCTTTTCATTAGCCTTAGCGCCGTATTTCACCATAGTAGGCTGCATTACTATATCTCCCACGCCATTGACAATGCTTAAATATCCAAACTCTACTCCTCCGCTTGAATTGATACGAGTAAATTTTATTTTAAATTGTTTAGTAATCCATTGCGCCTGGAGTTCTATTTCTTCATCTAATACATAATCTGAAGAATTAAACAAATTTTTAGTACCCTTATAATGCCAACAAGATAAAA
Source organism: Clostridia bacterium (assembly GCA_029061605.1). Taxonomy (GTDB): domain Bacteria; phylum Bacillota; class Clostridia; order Christensenellales; family UBA3700; genus RACS-045. Next base: position 19,167 of record JAIDRT010000006.1, on the reverse strand, counting down.
CATAGCCTTCTTTCTCGGCATACGCGAGATCTTTTGTCAAATAGTATTGCGTCCTTGTCACAATTAATTTATCCCCATCATAATAGTGCGCGTTATATTTGATAGGATTCAAATTTTTCACGTAATCTTTTAGAGCAAATCTGTCAATAAAATATTCTAATTTATTAAACTTGTTGACATCGTAGTCTTTACTCAATGCATAATATGTTACAAAAAATTTAGCGTCATCAGCGATATTGTCAAATGCCCAGTCTGACAGGTGGTTGGGGTTAGGATTAAACAAAGTCACTTTTCTCAATGAGGTACAATCTGCAAATGCATACAAATCTATATTGCTTATCTCTTTATAGACGACTATCTCTGTCAGACTTTTGTTGGAATAAAAAGCATATTTACCTATTTGCTTAAGATCTTTGTTAAGTCTTATGTCTCTCATTGAATTGAAAGCAAAAGCGCATTCGGCAATAGTTCTTACACTGTCGGGAACAACGTACATATAGCCTGCTTGTCCGGCAGGGTACTGATAAATTACGCTTTCGTCTTTGCTATACAATACACCGCTTATTGACTTATATACATTGTTGGCAGAATCAACATTTATATGAGTCATAGCAAGACAGCCTGCAAAAGCGCCTACACCTATTTCAGCAATTCCTTGCGGAATAGCAACGCTGGTCAAATCCTCGCACCCAAAGAAAGCGTATTCGCCAATACTTGTTATGTTGCTCCCAAAAGTCAAACTCGCAAGATTTTTGCATTCTCTGAATGCGCCTGCTCCTATTGAATTTATCGACGGAAATTGCGCAAAATCTATTTTCTTTATTGAACTTCCTGCAAAAGCGCCGTCTGCAATTTGTTGAACCGCCCCTAAATCGGGAAGGTGATCCAAACTTACGCAACCGCCGAATGCACCCTTACCAATGCTTTCAAGCAAACAGTTTTCACCCAACTCAACGTTTTTCAATGCACTACAATCAGCAAATGCGCTTTCGCCTATTGAAATGACGCTACTAGGCAAAGTCACCTTTGTCATATTTTCTCTAAACCAACTTTCGTTAAAAGCATTGTCATAGATTGCAACAACGTCAAATCCGTCAATCTGAGCAGGAACTACTACTTCAGTTGAATCATACCTGCCGTAATACCCTGTGATCGCTATTCCGCTTTCATTGACTTTCTTATATCTAAATCCCTCTTCGACAATGCCCATATTGACTTCGTTGCAGACCCACTCAATGATTTGCGCGTCTCTCGGCTCGAGATTGTGCACTGCCGGCGGCATAGCCTGTGCTACTTTGTCAAAGTTGGTGTTGAATTCGTTGAAATATCTCTTATATCTTTTAAAACCTTTGTAACGGTGAATATTTAACAACTCTATGCCGTTTTCTATTCCAAGTTGAGAATCTAACGGAACTAATAAGTCCCCGAAATATGCCGTAAACGGAGGGTGATATGTTAAGCCGATTTCACTGTTTATTAAAGTTAATATGTCCACAATTTTACTTTGCGGTAGCAATGCATTCAGTCCTCTTGTCAGCAAAGAATTTATAGACGACAATTCTATATTGAGTCCCTTAACTCCCGCGACGTAGGCGAAAAATCCTTCAAGGAAAACTGCCACGGCTACGCGTTCGCTTTTATTTAAACCCGCTACACTTTCTATCACATTACTTTTGTCATTAGTGAGTATTAAAGGCAACATTGAAAGTGACGAATATCCGCCTATTGCCACAGCATTTATTTCTTTATACAGATTGTCATAGTTGTCATTCCAACGATTGTAATATTGCATATAAATATTAGGGTCTACGATATCGTCCAACCCATCGGTCTGTCCACCCATAAACATCTCGCCTAATACATTTGCTGTGTTGGAAGAAAAATACGGAGTACCTATGCTTATCAACGACGCTACCATATCAGGATGGTCAAGCGCATACTGCATATTGGTCAGTCCGCCTCTGCTGTGTCCTATCAAATTCAACTTAGGCAAAATTCCGCCGTTGAGTTCTTTAACTTGTAAAACTATATTACCGATAGCAATATTAAACTCGTAATATATTCCATCATTTGAAGCATCCGCATTATTTGGATCAAAAATAATGATAATATGTTTAGAAATATCTGTGATGCTAGAGATTTTATCCATATCATTCAAAGAATAATCTGGAAAGATATCAACTTCATTATTCTCATTTACAAATACCCTAAACATACTAGAGTCACTTTTATCTATTAATTTTTCTATTAACGAATCCTCGTCATATTCAAATTTTAGTTCTTTTATTCCGTCATATTGATTACTCCAAACACTTGCCTTGCTGCTAAGTCCTGGAGTAAGCACAGTAATCTGCGGAATATCCATTACTTGATTACTATTCTTGCCGCTGGCAGACAAATCGTATTGGACGTTATATACGTCCTTTTCTTCAATATTTGTCACTTCGGCAACTTTGCAATTGTATGTATTGGTTTTGCTGAATAATTCCGCTAGTGATTTTTCCTCCTGCTCCGTCTCCGCTTGAGCATTAGTAAAATTACACATTAGTATTGCAGTCAATAATATTGAAAACAGCAACACCAATACCAAAACAAAACTGATAGTCTTTGTCTTTTGCATCTTATTTTCCTCCCTTATTTGTTTTATTCTTTTGCCCATTTGGCAAATAATTTATTCTCTATGAATCTTTCTACTCCTTCTAGGTGTATCTGCGCTTTTATTACTCTATCTTCTGCAAAATTCCATTTATTCTTACACTCTTCTTCCTTATACCACCCCTCAAATTTATATCCTTCTCTTTTCGGATCTTCAGGTATATAGTCTATTAACTCGCCGTCTTCTATATCATCTATCCAATAATATCCATTATTTGGCGAATCTTTATAATTAAAATAGTATGATATATTAGCAACCGAACCAGAGTGTATATCAATAGGTAAACTATGATCTCCACCTAATATTTCTATATAAAAATTTGAAGCAAAGTACACAATTTGCGATAATTTAGATAATAAAAACTGATTTCTATTTTTATTATTCACAATAATAATTTTCTTTAGATTTGGGCACTCTTCAAATAAGCCATATTTAAAATCTATTTCTTCCGCTTCTATAAACACTTTCTCCAGATTTTCACTTTGCCAATTGCTTTTACCTGTCGAAAATATTGCATTCCTGTAACCCAACATATCCACTCGCATTCCGTTCAACTCTTGCGGCACTACTATATACCTTTTCTTTTTCCCTTCTTCAGATAAATTCTTTAAATGCACTGTGTTATCACTCATAACTTGACACACAAAGTCTCCTATAATCACTTCATCTTCTAGATGATTCACACATCCGCTTACTATACTCATTGTTGTTATTAGCATAATTGCCATCAACGTCATCACTACAATTCTTTTCTTCCCTTTCATTTTTGCCTCCTTGTCATTTAATTCTTCTCTATATTTTTTCGTTTTCTTATGTATCTTTAATATGTTATGATTTCTCCAATTCACTACACTACAGTCGAAATGACGTATTCTATTATTATCGTCTTTCTCTTTTGAATCTCTATTCTTTCCTTATTTGGTTTATTCTTTTGCCCATTTGGCAAATAGTTTATTCTCTATGAATTCTGTATAATATTCTGACTTTTGTATTCTATCTACGCTGAAATCCCATTTGTTAAGACACTCTTCTTCCTTATACCATCCTTCAAATAGATACCCTTCTCTTCTTGGTTCTTTAGGTATATAGTCTATTAACGCTCCGTCCTCTATATCATCTATCCAATAATATCCATCATTTAACGAATCTTCATAATTATAAAAATATGACACATTAGCAGCATATGAACTTGGAATTTTACTTTCATTATATTGTATATCAAATGAAAAATACTTGCTTTTATTTACAAATAACGTTGAATTTACAACACTAAAATCGCTAGTCTCATTGTTATCTTTGTCAATAAAAATTATCTTATTTAAATTTGGACAGCCATTAAATATCATTCGCTTTACTGTATAGTTCTTTCCTTCAATATATATCTTGTTCAGATTTTCACTCTCCCAACAACCTGATCCGCTTGAAAAAACTGCATTTCTATAACCTAGCATATTCACTTTCATCCCATTTATCTCTTGCGGAACTACTATGTTTTTCTTCTTTTTTCCCTCTTCAGACAAGTTCTTCAAGTTTACTGTCTTATCTGACATTACTTGGCACACAAAGTCCCCTATAATCACTTCATCTTCTAGATGATTCACACATCCGCTCACTATACTCATTGATGTTATTAGTATAATTGCTATCAACGTCATCACTACAATTCTTTTCTTCCCTTTCATATTTGCCTCCTTGTTTTTACTGCCTATACTCCTCGATTATTCTCTTGAATTTTTATAATTTCTTAATTTCGCTACATTATAAAGTGTAACTTTGCGCTTGTAAATAAAGTTTAGTATATATTCTAAAATTTCTGTTGCAATAAAGTAAAATATGTTGAAATATATTATACATTCATATAATAACACACATCTCAACTTTTGTCTAGATGTTTTGGAAAATAATTTCTAATTTTTTCTCTCTAGTTAAATTTAATATTATTTTATTTCTTTTAAAAGTTATAAGCATTAGTCTAATTTGCTAACATCATAATCACTGAATAATAAAATACGAATACCCTACTAAATTATCAAGCATACTCTCAAAGACCCTGTGATATTTAAAGCCGTCTTCAATTGAGTCTTTAAATGGCTCGTCTAAGAATTCAAAACCGTAAATAGTTACGCTGAAATCGCAAATAATGCCGCTTTCTGCGACCGCGCATACGTTATAGTCTAAATAGTACCCATAATTTCCCTCGCCGTCACTTTCGATTTGCGAATCTACGTTATATTTGTATTTTCCATACGCGCAGTCGTATGACGATTCGTCATAGTTTTTCATATTTATCCTAGAGCAAGAAATATGTATATATGAGAAAAAATCGTCGCCCAATTGTTTTTCAAAATTGGTGTGATAATTCCACGTCTTGGGAATTGGAGTTTCAAAATTACTGTCGTTATACTCTCCCCATTTGCCACTATACATTATTGACACGATATCATTTAATTTGTAATCTTGTTCATCCCAAAAAGTAGATTTAACGTATACGTAATCCTCTCCCATTGCATAAGGCAATTCTTCATATTCTACACTTACAAAACAAGTATGGTCTCCAAGTACGTACCCAAGCAAAAACGAAACAGGTATGAGCGCTATACAAAAAGCCGCAAAACCTAATATTGCTGATATTGAAATTGCAATCTTCTCCCTTTTGGTCATATCTTACCTCTCGCCAAATACTACACCCAATTTAGATATTTGTATCGGATATCAGGGAATTATTTTATTCCAGCCTTTTTGTATATCAACTTTTTGTTGATTTTAGCAATTACTACGAAAGCAAGCGTGATAAGAACTGATATTCCTATGATACCTATGACAAACCCCAACTCGGGAGTCATTACGAACGAGTCAAACTGAGTAATCTCATTTTGCATATTCTTTGGCAAATCAGGCAAATTATAAGCCGAAGAGCCGTCGTTGTCGCCATAATAAATACGAATAATATTTATGCTCTGTCCGTCTACTCTTGTCAACACGCTGTCTCCGTCAATAGCGCAATCAACCTGCATAGGCGCAACGGTGGTCATATCCGGCGCATTGTATGCCGCTCTCTGACCGCTCATATATTGCATAGAACTTGCATTGATTTTTCCAAAGCCGTCAAATGTCAAATCCACGTCCATAGCATTTGCGTTTACGTTGACGATTTTGACGTAGATGCTTTGGCTCTCCTCGTCTACTGACGCTGAAGAATAAATACCTTTGGTAGTAATACCGGTGTCAATATATCTACTGCCGGTATTGTTGGCAAAAAGCATTTGATTGAAATAATTTGGCGTAAGCACGATACCTTGAGAGTCAAACCAAATCATATTGATATCCCAACACTGAGCATTTATCTTGGCAAAAGTAGGCGCATATGACGCCATTTTTACTACGTCGCCGTTGCGCTCGAGCGCAGTCAGATAACTCGCCTCTTCCACCGCTGACCAAAGATTGTTCTGCGACCAATACTTGCCTATGCCCCAACTGCTTGCCGCATATTCGCCCACAAACACTTTGGCGCTGTCTCTGTCATAACTGTCATATCTGTCGTTGTGCTTGAAGAGTTTGTTTTGCGACGTATAGTAATGCTCGTCTACCAATGTATCCGCATAGTCGCTGTGTATATGCTCCCAACAATCGTCAAATCTCTCTCCGCTGAATTGGTATGACGCCGATGAAATAATAGTCAATTCGGGATGCGCCTCTTTTACTGCCTTGTAAAGAGCGTCGAAATTACGCCAATACAGTTCGCCCCAATTCTCATTGCCAAGTCCGATATAACTTATATTAAACGGCTCGGGATGACCGTTTTGCGCTCTCTTTGCGCCCCATTCAGTTGACACATCGCCGTTGGCGTACTCTATAAGATCCATAATATCCTGAATATACGAATCAAACTCAGCCGTACCCGGTCTCAACGCAACGCTGTCAAGATACGCCTCCCACTCAGACTTGCTCATCTTGCCTTGCGCATACTTCTTTGCGTTCTGATTATACTTCGCCTGAAATTGACATATCATACCCACGTTGAGTATAGGCAAAGCCTGCGCTCCCAAGTCCTCGCAAAGTTGGAAGTATTCGTGATAGCCAAGCGCAAAAGTGTTGTTGTAATATTTGCCGTTTTCTTCATCACGCCAAATATTGTGATATTGCTCTCGCTCTTCAAGCGGTCCTATAGTCTTCTTCCAATCAAAGAGGTGTTCAAACGTGTCTCCTTCGGCAAGACAACCGCCTGGAAATCTAATAAATGCAGGCGAAAGTTGAGCAAGCGCATCGTATAGATCTGCCCGCAAAGATACGTATTTCCATTCTTCGCTTGCATATCCGTATGAATCGCGCGGAACCAACGACACAAAGTCGATATCAAGTTCGCCTTTGCCTTGCGCCGTCAAAACCAAAGCGCCGTCCTCTGTAGCATTGCTCTTCAACACTCCGCTCACTTTGACCCATTCGTCCTTTTGAGACGGAATTGTCAAATTGACAGTCTCGCCGTTGCTTGGCGAAAAAAGTCCCGCCGACAAAGTTCCCTCAAAATCATTTATACGCACGTAAAACGACAAATCGTATTCCACGTCTTTGTGAAATCCCATATCGGCGGAATTCATCTTGTCTTTGTTGTAATTTTCCGTCAAATAATCATAATATTCTATATATCCCAAATTCTCAAGTCGGACTTCTCCGTCAACTGCTAAATGCAAGTAAGAAGGATTTGCCGTATTGAGTCCGCTCCCGCTCTTAACTTCTGCGTTGCCGTCAATATTCCAATACGCCGTCTTGTTGGATTCATATTCAAAACTGCCGTTGTTGACAAGTTCGGATATCAGTCCGCCGTCCCCTGCGTAAGATATGTCTTCCAAAAACAATCCATACATTGTGTCTGCAATCTCAACGCCCATATTGTCTCTTGAAATAGTCGCATTAATATTCTTTGGCGCTCCGCAGGCGCAAAATACGCCCAAACCTACACTTAAAATAAGAGTCAAAGCCAAAGTAAGCAAAATTCTCTTTTTTCTCATACTGTCCCTCAAAACTTTGATATAAAAAATTATAACATAGCGGCAAATAAGTGTCAATGGACAAAATTTTTTAGTTTATGTAGAATATTTGTAAAACTTACAGGAAAAACATATTGATTCTAAAGAAAATCCCCCATACAATAATATATGGAGGGATGATTATGAAATGGATAATGGGATTGCTTTTACCTATACTTTTTTCCATAATTGGATTGATATTACTTATTGCAAAGCCAAAGCCAAATTCCGTATTCGGTTATCGTACTTTAAAGAGCACGTCTGACGAAAGAGTATGGTATTTTGCCAACAAAGTTTGGTCTATTGCAATTCTATCCGCAAGTCTGCTCTTCTGTATTCCAGCAGTGTGCCTTTTCAATTTCTTTATCAAAGATATTTTGACCGTCGTATTGTTGGATATGGGAGCGGCATTAGTCGCGCTGTGGGGCTCTATAATTATTACGCAAATACTTATTCATCGCAAATTCTAATACCAATCGTGCTTTTCGTTTCTCTCTAGCGCCGCTATAGCGTCCATTTCGGAATCTGAAAGTTCAAAATCAAATATTGATATATTCTCTAGAATATGCGCAGGATTGGAAGATCCGGGAATAACTACGACGCCGCGTTGAAGATGCCAACGAAGTATAACTTGCGCGGCAGATTTGTTGTGAGACTTGGCAATTTGCGTTATCGTATTATCAGAAAGCAATGCGCTTGTATGCCCTCTGCCGCCAAGAGGATACCAGGCCTGCATAACTATGCCCAGACTGTGCATATACGGCACAACGGTTTGCTCCTGATAATAAGGATGAATTTCATTCTGAATCAATGCAGGCGTGATATTTACTTTTGAGATAAAATCATCTATTTCCTCAATATACCAATTAGAAAGTCCGATTGAGCGTATTTTCCCCTGCGCCACAAATTTCTCAATTGCCAAGTACGCTTTGACGTCGTTTGCGCCGGGATGATGCAAGAGCATCATATCAATATAACCAATATCAAGTTTGTCCAGCGATTCCTGTATTGCCTTCTCGGGATTGGCAAACTGCTCTCCCGGATATATCTTTGTAATGACAAAAATCTCTTCGCGCGGAACGCCCGACTGTCTTATGGCCTCGCCTATTTCCCTTTCGTTGCCATACATATGAGCGGTGTCAATCAAACGATACCCTTGCGAGAGAGCGGAAAGGACGGATTGCCTGCAAGTATCGCCCTGCAAACTATACGTGCCAAGTCCAACTATAGGCATTTCATATCCGCTGTTAAGCATAACCGTTGGCGCACTTCCGTTTTTTCCGCTTTTTAAATCAAAGTCAGATACGTCAGCCGACTTATTCAAGTCTAGACTATCTATCCAATCGGCAACAGTCTGTTGAGAAGTCCCCGACGAAAACCGTCTTCCTGATACCCATTCCGCTGATGGAGCAAGCGAATGCAGATTCGTATCGCTGCTGCCAATGCCGCTGCTATGCGACGTGCAAAACGGAACGATAGTCTTCCCCAAAAAATCATAACTCTCCAAAAACGTAGAGATAATTCTTGGCGCCTGTCCGTGCCAAATTGGATACCCTAAGAATATCACGTCATATTTCTCCATACCATCAACGCCGCCATTTATTTGCGGACGCGCTGTCGGGTCGGCTTGCTCTTGGTCGGCTCTGCCGCCTGTATAATACCGCAAATCTTCAGCCGTATAAGGCGTCTCAGGGACGATTTCGTAAAGCCTTCCTTTCGTTGTCGTTGCAATATGTTGAGCAATCGTTCCAGTGGTATTCGTACAAGAAAAATACGCAATCAAAGTATTATTAATTGCCGTTGCGGGCGGATAGTTTGTCACACCGCCCGAACTTGAGTTGTTTCCCATTCCGCCGTTTTCGCTTGGATCAATACCGCAAGCCGCAAATCCCAATACTGCCATAATTATTACAATGACCACTCCCAAAAGTTTTTTCATACCGAACCTCTATAAAAATGCTAAAAACTTGCCTGCAAGATTGCGCGAATATCGCTTTCGCTCAACACCTTGTAACCGCCGTCCATAACGAGAGTGCTCTTTACCATTCCGTCAAGCATTTCTTGCGTTGCGCCAAGTTGAGTCAAGTTCATTACAAGTCCGATTTTGCGCATCCACTTTTCCATTGCCGCCAAGCCTTCCTCTGCGATTTGCATTTGCGTCTTGCCTTGCGGATTGACGTTCCATACGTTTATCGCATAGCGAGCGAACTTTTCTACGCCGTAAGGCAATATAAATTTATAGTACGGCATCGTAACTGCGGCAAGCGTCATACCGTGCGTCGCGTCAGTGTGAGCGGCGGCTGCCTGCCCTAGCATATGCACCATCCAATCAGTCGTTTTGCCTTTTGCCACAAGAGTATTGAGCGCCCACGTTGCCGTCCACATAATGTTGGAGCGAGCCTCGTAATCTGTGGGATTTTCTACAGCAATATCGGCGCTGTGAATCAACGAACGCAACAGTCCTTCCATAATGTAATCGCTTGTATTGTCGTCCGTTCCGGAAAAATACTGTTCAAGAATGTGAGACATTATGTCATAGATGCCGGATACCATTTGATATTTAGGCAACGTAAATGTGAATTGCGGATCCAGTATTGAGAACTTGGGGTATACGTTTTCTCCAAATACGTGTCCTATCTTGAGTTTTTGCTGATGATTGGTAATAACGGAGCCGCCATTCATTTCGCTACCTGTGCCCACCATTGTCAATACGCAACCGACAGGTATAATCTCGCAAGTCGGCTCTTCAAACCTAATAAAATATTTATCCCAAGCGTCTTCATCGCAGTTGACAGATATAGACACGGCTTTTGCATAGTCGCAAACCGAGCCTCCTCCTACGGCAAGGATAAGATCTGCTTTTACCTTTTTAGCGCGTTCAACGCCTTCTTTGAGTTTGTCAACGGTAGGATTTGGCATTACGCCGGCGTCTTCATATATCTCTTTTCCGTTGGCTTTCAATATAGCGACCACTTTGTCATAAATGCCGTTTTTCTTGATGGACCCGCCACCGTAGACGAGCAAAACATTCTTCCCATATTTGGGTAATTCTTCATTCAATCCGTCAAGCGCATTGATTCCAAAATGCAGTTTTGTAGGGTTGCAATAAGTAAAATTTCCTAACATAATATCACTCCTTAATGATTTTTATTATTTTAGCGGGTACGCCCGCTACTACTGTATTTGAAGGTACGTCTTTTGTCACGACTGCTCCTGCGGCGACGACTGCGCCTTCTCCGATAGTTACTCCCGATAATATCGTAGCGTGCGCGCCTATCCAAACGTCGTCGTATATCTTGATGGGAGCGGGAGACATATTCGCGCGGTCTTTAGGCATCAAATCGTGATTGAGCGTCGCTATCACAACCTGTTGACCAATGAGGACATTGTCGCATATCTCTATCCCGCCCTGATCTTGAAAGCAACATCCTGAATTGATAAATACGTTCTTGCCTATAGTTATGTTCTGTCCGTAATCCGTATAAAACGGCGGAAACAATCCAAAACTCTCATCGACTTTTTTCCCAATGAGTTGTGAAAACAAATGGCAGATTTCTTCAGGAGTATGGTAAGCGTTGTTTATCTCAACTGTCAGTCTTCTCGCTTGTTGCGCCATCTCGTGCATATGCAGGTGCATTTCTGACCTTGCAATGATATGCGTCTTGTTTTTCATTTCTTCTTTGAACTGCGTTGTATTCATTGAGCCTCCACGTCACTACACTAATATTTTATTTACCTTTCGCAATTATGTCAAATACTTATATTTTATGGTTAATCCATAATTGACACGCATAGATTGATTTGATATAATGTATAAAAAGGCGGTGGATTATGGAATTGAGAGAATTGAAATATTTTTTGGCTGTCGTGAAAGAAGAAAGTATATCTAAAGCGGCAGAATCACTATACGTAACACAACCCAATTTGTCCCGACAGATGCAAAATCTCGAAAAAGAAATAGGACAGCAACTATTCATTCGCGGAAGTAGAAAAATAACGCTGACGGAAACAGGTCAATTGCTCCGCAAGCGCGCTGAAGAAATAATAGAATTATACAACAAAACCGAAAAAGATCTCAGTTCCCCAATCACAGATATAAGCGGCGATATTTATATAGGCGGCGGAGAAAGCCACGTGATGAGCCTTATTGCAAAAACTGCAAAAACAATGCAACAGCAATATCCTAAAGTGCACTTTCACTTGTTTAGCGGAGATATGATAGCCGTCTCGGAAAAGTTGGACAAAGGTCTCATAGACTTTGGAATCTTTATTGAGCCTGCAGACCTTTCTAAATACGATTATATCCGTCTGCCCCTTAAAGACACTTGGGGCGCGCTTATGCGAAAAGACAGTCCGCTTGCGCAAAAGCAATACGTCACGCCTGAAGATTTGTGGGACAAACCGCTGATACGCTCCAAACACTCTTTGGGCAAAAGCATAATCTCCGATTGGTTTCGCAAAAGCGCATCAGAACTCAATATCGTAGCAACTTACAATCTTTTATACAATGCCTCTATACTGGTGGAAGAAGGCGTAGGATATGCAATTGGCTTGGACAGGCTGATAAACACAAGCGGCGACAGCAATCTTTGTTTTAGACCGCTGTACCCAAAATTGGAATCTCATCTTGACATCGCTTGGAAAAAATATCAGGTATTCCCAAAATGCGCTGAAATTTTCTTGAATTGTTTGCAAGAAATCTTATAATTCAAATCTTATATACTCTTGGCACTCTCTGCGCAACCCCGCAGACTATCTCATAATTTATAGTCCCCGCAAGCCCTGCCAATTCCTCTGCGGATATTGTTTGACTTCCCTGCCGTCCCATAAGCGTGACGATATCTCCCACTTTTGCGTCCTCTATATGAGTGACGTCTATCATCATCTGATCCATACAAATGCGACCTATCACAGGCGCTCTTTGTCCGTTGACGAGCACGCTACTTCTGCCTGACAGCACTCTGGGATAACCGTCGCCATACCCCACTGCAACTGTTGCGACACGCGTTTCGTCTTGGGTAACGTAGTCTCCGCCATAACTCACATATCTGCCTTTGGGAAGACTTTTGATATGAACGATATGCGAATGCCAACTCATTGCCGGACGCAAACTTTTGCCGTTGACGACAGGCGACGGACTAAGTCCGTAAGTCATCACCCCCATACGCACCATATTGCAATTGCAATACCCAACGTCCAAAATGCTTGCGCTGTTGGCAACGTGGCGCAAACCGACGTCTGCGCCTTTTCTTTTAATGCTCTTGACAAATTCGTCAAACTTTCTCTTTTGCATATAAGTATACGACTTGTCGATTTCGTCGGCTTTTGCAAAATGCGTAAAAACACCCTTTATCTCTAAATTATCAAGACTGCAAACTTCGACGGCTTGATCTATTTCTTCAGGCAAAAAGCCTATTCGCCCCATACCGGTGTCTATAGCGATATGTACTTTTGCGCGCTTGCCGACAGACTTGCAAAATTCATTGAGCGAAGTTGCGCATTCCAACGAGTGCGCCGTAATGTCAATGTCAAAATCAATTGCGTCCTCATACCTGCTCTTTGCAATATCGCCCACAATTAGTATCGGCAAGTCCACTCCGTTTTGCCGCAGTTGCATTCCCTCGTCAATTGTCGCCACTCCAAAATAATCTAGCAAGTCTTGGCAATACTTTGCCACCGCTACTGCGCCGTGTCCGTAGGCGTTGGCTTTGACAAGGCACATAATCTTGACGTCATTTCCCACTTTGTCTCTTGCAATGCAGATATTATGCCGTAGCGCCTCGACGTCTATCTCAACGTACGTCCTATCCGTCAGTTTATTCAAATCTCGCAACATCTAATTTGTCGCCTCAATAAACTCGTCAAGCAAATACGCCTGCAATTTTTTGATCAACTCTTCTGCCTTGCCGCCCACCGATACGCCGTCAACTTTGCCCACTTGAAGACAAAGCGACCCTGAACTTGTGATAATTACCTCGTCAGCGGAAAATACGTCTTGCAAATAGAACGGCTCTATACGCACCAGTATGTCCAGATTTTGACAGGCTTTTATCAAATTGTCTCTCGCAACGCCTTTTAATATATAACAGTCGGCAGGCGGAGTTATCAGCGCGCCATCCTTGATTATATGTATATTGCTGTGAGCGCACTCCGTCACTCTCTCCCCTCTATGAAACAGCGCCTCGTGTACGCCTGCGCGCATAGCCTTTTGCGACGCCATTACGCTTGGAATAAGATTGAGCGTCTTAATATTGCAATGCAAAAATCTCGTATCCTCTACGGTAATAAGGTCTACTTTGTCAGTCATATCAACTATTTCGCAAGGACGAATGGTAATCCAAATATTGGCAAGCATATCTTCGGGATAAGTATGACTGCGAATAGCCGTTCCGCGTGTGGCTTGCCAGCATATCACAAGATTGCCGTCATCGCATTTGTTGACCATTTCTTGCAAAAGATATTTCATACCCGCCTTGTCGTGCGGTATGCGTATGTCAAGGAGTTGTGCGCTTGCAAAAAATCTGTCAATATGTTCGTCAAGCGTAAATATCTTGTGATTTCTAGCATACGTCACGTCATATACTCCGTCTCCAAAACTGCATACTCTGTCTGACATAGGTATTAGCATATCCTCTATTTCGCCGTACTTGCCGTTGTAATATCCCAAAGTCTTCATAATTCGCCTCTTTTATATATTGCCTATTCTATTATATAAATTTGCTATCGCATTATGACACTCAAGATTCGCAATAGCCGTAACGACCGCATTTAAATCATAATTTTTCATTGACGAAAATATTTTGTATTGTTATAATAAAAAATATCAAAGTTAAAGAGGCTAAACAATGGCAAAAAGTTCTATTACGTCATTTGATAAAGACATCTCTATGGAGATAAAGGAAGATGAAGAGTTGCTTTGGCAAGGCGCACCGCAAAAAGCGTCGTTCATACTCTCAAAAAGCGTTCAACTGTTGCCCATTGCGTTATTATGGCTATGTTTTGACGGTTTTGCAATTTCTATGATTGTAAGAGCCAACGTGCCAAAAAGTATGCTAATTTTTATGATAGTGTTCTTTGCATTTCATCTTTTGCCAGTATGGCTGTGGATACACAGCATACTTTCCGCAATCAGAAAGCATAAATTGATAGAATACGCACTGACAAACCAAAGAGTAATAGTCCGCGAAGGAGGAATATTAAAGAGTTATCATTATATAGATCTCAATCAAGTATCTGTCAAAGTAGGATTTATTGACAGACTGTTTAAAGTGGGAGATATAACTCTGTCAGGGCAAAAGAGCGTTGAATTGTTGGATATAGACAATCCCTACGCCGTAGGCAACAAACTTCAAAAATTTTTAGAAGAATTTGCGATAGAGCGTAAAAAACAATTCGCAAGACATAAAAAAGATTATGAATACGAAGAATACCACGAGAATGACGAATACGGTTATGTCAGTGGAAATTATCATAATGACGAAGGGTATTATGACGACAGCGACGAATACACTTACGACGAGCCTTATCTCAACGATTTTGAAGAAGTCTCCTCTGTTCCTAAAGGCAGATTTACTTCAAAGAAAATGCCTGCCAAAGCAGACAAGACTGAGGAAGACGAATATCTTGACAATATTATGGACACGATAAACAAAAAAGACGAATTTTAATTCTCAATCTTCAAGACCTAAAAGAAAATCTGTTGATACGTCAAAAGCAATCGCCGCATTGCGGATGTTCGTCTCCGTAGGCTCGGATTGATTTCTTATCCACTTGCTGACTGCTTTTTGCGAAACGTTCAACATCAGCGCAATTTGCTTTTGAGTTAAATTTCTCTCTATTGCTAATTCTTTTAATCTTTCTCCAAACATAATATCATCTTCTAATCAAAGCGCTAAAATTTTTAAATTAATATAATCTATCTTAACTCAATAAATATTATCAACTTTAATCTTCTAAAAGTCCTTCAATATACCCTTGCGCCTTTTCTTGCTTTTTTGTTGGCAATTTCCTAAACGTTTTTATTAGCGTAAGTTCCCTTTCATTTTGCATTGAAGCGCTATCAATGACAATCACAGCGTCTTCGGATTCTCTGCCAACTAAATAATCAATAGAACATAGGAATATATCCGCCAACTTTTTAAGCGTAGTTATATTGGGCTCCAGTTGCTCATTCTCATACTTGCCAATTGTACTTTGCGACACGTTGAGCATACTCGCCAAGTCTTCTTGCCTTAAATTGTTTTCTGTTCTTAAATCTTTAATCTTCTGTCCGTACATAATGCGCCTCAATTAAATTTATTCCATAATGGAAGATTTAACTCAACACTATCCATTTTAGTATATTATAGTATTCTATAATGGAATTATTTACTTTAATTGTAGTGACAAACTAGCATTTAGCACTGACTTGGAAATATCAGATTGCTTTGAGGAAGAATTCTTCGCTAAGGTAAATGATGCAATTGTTGAACTTATACAACACAACTATTAAAAATTTTCCTTTATTCCCAAGAAATAGTCGGCAGAAACGTTAAACGCCAACGAGATACGTCTCAACGTGTCGTACCCCGGTTTGGCTTTACCGCTTAGCCACTCGCTTACTTGACTTTGCCTTACGCCTATAGCATTGGCGAAAGTCGTTTGCGTCAGATTATTGATGAGCAAAAACTCCTTTAAAATTTCGTCAAAACTAGGTTCCATACCTTTATTATATAGAAAATTCGATAAAATACTTGACATATCGAATTTTCTATGTCATTATTAATATTTTACTATTTTTATTTTTAATTTTTGGAATTTTAATTTTTAGTCGTTAAAATATTTAAAAATCTTGGACTTGTTAAGATATATTTGCTATTCTTTTATCATACCCATTGACACGCCAAGCAGAACACAACTTGTTAAAGCGTATCCAAAAAAGTCGTGTGAGACGTGTTCCCTACGGAAGTGCCACTTGGAAGACAATACCAATGAAAAGGAGACAACAAAATTGCAATACGGTTATGCACGCGTATCTGCCGCTGATCAAAACCTTGGCAGACAAATTGAAGAATTTTTAAAATTCGGAATTGAAAAACAGAATATTTTTAGCGATAAAAAAAGTGGCAAAAACTTTGATCGCAAAGAATACACCCGCCTTCTAAAGAGACTGAGGGCGGGAGATCTTCTCGTCATAAAATCAATTGATAGGTTGGGACGAAACTATGAGGCCATAATAGATGAATGGAAAAAAATCACTTCTCACATAGGCGCCGATATATTAGTGCTGGATATGCCGCTGCTTGACACAAGAGACAAAGCCGACAATCTTGTGGGAAAATTTATATCTGACATAGTCTTGCAATTGCTCTCTTTCGTCGCAGAAAATGAAAGACAAAATATCCGAGCCAGACAAGCCGAAGGCATTGCTCTAGCCAAACAGCGCGGAATAAGTTTTGGCAGACCTAAGAAAAAGTATACGGCAATGTTTGTCGAAGTCACCGAACTTTACAACGAAAAGAAAATCGTTCTCTCCGACGCGCTCGATCTGCTTGACGTCAAACAATCCACATTCTATTATCACTTACACAAATTACACAAAGACTTTTAATATAAAAAATGCGTCACTTTGAAGTGACGCATTTTTGTTGTTCAACAACAGATTATTTCTTAGTTGTCTTCTTTGCGGCAGTAGTCTTGCTTGCTGTAGCCTTTGCCGCAGGTTTCTTAGCCGTGCTAGCCGTCTTAGTTGTCGACTTGCTTGCTGTAGCCTTAGTTGCAGGCTTAGCGGCGGTCGTCTTCTTAGCAGCGGTAGCCTTACTTGCCGTGGTTGCAGTCTTTGCAGCAGGCTTCTTAGCGGCGGTTGCGGTTGTCTTAGTTGCCGTCGACTTAGTTGCCGTAGGTTTCTTAGCGGCAGTAGTCTTGGTTACCGCAGCCTTTGTAGCAGGCTTCTTCGCAGCAGTTGCGGTCTTAGCCGTTGTTGTCTTTGCGGTCGACTTGCTTGCCGTAGCCTTAGTTGCTGGCTTAGCGGCAGTTGTCTTCTTAGCCGCCGTAGTCTTGCTTGCCGTGGAAGCCTTCTTTGTCGCAGCCGTCTTACTAGCGGTTGACTTCGTCGCAGCAGGTTTCTTCGCGGCAGTAGTCGTCTTTTTCGCTGCAGCAGTAGTTTTCTTTGCGGCGCTAGTCTTGGTTGCGGTCTTCTTTGCAGGAGCCTTCTTCTCTTCGACTACAGGCTCTTCAACTGTCTCAGGCTGTACTTCTTCAACCTCTTCTACTTCCTCTACGACTTCAGCAACAGCCTCAGCCTCAACTTCTTCGACGTCTTGAGCAACTTCTTGTGCTTGCTCTTCGATTACTTCTTCTACGATTTCAACGACTTGCTCCTCTTCCTGTGCAGGCTCTTCGACTGCTTGAGTCTCTTGGGCTACTTCAACGACCTCTTCTACGACAGGAGCCGGCTCTTCTTGAATTGCTTCTTCGATTACTTGCTCTTCCACTTTCTCTTCAGCAATCTCTTCTATGCTCTCTTGAGCAACGAATGCGTCTTGAGCAAAAGTTTCTTCAACAGGCTTAGCCTCTTCAGCAACTGCTTGAGTATCTTCTTGAACTGCGCTGTCAGCGGCAACTGCTTTTTCCTCAACGTTTGCAACACCTTCTGCAACAGCAACTTGCTCTTGACCTTTCTTCTTAAAGAGTTTGTCGTTCATAATCAAGAACTTCTCTGCAAAGAACATAATGATAAGGTCAGCCGTAGAATATACCATAGTAGCGAGGAAGTCAGTCATTCCCTTAGTAAAATATTCTGCTACAATTGTTCCTTTAACAAACTTATTATCTATTAGTCTATAACATGTCTTGCCGTCAATAAAGTTGACCCAACCGCTACTGTTCATCAAAGCGTCGTTAAGTGCATTGGCAACAGGCTGTTGAATGCTAACAGAACCAAGCCACAAAAGCACGCTGAAAATTATGTACATAACAATGCCAAACGCAAGATTATGTCTAGGCTTGAACAAAACTTTTCTATGCAAAATAAAATTGATAACTTTGCATACGAATATAGCTATCATCGTCACAATAAACGAACCAAGCAGATAAGTTATGTTAAACATTTCAAAACTATGCGACTTGTCGAAATCCTGAACAATATTTAAATTCTTGAGTTGCTCAATAATTACTTGAACAATAAATCCAGCCATGCTCAAAATAATAAAGACTATCAGCTGCAAAAATCCTTTGATACCCTTCTTCTTTTTTGGAGTTTCGTCAGGAGTATTGCCAGTTTCGACCTTAGAGTTTTCAAGGTCTTGATTTAATGTTTTGTCTTCCATTTCTCCACCTTCCTAAAATTATATATTTTATAAGTGTTTCTATTATACTACATAATTTTAAGATAATCAAATAATAATTGACGATTTTCTAATAAAATATGTCAATTGTAAAAAATTGTCATATTCAATTAATATCGTGTTTTTGTCTCAATAAAAAAATTAAATTTTAATAGATTTTTTT
>JAIDRT010000059.1 GCA_029061605.1 Clostridia bacterium | reverse complement strand
CAACGAGATCCCGCAAGACAGAGTCAGTGGCAATCTTACGCTTACAGCCGAGTGGTTGAGCGCGAGCAATCTTGACGAAGTTACGTTTACAGTAAGTCCTACGGCGAAATTTATAGCGCTGGAAAAAATAGACAGCGGAGACTATCTGACGGTCACCGCCAAGTATTCGGGAAGTAAAAACGGAATTACCGCCACCAGCAATAAGACGATCGCATACGGCAATTACGTAATAGAATACGGCAGAATGGACGGCGAAAACTTTGTAAACGATTACAACACGCTCAAAGTCGTAGACGGCGGAATGTATATTCGAGTTGGAGTGCAGTTTGGCGCAGATACAGTATATTCGCTGCCTCAACTTATCAACGTACAGCCGATAGACATAACTGATTTGACCAAGCAGTTCAATTTTGGCGATAAAGACGGAGTGATTAAGGCTGAATATGACGGTACGTCTAAGGCGTTGACGCCGATAGGCAAAGGACAGTTAAATACTTTGACAAATGGACGTATAACTGACGTGGAATACGTGTATACCAACAAGTTTACTGGAGAGAAAGTAACTGAGCCAATTGAAGTAGGCGAGTATACCGTCACGATCAACTATATTACGGCGTCTAAAGATATGCAGGCAAAACCAACGTCGCTGACGTTGAAGATAGGCGCTTCACAAAAAGTAAGAATTGAGTGGTCGGGCAATTCTCTTATGTATAATGGCAGAGAACAGCATCCGACGGTAGCCAAGATATTTGACGCTGAGACAGGCTCAGAAATATTAGTAAATGAAAGCGATATAACGTACAGTGGGGATATCAATGCAAAAACCGTAAAGACAGGGTATAAAGTCACTGTATCTTTGGGAGATTCTTACGTCATCGTTGACGGCGGAGAGCAATGTGTCTTTACAATTGCCAAGGCTATCCTTGATATACCTGTATACTCTTCAGGTATGATACTTTATGACGGCACACAAAAGACTTTAACAGACTATCTGGGAGATGCTTTCAATCCGCTATTGATGGATATTACAGGTGACGTAAGCGGAACTAACGTTGATACTTACAGAGCGAGAATAGTACTTTTAGATACGGTCAACTGCGAGTGGTCTGATGGGTCTTTTGGATCACAGCAGATAGAATGGAAGATAGAGCCGTCTCAACTTATTTTGTCGTGGGATAAATGGGAATTCGTCTCCAACGGCGAGAGCGCATATGCGCCAAAGATAAGCAGTATTTACGGACTTGCGAGTGGAGATACGTTTGATTACGATACAGACTTTGTCTATAAGATATACGACGAAGAAGGCAATCTGATGGACGTAAGTCAAGTCAGCGAGATTGGCTCGTATAGAATTGTCGCAAGTTTCAACGGCGACATCAAGAACTATACGCTGGACAGTACAAGTAAAGAATGGTACTTTGTCGTGGTACCAAAGTCAGGAATGACAATCTTGACAATAGAATGGGGCGAAACTCAATTCTTGTATGACGGCGGAGTGCATTATCCAACGTTTACGGTCAAGGACAGCAACGGTAAGGACGTAACGGAAGAGATAAGTTCAATGCTCAAATACAGTGACGGTTACCGCAAAGAGAAGGAGTTGGGAACTTATTCCGTCAAGGTTACGCTTAGCGGAGAAGCGGCGGAAGAGTATTTCATAAGATCGGGAGCAACGGTAAAGTATAAGATAGTCGACGAGAACGGCTATGCGCCAGACGAAGAAGAGACTGCCAATAGAGATAAAGAAGACAAAGACGGAGACAAGGACGGAAGCGGAATTGACTTTGACAGTATACTACAAGCAGTCAAGGAGTACTGGCAGGCTATAGTCAGCGGAGTAAGTATAATATTGATAATAGCATTCTTGTCGAAGACGGCAAGTTATGAGAGCAGACGCAAGAGAGCCAACAAGACGGCAAATGAGAGATACAAGAGTTATTATGCAGGAGCGGTAGGCTTGTTTGGCTTGGCATATTCAAGTTGGACAGTAATAGCGTGCGTATTCATAGCATTGACGGTGGCAAGTCTTGTAATAATGCTGATAGCCAAGAGCAGATGTAGAAAAGCCGAAGACAATCTAGCATACGCCAAGGAAGACTTTGAACATAACAAGGCAGAAGCAGAAGCGCGCCAACGCGACGAGAATATGAGAATGATGTTTATGAGTATGATGGGCGGAAACAACGGCAATATGGGACAGGGTATGTCCCAAGGCGGATATATGGGCGGAGGCTACGGAATAGGCGCAGAGGAGATACGCGGAATAATCTCCGATACTGTTACAGCATTACTTCCAGGTGTTCAACAACTTTTGCCACAACAGGCGTCTACAAATGACGAACTCGTGCAGAAACTCATAGATCAAAATGAGAAATTGATGGAGAAGTCTCAAAAGAACGAAGAAGAGATGCGAGATTTGATAAGAAAACTCGCAGAGCAACCAATTGAGAAAGTTGTTGAAAGAGAGGTGGCAACAACTGCTGTAAATGACGAAACAATAAAGCAGATGATGAAGACGCAGGAAAACTTGATGCAAAACCAAGAAAAACTAATGGAAAAAATCTTGGAATTGTCAGCAACTCAACCTCAAGCGCAGATAATCGAGAAAGAAGTACCTGTCGAAAAGATAGTGGAAAAAGTCGTCGAGGTGCCAATAGAAGTAGAAAAAGTTGTAGAGAAAGAAGTTAAGGTAGAAGTTCCTGTTGAGGTAGAGAAAATCGTCGAAAAAGAAGTCGTCAAGGAAGTGCCGGTAGAGAAGATAGTCGAAGTACCTGTAGAGAAAGTTGTAGAAAAGGTAATTGAGAAAGAAGTAAAAGTAACCGCACCTGCAAAGACGCCAAAAGAAAGGGCTCCTAGACTTACACTTGACGAAGCGTACGCAAGACTGTCTAAACAACAGAAAAAGTACTTTGATAGTCTAAGAGAATACGCGTTGACAAAAGATAAGTGCAAGGAGAAGAAGTCGACATACTTCATACTCTTGGGACAGTCGAGCGTCAATCCGCTAATCAAGTTGACGATAAAGAAAGACACGACAGTAGCGCTCTTTAAGATGGAAGACGAGTATTTGAAGGACATTAGAAGAGACGCGGGCAATGAAGGAACAAAAATGAGAGTAAAAGAAACAGAACTCATAGTAGCCGACGCGCAAGCCTTTGCGACGGCAAAGAGAATGGTCAATTTGAGAGAAGATCAGATAGACAGATATCAGGAGTATATGAAGGAGCAGAGGGCATTGAAGAATAAGAAGTAAGAGACAACCGCATATATTGGCGCACCTTTCACCCTAACGGCTAGGACGCCCTTGGGGTCACGTACAGCGAGTACGCTCACCGCTCGGTTGCCGCCACACGGGTAAAAATTACACCAATCTCTGCGGTTGGGAGAGAGTTTTTTAAGCGTATAAAGTAAAATATGAAAGCGAGATTTAATCTCGCTTTTGTCATCCTGTTAATTACACCTCACCACCGCCTATGGCGGAGCCTCCCCTCAAGGGGAAGCCAAGTAATTGGATTAGATTTCTCCGCTTAACTGCGTTTCGGTCGAAATGACAGAACAATTTGCAAGCGTCAATAACAGAATTTTGTCACCTCGAGCGAAGTCGAGAGGTCTCGTTTTGTCATCTCGACCGTAGTGGAGAGATCTAATCCTATTACGCTACAGTCGTAAGGAGCGTAGCGACGGCATAGCGAGCAAGCAGATGCGAGGACATAGCGAGTGTCAATGACGTTTATATTTTCATCACATTGAGCGATGCGGAGAAGACTCCCAACACAACACAAAAGCCACCTGTGGGGTGGCTTTTGCTCGGTCAAACCGATATGTGGAAGTGAAAAAATTATGTGAAAAAAGCAAATTTATTAAATTCTGTTTTCTGCAAAAGACTCTTCTTCGTTACCGTCGTCAAAGTTGCAATATTCCATCAACTCATCTTCGACTAAATCGTCCTCAACGACGATTTGTCTTGGAGTTATTTGATTTTGCGCCATCTTGAGCATTACCTTTTGACGCAATGCGTTGTCGTTTGGTTTGGTGGATAGCGTTTGCTCTTTGTCAATAAGTCCTTGCGCAACAAATTTATTTTCAAGGGGAGTCAATCTCATATCATATTGCTCGTAGTCATAGCCGTAGAACTCGCATACAGTGCGGTCGTACATTTCCTGCGTAGCCTTTTGCAAATATTCGATATTTTCTTTTGCGGACAGTTCTTTCTTAGGATAGATAGCGGGGCATATTTTGACGGTACAGTCCTTTTTGACGCCCAACTTACGTCTTATCCAATTAGGTTTGCGGAAGAGTATCACTGTCATTACGACAGGCACGTTATTTTTGACTGCGTAGTGGAAAGCGCCCTTTTTGAGAGGACGTGAATTTTCGTATTTTTCCCACATTACTTGCTCTGCGTAGAACGTTACGACAGAGTTGCCTTCCTCAAAAATGGTTGAGATCTCTTTGTCAAGATTGCTCATTGCTTTGATTGAATTTGCAAGCGGCAAAAATCTTCCTGCCCTCAAGAATTTTCCGCCGACACCTTTTTTGAGTTGAAATTCAGCGCCGGTCATATAGTGCTTGTGACCGAAAGCAACCTGGAAGTTGACCATTGCGTCGAGTAGCATTACGTGATTTGATACTCTAATTGCATTGTCCACTTGTTTGAGATTATCTTTTCCTTCGATCTTGAGGTCAAACAGCAATTTGTTGGCAAGCGGGAGCATAGTGCGCAAAAGAAATTTGACAATTGCGCTTCCTACTTTAAAACTCGCAGTCTTTGGACGGAACTGATAATCTTTGTCTACGGTAATTGCGTCGTCGACGGTATAGGGCGTAGACCATTGATCGTACGCTTCCATTCTTGCGTATTGAGCGTGCATTTGATCGTATTCTTTTTGAGTAATCTTTGCCATATCTTTGTCCTCTGCTAACAAATTGTGTAAAAGTAATTGACTTTTATCTATTATTTTACTATTCTAATTATAGGTCAAACGGTGCAAAATATCAACTCAAAAATGTATGCCATTTGGCTTTAAAATGTATGATAATTGACAATATATCTTAATAATGTTGATTATTAT
>JAIDRT010000058.1 GCA_029061605.1 Clostridia bacterium | reverse complement strand
GTATATACTTACGCTTTTTATAATAAATTTTAGATAAAAACAGAGTAATATTTATAAAAAGTTATAATTATACTGTGTAAGATTGATGATTTAGTATTTAAATACTATAAAGAGAAATGCGTATTGTCGGAGGAAAAGTATTGTGAAGAAAGATAATAGATCGACTAAAATACAGACATAAATTCTATACTTTTAATAAAAAGCCTCTATAAATAATATATGACTAATATTATTTACTTGATAAAGATAATTAGATTGTGATAAAATATGAATAAATATGTTAAGGTGTAGATTGGGCAAAATATTCACATTATTAAAAATTAACATAAATAAAGTTTATTCGCGTAAGCGAAAAGGAGAATACAAAACAATGTTAACAGCAATAGTAGGAATCAACTGGGGTGACGAAGGCAAAGGCAGAATGGTAGACTTGGTATCCAGCGACTACGACGTGGTAGTCAGATATCAGGGCGGAAACAACGCCGGACACACAGTCATCAATCATCTTGGCAAGTTTATTCTCAACCTTATTCCGTCGGGAATTTTGCGTCCCGAAGTCGTCAACGTTATGGGCAACGGTATGGTAATTGATATGCAGCACCTTGTTGGCGAAATGGGCAGACTTACGGAAAAGGGTGTCAAGATCACGCCCGACAATCTCAAGATTAGTTCTCGCGCGGTAATTTGTATGCCGTATCACGTAAGACAGGACTGCTTGGAAGAAGACAGATTGGGCGACGCCAAGTACGGTTCTACGAGAAGAGGTATTGCGCCGGTGTATGGCGACAAGTATCTCAAGAAGATAATAATGATGGGCGACTTGTTCCATCCTGAGGCTTTGAGAAAGAGAATCGAAGGTATCGTTGAGTGGAAAAATCTCTTTATTGAGAAGGCTTACGGTTCCAACAAGATAGAAGTCGATGAGATTATGAATTGGCTTGAAGAGTACGGCAACCAACTCAAGCCGTTTGTGTGCAACACAGGCGAGTTTTTGGATGAGAGCCTCAAGGCAGGCAAGAAAGTTGTATTTGAGGCGCAACTCGGCGCATTGAGAGACATTGATTTTGGTATCAATCCATATACGTCTTCGTCAAACACCATTGCGGCGTACGCTCCTATCGGCGCAGGTATTCCCAAGTATAGACTTGACAACGTATTCGGCATTATGAAGGCATACAGTTCTTGCGTAGGCGAAGGACCGTTTACGGTAGAGATGTTTGGCAAAGAGGCAGACGCTTTGAGAGAGGCGGGCGGAGAATACGGAGCGGCAACCGGCAGACCGAGAAGAGTTGGCGCTTTTGACGTAGTGGCATCTAAGTACGGTGTGGAGATGCAAGGCGCGACCGAACTTGCGCTTACCAAACTTGACGTATTGTCTTATCTTGACAAGATCCCTGTTTGCGTAGCGTACAAAGTGGGCGACAAGGTTACGACGTCTTTCCCAAGCGGAGAAGATTTGAGAATTGCTACGCCGGTATTTGAATATATGGACGGCTGGAATTGCGACATATCAGGTTGCAGAAAGCCAAGCGATTTGCCAAAGCAGGCGCTCAAATATATTGAGTATCTTGAAAAGGCAGTCGGCTGTCCTATCACATACGTATCGGTAGGCGCAGAGAGAGAAGAATACGTCGTGATGAAAGAGAGCAAAATAAAGTAATATATTGATATATATAAATAAAGGAATAGAGAATGAAAATCAACAATAATTTTTTGGACTTAAAAGACAGTTATCTGTTTTCTACAGTGGCTAAAAAAATCAAGGAATTCCAAGCCGCTAATCCCGGCGTAAAAGTATACAGACTGGGTATAGGCGACGTTACGTTGCCGCTTGCTCCCACAGTGGTTGAGGCAATGCACAAAGCCGTCGACGAAATGGGCGCAAAGGAGACTTTTCAAGGATACGGACCTGAGCAAGGTCACGACTTTTTGCGTAACGCAATAGTAGATTATTACGCTACCAAGAATGTCAAAGTATCTTCTGACGAAGTCTTTATAAGCGACGGAGCAAAGAGCGATTTGGGAAATATCCTAGATATATTGCATCCTTCCAACAAGGTGCTTATTCCCGATCCGGTATATCCGGCATACGTTGATACCAACGTGATGGCAGGCAGGAAGATAGACACGGCTCAAGGCAATCAAGCCAACGGATTCAAGCCAATGCCTGACGAGAATTATAAGGCGGATATTATATACATCTGTTCGCCCAACAATCCTACAGGGTCGGTATATACTCGCGAAGAGTTGAAAGCGTGGGTTGATTACGCCAACAAGCAAAAGGCTTTGATTATCTTTGACAGCGCATACGAGGCTTTTGTCGGCGAAGATAATTTGCCCACAAGCATATTGCAAATCGAGGGTGCAAGAACTTGCGCGATAGAGTTTTGTTCTTTCTCCAAGACGGCAGGATTTACCGGCACAAGATGCGGATATACAGTCGTGCCTAAAGAACTCGTTTTTGACGACACGCCGCTCAACAAACTTTGGAATAGACGTCAGTGCACCAAGTTCAACGGTGTACCTTACATAATCCAAAGAGGAGCAGAGGCGGTATTCTCCAAAGAAGGTCAAAAGCAAATTAGAGCCAATATTGCTTACTATAAGGAAAACGCGCGTATTATCCACGAGGCGCTCGAGGCAAAGGGAATATGGCATACCGGCGGTATAAATTCTCCGTATATATGGCTCAAGTGTCCGGAGGGTATGACGAGTTGGGAGTACTTCGACCACTTGCTTACCAAAGCCAACGTAGTCGGCACGCCGGGCGCAGGTTTCGGCGAGATGGGCGAGGGCTATTTCCGTCTCACGGCTTTTGGAGACAGAGAGACGACGCTTGAGGCAGTCAAGAGAATACTTCAAGTTTAGGTTCGGCTCAAAGCGAGGCTAGGCAAATTTAAAATGCGTCTTTTCTGATATTTTATTCTTTGCCTATCTCTCTTTTCGTCGAACGATGAGGTAATATCTCTATAGATATTGCCAATCTGCATAAATGCAATGTCATTTCGACCGTAGTGGAGAAATCTCAATCAGTATGAAGAAGTTTTCAAAAGAAGATATAGACGATATGCTTGACAAGTTGGAGCAGATGCACCCCAATGCCGAGTGCGAACTCCAATACGGCACGCCGTTTGAATTGCTGGTGGCAGTAATACTGTCGGCGCAATGCACGGACAAGCGAGTCAATCAGGTTACGGAAAAACTTTTTAAGGTATACAACACGCCTGAGCAGTTTGCGGAACTTGAAGACGAAGACTTGGCGCCATATATCTTTTCTTGCGGATTTTACCGCAACAAAGCGCATAATATAATCTCTGCAAGCCGCGATATAGTGGACAAGTTTGACGGCAAAGTTCCTGGCACGATCCAAGAACTTATGACGCTGGCAGGCGTGGGAAAGAAAACCGCAAACGTCGTATATGCTGTGGCATACGGCGGAGACGCCATAGCGGTGGATACGCACGTCTTAAGGCTTGCCAATCGCATAGGCTTTTGCGACAGCGACGATCCGCTCAAGGTGGAAAAAGCGCTGATGGAGATACTTCCTAAGGACAAGTGGTCGCACGCTCATCACTTGTTGATACATCACGGCAGATATACCTGCTCGTCGCGCAAACCCGAGTGCGGCAGTTGTCTGATATGCGACTATTGCAGGCAATATCTCAATGAGTAAGTATTAACGAGATAACAAAATCATCATTGATATACCCAACGTCATTTCGACTGCCAAACGTCATTTCGAGCGAAGTCGAGAAATCTAATACTGATTAGACCTCTCCGTTGCGGTCGAGATGACACAACTAAAAGATAGCATAACAGGAGTTATAAATATGAACAAACTTTTAAAAATTTTCGACGTTGCTCCCAGAGTAAAAAAATACGTCGTACATACGCCGGTGGTATCCAAGCATTGCTTGCCGGGACAGTTTGTAATAGTCATAGTCGAGGAAGGCGGCGAGAGAGTGCCGTTCACGATATGCGACTATGACAGAGAGCAAGAGACAATTACTTTGCTTGTGCAGGAAGTAGGTTATTCCACTCACAGAATGGCTGCTCTCAAAGAAGGCGACGAATTGCACGCTTTGGTCGGACCGCTTGGCAATCCTACCGACTTGGACGAATATGAGAATTTGGTGCTTGTCGGCGGCGGTATAGGCTGCGCGGTAATATATCCGCAGGCGAAATTGCGCCACCAAAAGGGCTTGAAAAGCGACGTAATTATGGGCGCAAGAACCAAAGAATTGCTCTTTGATATAGACGAATTCAAGGCAAACTGCGAGAACGTATATATATCCACCGACGACGGCTCAATGGGTACAAAAGGCTTTGTAACTACCGTTTTGCAGGAGAGAATTGACGCAGGCGACAAGATAGACTGCGTACTCGTCGTAGGACCAATGATTATGATGAAGAACGTCAGCGAACTGACGAGAAAATACAATATACCCACCGTTGTATCTATGAATACCATTATGGTAGACGGCACAGGTATGTGCGGCGGTTGCAGACTTACAGTAGACGGACAGACAAAGTACGCTTGCGTAGACGGACCTGAATTTGACGGACATAAAGTCGACTTTGACGAGGCAATGATGAGATCCAAGTTCTATCGCGAACACGAGCAGAAATGTAATTTGAGAGGTTGAGAATATGAACAACGCACCAAGAAATAAGACCTTGCACCAATCGGCGCAAGAGAGAATACACAATTTTAAAGAAGTAAATCTAGGCTTTGACGACGCTTTGATGTTGGAAGAGGCGTCAAGATGTATAAATTGCAAGAATGCGCCTTGCCGCACCGGCTGTCCGGTGGGCATAGACATACCTGCGTTTATCCATTGCCTTACCCAAAACGACAAAGACGGCGCTTTGGACGTGATAAGCCAGTCGTCGCTGTTGCCTGCGATATGCGGCAGAGTATGTCCGCAGGAAAATCAATGCGAGGGCAAGTGCATCCGCAAAGCAAAACTTGGCGGGAGCGTTGCTATTGGCGCATTGGAGAGATACGTGGGCGACTATGGACTTAAGAAAGGCACTTCGGCATTAAAAGCGCCTGCGCCCAATGGCAAAAGCGTTGCCGTAATAGGCAGTGGACCTGCAGGACTTGCTTGCGCGGCCGACTGCGCTCAAGCAGGTTTTAAAGTGACGGTATTTGAGGCGTTCCACAAAGCAGGCGGAGTATTGGTATACGGTATTCCCGAATTCAGACTTCCAAAAGACGACGTCGTTGCAAAGGAGATAGACAAACTCAAAGCGCTTGGAGTTGAGTTCAGGCTCAACACAGTCGTGGGTAAGGCTATCACGTTTGACGAACTTAAGGAGCAATACGACGCTATATTCATAGGTACAGGCGCAGGACTTCCTATGTTTATGAATATACCGGGCGAAAACCTCAACGGAGTATCTTCCGCCAACGAACTTTTGACGAGAGCCAACCTTATGCAAGCATATAAAGAAGACGCTATCACGCCGATATATTGCGGCAAGTCCATTGCTGTCATTGGCGCAGGCAACGTGGCTATGGACGCGGCGCGTACAGCCAAGAGAATAGGCGGCGGCGAAGTATACATAATCTATCGCAGAGGCAGAGAAGAGATGCCGGCAAGAGCCGAAGAGATAGACCACGCAGAAGAAGAGGGTATCAAGTTGGTACTTCTCACAAATCCAGTGGAGATTCTCGGCAAGGACGGCAAGGTATGCGGCATCAAGTGCGTAAAGATGCAACTTGGCGAGCCTGACGCATCAGGACGCAGAAGACCCGAGCCGATAGAGGGTAGCGAATTCGTCATTGACGTAGACCAAGTTATCGTAGCGCTTGGCACAAGCCCAAATCCGCTTGTACGCAAGTCGTGCGCAGGTATGGAATTTTCCAAAAAGGGAACGATAGTAGTCGACGAAGAAACAATGCAGACGAGTATAGACGGCATATATTCAGGCGGAGACGCAGTTACCGGCGCGGCAACGGTCATACTCGCTATGGGCGCAGGACGTAAGGCTGCAAAAGCAATCATAGAGAAATTAAAATAACAAAATAAGGAAAGAGTATGTATTTAGATATCGCAACAATATTCGTCAAAGCCGGCAACGGCGGAGACGGCATAGTATCCTTTCACACCGAGAAGTATGTCGCTCAAGGCGGACCTGACGGCGGAGACGGAGGCAACGGCGGAGACGTGATTTTTGTCGTAGACAAGAGCGCGTCTACTCTCATTGACTTCAAGTTCGCCAAGCACTTCCGCGCAGAAAACGGCGAAAACGGCGGAGCAAAGAATTGCAAGGGCAAGAGCGGAAAGCCGCTCTATATCAAAGTGCCAAAGGGTACCGTCATCAAAGAAAAGATCAGCGGCAACGTGCTTGCCGATATGTTTTATGACGACAGCGAGTTTTTGTTGCAAAAGGGCGGACTTGGCGGCAAGGGCAATGCGCGTTTTGCCACAGCCCAACGCAAGGCGCCGAGATTTAGTCAACGAGGCGAAAAGACCCAAGAGATAGAACTCACTCTAGAACTCAAGACCATTGCCGACGTCGGACTTGTAGGCTTTCCCAACGTAGGCAAGTCGACGATTTTGTCCGTAGTATCTTCGGCAAAACCCAAGATAGCCAATTATCATTTTACCACGCTTACGCCCAATCTCGGCGTAGTCAAATACTATGACAGAGACTTTGTGCTTGCGGATATACCCGGACTTATCGAAGGCGCAAGCGAGGGCGCAGGTTTGGGACACAACTTCCTGCGACACGTAGAGCGAGTACGTCTTATCGTACACGTAGTGGATATATCGGGTATCGAAGGTCGCGACCCATACGATGATTTCGTCACTATCAATAGCGAACTTGAGAATTACTCGACCAAATTGGCAGGACTTGAGCAAATCGTTGTTGCCAACAAGTGCGATTTGCTTGAAGACGAAAGCGTAGTCAACGAGTTTGAAAAAAAGATAGGGAAAAAGGTAATCAGAGTTTCTGCTATCTCCAACAGCGGTACCAAAGAGATGCTTTCGCAGATAGTAGACCTACTTGATACTTTGCCTGAGGCAGAGCCTATGGAAGTCGTTGAGTTTGACGAAAACCGCAACGACAGCACGTCGTATATCGTCACAATCGACGAGGACGGAGTATACGAAGTTCACGGCGGACTTATCAATATGCTTGTGCGCAACGTCGTGCTTGACGACTATGAATCTTTTAGGTATTTCCAAAAGATGCTCAAAGACAGAGGAGTAATTAAAGAACTCGTCAAGAATGGGTGTAAAGAGGGGGATACGGTGAGGATTGCCGATATCGAATTCGACTTTATAGAGTGACCGTGTATATCAGCACGCCTTCCGCCTTATCTGCAAGTCGACACTCGGGGTCACGTACGGCAAGTACGCTCACCACTCGGTCGCTTTGGATAAGACGAAAATCGCACTAATCTCCACGGTCACAACAGTGTATCAGCACGCAAATATGTCATTTCGACCGAAGCGTAGCGGAGAGGAGAAATCTCATCAGTATAAAATACGGATAGAGACCTCTCGACTACGCTAGAGGTGACGAATTAAATACAACCGTTCACAACGTGAACGATATCACTTATCCCCTAATAGCGGATAACACACGGAGGAAATATGACAAGCAGTCAAAGAGCGGCGCTTAGGTCGCTTGCAATGAAGATGCAACCCACAACGCATATAGGAAAAAACGGTATCGGCGAAACGCTGATAAAGCAAATTGACGAGCAATTGGAGAGCAGAGAACTCATCAAGGTTGCCGTCTTGCAGAATGCGGAATTTTCCGCAAAGGAGATTGCCGAAGAACTCGCTCAAAGCGCCAATGCTGAAGTAGTGCAGGTTTTGGGCAGCAAAATCACGCTTTACAGAGTATCCAAAAAGAGCGGAGTTAAGCATTTGCTTTAATCTGCCCAACAAATTGATAGACAAACGCTCCATAAAATATTATAATATTCTTGTATTATAATATTTTGCGGGCGTATTTTTTATTTCCGCATTAATATTCAACGTAATATAAATACACAACAATAGGTATCTTATGATTAAGAAATTTAAGTTGCCCAAAGGCGCGCAGGACCATTTGCCTGACGATTGTTTCTCCAGAAGAGATGTAGAAAGCAAACTTATGGATTGTTTCAAATTCTACGGCTACAGCGAGATAGAGTCGCCGATATTGGAGAGGTACGAACTTTTTGACAGCGGCGTAGGCAAAGTAGAACTCAACAAGTTGTTCAAGGTCACTGACGTGGATGGCGATTTGCTCATTTTGCGCCCCGATATTACAATGCCGATATCGCGTATCGTATGCACCAAGTTGCAAGACAGCCAGAGACTTTGCTATCTCGGCAAGTCCTTCAGCGCGATAGAGAACGAGGGCAAGTTGAGAGAGTTTACGCAAGCCGGCGTGGAGATAATGGGCGAGAAGGGCGACAATATCGACGTAGAGGTCGTTATGCTTGCCATCAAGAGTTTGCTTGCCGTAGGTCTTGACGACTTCCAGATAGAACTCGGCAACGTAGGCTTTTTCAAGGGCTTGCTTGACGCATACGATGTGGCGGAAGAGGACAGAGACGTACTCGTCAATTGCATTGAGTCCAAGAACGGTATCAAACTTTATACGCTATCTAGTGAAATGGATAAGAATATGCTTGACACGTTGGCTCGCCTGCCGATGCTTTTTGGCGGAGAAGAGATACTCAAAGAGGCGCAAGCGTTGTGTCTCAACGCTCAAATGCGCGCGGCGGTGGACAACCTCAAAGCCGTATATGCAGGTTTCAAGAGTCTTGGCTATGAGAAGTACGTCACTTTTGATATGAGCAGCGTAGGCAAGATGAAATATTATTCGGGTATGGTTATGCGCGGCATAATCAAAGACTTGGGCAGGGCTATACTTGCCGGCGGACGTTACGATGAGTTGTGCGACGCATTCGGCAAAAATATTCCGGCGGTAGGATTTGCGATTGGCATAGGATATTTGACGACAGCGCTTGACAATCAGCAAAAACTTGTCAAGGCTCCCAAAGTCCAAGTTGTCGTAGGTTATACGCCTGACAATATGAATCTTGCAGAGCAAAAGGCGCGTCAACTTTTGAGTAAGGGCATAAATGCAAAATGCACATTTGCCACTTCAAAAGCCGACCTTATCAAGGTCAAAGAGACGTTGAAGGCAGACAAAGGGATTTTCTTTGGGGCAAAAGAGGAGGAAGTGTGATATGCAGGACGTAATTACTTTTGCTTTGGCAAAGGGCAGACTTGCCGAAAAAAGCGTTGATATACTTGAGCAATGCGGTATCGATTGCCGCCGCATATTAGAGCCTTCTCGCAAACTCGTTATGAGTGACGCGAGCGGAAAATTCAAGTTTATTTTCGTCAAGCCCAGCGACGTGCCGATATACGTTGAGCACGGCGTTGCGGACGTGGGAGTGGTCGGCAAAGACACGCTTATGGAAGAAGATCGCGACGTATACGAACTCATTGATTTGGGTTTTGCCAAGTGCAGACTTTGCCTTGCAGGATACAAGGACTTTGATTTGTCCAAACCTCGCAATATTATCAAAGTAGCCACCAAGTACGTGAATATTGCCAAAGACTTTTTTGACGGCAGAGGACAAAACGCAGAGATAATACCTCTTCACGGATCAATAGAACTTGGACCAATCGTAGGATTAAGCGACATAATTCTTGATATTGTTGAGAGCGGCAAGACCTTGCAAGAAAACGACCTTTGCGTACTTGAGGAGATTGTCAACTGTTCGGCAAGGCTTATCATCAACAAAGTGTCGCTCAAGACCAAAGCCGACGTGATAAAACCTCTTGTCAAGAATATTGACGAAATAATCAAAAACAAGGAAAACTAGATTTATGGTACCAATATTAAAATACGGCGAAGACGATATGAGCAGAGTTTTTTCAAGAACTCAACTTGACAACAGCGAGTATATATCCGCTGTAGACGCTATTATCTCCGACGTGAGAGCAAGGGGAGATGAGGCGCTCTTTGAATATGCGCTCAAGTTTGACAGACAGGTCATTGACGGCGGCAGTATTCTTGTCAGCAAAGAAGAGATTGATGCGGCGTATAAATCAGTCGATGCAAAACTCGTTGAGAGCATACGCAAGGCAAAGGCAAGTATTCTCGCATACCATTCTCGCCAGAAAGACAAATTCGTCAATGAGTTTTTTCCATCCGGCAACGACGGAAAGAGCAAACTTGGTTGGATATACAGACCGCTTTCGAGAGTGGGACTTTACGTGCCGGGAGGCAAGGCAAGTTATCCGTCCACAGTGCTAATGACGGCGCTCCCTGCAAAGGCGGCTGGAGTGGGCGAGATAATAGTCGCTACGCCCAATATCAACAATCCTGCTATACTCGTTGCGTGCAACGAGTGCGGTATCGACAGAATATACAAAGTCGGCGGAGCGCAGGCAATTGCCGCTATGGCATACGGCACGCAGTCTGTGCCGAGAGTAGATCTCATTGCCGGACCGGGCAACGTATTTGTTACGCTTGCCAAAAAGCAAGTCTTTGGACACGTCGCAATTGATATGATCGCAGGACCCAGCGAGATACTTGTCATTGCAGACGAGACGGCAGACCCGGTATTGCTTGCAAGCGACTTGCTTTCGCAGGCAGAGCACGACGAACTTGCGGCGAGCATACTCGTCACGACAAGTGAGAGAATTGCGCAAGAAGTCGATAGAGAACTTGCAAGGCAGACGGCGCTTTTGTCTCGCAGAGAAATAATAGAGAAGTCGTTGACCAACAACGGCGCGATTATACTTGCAAAGAATATGGACGAGGCAATAGCCATTGCCGACAGAGTTGCTCCCGAGCACTTGGAAGTGTGCGCAAAGGATGCGGACAAGATAGCATTGAAGTTGTCCAACGCAGGCGCAATATTCGTGGGCAATTATTCGCCCGAGCCGCTTGGAGATTATTTTGCCGGACCGTCGCACGTGTTGCCGACGAGCGGGAGCGCAAGATATTCGTCGGTGCTGTCAGTCGATACATTTATGAAGAAGATAAGTTATATCGAATACGACAAAGACGATCTGATGAGCATAGGCGACGACGTGATTAGACTCGCCGAATCAGAAGGCTTTACGGCTCACGCAAATACTATAAAGTTGAGAAAAAAGGAGTTGAAGGGATAAATGAGAAAATCGCAGATAGAGAGGAATACCAAAGAGACGCAAATTGCGCTTTCGCTCAATCTTGACGGATCGGGCAAGTACGCAGTTGACACAGGCATAGGCTTTTTTGACCATATGATGACGCTGTTTGCCTGCCACTCGGGATTTGACGTGAGCGTAAAATGCAACGGCGACGTGCGAGTTGACGGACATCACTCGGTCGAGGATATAGGCATAGTGCTTGGCAAAGCCATATCCCAATCGCTGGGCGACAAGGTGGGTATCAAGAGATACGCAAGCGTGACGATACCTATGGATGAGAGTTTGGCTACTGTCACGGTAGATATCAGCGGACGTCAGTTCTTGGTATTCAACGCAGACGGAATGACAGGCAAAGTTGGGGATTTTGATATTGAACTTGTTGAGGAGTTTTTCCGCGCTGTTGCAAACCAAGCAGGCTTGACCTTGCATATCAATTTGCATTACGGCAGCAACTCGCACCACAAGATAGAGGCTATATTCAAGGCTTTCGCAAGAGCGCTCAAAGAGGCGACTACAGTTGTTGGCGACAAAATTCCGTCTTCAAAGGGTATGCTTGAATGATTGCGATTATTGACTACGGTATGGGCAATCTGCGCAGCGTTCAAAAGGCTTTTGAGTACGTTGGACAGAATGCGAAAATCACTGATAAAGCAGTCGACTTGGAAGATGCAAGCCATATAGTTTTGCCGGGTGTCGGCGCATTTAAAGACGCAATGACGGCGCTCACTCAAAGCGGACTTGTTGATACGCTCAAAAAGGAGATTGGCAAGGGCAAGCCTTTTTTGGGAATATGTCTGGGTATGCAGATGCTCTTTGACAAGAGTTATGAAGACGGCGAGCATCAGGGACTTGGACTTATCAAAGGCGAGGTAGTCAGATTTGATACCAAACTCAAAGTCCCGCATATTGGCTGGAATGAATTGAGACTTCAAAAGCGCACTAGACTTTTTGACGGCGTTGACGATATGAATTTCTATTTCGTACACAGTTATCACGCAAGTTGTTGCGACCCAAAAGACGTGGAGACGACTTGCATATATGACTATGAATTCGTATCTTCCGTCAACAAAGACAACGTGTGGGGAGCGCAGTTCCACCCTGAGAAGAGCGGAGATACGGGGCTAAGACTTCTTGCAAACTTTGCAAAAATGATTTAGTTCGGCTCAAAGATAGGCTAGGCAAATCTAAAAAATATCTTTTCCGCCAATACAGCCTTTGGCTCACGCCGACGTACAGCAAGTACGACGACGCTCGCCAAAGTCAATCTTGACGAAAAATCTATCATTTTATTTTTTGCCCATCTATCTTCTCGTCGAACTAGAGTTAGTAAATTATCGTTGTCATTTCGAGCGAAGTCGAGAAATCTCAACATTGACTGCTTGCAACGCAAGTAATATATCTAAAACTTTATCCAATTGCGGATAACATAGGAGCAATAATGATACTTTTTCCAGCGGTTGACGTATTGGACAACAGAGCCGTTAGATTATTATACGGCAAGAGAGAGGACGTGACGGTATACGGCGCGCCTGTGGAGATGGCTTTGAAATGGCAGGATATGGGGGCGGAATATCTTCATATCGTTGACCTCAACGGAGCCTTTGACAATTCTCTTGTCAACAAAGACACCCTGATAGAACTTATCAAAAAGGTGTCAATCCCTGTGCAGATAGGCGGAGGAATCAAGACCTTTGACAAGATTAAGTTTTATCTTGAAGAAGTGGGCGCAAGCAGAGTAATAGTGGGTACGGCTTGCGTAACCAATCCCGACTTGATGGACAGGGCTTGCGCAAAATACGGCAACGCAATCGCTTGCGGTATAGACGCAAAAGACGGTTTGGTGGCTATCAAAGGCTGGGTAGAGAAGAGCAATCTCACACCGCTTGAAGTGGCGTTGGATATGAAGAAGAGAGGCGCGGACACCGTGATATATACGGATATCAACAGAGACGGAGCGCTCTGCGGCGTCAACGTAGACGCTACGGCAAAGTTGTCTCAGCAAAGCGGAATGAATATAATCGCAAGCGGCGGTATGGCTACGCTTGACGACGTCAAAGCCGTTATGGATAGGAATATCTACGGAGCGATACTCGGCAGGAGTATATATACAGGCGCAATAGATTTAAATCAAGCGCTTGAAATATCAAAAGCAAAATAGGAGCAGAAGTTGTTAAACAAGAGAATAATTCCCTGTCTTGACATCAACAAAGGCAGAGTGGTCAAGGGAGTGAATTTTGTCAACTTAATAGACGCAGGAGATCCTGTAGAAGTAGCGAAGGCGTACAATGCAATGCGCGCAGACGAGATAGTCTTTTTGGATATTACCGCCACGCACGAGGGCAGAGATACGCTGTATGACGTCATTGCAAGGGCGGCAGAGCAAGTTTTTATACCATTGACGGTTGGCGGCGGTATATCTACCGTAGAGCATTTTCGCGCACTGCTCAATCTGGGAGCGGACAAGATTAGTATCAATTCTTCGGCGGTACGCAATCCCAATCTCATCACTGATGCGGCGCTCAAATTCGGCAGACAGTGCGTAGTGGTCGCCATAGACGCAAAGCGCAATGACAAAGGCTCGTTTGACGTATACCTCAACGGCGGAAGGATAAATACTGGCATAGACGCAATCGAGTGGGCTATGCAAGCCGAGAAGAACGGCGCAGGCGAGATACTCTTGACTTCAATGGACGGCGACGGAACAAAGGCTGGGTATGACCTTGATTTGACAAGGCGTGTTTGTCAGGCAGTCAATATCCCTGTCATAGCAAGCGGCGGAGCAGGACAGATGAGCCACTTCAAAGACGTGCTTGACGACAGCGTTGGCGCAGATGCGGCGTTGGCGGCGTCGCTATTCCACTTCAAGGAGTTGGAGATAAAGACGCTCAAGCAATACCTCAAGAATGAGGGAATACCTGTGAGAATGTAAGGAGAGAATATGGAAGAAATCAAATTTAAATTCAACGGAGACGGACTTATATGCGCAGTTGCGCAAGACGTATACACCGGAGAAGTGCTTATGCAGGCGTATATGAATCAAGAGGCTATAGACAAGACTTTGGAGAGCGGTTACGCATATTATTACAGCCGTTCAAGGCAGTGTCTTTGGAAAAAGGGCGAGACGTCGGGACATCTTCAAAAGGTCAAGAAGATACTCTATGATTGCGACTGCGACTGTTTGCTTTTGCAGATAGAGCAGATTGGCGCGGCGTGTCATACAGGCAACAGAAGTTGTTTTTACCGTACGTTGAAAGAGTTTGAGTTTGTCCCTGATTACAAGGTGGTATTTGAGGACGTCGAGACGATAAGACAGCGCAAAGAAAATCCTGTAGAGGGCTCTTATACCAATTATCTTTTTGACAAGGGCATAGAGAAGATTTGCAAGAAAGTAGGCGAAGAGGCTACTGAGACGGTAATTGCCGCCGTCGCTGGCAAGAAAGGCGAACTCGTAGGCGAGTTGTCCGACTTGCTTTATCACTCTCTCGTACTTGCTGAGGCAAGCGGAATATCAATTCAAGACGTCTTCCAAGAGGTTATGGCAAGAAAAGGCAAAGCGCCCAATCCAAAATACGGCGAAGATAAAATAGAGACCAACACAGACAAAATAAAGCAAGATAAGTAATTTAATTATTATATTGCATTATCTAAAAAAATATGCTAAAATATATAGAAATTATATAAATATAATCAAAGGAGCCATTTATGGGAAAGAGAACGTTATTATCATTCAGTCCTCAAATCAAAGTTATCGACGCCACGTTGAGAGACGGAGGACTTGTCAACAATTTCTATTTTGAAGACGAGTTTGTCAAGAAGTTGTATCAGATGAATATTCAGGCAGGAATAGATTATATGGAGTTCGGCTATAAGGCTTCGAGCGAAATCTTTGACAAGACCAAGTTTGGCAAATGGAAATTCTGCGACGAAAAGGATATCAGAGATATTGTCGGAGACAACAATACCGACCTCAAAATCGCAGTTATGGCAGACGTCGGCAGAACAAATATTGACAAGGATATTATTCCCAAGAACGAAAGCGTAATTGATATGGTGAGAGTAGCAAGTTATATCAACACCATTCCAGCCGCAATAGAAATGGTGGAAAACTGCGCAAAGAAGGGTTACGAAACGACAGTAAATATTATGGCGATATCACACGCCAACGAGAGCGATCTTCAAGAGGCTTTGGAACTTTTGGGCAATTCTCCAGTCAACGGAGTATACCTCGTAGACAGTTACGGCTCGCTCTATCCTGAGCAGACGAGAAAACTTGCCGAGAAGTATCTCAATATGGGCGCTAAGTACAACAAGTTCATTGGCATTCACGCGCACAACAATCAGCAACTTGCATTCGCCAATACCATTGATTCCGTAGCGTGCGGAGTGAATTATCTTGATGCGACCGTCAATTCTCTTGGCAGAGGCGCAGGCAACTGTCCTCTTGAGTTGTTGATAGGCTTTTTGAAAAATCCAAAATACAAGTTGCATCCAATTCTCAAGTTTATTGAAGAGGAGATGCTCAAACTTAAGAAAAGCGGACTTGTATGGGGATACGATATACCTTACCTTATCACTGGCGTGCTTGACAGACATCCGTCGGGAGCCATTGAGTGTATTAAAAAAGGTCGCACTGATTATGCTGATATTTATCTAGAGTTAATGGGACTAGAATAACCGAGCGCGTATATCAGCCGTCTTTTTGCCCTAACGTCGGGACTTGAGAAGTCGACGTGTACGGCAAGTACACTTGACGACTTCATCTCGCCCTAGCACGGACAAAAATACAACTAATCTCCGCACTCGCGCAAAGCAAGATTAAACAAGTATGTCATTTCGACCAAAGCGGAGAAATCTCAATCCTTAATTGCTTGACAATGAGGCTAGAATATTATAATATAAATTATTGAATAGCGTACACAATGGAGTGATTATGAAGTTAAACGGTTCACAAATCTTAATAGAGTCATTATTAGAGCAGGGCGTTGACACCATTTTCGGTTATCCGGGCGGTTCCGTCCTCAATATTTACGACGCTTTATATGCGTATCAGGACAAACTCAAGCACGTATTGACGGCTCACGAGCAAGGCGCTTCGCACGCCGCAGACGGTTATGCCAGAGCGACAGGAAAAGTCGGCGTTGTACTCGCCACGTCTGGACCGGGCGCAACCAATCTTATTACAGGTATCGCCACAGCGTTTATGGACAGCGTACCTATGGTTGCGATTACTGGCAACGTAGGGACTTCGCTTATAGGACTTGACTCTTTCCAAGAAGTATACATTGCGGGCATAACAATGCCTATTACCAAGCACAACTTCGTAGTACGCAACGTAGAAGAACTTCACGACGTAATAAGAGAGGCTTTCAGAATTGCTCAAAGCGGAAGACCGGGACCAGTCCTTGTAGACATTCCTAAAGACGTCACTTCCAATATATGCGAATTCAAGCCAATGCCTAAGGCAGAGGCTGACGAATACGTCAAGGCTGACGCAAGCGTGATAAAGCAGGCGGCAGACCTTATCAACAATGCAAAGCGTCCTGCAATACTTTTTGGCGGCGGCGTACTTATCTCTCAAGGCGAGAAAGAACTCTTGCAACTTATGCAAAAGGCTCAGATACCCGCTACGCACACGCTTATGGCGGCAGGCGTACTTGGTTGGGGAGAGAAACTCAATCTCGGACTTATCGGTATGCACGGCTCAATGTCGGCGGGCAGAACTATTGCCGGCAGCGATCTCGTCATTGCGGTAGGCACGAGATTTTCCGACAGAGTTGCCACTGCAAAAGAGAAGTTTATCCGCGAGGCAAAGGTCATACATATTGATATTGACGCAGCGGAAATTAACAAAAACGTCACAAGCGATTTGAGCGTAATAGGCGACGTAAAAGAAGTTTTGACAGCGCTTTTGCCTCTTGTCAAAAAGGCAAATCACGACGAGTGGCTTGCTCAAATAGCCGAGTGGAAAAAATATGATTATCAGCCAAAGGACAAAGAGGGCGTGTTAAGACCGCATCAAATCATACAGGCGATCTCTGACGAAATAGGCGAAGACGGAATTATCGTCACAGACGTTGGTCAGCACCAAATGTGGGCGGCTCAATATTCCAAGCGCACCAAGTGCAGAAGTTTTCTCACTTCAGGCGGACTTGGCACAATGGGCTACGGCTACGGAGCGTCAATAGGCGCGCAGACGGCTTATCCAAGCAGAAAGGTTGCGCACGTCACAGGCGACGGCTCTTTCCATATGAATCTCAACGAACTTTGCACAAGCGTAAGTTACGGCTTGCCAATCGTCAGCATTGTTATCAA
Source organism: Clostridia bacterium (assembly GCA_029061605.1). Taxonomy (GTDB): domain Bacteria; phylum Bacillota; class Clostridia; order Christensenellales; family UBA3700; genus RACS-045. The sequence continues at coordinate 7,809 of JAIDRT010000058.1, read as the reverse complement.
CAACAACGTGTTGGGTATGGTAAGACAGTGGCAGACGCAGTTCTATGGCAAGAGATATTCGCAGACCACGCTTGACAGAGCGACTGACTACGTCAAACTTGCAGAGGCTTTTGGCGGCAAGGGGTATAGGGCGACCACGCTTGACGAGTTAAAAGTTGCTTTGAGCGAGGCTTACAAGTCTGGCAAGCCTTGCATAATCGAGGCTGTCATTGACAGAGACGAAAAGGTTTTGCCTATGATACCCGCCGGACAGAGCATAGACGAAATAATAATGTAATCAATGTTTAGCAAATACTAAGCTACTGAATATAAATTTTATATTTTTGGAGGATACAAAAATGATCAAGAAGTATTATGATACTGACTGCGATTTAAAACTTTTGGATGGCAAGACCGTAGCAGTTATCGGATTTGGCTCACAAGGCCACGCGCACGCAATGAATTTGGCAGACAGCGGCGTAAACGTAGTCGTAGGTTTGAGAGATGGCTCGAGACACGCAGAGAAGGCTCGCAAAGCAGGACTTAAGGTTATGCCTGTTGCAGATGCAGCAAAAGCGGGCGACTTGGTAATGATGCTTGTTCCGGACGAGACTTGCGCAGATATATATGATGCTGAAGTAAAACCGTTTATGACACCGGGCAAGGTATTGATGTTTGCTCACGGTCTCAACATTCACTTCAAACTTATCAAACCGTCAAAGGACATTGACGTAATAATGGTTGCTCCTAAGGGACCGGGTCACACCGTCAGAAGTCAATACGAAGAGGGTAAGGGCGTTCCTTCTCTTATCGCAGTATATCAAGACGCTTCGGGTAAGGCAAAGGATTACGCTTTGGCATACGCAAGTGGCATCGGCGCAGGCAGAGCAGGAATCTTGGAGACGACTTTCAGAGAAGAGACGGAGACAGATTTGTTTGGCGAGCAAGCAGTTCTTTGCGGCGGCGTAACGGAATTGATGAAAGCAGGTTTCGACACGTTGGTTGAGGCAGGCTACGCTCCTGAGATGGCATACTTCGAGTGTATTCACGAAATGAAACTCATTGTTGACCTTATCAACAAGGGCGGCTTTGAAATGATGAGATATTCTATATCCAACACGGCTGAGTACGGCGACTATCGCACCGGCAGAAGACTTATCACTGAAGAGACGAGAAAAGAAATGAAGAAAGTTTTGCGCGAGATCCAAGACGGCACGTTCTGTTCCGAGTGGATGACGGAAAACAAGAGCGGCAAGTGCGCTCACTTCCTTGCAACCCGTCAATTGGAACTTGAGCATCCGCTTGAGAAAGTCGGCAAAGAACTCCGCACTATGATGAGTTGGTTGAAGAAGTAAGTTCTACTCAAAGATAGGCTAGTCAAGACTAAAATGCGTCTTTTACGCCAATACAGCCTTTGGCTCACGCCGACGTACAGCAAGTACGACGACGCTCGCCAAAGACAATCTTGACAAAAAATCCGCTATTTTATCTATTGCCTATCTATCTTCTCGTAGAACGGTAAATTAGCGAGGAGAGAAACAAAATATAATAAAAAATATAGCAAAACAGTCAAATAAGTCGTTTATTTAATAAATGGCTTATTTGCCTAACTTAATAATGATATATAAAAATATTATTATTGAACGTAACGGTATCGGGATTTTCGATTTGAAGTTGATGTAATCTTGATTTAATTCTTATGTCATTTCGACTGAAGTGGAGAAATCTCAATCCGTAATAGACAGTCGACTATGCTCAAAGAGATGAACAAAAAGCGGAACGTACGCCTTGAACGAGTCATTCTGAGCGAAGTCGAAGAATCTATATCAACACAATTAAAATCTTTTAAAAAAAGCAGGTTGCAATATATCTGCGAAGAAGGAAACTATGGCTTTGAGAAGTGAATATTTGACGAAGGGAGTCGAGACGGCTCCGCAAAGATCGCTCCTATATGCGTGCGGTTACACCAAAGAAGAATTAGAGCGTCCGCTTATCGGCGTTGTATCTGCGCACAGCGATATCGTGCCGGGACATATCAATCTTGACAAGATCACAGAGGCGGTCAAGGCAGGTGTAAGACTTGCGGGCGGTACGCCGATTATGGTACCGTCTATAGGCGTATGCGATGGCATCGCAATGGGACATATCGGAATGAAATATTCTTTGGCGTCAAGAGAACTTATTGCAGACAGCGTTGAGACAATGGCAATGGCTCACTGTTTTGACGGACTTGTCCTCGTGCCCAACTGCGACAAGATCGTGCCGGGTATGGTTATGGCGGCAGTGAGAATGAATATTCCTGCGGTCGTAGTCAGCGGCGGTCCAATGATGGCAGGCACGGTATGCGGTCAGGAGACTTCGCTCTCAAAGATGTTTGAGGCGGTCGGCGCAAGAAAAGCCAATATGATAGACGACAAAGAACTCCTTGAGTACGAAGAGAATTGCTGTCCATCCTGCGGATCTTGCTCGGGTATGTACACAGCCAATTCTATGAACTGTCTTTGCGAGGCTATAGGTATTGCGTTGCCGGGCAACGGCACGATACCTGCGGTAATGAGCGCAAGAATTGCTTTGGCAAAGCACGCAGGTATGGCAATTATGGACCTTGTGAAGAGGGATGTAAAGGCGAGAGATATTATCAATGAGAAGTCTATCCGCAATGCGCTTGCTTGCGATATGGCGCTCGGCTGTTCAAGCAACAGCGTATTGCACTTGCTTGCAATATCCAATGAGGCAGGTTTTCCGCTTGACCTCAAGACAATCAATGAGATAAGCGCTCGCACGCCTAATCTCTGTCATCTTGCTCCTGCAGGACCTACGCATATGCAAGACCTCAATGCGGCGGGCGGAGTACAGGCTGTTCTTGCAGAACTTGCCAAGAAAAAACTCATTGACACTTCTGCTATCACTGCCACAGGCAAGACTGTCGGCGAAAATATCAAGTACGCAAGCGTAAAGGATTATGATACTATAAGATCAATAGACAATCCCTATTCGCAGACAGGCGGTATTGCAATACTTTGGGGTAATATTGCCAAGAACGGCTGCGTAGTCAAGCGTAGCGCCGTTGCTCCCGAGATGCTTGTTCACTCAGGACCTGCAAGGGTATTCGACTGCGAAGACGATGCGATTGCGTCAATCTACGGCGGAAAAATCAAAGCGGGAGACGTAGTCGTCATAAGATACGAAGGACCAAAGGGCGGACCGGGTATGAGAGAAATGCTTAACCCCACTTCGGCTTTGGCTGGTATGAAACTTGACAAGAGCGTTGCGCTCATCACTGACGGAAGATTTTCCGGAGCGTCTAGAGGAGCGTCAATAGGTCACGTTGCGCCTGAGGCGGCAGTAGGCGGAGAGATTGCTTTGATAAAAGAAGGCGACATTATCGACATAGATATTCCAAACAACTCCGTCAACGTACGCGTAGACGACAAGCAGTTGCAGGAGCGCAGAGCAAAACTAGTCGAAAAAGAACCCAACGTCAAGACTGGTTGGCTTGCAAGATACTCCCGACTTGTCACAAGCGCAGACAAAGGCGCAGTGTTGAAGTGATTTGCAATATAACAAAAATAAAGGACAAAATATATGTTGACTTTAGACAAAGTATATCACGCCGGACAGGTGTTGAAAGAGGCTATACGAGAGACGGATATAATCTACGCTCCCAAGATTAAAGAGGGCGCGGAAGTATATCTCAAGACAGAAAATCTTCAAGTAACTGGATCTTTTAAGGTACGCGGAGCGTATTACAAGATATCCCAACTCAATGAGGAAGAGAAGAAAAAGGGCGTAATTGCTTGTTCGGCAGGCAACCACGCTCAAGGCGTCGCTTTGGCGGCAAAAAAGAACGGTATCAAGTCATTGATATGTCTTCCCGACGGCGCGCCAATCTCTAAGGTAAACGCAACGAGAAGTTACGGCGCTGACATCTGTCTTGTCAAGGGCGTATATGATGACGCTTACAATATGGCGCTCAAACTCAAGGACGAGAAGGGCTATACCTTTATTCATCCCTTCAATGACGAGGACGTGATTGCAGGACAGGGCACGATTGGTCTTGAGATATTGAGCCAAGTCAACGACCTTGACGCAATAGTCGTACCTATCGGCGGCGGCGGACTTATTGCAGGACTTGCATTTGCGGCAAAGTCGCTCAAGCCGTCTATAAAGATATACGGCGTACAGGCGAGCGGCGCTCCAAGTATGCAAAAGTCGTTCAAAGAGCATAAGATTGTCAAACTTGACAGCGTGCATACGATTGCCGACGGAATTGCCGTCAAAGAGCCGGGCGATCTCACTTATGAACTCATATCCAAATACGTTGACGACATAGTTACTGTGACCGACGACGAAATATCTGCGGCAATCCTTGCGCTTATAGAGCAGCACAAGATGGTAGCGGAGGGCGCAGGCGCAGTGTCTGTTGCGGCAACTATGTTTGGTAAGATACCTACCGACGGCAAAAAGATATGCTGTCTCGTATCGGGCGGAAATATTGACGTAACAATACTCTCAAGAGTAATCAAGAGAGGACTTGTTATGAGCGGACGCAACTATATCGTCACGTTGGAACTTGTCGACAAGCCGGGACAACTTACGGACGTATCAAAAATCATATCAGAACTTGGCGGCAACGTAATATCAATACATCACGAGAGATCCAACGAGGGCAGCGACGTCAACGGCTGTTTCTTGCATATTCAAATCGAGACCAAGAATTTTGAGCATATTCGCAGTATTGAAAGCGAACTTACCAAAGCAGGCTTTAAGATAGTATAGGAGGTATTATTATGAAAGTAGTCAGCACCAACAACGCCCCTCAGGCAATCGGACCTTATTCGCAAGCAATGATAAGCGGCGGTATGGTATACACGTCGGGACAAATCGCAATAGATCCCGCAAGCGGCAATATCCAAGCGACAACGATAGAGGAGCAGACTCATCAAGTTTGCAAGAATGTCAAAGCAGTGCTTGAGGCAAGCGGATCTTCGCTTGACAAAGTAGTCAAGACAGTCTGCTTTTTAGCGGATATGGGTGACTTTGCTACGTTCAACGGCATTTATGCGCAATACTTCACGTCCAAGCCGGCAAGATCTTGCGTAGCAGTCAAGACTTTGCCAAAGAACGTTTTGGTAGAAATCGACACAATCGCAGAACTTTGATAGGTTGTAGAAAGTCGCAAAACCAAATACTAACAGAATCTTTGACTTAAGTGGAGAAATCTATAATGTCATTGACGCTCGCACGAGACGCAATATTGCTTGCTCGCTATGCCGTCGCTTCGCTCCTTACGACTGAAACTTAGTGAAATGGAGAAATCTCAATCAATATAAAACACAAAAATCGCAACGCAAAAATAAAAGCGTTGCGATTTTTTATTCAACTAAAATACTAATTTAATTAAAATTTTTCACTTTTCCAAAAAAAGTATACTTTTCCTGACTGCCTGCGAAAAGGCGTATTTTTTCAATTACATTATACTTCGCGTGTAATAATTTTGCAATATTTTTGGGTCAGGAAAAGTATACCTTTTTTGGAATTTCGTACGCAAATCAAAGTTTGATATATCTTGAAAAAATATACAAATTTTGGTATAGAAGAACCTTGGGTATAGAAAATTCTATAAGTACTGCGTAAAAGAAAAGGTGAAAGTATAATTTACTGTGAGAAATAGACTTATGTACGTCATTGACGCTCGCACGAGACGCACCTGCTTGCTCGCTATGCCGTCACTTCGTTCCTTACGAGCGAAGTCGAGAAATCTCAAAACTAATATTGTCATTTCGACCGTAGTGGAGAAATCTCAACCTTTTATTATCAAATGGATAGAGACCTCTCGACTACGCTCGAGGTGACAAAATACAAAACAAACCTTATGACGTCACCTTGAGCGAAACGAAGTGAAGTCGAAAGGTCTCAATCCAATCAAATTGTACTAAAGAGAGGAAGAACAATGAATTTAGCAAAATCAAAATCTAAGTATTTAAAATGCGCGATATTTATTATATCCGTTTGTATCTTATTGGGGGCGTTGAGCGCGTGCTTACCTTTTAATATATCTATACCTGACAAGTTGGAGGAAGGTGCGATAGACAATACCGCAATGATAATTACTCCCAATGCAACTGACGGCTTAGGTGAGTTTAATAATGGCTATTCTTACATATATACAGATAAAGATTTGATAGATAAATATAGAGCAGGTGACGCAAAAACACCTTATGATTTATCTATTGTAAAAGTAGATACCTCGCAAGCAAGAGGAACACAAAAGAATCCTTACGTAATTGCAAGTGTAGACGATTGGGATAGATTTGCAAAGAATTTAGACGATGGTTCGATACCTAGTTATGGAAGCGAAAAGTATTTTGTTTTGGCAAAAGATATAGATTTTGATGGAAAGACATTCCATCCAGTTAGGTTTTTCAATGGCACTTTTTATGGAATGGGTCATAAACTAAAAAATTTATCTGTAAACGGCACTGCAGGATGGGTATATTGGAACAATACTGCTTATGCGCAAATTCCTACTTCAGGAACATCAAGTCCATACGGTTACGGTGTGTTTTGCAGAACTAGCAATGTGACTGTCTGTGATTTGATTATTGAGAACTTTGATTATCAACAAATGCCTTCGACGGCTGTATTTAATTCCCGTAATGAGACTAACACAGGCGGACTTGTTGGAGTGTCTTGGGGAGAGGATGCTTTTCTCAATTGTCATTCTGTAGGAGTTATTTATTCTAGTATCACCTATTCTACGTTTCATATGGGACTTGGCGGACTTTTAGGGGCGCATTCAAATACATCGTCTCCACTTTTAATGTACCGTTGTTCCTCAGAAGTTAATATCACTGCAAATTCAAAATCTCACTGCCAAATACACGGCGGATTAGTTGGTGATGCATTTAGTGGTGGAAATTTATATATTTATGATTGCGCAGCAAATTTAACGTCGAACATTGATTTGTGTTTTCATACAGCGTGCAGCGCGGCAATTGGTATTGTGCAAAAGCAGTCATTATTTATGGAAAACTTTGTAGGACAGATAGATGTAAATTCTACAATAGTAGCCGGCAGCGGCTCATTGATAGGCGCTTATATGGATGCAATTGTTTCGACATTGGAAAACTGTTATGTTGAAGGAACTTATGGCGCTGCAACCGGTACAAAGTATGCGTATGCTGGTGTATGTGCTGCTGTTCAAGTTACTGTAAATGGTAGTAATATCAACAATATAAATGTAGTTAAGCCTACAGGCGTTAATTATTGGACTAGTTATGCAAGTTCTTATGGTATTAGATTAAGCGGGCACAGGGAATATGCTACAAATAGTACAATGCTTGCAGATGCAAAGACATTCTTTGGAAATAATTATTCGCAGATTTGGGACGCAGATAAAATTGGCGGCTCATATGACCCAGATAATTCACCTGTCCGCAATTACCTTATGGCTTTTATTGACTTCCGTAACTTAAATAATAGTGGCAATAGTGAAGAGAAAGTTGGACTAGACGACGGAGAGCCGTACATAGCAGGAGACAAGTTGCCAGATAACACCAGTGACGTAACAGCCTTTACTACTTATCTAAATACAAAGGCAAGCGCAAATCACGTATTCTTAGGATGGACAGACGACAAGACAGGCGCTAGCGAGCCGTTTACGACGTTGCCAAGCGGCTACTTTGGAGAGATAACTCTATACGCAGTATGGGGTTTACCGCAGAGTTACGTAACGAACAATATAAAGACTAGTATCACGTCAGACAAAGACAAGATAGAATACGACAGCGTGGAGAGCATTACGCTCACTGCGTTGGGTACACATAC
>JAIDRT010000057.1 GCA_029061605.1 Clostridia bacterium | reverse complement strand
AAGTATAATTCACAGTGAGAGAGTGCTTTCTTTTCTTGTCAAGAAAAGAAACAAAAGAGTTGGGGGGTTACGATTCCTCCCAAGCCCCCACAAACGCTTTTGTCAAATTGATATTTCAAAATGTCATTTCGACCAAAGCAAAGCGAAATGGAGAAATCTTAAACTTTATGATGTCATTTCGAGCGAAGTCGAGAAATCTCAAACGGATATAGACCTCTCCACTACGGTCAAGGTGACAGACCTATGTGAAGTTTAGTTTAGTTGACTCAATCAAAACAAATGAAAAGTATTTTTCTAGGTAGGTACAGTATTATGGAAAAGAAAGATTACAATAGGAAAAGTTTAGCAATATTGACTATAGCGATTGTCATAGTTTTGGCGTTGTCGTGCGTATTTTGCATATTCTGCAACGTAATTGACTTAACAAGAAATGTGATAGATAATACCAATATTGACTCTATAGTTACTATGGGACGAGAAATTCAAGATAACGGTGAAGGCGCATTGAGTAGTTTTAAAAATGGGTCTAAGTTTGTTTTTACCGATTACAATTTAATAGATGGATATAGAGACGGCAGTGAGAAATATGACGTTACAATAATACAGGTTGATAGTTCTTCAAATATAGGATCACAAACTAATCCTTACGTAATTGCATCAACAGATGAATGGAATATATTTGTTAAACAGATGGAGGCAGATTCAAGTCGTGGCAGTGGGAAGTATTTTGTATTGGGTGCTGATTTAGATTTTTCAGGCAAGACATTTTATTCTGTTAGATTTTTCAATGGCACATTTTATGGTATGGGTTATACTTTAAAAAATATTGAGGTGATTGATTGGAAGTATTTGAGTGCTTCAGGAGTTGAAACTCTTATTGAAACCAATACTACACTTGCGTTTGGAATATTCTGCAAAATTACTGGAGCAACAATTACAGATCTTATAGTAGACAGTTTTAGTTATGCGGGACCGACTCAGTCCTCGGCGATTTTTGGTAGTAGAGGGACGGCTATTGGAGGTATCGTAGGATGGTCAAACGGATATGATTATGTGTTGAATTGCCATACAAATGGGACTATAGATACCACAAATAAGCAGAATTATACTTACTTATATCAACCAATGGGCGGAGTCATAGGTGAGCATTATGCCGCAGGGAATGTTGCTATGCTAATATATAGATGTTCAAGTCAATTAGACGCGACTGCAAAATATAATGGCAATTACGGAGCATTTTTAGGAGGTATACTTGGGGAGTGTTACAGTTCTGATCTAAACGTATATGACTGTGTAGCCAAGGTAAAGATGAATGTTAGCGGCGGAAATACGTTGGGTTGCGCCGGAATAGTCGGATTGCTTGAAGCCAGCAAACAAGTAGTCGTTAAGAACACTGTAAGCACTGTAGATATAAATTCAACTATGAAAAATTTCAGCGGTGGTATTTTGGCTGTAAATTCTTCATTGAGTTACATTACTTTGACAAACTGTTATGCACAAGGACTTATTGGGCAAGATGGTGCGACAAAAAATTATGAATTTGCTCTTGCAGGACATTTGAGCATAAAAAATCTAAGCACAATAAGCAATATTCATCAGGTAAAACCAGAAACGGCATCTTACTCCGTTCCACTTCTGGGGGGAGATAGAATTGTAGAGTTGGGAATTTCTGGAGAGCCAAAGGTAAATGAAAGTTTGGAGGATATGATTAAAGATGCCACTACAAATGTCAATTCCAATGCCTTTGGCACAATATCATCCAAGATATGGGATGCGGTAAAGACAGGTAAATTGGCAACCTATTGGAGTGAGGATTATACCAGTAATGAAACAATTCTTGACTATTCTCCTGTGCGCAATTACTTGGTGGCTACAGTTACATTTAAGAATTTAACTAAGGCAGGAGAAGACTCTTTAGGTATAGACACGGAAGATTACTTGCCAGGAGATAAATTGCCAGAACCGCAGGGAAGTTATGTTAAAGTAAATCACGTATTCAAAGGTTGGGTAATGATCGACAACAATGGCACGGCAACCACTGACCCATTTAATGAATTGCCAAATGGGATATTCGGGGAAGTAAAATTCTATGCAGTATGGGGCTTGCCAGATAGTTACGTAAACGCAAATATTACGACAAGTCTCACTTCAGACAAAGATAAAATAGAATACGACAGCGTTGAGAGCATAACTCTCACTGCATTGGTTACGCATACTCCGACTTCAGACGGTATGACTGATCCGACAGTTAAGTATACAATAAAGCAAGACGGTAGGACTAAGTCAACCAATACGACCGGCAATTTAAGTGTAAAGACAGTAGCAGATAGCGGAGAATATACCTTTGATTATCGCATAACTGACAGCAACGAGCCATTGTGGTATTATGACGGAAAGCATACGACAGGTAAGAGCATAGAGATAGAGAAAGGCAAGTTGACAAGTATGACGCTTAATGACTTCAAGATAGATGACGCCACAATACCTTATTACGGCAAGTCGTTGAGCGAAATAGACTTTACTTGTACTGTCAAGAATAAAGCAAAAGTAAACGTAGAGATAGCCGAGTCAAATTGGGAAGTAAACATATATACGGTAGTGAAAGGTACTAATAATTTTAATATCGTAATCAAGCCAGCGGATACAGATAATTACGAAGCGTCGTATATGTTCCCAGTAGAATTCCAATCCAAAGCGTTGCAGATAGTATTCAATATAAATCAATTCAGTGACGAGAAGTTGACGCACGATATTGAGTATGGCAAGAGTATATCGTCTGGTACGGTAATAGCGTACTTTGAAGAGGTGTATCTAGATGCAATGAATAACAAATGGGATGAGACAAGAGTCAACTTCTTGTTGACGTCGTCTTATGCGCCTTATCTCAAAGGCGCGCCCATTACGCCTGACAGCGGCAACATACCTATATTCTCAGAGAGTTATACAAACGTAAAAGAGGAACTGACGATAGAAGTCACATTTGAAAAAGCGTTATACAATATCACGTACTTAGATAGCAATGGCGGGATAATAAGTCAAGAGCAACAGCCGTATGGACAAAACTTAATACCGCCAACAGAGCCTACAAATCCTGACGATAGTTATCTATTTGTAGGATGGTATTTTGATACCAAAGACGAAGCGGGCAATGCAGTAAGAAGAGCGTGGAGATATCAGCCTGAGAGCGGATTAGAGCCTGATAGAGTTACAGGGAATACAGAATTGAAGGCGGAATGGATAAGACCAAATCAATTGGACAGCATCAAAGTAACGTATGACCCAAGCAAAGTATTTACGGCGCTGACGGAAATCAAAGACGGAGATTTGACAGTGAAAGCGTACTTCTCTGGAGTTGCAGAAGACGGAACGAGGGTAGAGGGCAACAAGGTGATACCGTGGGGAGGATATACCTTGACTTACGGAGGCAGCGGCGCAATTGACCACAAATTGCACGTGACTGACGGCGGCGCGCCGGTGACGGTGAAGTATACTTATGGCGCTTGGAGCAAGGACGCTACAGTAAAATTACCAGTACAGGCGATCAAGATAGACACAAGCGGCTTGGATTTTGGACAAAACGAAAGCAACGTAATATTGAGAGAAGCAAACGGCGAAGCGCAGAACGTAAAAGGACCTGATAAAAGCGAGTACGTTGGCTTGCAAATAACGGACATTGAATATGAGTATTACGACGGAATAACTAAGTTAAATCCTGAAGACGTAATAGATGCAGGAGACTATACTGTAAGAGTAATATTCAAGGTAAAGCCAGATTACGAGGCAGACACATTGGTACTTACATTAAGAGTAGGTACGTTCACCGAAGTGACGGTGGTATGGGATTACGATCCTGCAAATCCGTATATGTACAACGGCAAAGTACAAGCGCCTACAGCGAAGGTATATAGAAGCAATGGTACGGAGATAACCAATATTACGTTGAACTACAGCGGAGATACAGAGGTATCTGCGAGAGGTAACTATACAATTTCAGTAGAGATTGTCGGCGGGTCGTATAAGATAATCGACGGCGAGAGTTGCGACTTCTCAATAGTCAAAGCGGTGTTTGACGCACCGACGCTCAAGGATGATATGACAATCGTCTATGACGGAAGCGAAAAGAAGTTTGAAGATTTCTTCAATATAGATACCAATCTAATAGAGATAGCAAGCGGCGGAGTAGGCACAGACGCAGGCAACTATACCGCAATATTGAGCCTCAAAGACACGAGCAATTGCGAGTGGAGCAATACAAGCGGAGCGACAGGCAACACGGTGCAAGTCAAGTGGACAATAGAGAAGGCGCACTTGACGGCGGTATGGAACAGTGACGAACACGTAAGCGACGGCAACGAGTTTACGCCAAGCGTAGTGGACTTTGTAGGCATAGCGGGAGTAGATCGCAACGGAGTAGACTTTGGCAATGACTTGACGTATGAAGGAGATATGGGCAAGAGCGAAGTGGGAGCGTATAGCATAAAGGCAATACTCAACGCGACAGCGGCTTGGGCAAAGAACTATATCTTGGACGGCAACGTAGAGTGGGCGTACGTAATAATACCGCAAGAGGGAATGCAAGTCATCACGATAGAGTGGCAAGAAACTGAATTGGTATTCAACGGCAAAGTGCAAATGCCGACGTACGTAGTCTTGGATAAAGACGGCAACGACATAACGGAGCAAGTCAAAGGAATGTTGACGTTTGGAGGAGACTATGACAAATCCAAGTGGGCGGACGATTACCAATTGACAGTCAACCAACCAAGCAGTACGTACTTCATAAAGAGCGGATTAGTATGCAATTACAGCATAAGCATAGATGAAAATGGCAACGGATACAATCCAAACGGTGACGACGAAGACAATAAGGGCGGAAGCGGAATTGATTTGGATAGTATACTTGATGCGATTAAGGAGTATTGGCAGGCGATAATAAGCGGAGTATGTATAATACTGATAATAGCATTCTTGGCAAAGGCGGCAAGTTATGAGAGTAGACGCAAGAGAGCCAATAAGACAGTTGACGAGAGATACAAGAGTTATTACGCGGGAGCGGTAGGCTTGTTTGGCTTGGCGTCGACGAGTTGGACGGTGATAGCGTGCGTATTCATAGGATTGGCAGGAGCAAGCCTAGTGATAATGATAATAGCCAAGAGCAGATGCAGAAAAGCCGAAGACAATCTAGCGTACGCCAAGGAAGACTTTGAACATAACAAAGCAGAAGCCGAAGCGCGCCAACGCGACGAGAATATGCGAATGATGTTTATGAGTATGATGGGCGGAAACAACGGCAATATGGGACAGGGAATGCCGCAAGGCGGATATGCTTACGCTCAACCGGGAATAGGAGTGGAAGAGATGAGAGGACTTATCTCCGAGACGGTGACAGCGTTGTTGCCTGGCGTTCAGCAAATGTTGCCGCAACAGGCGTCAACAAATGACGAAGTGATCAAGAGCCTTATCGAGGGACAAAAAGCCATAATGGAAAAACTTGCTGAGAAACAACCTATTGAAACAGTCTTGGAAAGAGAAGTTGCCGTGGCGAAAGCCGACGACGAGGTTATCCAGAAGTTGATGGAGCGTAGCGAGAAAAATGACGAACGCATAGAACAACTTATGAAAAACCAAGAGATGTTGCTCAATAAGTTGCTTGAAAAGGACAACTCACCGCAAGTTGTTGAAAAAGTAATCGAGAAAGAAGTACCTGTCGAAAAGATAGTGGAAAAAGTCGTCGAGGTACCGGTAGAAGTAGAGAAAGTTGTTGAAAAGGAAGTTGTTAAGGAAGTGCCGGTCGAGAAGATAGTCGAAGTACCTGTAGAAAAAGTGGTAGAAAAGGTAGTTGAGAAAGAGGTCAAAGTAAAAATGGCCGCGCCCACAAAACCAAAGGCAGAAAAGGCACCAAGACTTACACTTGAAGAAGCGTATGCAAAACTCACCAAGACACAACAAAAGTACTTTGACGGATTGAGAGAATACGCGTTGTCAAAAGACAAGTGCAAAGAGAAGAAGTCAACATACTTCATACTCATTGGACAGTCAAGCGTAAATCCGCTAGTCAAGTTGACGATAAAGAAGGACACCACGGTAGCGCTCTTCAAGATGGAAGACGAGTATATGAAAGACATCAGAAGAGACGCGACAAATGACGGAACAAAAGTCAAAGTCAAAGAGACAGAAGTAATAATAAGTGACGCGCAGTCTTGCAAGGTGGCAAAGAATATGATTGATCTTAGAGAAGACCAAATTGAGAGGTATCAAGATCTTCTTAGAGAGCAACGCGCTATGAGAAACAAGAAGTAAAAGACAACCGCATATAGCGCAGCGCCTTTCGCCCTAACGTCGGGACTCGGGGAATCGACGTGTACGAGTAGTACACTTGACGATACCGCTCGCCCTAGCACGGACGAAAAACACTACACTCTCTGCGGTTGGGTAAGAGTTTTTAAGCGGATAAAGTTAAAATACGAAGGCGGGAATTATTCCTGCCTTTTGTCATTGAGGCTCGCACTATAATATGTCATTTCGACTGTAGCGTAGCGGAATGGAGAAATCTCAACAGTATAAAACACCCCTTCTGTCACTTTGTGACACCTTCCCCTCAGGTGAGGGCGCGCGTCACAACCTGTAAATACGCAATAAC
>JAIDRT010000056.1 GCA_029061605.1 Clostridia bacterium | reverse complement strand
CCGCCCACTAATGCGTACATCTTTGCTATAGGCTTGATATCTCTATAATCCATTCCTACGTACGCAGTTTCTTCTGTTGACAAACTCTCAAGATACAACGTCGCTGGCGTTATCTGCACTTCAGGCGCGTCAATTGTGCCTTTGCCTATCCAAAGAGGCTCAGTCTTTGAATTGAAAGTATATTCAAGCGAATAAACTCCGCTATCGTTGACGTTGGTTATTTTATTATACGTCGATTGCGTACCGTTGGGGGCTTTTACCTTTCCAGAAGTCTCAACTTTATACCACTGATAATCAATCACAGCGCCTGACATATCGTCAACAGAAACACTGCTTGCAATGGATACGTTTTGACCTTTTTCATACACTCTCGTATAATTAGAGCCGTCCAAAGTCGCATTGGTGACGCTAAGAGAATCTGTTACTCCGCCAGTGTATTCCCACACAGCATAGAGATCTACTTCTCCGCGAAGTCCTGCCTTCATTTCTTTAAAAGGCTCGCTTGTACTATTTATATCTTCAGTCCAACCGAGGAATTTGTGATTTGCCTCTTCAGTAGGAACGTATAACGTATCTCCCTTACGCACAATCGTTAAGTTTTCGTCAGTAACTTCGTACTGTGTCGAAACGTCATCCCCTGAATTTGAGAGCAAATAATTTTTGTAAGTTACCGTCACTTGCATATCGTTGCGGACAGGAGAATTTAAGTAAGTGTACTTAGTGCCTATCAAAGTCTTATCAAGCCATATATCGTCGGGTATAGACGAATCAGTCTTTGCAGCAGAAATCAAATCAGCCTCTGCCTTTGCCTGTCCCGTGGCGGTATTTGACGGAGTAGACGTGCCGGAACTTGTGACAAGATGACAATAATAATTACTGGAAGTCGCAACGGTATCATCAAGCACGTTCGTAAAACTTCCGACCATATTAAGATCAACCTTACGAGTATAGTCAGCCGCATTATGCACGTTCACCGCCGTTGTTGCGTTTCTCGCTCTTGTATAGTGCGTATTAGCAGTACCTGCCGTTATAGCGTATAGAGAATAGGTTTCTGCAGTAGCAGACGCGCTAGTCTGCTTAGTAAAAACAGCACTCATATATATGTTAGTAAGTTTGATACTTGATGGAACATATTGTGACGCTTCAATATGGAATAACGCCGCATCCCAAATCAAATTTCCCGCTTTGGCTGTACGCATTGAAACAACGTTTGCTAATTCTATATTAATGCCTGATGACGATCTCAAGCAACCTATTACGCCGCCAGAAAATCGTTGAATGCTGGCTTGATAGTCCTGTTGCATATCAGAAACAGCAACACAATCATATATTTTAATTTGAGCATTTGAAGGAGTCGCGCCTATAAAACCTCCTTGATAACTAACACCGGCAAGACCAGGTGTCTTTAAAACCGTATTTATGGTGCAACGATATAAATTGATTGAGCCGCCTGCCCATCCAATCATTCCGCCTACGTATGTATCTGATGAAGAAAATGAATTTGTCATTTCAATTTCCGTCTCAAAATGACAGTTTAAAACAGAGTTATTGGTATTAGCATTACCAACTAGACCGCCATTCTGATATCCATTTAAAATGTTTCCCTTCAATTTTATAGTTCCGCTAAAGTCACTTATTACAGAGTTTTGAATGGCTCTAAACAATCCTGTACCGCCGCTTGTATATGATATTGCTGTTTCAATATTAGTAATTGAATAACCATTTCCGCAGAATACGCCTGCAAAATAAGGTACTTGTTCAATCTGCGCTCCTGCCACAGTTGGATCAGCGTCGATATCATTGCCAAGAGCGTAATACTTGCCTTGCGTAGCGGTATAAGCCGTTGCACTTGCTGCAAAAGCATTCCACTCGCCTATTGTAGAAATGACAAAAGGATTTTCCTTAGAGCCGCGCGTTGCACTGGTATTGACTGTCACGTCCACGACGTCTTCTTCTGTAGGCTTAGAGCCGCTTATAAGCGCATTGTGATAAGCAAGCGCTTTTGTAGCGTCTGTATAACTATACTTTGAGCCATTCTTAAATTGAGAAAAATTATCTGACGGACAGTTCTCCACATTGGTTGCAAGATATTTAATATTGTTGTTACTTGTGATATTGAATACGTCATTGACTTGTGACGAAGCAATATACGTCAACAACATTCCCAAAGTCAAACATAAAATCAAAGAGATAAATATTAAACTTCTCCCATACTGCTTTACAGTTCTTTTTTTCATACCGTTTTTCCGCTCCTATTCTTGCGTATTGTCTTACGCTATTACCTCAAGCGCGTCAGAAAATATAATATAATTACGTTATACCGTCTTTCCAAAAAAAGTATACTTTTACTGACT
>JAIDRT010000055.1 GCA_029061605.1 Clostridia bacterium | reverse complement strand
TTCGTCGGCAGCGTGAGATGTGTTTATGATTCAGCATATAATGTAATCTATAGTTATATTTCTTTTCAAATAAACGCAAAAATTAGTTAAATTTACTACAATTACGGCGTCATATAGAGCATAGTCGACAGATTTTGACCAATATAAAAGGACCTTCGCTAGAAAGTCCTTTGTCAATTATTTTTAAAATCTTAAATGGATGTTCTTTTAATCCAATCTCTTGGTAGCCACGTCGTCAAGCACCTTTTCTGCGAACTCCATAAGGCTCATTTCGCCCATAACTACTCCGCCTCTGCGTCTTACCGCAACGACATTGTTTTCCACTTCTTTATCTCCTATAATGAGCATATAAGGCACTTTTTCAAGTTGAGCGGCTCTGATCTTATATCCCACGGTCTCGCTGCGTGAATCCACCTCAGACCTTATACCCAAAGTCTTCAATTTCTCGCAAATCTTTTTACATTCCTCAACTGTTCTGTCTGTCAGACTGATAACTTTGACTTGCACCGGACTCACCCACACAGGGAAAGCGCCTGCAAACTTCTCAATCATAAGCGCCATTGTTCTCTCATAGCAGCCTATAGACGAGCGGTGAATGATATACGGCCTCTTCTTCTCGCCATTTTCGTCAACGTATGACATATCGAAATTTTCGGCAAGGAACATATCAACCTGAATGGTGATGATGGTATCCTCTTTGCCGTATACGTTCTTGATTTGAATGTCAAGTTTAGGTCCATAGAAAGCCGCCTCGCCCTTTGCCTCAACGTAATTGATACCGATATTATCAAGTATTCTACGCATAGTATCTTCGGCGACAGCCCACACTTCAGGCTCATTGATATACTTCTCGGTATTTTCGGGATCCCACTTGCTGAATCTATAAGTAACGTCGTTTTCAAGTCCCATACATCTCATCATATATTTGACAAGGTCTACGACGCCTCTGAATTCGTCTTCCAACTGCTGCGGAGTGCAGACGATATGACCTTCGGACAGCGTGAACTGTCTTACTCTTATCAAGCCGTGCATTTCGCCCGACGCCTCGTTGCGGAAAAGCGTGGAGGTCTCGCCATATCTTATCGGCAAGTCTCTATAAGACTTCAAACCGTTGTTGTATATCGTATATTGGAAAGGACAGGTCATTGGGCGCAGAGCGAATACTTCGTCGTCCTTTTCTTCGTCGCCCATAACGAACATACCGTCCTTATAGTGATCCCAGTGTCCGGAAATCTTATAAAGATTGGACTTTGCCATATACGGCGTCTTGGTGAGAACGTAGCCTCTGCGTTCTTCTTCGTCCTCAACAAATCTCTGCATTATTTGGAAGAGTTTTGCGCCCTTTGGCATAAGAAGCGGCAAGCCTTGACCGATATTTTCGTCTGTCATAAAAATGCCCATCTCTCTGCCGAGTTTGTTGTGGTCTCTCTTCTTAGCCTCTTCAATTGCATCAAGGTACGCCTGCAAGTCTGCCTTTTTGTCAAAAGCCGTACCGTATATTCTTGAGAGCATCTTGTTCTTTTCGTTGCCTCTCCAATAAGCGCCGGTAAGGCTCGTCAACTTAAATGCCTTTACCATACCGGTAAACGGCAAGTGCGGACCTGCGCACAGGTCTACAAAGTCCCCTTGCTTATAGAAAGAGATTTCCACGCCCTCAGGCAAGTCATTGATAAGTTCTACCTTATAATCTTCTCCGTAACTTGCCATAAGTTTGACTGCTTCGTCTTTTGGCAAAGTAAATCTCGTGATGGGATAATTGGCTTTGATTATACTCTTCATTTCCTGCTCTATCTTGACGAACTCTTCTGTCGAGATAGGAGTCTTGAAGTCAAAGTCATAATAAAATCCATTGGCAATAGCCGGACCGATTGCCAACTTGACAGTTGGAAAAACATTTTTGATTGCCTGCGCAAGAATATGCGCCGCCGTGTGTCTGTAAATAAGTTTTCCCTCGTCGTCTGCAAACGTGAGGATCTCAAGGTTGCAATCTTCGTTGACGACGCTTCTCATCTCAACGACGTTTCCGTTGATTTTCCCGCCCACGGCAACTCTCGCAAGCCCTTCGGAAATCTGTTTTGCGATCTCATAAACGCTCAAACCGTTCTCAAACTGTTTGACGCTTCCGTCCTTTAAAGTAATATTCATATTCACACCTCTATCTTAATATATCTTATTTTATATACTACGTTTATCAATACGTTTGTATTGCAAATAAAAAATCCTCAAGTCGTTTGACTTAAGGACGATTACTCGCGGTTCCACCTTAATTACGGCATTAGCCGTCGCTTCTTTGCGCCAATTCGTATGGCTGACGTGTTTTTCCTCAAGCGGTATAACTTATATCCTCGTACGCCTCTCTCAGCCTCGGGCGCTCTCTGTGACGATTTCCTATAAATCACGTGTCTTCAGGTACGCAAATACTTGCGTTACAATAAATTTGTAAATATATTATAATATCGCATTTTTTTGTTGTCAACACAATTTTGAGGCAAATTTTTGATGGAAAAATCTCTCAAAAACGTCAATTCCACAACATATTGTATATTTTTTTGTTTTTTCAAAATGCGATATACAACAAATTGTTTACAAAATTTTCACGTCAACCAAGTTTCTCAAAGCGTTGAGCAACTCTTTATCTGCGTTTCCTCGCTCAATGACCACTTCGCTTGCGCCGTACTTGACTATCGCATTGATGATATTATGCGACTTGTCTTGATATATCTCAGGCACTTTGACAAGTCCGCCTTGCGAAACGTTGGTGATAAGAATCTCTTTGCTGTCTGCGATAAACAAACTTGTCTTCTCCCTGTCACCCAGCATATAGAGCGCAAGCGAATAAATTTCTTTTTCTCCATATCCTTTGGCAAGTGTAGAAGAAAGGATATTGCCAAGTTCTTGCCACTCCTCAACGATTTGGCGAAGGCGGAAGTTGACGATACCGTCAATGCAATAATTCTTGAGATTGGATATTTGTTTGAGCACATAATCGTGTTCTTTGTCGTTGTCGTAATAAAGCATAGACGAGATAAGCGCGCAAAGCGACGAATCTATCTTTCTCCTGCCTATGGACGAGAGAATAAACTTCAACTTAATATTATTGAGAATTACGTCGCAAATAATCTCCTTTACGGCGCTCTCGCATCTGTCCTTTTCAAAGTCTTTTGCCGCCACGTCAAAACTTATCCAATCTTCATCTCCGCCTTCTGCAAAATACAAACCTTCTACACGCTCCAAGCCCTTTTTCAATGCGTTGTCTTTATTGAAATCACTACTAATTAAAATATTACTCTGCCACATATTTTCCTCATTAGGTATTGTATTCAACAATTGTGGAATTATGCTCTTGCGACTTGCCAAAATAAGTAATTTTCAAAGATTAATGATTTTTTGATATTTGACACTATGCGCTTTTAAAGATATAATTATTTATATATTGATAATAAATATTATATATAATAATATATGGAGACAACAATGAAAGCAAAGATATTGAGAGAATATGCAAAACTTATCGCGCAAAAAGGCGTGAATATCCAAAAAGGTCAAGAAGTGTGGATTACGGCAAGTCTTGACCAACCCAATTTTGTAGAAATGCTTGTAAAAGAGTGCTACGCTCTGGGAGCAAAAAAAGTCGTCGTAGATTGGGTCTGCGACAAATTGACGGTGCTGGATTCCAAGTATATGACGCAAGAGGCTCTCAACGAGATGCCCAATTGGCAAATTGAAAAAATGAAATATCAAGCCGAGGTATTGCCTGCAAGAATTTATCTTGATTCTGACGACCCAGACGGTATGAAATACGCCCGCCAAGATAAATTGGCAAATGAACGCATTGCAAAATACGCAATACGCAAGCCTTATATCGACGCTATGGACAACAAGTATCAATGGTGTATCGCCGCCGTAGCAGGCAGAGATTGGGCAAAGAAAGTCTTCCCTGGCGAAAGTCCTGCAAAGGCAGTAGAAAAGTTGTGGGAAGCCATCTTATATACCTCAAGAGCGCAATCCACGCCAATTGAAAACTGGAACAAGCACAACAAAGATCTGCACGCCAAGTGCGACTATCTCAATTCTTTAGGTCTCAAATATCTTCAATATTCAGCAAGTAACGGCACGAATTTGAGAGTAGAACTGCTTGAAAACGCCAACTTCTTGGCAGGTAGCGAGAAGAGCCTGCAAGGTATAGAATTCAATCCCAATATCCCAAGCGAAGAAGTATTCACAACGCCAAAAGCGGGAGCGGCGGAAGGAATAGTTTACTCCACAAAACCGCTATCCTATCAAGGCGCTTTGATAGAGAATTTCTACGTAAAGTTTGAGGGCGGCAAAGTCAGCGAAGTACACGCCGAAAAGAACGAAGAACTGCTCCGTCAAATGGTATCTATGGACGACGGCGCAAAGATGCTTGGAGAATGCGCCTTAGTGCCGTATGACTCCCCTATCAACAACAGCGGAATACTCTTTTACAACACGCTCTTTGACGAAAACGCTAGTTGCCATTTGGCTCTCGGCAGAGGTTTTTCCAATTGCATAAAAGACTTTGACAAATACACCCAAGAAGATTTTGATAAAATGGGCGTAAACACAAGTATGATACACGTAGACTTTATGATCGGCGACTCTACTCTTGACATAGTCGGCGAAACCAAAGACGGCAGAAAAATTCAAATCTTCAAAGACGGCAATTGGGCGTTTTAGCCACTGCGTGGCAATATAATAGATAATATGTAATAGAGAAAAAATAATAGAAATGGATAAATTATCCGACACTATTATATATTATTTATTCATTATTATTTATTAACTAAAAAAGAGTAATTCGCGCGAATTACTCTCTTAATTATATTTATATATATTTTATATTATATATATTATTATACTATTTTTTATTAGGCTTATTCTCTTCTTTTATCAAAGTCTTAGATCTATCTTGCAAGACGTTGAAATTGGCAAGGTCGTCATAAGGATTTGAGGCAATACCCACATTGAGAAGTCTTGGAACGTCATACGCTCTCCAAGGCACTTCGTCTTTTGGCGGATGCACGATAAAAGTCATAGTCTCCTTCGTCGTGGGATGCACAAACTTGACTTCAGTCGCCCACAATCCAAGATTATGCTTGAATGTCGCAGGCAATGCGCCATACTTACTGTCGCCAAAGAGCGGCAAGCCTAAAGACGCCATTTGTACTCTGATTTGATGCGAGCGTCCTGTATGCAATGCGATCTTGAAGAGCGAAAAGCCCTTGACTTCTTGCAAAAAGGTATAGTCAAGCAAAGCAAGTTTTGCGCCGTCAGTCGCTTGCGGAACAATTTGAACAATATTCTTGGCTTGATTTTTCTTCAAATAGTGCTTGAGTTGACCGTTGCGTTGTTTGGGAACTCCGCAACATACGCAAAGATACTTCTTCTCAAATTCTCCGCTCTTTATCTCTTCAGACAGTCTCGCCGCTGCCTTTGAAGTCTTGGCAAATACCATTACGCCGCCTGTGGGTCTGTCAAGTCTGTGTATCAAGCCGACGTATGCGTCGCCTTCTTTGTTGTATTTGTCAATGAGATACTCTTTGACGATTGTCAACATATCCTTGTCGCCAGAACTGTCCGCCTGCGACGGAATATTGCAAGGCTTGACCACCACGATTACGTGATTGTCTTCATATATTACTGCTAAATCTTTGTATGTAAATTCCATAACTCCTCTGTCGTTGTTATCCTGTGGGATAAGTTATATTATTGAGATTTCTCCACTTCGGTCGAAATGACATTGTAGTATATCCCTAATTGTATTTATATTGTTACATTGACAATTTTTTATGTCATCTCGACCGCAGTGGAGAGATCTAATCCGATTATTATACTGTTGAGACTTCTCGACTTCGCTCGAAGTGACATTAACTTTTAGAACACCATAAACCGCTACATCCACAGGGCAACACCAGCCCCTCTTGCGTCGGCAATCCCACTTCATACGCCTCGCTCTCGCCGTCAAAATCTTTGAGACAAATTCTCAAAAGATTGTCAATGACTTGCGGTTGAAGTCCCGTAGTATAAGAATTGATAAGAAAGAACAACGGCTTGTCAGACAACACTTTTACGCACTCTTTGACAAGGTCGAAAATGCAGTCTTCGAGTTTCCATACTTCGCCGTTTGCGCCTCTTCCGTATGACGGTGGGTCCATTATAATCGCATCGTATTTGTTGCCGCGTCTTATCTCTCTTGCGATAAACTTGTTGCAATCGTCAACGATATAGCGTATTCTATCGCTCGGCACACCGCTCAAGTTAGCATTCGTCTTGGCTCTGTCCACCATTGCTTTTGCTGCGTCTACGTGAGTGACCTGCGCTCCTGCTTTGGCGCACGCTACTGTCGCTCCGCCTGTATATGCAAAGAGATTGAGCACTTTTATCTGCCGTCCGCTGCCTGATATCAACTTCTGCATAATATCCCAGTTTACGGCTTGCTCAGGGAAAAGTCCTGTGTGCTTAAAGCCCATAAGTTTGAGCGAAAATTTAAGTCCTTTGCGCTCAATGGTAAAATTGTCGGGGACGTTGCCTTTATATTCCCATCTGCCGCCGCCTTGATTGGAACGAATATATTTGGCATTGATAGCCTTATGCTTGTCTAAAGGCGTATCGCTCTTCCAAATAATCTGCGGGTCGGGTCTAAGCAGAACGAGGTTGCCCCACTTCTCCAACTTCTGACCGTCGCCTGTCGCAATTATTTGATAATCTTTCCAATCGGTGGCAACTTTTATCATTATTATACCTTCGCTACGACGATAGTCACGCTTTCGCCGTTGATATCGAGTTCTTTGGAGTAGCCGTCAAACAAGCCTTCAGTAAGAGCGTCGCAAAGCACTCCGTCGCAAATGCTCTTGTCTGCCTTGAGCACTTCCACGCACTTGCCTGCGCCCTTGTATCCAATCTTGATATGGTCTACGACTTCAAAGCCCGCCTCTTTTCTCATAGTCTGTATCTTGGAAGTAAGTTCCCTTGCGATACCGGCATTGATAAGTTCTTGCGTAAGATTGGTGTCAAGTACTACGGTCATTGCCAAATCGCTCTCCAATGCGTAACCGCTCTTATTTACAGGCGTGATGAGCAAATCGTCTTTGCAAAGTTCTACGCTCACGCCGTCCACTTCAAACTTGTATACTCCTCCGCCGTTTACGCAGTCGACTATCTCGCTTGCATTGTTGCAGGTCGAAAGGAATTGACGTATTCCGCCAAGTTGCTTGCCATACTTAGGTCCAAGCGTCTTGAGTTGAGGCTTGAGTTCGTAGGTCATAAACTTTGACTTATCTTTGACTATCATACACTTGCCCACGTTGAGTTCGTCTGCAACAAGGTCAAGTATATTTATATCGCTGACAGTCTTCTCCGTGAGTATATACACTTCGGAAAGAGGTTGACGGTTCTTGATATTAGCCTTGTTTCTTGCCGCTCTGCCAAGTTGAACAGCGTCAAGTACGAATTGCATATCGTTTTCAAGGTCGCTGTCGACCATAGACATATCTGCCACAGGGAATTCGCAAAGATGTACGCTCTCGGGAGCGTCCTTAAAGAAACCTGCCACAAGATTTTGATATATATTCTCTGCCATAAACGGCGTGAATGGCGCTACTGTCTTTGCAAGCGTAACCAATACCGTATACAAAGTGGTATAAGCCGCTACCTTGTCGTCAGTCATATCGCTTGCCCAATATCTCTCTCTGCCTCTGCGGACGTACCAATTGGAAAGTTCGTCTACAAATTCTGCGATATCTCTTGCGCTCTCTGTGATTTTGTATGCGTCAAGATACTTGTCTACCTTGTCTACCAAAGTGTTGAGTTTGGAGAGTACCCACTTGTCCATATGCGACAACTTGCAATCCTTGAGCGAATACTTGCTTGGGTCGTACTTGTCAATATTGGCGTATAGCACGAAGAAAGAATAGGTATTCCACAGCGTGCCCATAAACTTGCGTTGACATTCCGACACGTTTTCTGCGGCAAATCTCGACGGCAACCACGGAGCCGACGAAGAATAGAAATACCATCTGACGGCGTCTGCGCCCTGCACGTCAAGCACTGACCAAGGGTCTACGACGTTGCCTTTGTGCTTAGACATCTTGATACCGTTCTTGTCATTGACGTGACCAAGCACGATACAATTCTTGAACGGCGCTTTGTCAAACAAAAGCGTGGATATTGCAAGCAACGTATAGAACCAACCTCTCGTCTGGTCTACCGCCTCGCTTATGAAGTTGGCAGGAAATTGCTCTTCAAATACTTCTTTATTCTCAAATGGATAGTGAAGTTGAGCAAACGGCATACTTCCGCTGTCAAACCAACAGTCCATAACTTCGGGAGTACGTTTCATCTCGCCGCCGCACTTGCACTTGAAAGTAACTCTGTCGATATACGGCTTGTGAAGTTCGATATCTTCTTTGAGCCCGCCAAGTTCTCTCAGTTCTGCTCTGCTGCCTACTACTTTGATTTCTCCGCAATCGGGACATACCCAAATTGGGAGCGGAGTTCCCCAATATCTCTCTCTTGACACGCCCCAGTCAATGACGTTTTCGAGGAAGTTGCCCATACGGCCTGCGCCTATTGCGGGCGGCATCCAATTGACTGTAGCATTATTCTTGAGAAGTTTGTCTCTGACCTCTGTCATTTTGATAAACCAACTGGATCTTGCGTAATACAAAAGCGGCGTGTCACATCTCCAGCAGAAAGGATAACTGTGCTCAAACAAAAGTTCTTTGAAGAGCAAACCTCTCTCCGCCAAGTCTTTGATGACGAGTTTGTCGCCGTCCTTGACAAAGATGCCTTTCCACTCGCCGAGCGCATCAACAAATCTGCCTCTATCGTCGACCATTTGCACAAATGGCAAGTCGTATTTTCTGCCGACCTTTGCGTCGTCTTCGCCAAAAGCGGGAGCGATATGTACGATACCAGTACCGTCAGTCAAAGTTACGTAAGAGTCGTTGGTAATATAATAAGCCTTGTTCTTTGTATCGTTGGTATTATAAAGAGGGATATACTCTTCTCTTTCATATTCCTTACCGAGTTTTACGGATATCGTCTCGTACTCTTCAAACAGCGTGGGTACAAGCGCCTCTGCAAGCACGTATATCTCGCCGTTTGCTTTAATCTCGGCGTAGTTCTCTTCGCCGTTCATACACAAAGCCACGTTGGACGGCAAAGTCCAGGGCGTGGTCGTCCAAGCAAGGAAGTATCCGTCATTGTTCTTTCTCTTGAACTTAACGAAAATTGATTTTTCCTTGACGTCCTTATATCCTTGAGCGACTTCGTGAGAAGAAAGCGCCGTTCCGCATCTTGGGCAGTAAGGTACAATCTTGTGACCTTTATATATCAAGCCCTTGTCGGCAATGGTCTTGACCGCCCACCATACCGATTCGATATAGTTGTCGTCATAGGTAATATAAGGGTTGTCCATATCCACCCAATAACCTACTCTGTCGGACATCTTTTCCCATTCGCCTTTGTATTTCCAAACGCTCTCTTTGCACTTCTTGATAAAAGGCTCGATTCCGTATTTCTCTATCTCCGGCTTGCCGTCAATGCCAAGAAGTTTTTCCACTTCAAGTTCTACAGGAAGACCGTGAGTATCCCAGCCTGCTTTTCTCGCAACGTAATATCCCTTCATTGTCTTGTATCTTGGGATAATATCTTTCATTACTCTAGTCAAGATATGACCTATATGAGGTTTGCCGTTTGCCGTCGGCGGACCGTCGTAAAACGAGAATGATTCTTTGCCCTTGTTCTTTTCCACACTTTTTTCAAAGATTTTGTTTTGTTTCCAAAACTCTATGACTTCTTTTTCTCTTTGACAGAAGTTCATTGAGGAATCGACCTTTTTGTACATTTTTGCCTCCAAATTTGCTATCTATATATGCTAAAATTATTTTTCTTCTTTATTGCCGTCGTCTTCCGCAGCGTTGACGAGAACTTCGGCTTTTTCTACGACGGTGTTGTCCATCTTCTTGACGGTTATCGCAAGATTTTCAAAGTTGACGATATCGCCCACTTGCGGCAACCTGTTGAGAGCGTAAGCGATATATCCGCTCAACGTGACGGTATCAAATTCCGCTCCGTCTTTGTTGACGTCAAAATACTCAAAGAATTCTTCAAGATTTGTTTCGCCAAGCACGATATACTTGTCGTCTGCAAGTTTGACAAAAGGCTCAACAATCTCGTCTCTCTCGTCATATATCTCGCCTACGAGTTGCTCCAAAATATCCTCAAGCGTGACTACGCCCATTGTTCCGCCAAATTCATCAACGACTATCGCAAGGTGTCTCTTTTCCACTTGCAACTTGCGCAATACGTCGCTTATTCTCATACTGTCAGGAACGTATATGACGTTCTTGGTCATAATCTTGGAAAACTTGGTTGCGCCGTCAATATACGCCTCGTAGAAATCTTTTTGATTGATTACGCCCACAATCGTGTCAATATTGTCTTTGTATACCGGAAGACGAGAATAACCGCTCTCCTTAAAGACTTTCATTACTTCTGACATTGAATCGTCTATCGAGACAGCCTCAACGTCAACTCTCGGAGTGAATACGTCACGGACAGTCATACTGTCAAATTCTATCGCCGAACGGATAAGGTCGCCTTCGTATTCGTCAAGACCGCCTTCAGTCTGCGCCTCGTCTACGTATGTGATGAGTTCTTCATCTGTGATATTCTCATTGTCTTTTTTCTTGAATATCTTGAACAATAGTTTTTGCAACAAGCCCATAAGCCATACGAGCGGGAATAGCACGTAATATAACGCCAATATAAACGGCGCAGTAACTCTTGCGAACGTCTCGGGAGCGCGTTTTGCCAACGTCTTTGGAATAACTTCTCCAAATATCAGCACCACGACCGTAATCACTGCCGTAGATACTACTCCGGCTACGTTTTGGTTGACTATCAATGCGGAAAACATAATCGTAGCCAACGTCGACGCCGTGATATTGACAATGTTGTTGCCAATCAAAATGGTAGATATGAGAGCGTCAAAATGCTCGCTTAGAAAATAAACTGTGGCGTATTTCTTCTTATTCGTAGCAACAAGATTTTTTAGCCTGATTCTGTTGAGAGAAGAAAAAGCCGTCTCTGTCGAAGAGAAAAATCCTGACAAAAATACCAATATGATAATTGCGACCAAATATCCTACAAGTCGCGAAGGGTCCAATGCGCTTGACGCTAATAAAGGAACAACCATAGTAGTTACTATATACTCCTAAAAATTTATAAATTATAATAATTATATTACAAGATGTATGCTTTGTAAAGTGTTTTCAGTATATTTATGAAATACGCAAAGAGAATATAGACTCTTCAACTTCGCTCAGAGTGACTCGTTTTAAGCGAAAGATACGCATTATGCGTCACAATATAAAAAATTGCCCGCCGTAACTTTTCAACTGAAAAGCGACGGCAGGCGTTGTTTTAAGAGACTTTGCCTATGCGGCTCTCACAATATCAAACTATATCTTATGCCTCCCTGTCCCATAAATGCCTGATATACAGAACAACGGACCTTAGCAGGGCAAGATTTTATCAAGCCGACGAGAGCCTGCGTTGATACGCTTTGAATTTTGAGCGCAAGTCCGCAAGACTGCGTCAAACTTCTCGGCGCATTTACAGTCGCGCTTATTACGCCTCTCGACGATAAGTAACTACGCATTGCAAGCGCATCGTTTCGGGAGCGAAATATAATAAGAGAATAAATCATTGACTTCCTCCTTGGTATTTATGTAACTCGCTCCTAATACAATATATTAGAACTAAAATAATTTTGTGAGGGAAAAATGATATATTTAGACAATGCCGCAACTTCAAGATTTAAGCCTAGACGTATGTTTGACGAAATGTTCAAACAACTCTCCTATTCCGCCAACCCAGGTCGCGGCGGTCACAACGACTCGATAGATACGGCAATAAAGATATACGACACTCGTCAATTACTTAAATCGTTGCTTGGGTGCGACGAAAGATACGAACTTATCTTTACATCCAACTGCACTGAGGCCTGCAATCTCGCGATATTTGGATATCTCTTTAACTTCAAAAATCAACACATAGACGTGATTTTTACGTCGAATGAGCATAATTCAGTCGCTCGCCCGCTGCATCAACTAAAAAATATGATGGATATCAATCTAATCGAAGTGACACCTGACAAAGACGGAGTTATATCGCCGGTTGCCGTTGCCAACGCCATAACTGCTGACACTAAATTGATTTGTGTCAATCATATTTCCAACGTTACTGGCAATATGACGGATATATTTCAGATAGGAAAAACTGCAAAACTGCACAACATCCCCCTCTTTGTTGACGGAGCGCAATCGCTGGGACACGTGAACTTAGATATGACGGAAAACAACATAGCCTTTCTTGCAGGCGCAGGACATAAGGGATTGCACGGCTCGCAAGGTACAGGCTTTTTGATATACGACACACAATACAACTTGCTCCCCATACGCTACGGCGGTACCGGAACGCATAGCGAAAGTCTAACGCAACCGTGCGTTCCGCCTGAGGCATACGAATCAGGCACTGTCAACAGTGCAGGTATTATAGGGTTGGGCGCAAGTGCGGAATGGACGTATCAAAACCTTGCCAAAATCTCGCTCAACACCAGATATTTGACAGGCGAACTGCTCTACGGTCTCAAGCAAATCAAGAACGTGAGACTTTATTCCTCGCAGACAACAGGCGTGGTGTCTTTTAACTTCAAAGACTACTCCTCAACTGACATTGGCGACTATCTCAACGAACACGACATTGCCGTAAGATGCGGTCTGCACTGCGCTCCGCTTATCCATACCCAATTGGGCACGTTGGAATGCGGTACCGTAAGAGTAAGCGTAGGATATAACAATAACATAAAAGATATTCACGCGCTTTTGCGACATATAGATAACCTTAATAGATAATATTTAGATTCTGCGACTGCATTATGTGACGCTCAGAATGACGCATTTAAAGCGAAAGTAACGCCTTGAACGCATCACCCTGAGTATAGTCGAAGGGTCTAATTGTCACCTCGACCGTAGCGGAGAGGTCTATATCCGCTTATTAAAATGGTTGAGATCTCTCGACTACGCTCGAGATGACATCAAAAAATTTATTAAGGCGACAATTTATTTTGAAGTGACATAGATAATCAGTAACCAACAACAAATTTAATTCATAATATAAACGAGGTGGCTCAATGGATATGGACTTTGCCAAGATGATGCAAATGATGAACTCTATGAACGGCGGTGGCGGAAATAATGATATGGCTATGCTTATGCAACTCTTGCCAACTATGATGAATGGCGGCAACGCAAAACCTGCGCAGCCAACTCAAATCACGCTCAACGCTGACGAGGTCAACAAAAGCATATTCAAACTATATCAAGATCAGCAGTAAAAAATATGGACAAAATAGGTTAAAGGAATTTTATGAAAAAGAACAACAATTCGTCAAATCAAGGCTTTTACAATTGGGGCAATTCAAGCGGCGCAAATACTACTCCAAATTTTGATTTCTCTCAAATGGCGCAAAATCAAGACGCGCAACAACCAACGCTCGAGAGCGAAATCAACAAATACTCCCATATGTCTGAAGAAAGACTTATGCAGGAGATGTTTGCCCTCGTCAACGCCGGCAGACAAAACGGTACGCTTGACAATGCAAAACTCGAAGAATTTTTTAATTCTGCAAGTTGTATGTTGAGCAGCGAGCAAATCGTCAAGTTGAGATCTTTAATTGATATGGCAAAGCAATCGTGATTGCTTTGCCACTATGCCCTAATCTTCTTTGGATAACTTCTCCATATACTCTTCAAGATTTTTCAACTTGTCTTTGGACAACCCCTTTATACTTTTCAAAAATTCTATTTCTTTAGAAGTATACGCAAATGTGACTTGCAACTTTACTATTCCATTATGCTGGTCATAGTATAAGTACTTAAGAGGTTTTCCTACCTTAATAATATCTGCATCTTCACTGTTTTTTCTTAAACAGCAAAATATTTTAGCCTCAAGATCATTTACAGTACTTTCTATGCATTTTGCTATGTCTTTTTCAAAATTTTCGTTCATACTTCATCCCTTTTTTGTTTAATTATAAATGGTTAAACTATATAAAACTTAAATTATACGGAAAGTGCATAAAAATGATGTATAATTAGTTTGAAAATACAAAATATGTCTAAAATAGCCCCTTCGACTGCGCTCAAGGTAACAGAATAAGGATGTCATTTCGACTGGAGCGTAGCGGAATGGAGAAATCTCAACAGTATAAAGCGGATTAGATTTCTCGACTGCGCTCGAAATAACGAATAGAACACCTCACCACCGCCTACAGCAGAGCACCCTCAAGGGGACGGCGAGAAAGCGGATTAGATTTCTCGACTTCACTACGTTTCGCTCGAAATGACATTACAAAAAAACTACTAGAAACATCTCAACTACGCTTGAGGTTACATATATTGTTGAAATGACAATGTATGACAGTCATAAAGTTATTGAAAATTGATTTTCTCTACCAACTCTCTTTTAATAAAAAGTCTGCAATGTGAATTAATTGAATGCCATTGTCGTTTCCAATTGCAAGATTATCTTTTGCAACAACGTATTTATGATAATGGTCCTTGACGTCCATTAAATTCTCTGTCTCTCTAGCGGAATCAGCAGGCAACTCTCTGCATACCTGAACGTAAATCTTTTCTCCGCGTTTTTCGCCTATGAAATCTATTTCTTTTATGCCATTCTTACCAATATAGACGTCATATCCTCTACGTTTCATTTCCAAAAAGACGATATTTTCCAGCATTGCCGCAATCATTTTGTTGTCAAATCCCATTTTGCTGTATTTTAAAGAAACGTCTGACAGGTAGTATTTCTCTTGCGTTTTTAAGACGGCTTTCCCTTGCAAGTCATAACGTCGGCAAGGATAAATTATAAAAGCCTCCTCAAGCCATTTAATATAGTTGTAAATTGTTTCGACTGACAACGTTCTTTTTTCGCTCTTCAGGAAGTTGACAATTGAATTTGCCGAAAACCTTCTGCCTACGTTCTCAATAATAAATTGCACCACTCTGTCAAATAAATCTCTGTTGCGTATTTTATGCCGTCTTGATATGTCTCGCGTGATTACGGTAGAATAGATACCCTCTATAATTTGATATGCCGACTGCGCGTCAAAATTACTTATACCAATAATTGGAAAACCGCCGTACTGCAAATATTCGTCAAACAAATCCTTACTATTGCTATCCGTCTTACCTTTGAATTGCAGATATTCTTTAAACGACAGAGTATAAACAGGTATCGAAACGTAACGTCCGGAAAGATACGTGGATATTTCGCTTGACATCAATTTTGAATTAGATCCGGTCACGTATATATCTACGTTTTCGCCCTCAAGAAGAGTATTAACAACCTTTTCCCAACCTTCCACTTCTTGCAACTCATCAAGAAAAAGGTAGCATCTTCCCTTATCTTTGATAGCCGATTTAAGTTCGTCATACATATTCTTTGCAGTAAAGTTCTCGTCTATATAAACTTCGTTATATTTCCGCGATATTATATTCTCTTTTGATATTCCGCGTTTGACAAGTTCTGCTTTCATCATTTCAAGTAACGTAGATTTACCGCACCTGCGAACACCTGCCAGTATTTTTACTAATGGAGTGTCTATAAAAACGCTTAACGCCTTAATATAATCTTCTCTGATAATCATAATAACCTCCGCTATACGATTTAATGATATCGAAAAA
This sequence comes from Clostridia bacterium, assembly GCA_029061605.1. Classification (GTDB taxonomy): domain Bacteria; phylum Bacillota; class Clostridia; order Christensenellales; family UBA3700; genus RACS-045. The sequence goes on along the minus strand of JAIDRT010000055.1, from coordinate 84,600 downwards.
CTTTAAATTTGTCAAGACTTTTTTCGATATAGAGGTAAAAACTTATGTAAAACAAACTACTTTTTCGACAAACCCTGTCGAAAATCATCGTGTCAACAAATCATATATCTCTTTGCGCACTCTATTTAAATGCTCGCCATAGATATCTCTATCCAATTGATTTTGCGCTACGTCAATCTGTCCTTTAATGGTTACGCAACTGTTTTCTTTGCGCTCAAAGACGAATACTCTGTCGGCGATTGCAAGCGCCTCTTCTACATCGTGAGTGACGAATATCACGCTCTTTTGTCTAATAAGCGGTATCAGCAAATCTAAGATATCCTTTTTGAGTTTGACGTCCAAGCCTTTGAACGGCTCATCCATAAGCAATATGTCGCAGTCTGTGGCCAACGCTCTTGCAAGCGAGGCTCTGCCTGCCTGACCGCCGCTTATCCTGCTTGGGTAAGACTTGCGACACTCCTCAATCTGCAACTTGTTGATTATATCATTGACGCGTACGTCTATCTGCTCTTTTGATATAGACTTTGGCAAAACGAATTTGATATTATCCTCAACTGACATTGACGGAATAAGCCTTGGCTGCTGGAAGACGTATGCAAAACTTGCGCCGTCATTATCGTATTCTATATTGCCGTCAAAGCAAAATTGTCTGCTTATGCAGTTGAGCAAAGTGGTCTTGCCTGCCCCTGATCCGCCCATAATGCAAGTTACGCCATTTGGCGGTATATCCATATTCAAGTCTTTAAATATGACTTTTTCTCCGTATGCAAAACTCAAATTCTTTATTCTCATAACCACTTCACCGCCCTTTTTGCAATCAAAGATACTATGCCCTCAATAATTCCTCCTATCACAACTGCAACAATTGTCCAGGCAAGCAAAATAGCCGTGTCAAGATTGAGTTTTGCAAGTTGCATATAAAGCCCCATACTGTCTGCCGTCTGCGCCAGTACTTCGGCGGAAATGATAAGTTTGAGATTAAGCCCAATCGAACTTTTGATACTTGTAAAAACCGACGGCAGCGCCTGCGGAATATACAACTTGCTCACAAGCCTACTTTTGCTCACTCCGTATACTCTTGCCATCTCTATCAAGTCTTTGTCCACGCCGTCAATTGCGTCGCATATACCTGTATACAGCATTGGAAAGATTACGCAAAACGCTACCAACACCGTCGCTTGAAAACTCTTAAACCATATCAATGCCAACAACACCAATGACATTGTCGGCAACACCCTAACCAACGCTACTATTGGCGAAAAGGCTCTGCGCAAAGGCGCGCAAAACTTTGTCAAAATCGCAAGGACTAGCGCTAGAGCAAAGGATAAAACGTAGGCTATGAGTGCGCGCAACAGCGTGCCGCCTACAGCCTTGTAAAAATACCCTTGACCAAACAACGCAAAGAACTCTTTGAGCGTAGCACCTACGGACGGCGCAATCAACTCAATGCCTACGACCTTGGATATTATTGCGTAGACAGCAACAATTATGACGACCGTCACAAAAGGAAGCGCGTAATTTAGGATTTGATAAAGTCTCTTTTTGTTCATATCATATTATTATGCGATATAGAAGTCGTCAGAAGGCAACTTGCCGCCTATGAGATTGGCGTTGATTGCCAATACTGCTTTGAGAGTATTTTCATAATAAGTTCTGCCCGACGCGTCTGCTTTGACAGTCTTGATATTGCATCTGCCTATGACCTGCGAAGTCATATTTGCCTGCAATGCTGATTGTGGGTATATAGCCTTGATATTCTCTACCGCCTTTGCAGGGTCTTGCAATATGGCGCTCTCGTTGGCTGCAAATGCCTCAAGAAGTTTTGCTACAAACTCGCTGTCTTCGCATACCTTGTCTCTAGCAATTAATACCGCTTGCGCATATCCCTTTTGACTGTCGTCTCCGCTCTCTGCCCATAGACTTTGAAGGTCAAAGACTTCTTCAAACCCTTTTGCTTTGGAGTTGGTTACGGCAGGCTCTGCGTATAAACCAAATGCAAGTTGACCATTGGCTTTTGCCAATGCAAGTTGAGAGATGACTTCCGATCCGTCAAGACAATACTTAATCGTTACTTTACCCTCGCTTGGCTCTTCACCTACCAAATAAGGTATCTCTGCTTTGTTGAGCAAAGTCTTGAATATCATATCGGGTACGCTTGATTGACCAATAGAATATACCATCTTGCCCTTGAGATCTTGCAACGTCCCTACCTCGCAAGGTATGCTAGACGTCATATACAAATTGCCGTTGGTAACTACCGCCAACATCTTATAACCACCGTTTGCGTTGAAAATTCTTGCAGCAATGTTTGCAGGTACGATAGCAATTTCTACGTCGTCTTTTACAGCCTCGGTATTTATATTGGAAGCCGATACGACTTTTTTCTCGATTTTGTGCGATACGTTGTCAGCAACGATATGCGACGGCAGATTGGCAACCGCCAATGCAGGCGCTCCGTCAGGAACAACCAACATATAATGGGCTTCCGACGTAGGTTTGCACGCTGCAAAAACCGTTATACTCAAAAGTATTACCAATGCAATAATTATAATCTTCTTGCTTTTCATATTTACTCCTTCTATTTTAAAAGATGTCTCTATCCGTTTACTTCAAGCGCCGTAACAGCGGACTTGACGTATACGTTGTTGAGTTTGCCAAGTTTGCCAGTCAAAGCAGAGATTTGCTCATTCGTGCCTTTGACAATGACGCTTATTGCGCTTATACCGCTCTCTTTGTCAGGCACGCCCATTCTGCCTACAATTATTTCGCTGTATGAAGAAAGCAGATTTTGAATTGCAAGCGCAGAGTCCTTGTCTCGCTTTAATACGATACCTATTACGCCTATTCTTGTCATAAATACTCCTTTGGAGAAGGTTATTATAAGAAAAAACTCCGCAAAATTGCAGAGTAAAGTAATGTAATAACATATTCTTAATTGCCCTACTCTCCGAATTCTCATCGATTTGGTTACGTTTTATTCGACCAAGTCGGCGAGAGTGTCACCGACTCGGACATATTTGTATTTTTATTTTACGTTGTTTTAGATATTGTGTCAAGCGGTTAGTAGCCCAAAATCTCCATTGCTCTTTTGGTGCAAGCGTCTTTAGAATAGGCTACCAATCTATCAGTCACGGTGTTTTCTTCTGATGGCGTAAAGCCTTCGCCGTGAATACACTTCTCCCATACCATATTGCCGTTTGCATCAGCCGTCGGCACATAATACGTGCCGTTGGTAACGTATAGATAATCGCCTGTGGACAGCACGAACACTTTTTGCGCAACGCCTTTGCCATAGGTCTGAGTACCAACGATTTGAGCGTTGTTATAATACTGCAAAGCGCCTATCAATGCCTCTGACGCAGATGCAGATCCGCCGTTGCAAAGTACGACTACTTCAAAGCCGGATACCTTGTTGGCAATTGGAAAAGCCGTATGTGGATTTGCGGGATTTGCATAATCTTCTTTACTTGAATATACGAGATTGCTCTCCTGCTTGCCGTTGCCTGCATTGGAAACAAGTTTGATCAACGGCAACGCCTCGTCCTTTGGATTGTTGAGTAAAAACTGAGCCATATATTCAAGCGTAGTAGAATTTCCGCCGCCGTTATTACGCAAATCAAGAATCAACTTTTTGTTGCCGTTCTTTATAAATTCGTTTACGCACTCAGCAAAATCTATAGTGGTATTTTCAGAAAATTCCAGTACTTTGATTATACCCACGTCGTTGGTGTATTTATAATAGTAAGCCGTTTTGTCACTAGGCGTTTGCTTGGACATATAAAAGCCGTAGTAGCCGTCGGAATATTGATTGTTGCCGATATACTTCTTGACAATAAATATTGCCTCATCGTGCTCGCTTACGATCTGACGCATATATTGCGCGCTCGCATTCTCTACTCTGTAAATATATTCTGCGATCTCGCCGTCTTCATTCTCCTCTTCAACTATAAATCCGTATACCTTGTCTCCCTCGTCAATCATTACGTTTGTTGACTGAGGATCAAAACTCTCGTCAATAGAAAGGTCATCTTTGAATTTGTAATACGCCGTACTTATCCACGCAGAAGAATTAGGCTCCACAAACGTGATAATATGCTCGTTGTATATCGTGCTGGAAATACTGATTCCGTAACTTCCTGACGACGCTTCGCCGCCGTCAACTTTGACTATACCCGAAAAATTGTCAAGAGAGCCGGCAAACGCGCTTGCGGCTATTTCTTGAAATTCGTCCCAAGATATGTCCTTGTAATAATACTTTTTCATTATCTCATATGCCTCTTGCATAAGCGGCATATCGTTTTTCATTCCAGTATTTGCGCCAATAACTATGCCTACCGCAAATGACGCGCCTACTAAAAGAATGCAAATGACTGTGATCAAAGCAATGATTTTGACGCTCAACTTTCTCTTTTGCTCGCTGACATTGGGATTGTTGAAATCCTCTTGCTCAAATATCTTTTTTAAATCCATATTATCCAAAATACACCTCTATTTAACTATTATTGACCGAATATCTTCAAATACTCGGCAAAAATTTTATTATCTTTATTGTCATAAATTTTTATGGACGATTTGGTACAACCGACATCACTTAGAGATTATCCTTTCGTTGTTGACGTCATAATAAAAACTCATTACAATGCCCTCTCCGACTTCTTCTAATTCGCAAGGCTCCCCAAATCTTTGGAAGGCAAAACATACCCTTTTGCCTTCGTAGATTGTCCCAATAGGTTGGGACACCGGATATTTGCCACCGTAAAGACTTGCAAAATACTTGCCGTCTGTCTTTACAAGTTGACCTATATGCAACTCGTATCCTGCAAAGATTGCGCTCTGCATATTTAAAGGTCGCGCGTTTATCTCTTCAAGCGACAGCAACGGAGATACTTCTCCCTCTGCCAATACTACTATAGCGTCAGTATATATCTCTTTTGCTAAACCGCTGTCGTCAGTAGCAACGATTACGCTTTTGCCTGCAATATGCTCTTTAAGAAAATCAAAAACTATGATTTTTTCTTCTTGAGGCAGGTCTTTCCACACGTCGTCAACAAGATAAAGTCTTCTATCCACGGCAAAAAGTCTCGCAAGTATCAGCAAAGCAATCTGCCTATCGCTCAAATCCTTGATATGCGATTGCAAAGGTATCTTGCACTTATCCGCAACGCGCTCAAGATAATCGTCGATATCATCCGAACGCAAATTTCGCAATTTCATAGGATAACTTATAATTTCGCCTGCCAGCGCTTTTGCGTCTAAAATACTCTTGTCAAAAGAATATCCTATGTTCATATCCTTTTGCGACAGTTCCTTTAGTTGCGCACCGCCAAGCAATATGCTGCCACTGCAATATTCTTCAAGCCCGCACAACAACCTCAATAGCGTTGTCTTGCCTGAATTTTCTCGCCCATAGATCACAAGTCTATCGCCGCTATTCAATGACAGATTGACGTCTTGAAGCCCAAAACTTGAGCCATAGTATTTAAAGTCAACTTTTGATACTTCAAGCAATGCCATATTTATATTATATTACTCTAATAGAGAAATTACAAGTAAAATATTTTTTAAATTAAATATTTGGGTTAAAAATAACTGAACATTGTTCAATATTAAATTTATTGAACAATGTTCAAAATTCGACAATTATAGCAATTCTTCAAAACTTTTTATGTAATATCGACACATATCGGCAAAATTACTGTTTCCGTTGGAACTAAAATCATATACTCCGCAAAATTCAAAACCGCCTTTTTTTACGCCTTGCATTGCAAGCGGAATATCTTCAAAGACCATACAACTATGCGGCTCTACTCCTATTCTGCTTGCCGCGAGAAGATAAATATCAGGAAATCCTTTGCCCCGCTCCACTTCGTCAGCCGTCGTCAACGGACACTCAATTCCCAAAATTTCTTTAGACAACTTATTATTGAGCAAACAAGGAATTGCAACCTTTCTGAAAAGCGTCGTAGCAAAAGCCACCTTTACACCGCAATTTATCAATTTGCTTATAAAAGCATATGCGCCGTCCTTGAGTTTGATATTATGAGCGTACTCAAACTCCACCATCTCAATCCATCTATCCTTGATTTGCTCTACGCTTTGCTTAAGACCGTATCTCGTCTTGGTATATAGAGCCGCCTCATTGAAGTGCATTTGATGCACAGCCTCTGTGTAGTCGTCTGTTACCTGTATGCCGTTTTCTGCAAGAAAGTCGGCATCTACCTTCAGCCACACCCAAGACGAATCCAAAAGCGTGCCGTCAAGGTCAAATATCGCGCCAGATATGTCTTTGTCAAAAATTTTCATTAGTCTTCCTTTATTATATGAGCCACTCGGTATTCCGAATGGCTCGAAAATTGTATTTTTATACTGATTGAGATTTCTCCATTCCGCTACGCTCCAGTCGTAAGGAGCGTAGCGACGGCATAGCGAGAGAGGCGTGATGCGTCTCGTGCGAGAGTCAATGACATCATAATCTGTCACCTCGAGCGTAGTCGAGAGGTCTAATCAGTTTTTATACTGTTGAGTTTTCTCCATTACGCTACGCTCCAGTCGAAATGACATTTATATCTATTCACTTCTACCACAATACGTTTGGCGAAGAGCGAGATAGGCAATTCGTAAACCGTCACGCTTAAGTTTGGTGAGAAGATAGCGGCGCAAGGCTTTCACGAGCAAGAATATTTTCCAGACGATGAAAACGAACGCAGGCGTACTTGATGTACGTCAAGTGAGTTTGAAGACGTATGGGAAGCATTATTGCCGTGCAAATTTGCGGCGCCTATCTTTGAGCCAAACTAAATAATATATTTGTTTTGCTTTTGTGGAGCATTGGCAAGTTCTATTCTCTTCTCGTCATATCCCGGTCTGCCAAGCAACGCATAAGTAGCGTTCTTGCCTTCTTCAACACCCGGCTGATTGAACGTATCTATATTGAGCAATGCGCCAGCATAGGCGGTCTGCAACATAAAGTACATAAGAAGTTGTCCAAGCGTAAACGCGTTGAGCGTAGGCAACATAATCGTGTAATTGAGTTTACCTGCCTTAGTTACGGCGTATTCTGTAGCCTGACGCTCAGCCTGGATAAGTTCGTTCATAGTGTGTCCGCAAAGGAAATTTACGTTGGGATATTCCTCGCAGCCCTTAGGTATCTCTACCGTCGTACGGTATTCATCAACTCCTATGAAGGTGATAACCTTGTCAAACGGTCCTTCAGCATACAACTGCACTTGCGAGTGCTGATCCGTTACGCCAAGAGCCTTTACAGGCGTCTGTCCGACGTTGCAACTCTTGCCGCTGAGGGTCTTGTTTTTGCCAAGAGACTCTGCCCAAAGTTGAGCATACCAATCTGCAATAAACTTGAGACCGTCTGCATAAGGCATCATAACTCCAATATTCTTGCCTCTTTTCATTGACAAATGTTGAAGAGCCGCCGCCATAAGAGCAGGATTCTTCTTAATTTTGTCTTCTTTGCATTGTTCCATCATAAATTTTGCGCCAAACAACAAGCCCTTGATATCAATATCTACAACTGCCGCAGGCAACAGACCTACCGGACAAAGTTCGCTAAATCTTCCGCCTACGCCGTCAGGAATGTAGAACGTCTTATATCCTTCTTTTTCTGCAATCTTGATAAGATTGCCTGCGCTCTTAGAGGTAGTGGCAATGATATGCTCTTTTGCCTTATCTCCAAGTTTTTCTTTTAATATATTATTGATAATAAGATATTGCGTCATTGTCTCCGACGTAGAGCCTGACTTGGTGACGACGTTGAACATAGTCTTTTCCACGTCGATCACGTCAAACAATGCTGCCATTCTCTCTGGGTCAACGTTGTCTTCAACATAAAATTTAGGTCCTTTTCTAAGACGCTTTGATAAATCATTGTAATGCAAATGGCACAATGCCTGGAATGCGGCAATTGGACCAAGCGCGCTTCCGCCAATTCCCAAAACTACAAAATAATCAAAATTCTTGCGGATATTCTTTGCCGTAGCCAAAATATCTTCAACTATTTCGTCTTGATTGTAAGGCAAATCCGCCCAGCCCATCATTCCTTTGCCTTTGCCTTGCTCAACGGACTTGTAAGCCTTTTTGATTTCTCTGCAAAAACTCGGCGAATTGAGATCTTCCTCTTTGATACCCTCTTTGCCAATGACGGAAGACATCATATTATTGTAATCCATTCTGATTTTCATACTTTTTTTGTTATATCTCATATAAACTCCTATCGACCGTAAGGTCCATAAATTATTTTTTTATAGTTATATTATTTACTTCTGTCAAGACAGTCTAAAAGATATGCATACGCCTCTTCAAGATCTTTGTCATCTTTATAATCTTTTGCGTATACTTCCATAAGACATACTCCGTCGTATCCGCAATCGGCAAGTCGTTTAAAAAACGTGACGAAATCAAAGTTGCCTCGTCCCGGTATCGCCAACTTTCCGTCTTTGGTATAGTCACAAAGATGCACTGTGGAAAGCCTGTCTTTCATCACGGCAAGATACTCCGTGTAATCTATTCCCGACTGCATTGCCTGCTTTATATCCAGCGTGCAACTAAGCCTCGGACACAACTGCTTTAGTTTTTCAAAATACTGCGGCGTGGAAAAATAAGTCCAATGCACGTTTTCGTAACAAAAATCTATGCCGTATCTACTTGCCATATCTATGAGCGCGTCTACTCTTGAAGATATTCTGGCAAAATCAAAGTTGTACTTGACAGCCTTCTTCAACATAGTTGCGCCGTGAAAAGTATAGTGTCTAGCGCCTATTTGTCTGCCCACCTTGAGTACGCTCTCAAAGGTCTCAAGCGCGTCAGCGTACGCCCTGTCGTTGACGGAAAATAGTTCCGGCTCAAATTGGTTGGTCAACGCGTGCACAGAATGTACTTGCAAAGGCGAATACTGCCTTGCCTCCGCCAATCGTTCAATCAACGTTTCTCCAAACTCCTGCGTGTACTCGCACCTTGACGCAAAAAACACCTCGCAAGTATCAGCGCCCAACTTTGCGATCGGCACCAAAGCCTCTTCGGTGTACATTCTGGAAAAATACGTTGCTGTCGACACTCCGATTTTCATATAAGCATTATAGCAAAGACAACTTGTTTTTCAAAACGATTTAACTATAATTTTGGTAAAAACGTATAATCAATATTAAAATCCAACACTTGTTGCAAACTTTGTCCATTATATTTTTCAAATATAATGCCCAATATTATTGAAAAAAAGTGAATATTTTGATATATTATATACGAATAATTATTTTTAGGAGCAACGCGCTATGCACAAATTATCAAAATGGATAATGAACCACAAATTGGCACTGATAATCACCTTTTCAGTTTTGATCGTCCTCTCTGTTGTAGGCGTATTCTTTGTTCAAAAAGAAAGCGACTTGATAGCCTATCTTGACAAAGACAGCGACACTATCGTATCCAAAAAGATATTGGAAAACGAATACGATATTATTGGTGACTGCAACCTCGCAATCTCTTACGTGACGGAAAAAGACGTCGAACGAATCATAGGTCAGTTTAAATCAACGCCTATAATCAGCGAATATCTTGCAAAAGACCCAGTGTGGATAGGCACTTTCAGCAAACTAAGTATGGCCGGAAACGCGCTTGACGCCGAGCAAGCGCTCGCTAGAGCAAGAGAAAAATTCGTCAAAACGACAGAATATACTTTCACTACGATAATTGACGGCAAAGAAGAAACAAAGACAGAATACGTCGATACTTATATCGTATCTCTGTATTTTAAGACCGCAGGCGGAGATGAAGAGACTATCGCCGCGTTGGATGAAATCGACAAGATTCTTAAAGGCGAAGAGAAATCTCAAGGCACCGGCAATTACACGAGTTATATCAAAAGACACATTGACGCTCAAGACGGCTTGGGTCCAAAGGATATAAACGATTGGTACTATATCGGCGGTAATGCGCAAAATGCTCGTAATATCTTGAAATCGTCGCTTGGCGATATGCCCAAATTCATACTGGTTGCTGTGGGCGTGTGCTTGGTAATCTTGCTTCTCACCACTCAAAGTTACCTTGAGCCGTTGATATTCCTTGCAACGCTTGGCATATCCATACTTCTCAATATGGGTACCAATATCATTGCAGGTAATCCTGTTGGCAAGATCTCCTCTATAACGTCGTCTTGCGCAACAATTTTGCAACTTGCAATAGCAATGGACTACTCCATATTCTTGATGCACACTTATTATGAAGAACTCAAGTTGCATCCTCAACCAAAAGACGCGCTTATCGCGGCATTGCCTAAGACTGTATCTGCAATCTCCGCAAGTATGTTGACTACGGTCGGCGGCTTCCTAGCGCTGTTCTTTATGGACTACGGAATAGGTTATGACCTTGGATTTGTACTCGCGAAAGGCGTAATACTCTCCTTGCTCTCAACTGTATTCTTGCAGCCTATTCTCATCCTCATATTAAGCAAGGGGATCAAAAAGACAAAGCATAAATGGATCTTTGCTCCAAAACTTAAATTTGTCTCAAAAGGTATCACGCATCCCGCAGTTGCGGCTATAGTAGTCGTACTCGTGCTTGGCTTAGCGCTCCCCTGCGCATACTTCCAACTTCAAGTTCCGCTAAGTTACGTGGCAACTTCTGTGGATAATCCCGATCCGAATTTGCCAGAGCAAATGGCAAGTATGATAAACAACCAAGCAATCGTACTCGTACCTTACGAAGGCCCAGAAAGTATGGATAAACACCTAGCGTTTGTCGAAAAGGTCAAGAAAATTGGTTATGAGCCAGATCTTGACGGTAACGGAAATTTGCAGTATGAAGAAGACGGAAGTCTCAAAATGAAATTATCTGACGAGACAAGTCACGTAATCGAAGTATTCTCTTTGGCTACTATATTATCTGAAGACGACTTTGAAAGCATAGAAAACAGTTCGCTTAAAAATGTAATTTACAGTCTGCTCTACGACAACTTTATAGCAAATCGTAAGGACACTACTAAACAAGCGTATATGTTATATACCATTACGCTCAACAATACAAACAGCGAAGGCAAAATAACCAACAGAATAGAGACATCATACTCTTATAATGCAATAAAAGAAATCAAGTTCGCCGCTATGGAGGCTTTTGAGAATTATGACGCTGATAACGCCAACGAGCCGTATCTCAAAGTAATCGAGGCGCAAAAAACTGTAGCAAACTTCATTGCTCAACAAAATACTAACTATGAAGAGTACAAACTTGCGCTACAGCCGATAAACCAATTCAAAGATAATTTGATGAATAATTCGACAAGTTATCAAATCTATCTTACAGGTCTCGCCCAAGGCTCCTATGATCTTGCGACAGTCACTCCTAACGACTTCTTGCTCGTCACGTTGCTATCGGCGGCAATCGTATTGTTGATATTGCTCTTTACTTTCAAGAATTTCAAGTTGTCAATAATCTTGATGCTTGTAATCGAATCGGGCATTTGGATCAACTTGTCACTGGTATTCTTCACTTCGCTTGTAAATCCTGCGCACACAATCAACTTTGTCGCATACCTGATAGTCACGGCAATAGAACTTGGAGCAACCGTCGACTACGCTATTATGCTGACAACAAAATACCTTGAAGAAAAGAAGTCGGGCGTCAAGTCTATTCAGTCGATTAAGAACGCTATCAACAGAGCCGCTCCTGGCGTAACAACGTCGGCTTTGATACTAATAGGCGTATGCGCTTTGGTACACCTCATCACCACAAATATGATAGTGGGTCAAATCACGAGATTGCTTGCAATAGGCACGACAATGAGTTACGTCTTCGTATTCACTCTGCTTCCTGCAATTCTCTCATTTGACGAAAGAATAAAACGCGCTTGGAGCATCAAACGCGGCAAAGGCGATCCTGACAAAGGCAGACTGATGTACAACCCCAATTATTACAACCAAGACGGAACTCACCTTCCTGAAGTCGTAGTAGCCACCGAAAGCGCAGTCGTTGAAACGGAGAGTGCAGAAGCAGTTTTGCAAAGCGAAAGCGACAGTGCGCCAGTCAGTGACTTCCCTGCAAACGACGAGATTACGGCAGACGTAACGCCCCAAGTCGAAAGTTCAGCCGTTGAAGACAACTCAGATAAAGAGTAAAAACAAACATTAAAATTCAAATGCCACCCAAATTGGGTGGCATTTGTGATTATAAAATAATTATCAATCTAAGTCAAAATCCACAATGCCGCTATCAGTATGATAAATTGCGCCTGTGATTTGTAATCCGTCTATATCTTTTATCAAAGAAGTTATTTTTTCAACGCTACGCTTTATATTGAGAATACTCGCCTTGAAAGGATCTACCTCTTCACCAATAGCAAGTTTTATCTCATCTGTAATAAACTTTATATACCCTTGATTTTGTCGCATTGCTGCGCCCACTGCTCCGCATTGCGTGTGCCCTAGCACAATGACAAGTCTGCAACCAAGATTATTGATCGCATACTCAATACTGCCTAGTTGGTTATTGTCTATGACGTTGCCAGCAACGCGCACGACAAACAATTCGCCTATTCCTGCTGAAAATATGCTTTCCGGTATCACTCTTGAATCGCTACAAGCGATTATTACTGCGTAAGGTCTCTGTCCATTCTCGCTTGTCAGCAAACGTTTTTTCGGTGAAATATCTCCGTTTGAAGTCTTGGCATTGATATAAATCAAATTCCCACACTTAAGTTTTGCCAAAGCGTCTGACGTAGATAAATGCTTTTCTTGCATATCCAACTCCTTAAATATATAATTTATAATATATTTTAGAATATTCCGACTGTCTAAGTCAAGTAGTAATAACCTATATAAAAATGAGAAAAGCCGCTCATTCAAGCGGCTTTAATTGCATTATAAAATAATTTATTGATCATCTCCGCTACCTACTTGGTCGCCGTCGTTGGGAAAATACTTTGCGCAAAGCGCTTCCCATTCTTCTTCGTCAATCGTATATTTCTGCTCCGTTAAATACTCATAATCCTTTACTTCCATACCGTCGAATTGCTCCTTGACCAATTCAAAACAACTCTTTACTACTTCAGTATCTTGAGAAATAAAGCCCTCTCCTGCTTTGGAAGAACAGCATATCTCGCTGTAATTACCTTGCGGGTCGTAGTCAAAATAAACAAACTGCTTTTGCGAGTTGCCGTATCTATAGCCCATTCTACCGTCTTCCCAAGTCACAAGCATAACGAAATTGTAATCGTCTTTAGACTTATAATCCAAATAAACTACTCCTGCGTATGCGCATTCGCCATTCAATGCCGGAGAATAGGTATTTATAGTAGTTACTGTACCTGACGTCTTAAACTCCATATAAGTCTTCCACCAACAGTCAACAAGCACCGAAGTGTCATATATCGTGTCCGTATTGTGATTGTTGACCATTCCGTCGCCGACTATCAAGGAGATAAATAGCGCCTGTTCATACATTTCTTGGCGTATCTCATCAACTCTTTGAGCATTGCTTTTAACAGCGCTGTCACCCATTACAAATTCTTTTATTTTATCTACGTCGTTGGTTGATACGTACTTGGCAGTTGAACTTACTATAGTCGCAGTACCGTCGTTTAATTGGGTAATGCTCATTCCATTGTCGTTCAATACCGTGATAATTTTTTGCTTAAACGCATTAAATTCTTCTGCGCCGGTAGGCTTAGAGCAACCGACAAAAGAACATAAACATATTAATACGCAAAGCGCAACGGCAAACGTAATAAATGCCTTCTTTTTCATAAATTCCCTCCCTTATGCAAATTATGCAATTTGCAATTTCTATTTTATTATAGTCATTATACACCATCACTCATAGTAATTCAATAGGCTTTTAAAAATTTTTAAGTTAAATTTAGACGCCTATCCGTTTGGATAGACGTCTTTTTATCATTTTACAATATTAGTTTTCGTCGAGGTATCTCGTAGCCATTGGCTCTGGCTTAACTCTTGGGAAGAGAATGTTAGCCTGCGCTGCTGCAAGTCTCGCGATTGGAACTCTGAACGGTGAGCAAGATACGTATGTCAAACCAACGTTGTGACAGAACTCTATCGTAGAAGGATCTCCGCCGTGCTCGCCGCAGATACCAAGTTTGATATCAGGTCTTGTGGACTTGCCGCCCTCGATTGCTATCTTGACAAGTTTGCCAACGCCAGTCTGGTCAAGTCTTGCAAACGGATCAGATTCGAATATCTTCTTTTCATAGTACTCGCCGAGGAACTTGCCTGCGTCGTCACGAGAGAAACCAAATGTCATTTGCGTCAAGTCGTTGGTACCGAAGGAGAAGAACTCTGCTTCTTTTGCAATCTCGTCAGCAGTCAAAGCCGCTCTTGGGATCTCAATCATTGTACCGATATGGTATTCCATCTTGGCTTTGTTTTTCTTCAAGACTTTTTCTGCCGTAGCAACTACCACGTCTTTGACGTATTTCAATTCTTTTACTTCGCCTACGAGCGGTATCATTATCTCCGGAACAACTTCTATTCCCTTCTTTCTTACAGCCAATGCCGCTTCGATTACGGCTTGAGTTTGCATTGCGGCAATTTCGGGATAGGTAACTGCAAGACGGCAACCTCTGTGACCCATCATTGGATTTGCTTCGTGCAAGCCTACGACCGTAGCCTTCAATTCTTCAAATGTCAAGCCCATAGTCTTTGCAAGATTTGCAATATCTTCGTCCTGCGTAGGTACGAACTCGTGAAGCGGTGGGTCAAGGAAACGTATGGTAACAGGTCTTCCTGCCATAGCCGTATAAAGTCCCTCAAAGTCCTCTCTCTGCATTGGCAAAATCTTTGCAAGAGCCTTTTGACGCTCTTCGACTGTCTTGGAAACTATCATTTCTCTTACCGCAGGTATTCTGTCCTCTGCAAAGAACATATGCTCCGTACGACAAAGACCGATACCCTCTGCGCCAAAACCTACTGCAACTGCAGCGTCCTTTGGAGTGTCGGCATTGGTGCGGACTTTCAATGCTCTATACTTATCTGCCCATTGCATTATCTTGTCGAAGTCACCGCTTATAGTAGCCTCTTCGGTTGCGATTTGCTCGCCGTATACCTTACCGGTAGAGCCGTCCAAAGACAAATAATCTTGGTCGCCATATTCTTTGCCTTTGACGTAGATAACTCTCTTTTCTTCGTCAATTCTTATTTCTTCACAACCTGATACGCAGCAAGCGCCCATACCTCTTGCAACGACAGCAGCGTGAGACGTCATACCGCCTCTAACCGTCAAGATACCTTGAGCGGCGTACATACCTTCAATATCCTCAGGAGAAGTCTCCAATCTGACGAGAATAACTTTCTCTCCTGCCTTTGCTCTCTCAACTGCTTCTTCTGCGGAAAAACTGATTTTACCGCAAGCGGCGCCTGGAGATGCTGCAAGACCTGTTGCAATAGCCTTTGCTTCTTTCATAGCCGTTGCTTCAAATTGTGGGTGTAACAAAGCGTCAAGTTGCTTAGGCTCGATCTTGAGCAACGCTTCTTGCTCTGTGATCATACCCTCTTCAACGAGGTCGCAAGCAATCTTGATTGCCGCTCTTGCCGTACGCTTACCGTTACGCGTTTGCAACATATAAAGTCTGCCTTCTTCGATAGTAAACTCCATATCCTGCATATCCTTGTTTGCCTTCTCGAGTTTTTCTGCAATCTCTACAAACTGGTCATATACAGCCTTGTTTGTCTCTGCCAAGTGGTCGATAGTCATAGGAGTGCGAATACCTGCGACTACGTCCTCGCCTTGCGCGTTCATAAGATACTCGCCGTAGAGTTTCTTCTCGCCGGTAGAAGGGTCTCTCGTAAAGGCTACGCCGGTACCCGAAGTCTCGCCCATATTACCGAATACCATTGACTGCACGTTGACAGCCGTACCCCAACTGCCGGGAATATCGTTCATACGACGGTATACGATTGCTCTTGGATTATCCCAACTTCTGAAAACTGCCTTGACAGCCTCGATAAGTTGAACTTTTGGGTCTTGTGGAAACTCGTTTCCTTGATGATCCAAATATACTTTCTTAAAAAGTTTGATGAGTTTTTTCATATCGTCTGCATCCAACTCTGTGTCAGACTTGACGCCCTTTTCTTCCTTGACCTTGTCAATTATCTTTTCAAACTCGCTCTTGGGAGTGCCCATAACGACGTCTGAAAACATCTGAATAAATCTGCGGTAACAGTCGTATGCAAATCTGGCGTTGCCAGTCTTCTTTGCAAGTCCCTTTACAGACACGTCGTTGAGTCCCAAGTTGAGAATAGTGTCCATCATACCCGGCATTGACGCTCTTGCGCCTGAACGCACGGATACCAAAAACGGATTCTTTTCATCGCCGAACTTCTTGCCTGCGTCAGCCTCGACCTTTGCCAAAGCGTCAAAGATTTCTGCAACTATGCTGTCGGCAATTTTTTCGCCGTCCTCATAGTACTTCGTACACGCTTCCGTCGTGATAGTGAAACCTTGCGGTACAGGCATACCCCAAGAAGTCATTTTTGCAAGATTGGCTCCCTTACCGCCAAACAAATCCTTTCTGTCGCCGTCGGCTTCTTTGAAAAGATATACGTATTTTGCCATATTGTTCCTCCTTCCTATGGAAAATTTTGCTAATATTTAATAAATTTATTCTACATTAAATAGTAATAAAATACAAGCGTATAGAGGCATTTTGTAAAAATTCCTAAAAATAACGGATTAGTCCATAAATATTGTTAAAATATAATTTGATTTTGAAAGAATATTTCTTGAATTATGAGTTGAACTCGCCAAGTTTAATGAGTTCTCTCAACGCGTTGATTTTTGTTGAATGGGTATGGTAAAAATAGTTGTAATAATCTCTAAGCGTGATGGCTTTTACTTCATATCCAAGCGCCAAAGTCATCTCCTTGAGCGAATTGAAAAGGCTTACCTTGGGATAATCTGCGCAATAACAAAGTCCGTTCAAAGCATTGAGCGTTGATACGAAAAGTCGGTGATTATACTCCTCTTCCAAGCACATTTTGTCAGCGACTTCCAATACGACGCAAGCGCAATAATATTTGATTGGATCCACCGTAACGGAAAAAAAACTATCTATAAGGTCGCAACCAACTAGAGTATAGTGCCCTCTTCCCGCCAAATAGTATTTGCCAAAGCACAGCGGCGTCGCGGCGTATTTAAGTTTTGACTTTTGACTTTTGCATCCTCGTGCTTTGACTGCGACTTTGCCCTTTTGGGCAAGATATAACGTCAGTATCTTATCGTTTTCGCCAAAATCCACGGCTCTCAAACATATTCCCTCGCCTTCAAGATGCTCCAAAATTACTCCTCTATCTCCTGTCGCGTTTTTCTTCCTCTCCCATTGCGCGCCACATTAGATAATACTGTATATTTCCCGTTTTGTTGAAAAGTTGCCACAAAGTATCTTTGCAATCCATAACTTCCGCTCCTCTAGCATATATTGCCGTATCTATATACTTATGATAACCGATACGTCCCATATATATTGTGCGTAATTGCAAAAAATCTAAGCAATCAATTCAAAAATTTTTAATTTTTTAAGTCCTTGAGATTGTATCCCAACTGATTGAGCAAAAAGTCGCTGTCGCGCCAATCTTCCTTTACTCTGACGTATAGATTGAGAAAGACTTTTTCTTCAACAATATTTTCAATATCCTGTCTTGCCTGTGTGGATATTTTCTTTATCATTGCCCCGCCTTTGCCAATGACCATTGCCTTGTGCGACTGCTTTTCACATACGATATCAGCGTCTATGGAAATTACGCCGTTTTTGCCAATTTCGTATTTATTGACGATAACGCCTATGCCGTAAGGTATCTCTTCGTCGAGATTGCGCAAAGCCTTTTCGCGTATGATCTCACTGACCATAAAACGCATAGACTTGTCAGTATACATATCTTCGTCAAAAAATCTCTCGCCCTCAGGTAAAAGTTCTAGAAGACTTGACTTGAGCATATCTACGTTTTTGCCTGTCAAAGCGCTGATTGGTATGATACTGTCTATTCCTTGTATGTCCTTGAGAGCAGTAATACGCTCTAAAATCGCACTCTGCTCCACTTCGTCGCACTTGTTGAGCGCAACGATAAAGGGCGTAGGCTCGCCTGCGTACTTATTGATATATTGCAAATCGTGATCGTCAAGACGCTTGTCCATTGCCATAACGTAGACCACGACTTCCACTCCGTCCTGTCCTGCCTCAACGCTCTTCATCATAAACTTTGACAAAGCGTTCTTTGCCTTGTGCATACCGGGCGTATCTACTATGATAAGTTGATAATCCTCTCCGCTGAGTATGCCCAATATCTTATTGCGAGTGGTCTGAGGCTTCCAAGACACAATAGAGACTTTCTCTCCAACTATCGTATTTGTGAGAGTAGATTTTCCTGCGTTTGGCTTGCCTATAAGTGATACAAATCCCGATTTCATTTGATATATTATTCCTTTTTATCTGCCTATTCCCAGTTTGCCCAGTATAGTCTCTTCCTGCTCTCTCATCTTTTCTTTGTCTTCTTGCTCTATATGGTCAAAGCCCAAAAGATGCAGCAGTCCGTGCAAAACGAGATAACAACTTTCTCGCTCCTGCGAATGTCCGTATTCTACGCTTTGCTCTGCCATACGCGAATAGCAAAGCATAATTTCACCCAACATAATCTCGCCGCTTGACGGATCAATATCCATAGGATGATCTTCAGGGGCAAAAGGCAATTTTACTTCAAGGCTTGGAAAACTCAACACGTCCGTCACGCTGTCTATGCCTCTGAACTGCCTGTTGACGTCTTTTATCGTATCTTCGTCTACTATCGTCAACTCAACAGAGAGATTGCCAGGCAATGAAAAATGCTTCTTATATTCTTCAAAGACTTTTTGTATGAGCGTTACGTCGAGGTTGCTTCCCGCTTCGTCGTATATCTCAAGCATTATCTACGCTCCTTGGCTTTGTCGTAATCTATTCTCTTGTGCATTGTCGCCATTGCAACTTCGCAGATAGTCTCTTTGATAATTGCAAAATCCTTTACGGTCAACATACACTCGTCGAACTGACCTTCTTTCATCTTTGAATTGATGACGTTGTCAACTATCGCCTTGAGTCCGTCTTCGTCTGCCGGCGGCTTTGCTCTTACGATTGCCTCGCACATATCGCATATCATAACTAACGCGCTATATTTGGTAGACGGCTTGTTGGCATTGTATCTATAGGTATAGTTGCTGAGTTGCTCTTCAGTAATGCTTTGAGCCTTGATATAGAAATACGATACGGTTGCGTCGCCGTGATGCTCGTAAGCCGCGCGTATAACAGTCTCAGGCATATGGTGTTTTTTGAGTATCTCAACGCCGTCTTTGACGTGTCCTGTGATCATATTTACACTGACTTCAGGTATCAAGTCGTCGTGAGGGTTGTGTCCGTCCTTTTGATTTTCGGTAAAATACTCGGGGTGATTTATCTTGCCCACGTCGTGGAAATAAGCGCACGCTCTAGCCATATATGGATTGAGGTCTATGGCTATGGCGCAACTCTCAACGAGATTTGCCACGTTGACGCAGTGATTGTAAGTGCCGGGTGCTTTTTCTTTGAGTTCTTTAAGAAGCGGCTGCGACGGCGAACATACTTCTGCAAGTTTGAAGTTTGTCCATACGGCAAACACGTTCTCGTATAGCGGAAGGAATACGATAAAGATTGCAACTGCAAGCATACTACCGATAAGTCTGTCAAGAATTGCATTGCCAATCGTCTCAAAACTTATGCCGTGTCCCAAAATCGAATAGAGACCTGCAAGCGGCGTCGTAGCAAGCGCTATCAAAATCGTACCCCAGGTCAATCTCAAACGAGAATACTCTTTACCTACGAGGAAAGTCATAAACAAACACATTATCAATGATATGAGAAGACCGCCAATCATATCAATGTTGTAATTCTCGATATCAAGCACGTATGTACTTGTCATAACTATTGCAAGCATCACGCCTATAGAAACGAACGTCGAAAATATACCGAGTTTTCTATTGATAAGCACCGTGACCATCATTGTGACCGAAGACGTAACTATTGCGCCGGGGGTGAAATAACTGTAAAGTATACACGATACGAGCACGGATATAAATATAGTCGAATAACATATAAGACACTTCTTCAACGTGGAAATGCTCTCCAACGTGTCGTCGTCCAACTTGTCAATGTAAAAATACAATGTCGACAGTATGCAAAATACCATTATCGAAAGAGGTATATAAACCTTGTAATTGGAAAATACCGTAAAGTCTTTTGCAATGCACGCCACCGCCAGCACCGTCATAAAGAATGATGCGACGAATATCACTGCCAAGTACGCCACGGTAATCCATTTGTTCTGCTTTTGAGTTTTCATCTTACTACCTTTTTCCTGTTTGTTGTTGTATTGATGATTTATTTATCTTCGTTGACTTTCTTTGTTCCGCGTTCCTCATACGCCTTGACGATGGCTTGCACAAGGTCGTTGCGGACAATATCTTTGTTCTTGAGATTTACTATTGCTATGCCGTCAATGCCTTGAAGTATGCTTGACGCGTGCAAAAGTCCCGACGACTTGTCGGACGGCAGATCTATTTGAGTGGCGTCACCTGTGACAACCACGCGGCTACCCTCGCCCATTCTCGTCAAAAACATCTTCATCTGCTCGCGCGTAGTATTTTGCGCTTCGTCGAGAATAATAAACGCGTTGGAGAGCGTCCTGCCTCTCATATACGCAAGCGGCGCAATCTCTATCACGCCCTTTTCTATCAGGCGAGAATACACTTCAAGTCCAAACATCTCCTGCAACGCGTCGTAAAGCGGTCGCAAATACGGATCAACTTTTGCGCCCAAGTCTCCCGGCAAAAAGCCCAACTTTTCGCCCGCTTCCACAGCAGGACGAGTGAGTATAATCTTTTCTACCAACTTATTTTTGTACATTTGCACGGCAAGCGCGACTGCAAGATAAGTCTTACCGGTACCCGCAGGTCCTATGCCAAATACCACGCTGTTGTTTTTGATAGCGTCGACATATTTGGCTTGTCCATAAGTCTTACATTTGATTTGCTTTCCTCTTGCCGTGATAGCCACGATCTTGGCAAGTTCGTCAAATTTGTCAGTGTCGTCGTTGTCTACTATTTCTGAGCAAAATCTGATAAAGGACTTGTTTATCACGTTGGCGCCCGCCTTATCCAACAAAAGCGTGATCAACTTTTCCGCCCTATCAACAAGAGAGTCTTCTCCCTCGACGTTTATTGCATTGTCAAACATATTGATGTTGACTGCGAGTTTTTTTCTCAAGTAATTGACGTTTTCGTCGTGATTGCCAAAAAGCGCTATGGCATCTTGCATATTATCAACGTTGATTTTTATCTTTTTGATATTATTTTCCTTCACCTACGTTTTCCTCTGTAATTAAGTATATATCTATTATATGCAAATTGTCTACCTTTTTTTTATATATATAGTGATTTAAAAGTTTTCCGTCCTGCGGAAGGCTTTGCCACAACTCTACGTATGCGAGAGATATTTGCTCGTCTATGGCAAGTTCGTCAAGTTTTACAGGCTCAACTGAAGTCTCATAATAAGTCGTCGTAACGGCTTTGATGGGTATCACACTGCCAAACGTCTTGGTCTCTTGCGTATATTCGTACTTTTCATACTTGAGAGCCGGCGCCTTGCCAATCGGCTTGCCGAATAAGTATATCTGAGTGGTGGAATAACTATTGCCGGTGCGCACGCTGCCGATTATCTCTTCAGTGAGAATAAGTTGTTTGGTATACGAAGTCTCGCCGTAGACAATTCCGTCGGCTTTGACTGTAAATCTCTCATTCTCTTGGTTTTCGGGATCTTCAGGCATTGTGTCAACGTAGCCCGCTATCAGCGTGTCGCCTTTCTTGACGACGTCTCCTTCTTTGACAAGCGCCGTTCCCGAAAACACCAAAACTTTGGTAATGATGCAATCTCTGTCAGCGACTATCTCGTCGTATACCGGAAGTTCTTCTTTGACGTGCACCCTCTTGACTTCGATCTTGAGCACTGCTCCGTCAAAATAGCAGTTGGCAAATCCTATTTCGTCTATATTTTTACTAATTTCATAAGATAATTTTGAAGTGTCAATTTTGTCTTTAAGCATAAAAGGCTTGACAGAATTTTCTGCCAAAATATAAGATATTTGTTCTTTCAATTGTCCGTTATCTGCAATTATATCAACAGTAAAACACATTTTAGTGAAAGTTACAAGCAAAGCAACGACAATTATCGCAGGTATTATCAGCGACAAATATCTCAATGACAGTTTGCCCAAAAGATACTTTCCGCCTCTACTCTCGACAGTGTATTCAAGAGCCATTTTGTCCATAATTTCTTTTGCTTGTTTTAGTGACTTGTCCTCAATACTAAAGGATATCTTGTCCCCGCGAATCTTGATCTTGAAAGCATTGATATTTTTCTCTGAGAACTTGTTGAGAAGCCTCTGGGAATTTCTCGCCTCGCACACGATATGAGTGTATACTTTCATTGTCTGTATACCCCCTCTAACGAAACGTCAGTCACGTCACCTTTGATGACAAGTTCTTTACTCTGCGAACTTGCGATAGATAAATCACTGCCTTTGATAATTACACTGCCCTTTTTGAGTTTGACTATTATTTGCTCTTTGTCAAACTGCACGATACCCTTGTGACCTTCTATCACTGCATATCCCTTGTCAAGCGTGATAGTAAAAGTATTGCCTATGCCGTCAATATTGCTCTTTAATTTGCTTTGGATTTCTTTCTTGTAACTCATAGTCTATGTATATTCAATAATATATAGATTTATTCTATGATGACTTTTATTTTATATTATAAGAATAACGTCACCTCGACCATAGTAGAGAGGTCTCTGACAGTTTATTCAAATGGTCCGTAACTAAAAAGTTAGGTACAACTTAGTACCTAACTTTTTAATATCACTGATTATGAAGCAATCAATATAACTTTGCCACAAACAAAATTAGTAAAGATCTGACACTTCTACTCCGCCGACGCTGTAATCTCCTTCGTCCGGAGCGTCAGGAAGAGGTACGTCTATGCCGCCGGCAGACTGCATATCCGCATTGTTATTCTTGGCGGTCGGCGCAATTCTTGTGGCAATGGTGGGTCTAAAGCGCATTTTACTCTTGTCCCACTCAAAATACAAGTCGCATATCGAGCCGTTACGATGCTTGGCTATCATAAGTTTGATTGCCGCATTGCCTGCGTCGACGTTGAAATCGCCGTCAGTAAGGAAGGCTACAATATCGGCATCCTGCTCAATTGCGCCCGAGTCTCTAAGGTCAGAGAGTTTTGGCTCTTTGTCGTCTCTCTTCTCGATATCTCTCGACATCTGCGAAAGGATAATGACAGGAACTTTAAGTTCTTTGGCAAGTATCTTGATAAAACGAGATATCTTGCTTACGCTTTCCAGCGTACTTCTGTTGGAATCGCTTGGCGTGATAAGTTGAAGATAGTCGATTACGACAAGGTCAAGTCTGCCCTTTTGCATCTTAAGTCTTCTGCACTTGGACATAATCTGCTCAGTAGTGATGCCCGCCGTATCGTCAATATATATATTACTCTTTTGCAAAATATCTTGCGCGCCCCAAACTTTGTCAAGATTGTCTTTGTTCTCAAGACCGCCCAAAAGGTCTCTTGAGTCAAGTCCCGCAATGTTGGAGATAAGTCTCATTACAAGTTCGCCTGCGGACATTTCTAGGTTGAATACTGCAACGACTTCTTCGCTGTTTTCTTTGCTGGCAAGATTGGCGACCATATTCATTACAAACGAAGTCTTACCGCAACCCGGACGAGCGGCAAGAACTATCATCTGCCCGGCCGTAAATCCATTGGTAGCCTCGTCCAAATTTCTGAAACCTACTTTCAATCCGCCCTGACTGCCATTCTCGCTGTAAGCCTTTTCTATCCTCTCCATTACCTCTACGGTCGTATTGGATACGTGCAAAAGCGATGAAGAATCTTTTTTCTCTGCCACGTTGTATATCTGCGACTCAGCATACGCCACGACCTTCTCGGCGTCTTCCTCTTCATAACACTTGTCAATAACTCCGCGACATTCTCTGATAAGACGTCTGCGCAATGAATTCATATTGAGTATATTGACGTAATAATCTACGTTGGCAGTAGACGGTATGCTGTCTACCAATTCGTCAAGTGTGGTCACTCCGCCCACTTCGACTAGCAATCCTTCTCTGTCGAGCGAACTTGCAAGCATAACTATGTCGATAGGCTTGTTGTCTTTGCTCAACTTCTGTATCTGACCAAATATTATCTTGTGATTTTTTGCATAAAAATCGTCAACAACCAAATCGCTGACTATGCGAATAGCCACGTCGTTGTCGCTTATTATTGCGCCAAGTACCGCTTGTTCTGCTTCCATAGAACACGGCATACTTCTCACAATATTGTTTTGTCTCTTTTCTTCTGCCATATTTGTCTCCGACTTCTATAATAATATAAAAATCATAAATTAGTCAAGTATATTAAATATGCGTATCAAGAGATACGCACATTATACTATCACAAGGATTGAGATTTCTCCACTCCGCTACGCTACGGTCGAAATGACATTTAAAAAGTTATTGCGAATATTTAGGTTGTGACGCTCGCCCTACATTTTTTCCAACTCTTCCAAGGTCTCCTTAAATATCGCCATAGCCTGCTCATAAGGCTTGTCGGTCGTCAAATCTACGCCAGCCAATTTGAGTATCTCCACTGGAGACATACTTCCGCCGGCTTTGAGGAACTTCTTGTAGTCTTCTACTGCGCTTTCGCCATTTTTGAGGATATTGTCAGCGATACACAATGCGCTGATAAGTCCTGTAGAATACTTATATACGTAAAAAGCATTATAAAAGTGCGGTATTCTCGCCCATTCATATTTGATTAAATCGTCATTCTGCACGCCGGTGGTGACGTAATACTTTCTGTTGAGTTTGCGATATACTTCGCACAGCGCTTCTGCGCTCATAGGCTTGCCGTCTTCCGCCATCTTGTGCGCCTGGTATTCAAACTCTGCAAACTGGGTCTGACGGAATACCGTCGTGCGGAACATATCCAAAAGATAGGACAAAAGATACTTCTTTTGCTCGCCCTGCGCATTGGAGAGTAAGTGACGCACCAACAACGCTTCGTTGACTGTGGACGCAACTTCTGCCACAAAAATCTTGTATTCTGCCTTTGGATATGGCTGACTTGCGTTGGAATAATAGGTGTGCATTGCGTGTCCGAGTTCGTGCGCAATAGTAAAAATATCGTGAGTGGTCTTTTGGTAATTGAGAAGCACGTAAGGATGAGAGCCGTAGCATCCCCAACTGTACGCGCCGCTTCTCTTGCCCTTGTTCTCGTATACGTCTATCCACCCCTCATTGAACGCTTGGTCAAGCAAACCTGCGTATTCTTCTCCAAGAGGTTGCAATGCGTCTTTGACTATCTTGCAAGCCTCTTCGTACTCAACGCCGAGGCTATCTCCGCCAGTGATAGGCACGTGCAAATCGTACATATGCAACATTGTATACCCAAGCGCGTGTCTGCGATAACGAAGATATCTGTGCAATAGCGGAATATTCTCATTCACACAATCCAAAAGTCTGTAATACACGTCGATAGACACATCTTCTCCGCTGGTAGCCCTGTCAAGACAGTTCTCATACTTGCGCGCTTGAGAATAGAACACGTTCTTTTTTACGTTGCCGATATACAAAGTCGCTATGGTGTTTATCATATCCTTGTATGCAGTAAACATACTGTCAAAGGCTTTCTTTCTGTCGTCGCGTATCTGCGATTGCATCAGCGCTCCGTAAAGTCCGTGAGAAAGTTGAACTTTTTCGCCGTTGGAAGTTGTGAATTTGTTGAATTTGATATCAAGATTGTCAAACATTCCAAATGCCTCTTGGAACAATCCGCTGAATAAACCGGTCTTAGCAAGCAATATCTCTTCAGGCGTGGACAACGTATGCTGTTTGTTTTTGACGATAAGTTCCAAAGTATAAGAATAGTCGGCAAAGTCGCTGTCTTTGGCAAGTTCTTGCAAAAATTCTTCGCTGTTAGCCGACAACTCGGGCATTATATACGCAGACCTTTCAGATATATCTACAAGAAGATTTTTTATTTTATCTACCATTCCAACATATTTGTTGACAGAGCAATCTTCGTCTTTGCGCATCTTGGCGTAAACGTACAACTTCTCTAAATCTATGCTCAATTCGTCGTCAAAGCGTAAGCATTGCAAAATGCTCTCTCTATCGCCAAGTTTACCTTGAAACTTGCCTATTTGCTTTCCTCGCTTTGAAGTCAAATGACAGATCCTCTCCCATTCCGCGTCAGAAGGTATGATGTCTTCTAATCTCCATTTATATTTTTTGTCAATTTCGCCTCTTGATAAAACTTGCATATTTGCCTCCGTATTTTTATCTATGTATTTAATTATATACCAAATAGGCTAAAACTCAAAATATTTTGCAAAAATATTTTGAGTAATATTCCTTCGCAATAGAGTTATATAAAATAGACGCATCTCATTAAAGATGCGTCTATTTAAGGTGACAAACGTTAATGATTAGATTCTTCGACTTCGCTCAGAATGACGTTAAACGGATTGAGATTTCTCCACTTCGGTCGAAATGACATTATATTTTTCTATAATACATAAAACTAGTTTGTCTCGAGTGCGGAGAGTGCTGGTATTTTTGTCCGTGCTAGGGCGAGATGAAGTCGTCAAGTGTACTTGCCGTACACGTCGACTTCTTGAGTCCCGACGTTAGGGCAAAAAGAGCGGCGCTATACGCACTCGGTCACTTAATCTGGGAGTTTCATATCGCCATCTTTAATCCACTTAAGTTTTCTAAACAACAGCGCAAACGCCCAACTCAATACCGCCGGCAATACTATCATAAGCAAGATTATTCCCGAAATGACAAGTCCGAGATTGCCGCCCTGCGACTTGTAAGCAGAGATTATCTCTATGATACCTACGAATCCGCAAGTACCCATTCCGCCGCCCGACGCTCCGCACATAAGTTTGAATGCGCAAGTGGAAAGCGGTCCGCATATCGCGCTGGCAATAATTGGCGGCAACATTATCCGCGGATTTTTCATTACGTTGGGGATTTGCAACATTGAGGTGCCTATGCCTTGAGATATAAGTCCGCCCCAACCGTTTTCCTTAAAACTCATTACGGCAAAACCTACCATCTGGCAGGCGCAACCTACAGTAGCCGCTCCGCCTGCGATATAAATCGCTCTTACCTCTTCCGCCGTGCCCGAAGCAATTATCGGCGCTGCTATTGCTACCCAAATCGCCGCGCTTGACGTAGGTAAAGTCAAGAGTATTCCCATTATTACTGCTACGATAATTCCCATAAAGAATGGCGTAATACTTGTAGCAACTGCAATGCCCTTGCCAAGCATATTGACAAGCCATATAAATGGCCACGATACGAATGCGCCTATTATAGACAGCAATATTGATACGATTGGCACGATTATGATATCAAGTTTTGTCTTGCCTGCGACAAGCCCGCTTATCTCGCACGCCAACAACGCTGTGACGTATGCGCCTATAGGATTACCAGGACGAGTAGCATTGCCTGCAAAAATTTTGCCTGCCAAAGCGCTGACCGCATTTGCGTCCCACCCTGCTGTGATAAACGTGTCTGCCCACGCGCCTATAAAGCCTGCAACAATTGCGCTGAAAATAACCAGCGGAGGCATCTTAAGTCTGTGAGCAATGCCTGCGCCTATGCCTGCGCCCATCAAGAGCGAAGCAATTTTGCCTGCTATGACAAGCAAGCGACCGACCGCATTGTTTTCTGTGAAGACGTACTGACCGAGTGTGGTAAAAATCGTACCGGCTATCAACGTGACGAAAAGTCCCTGAGCCATACCTGTAAAGGCATCAATAAACCATCTCTTTGAAAGTTTTTTGGTAATTGTCCAAAACTTGTTTTGTTTTTTGTCGTTTTGGATTTGTGGGGGTGTTGAAACTACTTCTTCCACTTGGGCTGTTTTCTGCTCTTCTTCGGCAGTGGTGATAGGCTTCTCGTCCATACCAAACCTCCCAAAATGTGTGTTGGTAATATTATATTGATTAAATAAAGTATTGTCAAATAGATTTGATAAAAAATGCTTGACTTTTCAAACATTATAAAAACGCTTATGATAGAATAGGCTACACCCCTTCCGTCACTGCGCGTATATCCGACCAAGCGCAAAATCTCGGCTATGCTCGATTTTGGTCGGACTATAAACGGATAGAGACCTCTCGACTACGCTCGAGGTGACGGCAAGAATATGGATTAGATTTCTCCGCTACGGTCGAAATGACAATAAAATTATCCGTCACTTCTCACTATTCACTATGACTTATTATCTTAAAAAATCCCCTCTCGTTTGGCGAGAAGGGAGTGGCGCAAGATTTTCACGTGTAAGAATGTTTTCTATACAATGAAAACGAACGCTACTTAATAACTCTAATATCTTGCCTACTTCAGTTATCTTGCCTACTTCAGTTTGGCGCGAAGGGAGCGGCGTAAGATTTTCACGAGTAAGAATGTTTTCTATAAGATGAAAACGAACGCAGGCGTACTATATGTACGTCAAGAGAGTTTGAAGAAGTATAGGAAGCATTATTGCCGTGCAAAATTGCGACACCTCACTTCTCGCCCAACGTCTGCAAAAACTCGATTAGTTTTTGTGTGGTCTCTTCGCTGATGTCGTGTTCTATCTTGCAAGCGTCTTTTTCTGCCGTATCGGCGCTGACGCCCAACACTTCAGTGAGAAGTCTTGTCAATGCCACGTGTTTTACCGCGACTGTCTTTGCTTTTTTTCTGCCCTCTTGCGTGATAGTCACTTCGCCGTAACTTGGCTTACTGACGTACCCCATTTCTTGAAGAATAGTCAAAGCCTTGTTGACACTGGGCTTAGACACACCCAGAAAATTGGCTATATCGACAGACTTTACTCTGCCTTTTTGTTCTTCAATAAACAATATCGCTTCTAAGTAATCTTCTCCGCTCTTATGTAACTGACTCATAATTCTCCTTGCTTTTTTCCTCGTCTTGCAATACTTCGCTAGCCACTTGAGCAACGTCTTCCGCCTTATCTTGTTGCTCTTGAGTATTGCTCTGCTTTTCAATCTTGACTTTTTTGGGAATAATACTTGGTCTTTCTCGCTTTGTTAAAATTCGCTTATCCTTTTTGACGTTATGCTTTGCTTTCTTAGGCTTCTTCTTTTGATCCTCTACGGCGATTTCTTCGTCGACGCTAGGATGATAATCATTTTCAAACCTCTCCGTCATATCGTTGTTGTCTACGACATATCCTTCTATCTCCGCCGCTCTTTGCATCACTTCTTCATTAGTCAAGGTCAAAGTCTCGATAGTCCGCAAAAATCTATCCTTTGCTTTTCCAATCCTATCTCCTACGGTGGCTTTGCTCTTGCTCGTTCCAATATTCTGCGGTCTTACGCGCGCTGTAGCAAGATAGTTGCTCATAACGTTGCCGACGTACTGCTTGACGCTTCTGTTGAGTTTTTTGCCTATTATCCAAGTAGTCACGGATACGCATATTTGCATAACTGTAAAGATAATGGAAAGCAACGAAATGACAAACATAAACTTATCACTGAAAGTGGCAAGTTGAGCAGAATTAACCAAGACGGTCAAAGTCAAGCCTACGCTGATAAGTTTGATGACGCGTCTAGCCATAACAAAACCTTTTTTGAAATATTTGAAAGTCTTCTTATGCTTAGGCGAAAACCTGATAAACGTAATGATAAATACCACTGAATACAAAAATAGGAATACCAAAAGCGTGATCGTATACCAATCAAAAATGGCGTCGCCGATCTCTCCCCACTTTGTCTTATCCGTCATAACAGACCACCAAGCAGAAAAAGTCGTGATACCCTGATCTTTGAAGTAACTTGAACAACGCATACCAATTCTCAACATAAAGTTGAGATAATAGATAAAAAAGGTCAAGAGTGAAAAATACTTATAAATTCTCGCCGAAAACTTCTTTCCGTAATTCTTACTCTCTGCTCGCATCTTTTTATTAGGCGCATCGTTTTGCGCAGTTTCCTGTATCGGAGAGGTTATTTCGTCCTGAACTTCTTCCAATACGACACTTTCGCCAACTTCTTCGCATACGTTGTCGTTTGCTTGCAATTCCATAATTTTATTATAGCATAAAAATAAAGTTTGTCCATCCCTTTGCCAAATTTTTTACAATGCAAGCCCATAATCGCCTAATTTAAGAAATTTTTTGAGTTTGCATTGAGCAAGTGAATAACTTCGGGCGGAATGTGAATACTCCAATTAACAATAAAAACTTGGAGGTGCAATATGGCAAGAGTAGCAAAAGTGAACACTGGCGAAAAGCCGGGCAAGGGTTGTTACAGTTGTACAAACTGTGGCTTTGACCTCAGACTCGACGCCGGCGATAAGATGCCGCCCTGCCCCAACTGCAACAACACTTCTTTTACTAAGTGTAAGTAATTTGGGATAAGTTTGCCTTCGGGCAGACTTATACATATTTTATTAAAATAAAAATAGATTAGTCTATTATATTTGCGAAATCAAATAAAGGTGAATTGAAAAACTCCTGTAAAGATATACCCAGCCCATCGCAAATTCCATATATCGTAGAAAGTTTTACTGTAGTGCTACGAGTCATTGTAACTATAGTTGGGCGAGGCACTCCACAAGTATTTGCCAAAGCATTAATTGTCATATCGCGCGATTTTGCTAATTCTACTATTCTCTCATACACGGCATCTACTAATCTCATATCTTTTCCTTCAAATGGTAATCAGCAAATACAATTATATAAATTTTTTAAAAAATAAGTTGTTGGTGCACCAACTTTTGTTTGACAGCAATGTAAAGTATTGATATAATAAAACCATAATGTAACTATTATATTAATAAATGTGAGGAAAAATTATATGAAATTTTTATTTTGGTTTGTGGCTGCGCTGATGATTATTCTTGTGTTTTCACCTATTGTTCTTTGTTACTTATGCCCAACTTTTACAGGATATTCTATGCAAGAATTGTCAGAATTGATGTGGACTGACGAGGAAATAACTGATCGTGAAATGGAAAATACTATGATTTACGCAATGATAACTGTGCACTTAGGCATAGCCATTGTAACTTGCCTAAGCCTTCTTATGCGGTCTATCATAGGAACGCTAGGGAGCGTGGGTGTAACTGTGTGGATATATCTACTTTTTGGCAAACTGTGGACGGTATTTGTTGCCCTTGGCGTGGGAATATTTATAGTAATTCTTCCTTTTATCATATCAATAATTATGTGTTTCTTCAGTGACGGCGATTTGATAAAAATAGCATCGGATATAGTTGCCGCAATTGGAGGATTTGCTATAATAGGACTTATTTATATGATAGGATCTATGTTTGATTCAACTCATTGGTTTATAATTACCCTCAATATTTTGTATTGCATATTGGGCATAATCTGCGTAGTGCTTACATTTGGCAGGGCAACCGATAGTATGGACGATTACAGCGCCCTACTTGAAGTTCAAATGGCTGTAGGAATATCTAGAGCGCTCAATCGCAACGTATCAACAGATTATGGACGCAACTTGGACAATTTCAATGAAAAACGTGACCAAGAACTTTTGAATACCCTTAAGTCGATTGAAGATGAGGATTAATTTTATGAGATAATTTTGATTAGGTTTATCCCGCTGAGCATAACGTCAGATAAAATCAATTATTATAGAATTCATAAGTTGAAGATATTGATCTTTTATTGCAACGCTTGACTTAGTGACTTTTAGATAGTTATGATTTTTCTCTATTGATTTAGAATACTTATTCAAAAAGTCACATCCAAATCTGTTGGAATAATCCGTCAAATCAATCCCAGTTTGCAGTCTTAGCGCAAGCATAATATACTCGTTCTCAATATCTTCTCTGCTCAACTTCTGCGCATTATGACGATAGTTGCCTTTGTCTATACCTAAAAAATAATCTTTAAAATTTTCAGCGTTGCTCCACCTCTCGCCATTCGTCAAAGAATGCGCGCCCATACCAAGCCCAAGATAGTCAAGGCATTGCCAATAACGCAAATTATGATGCGATACCTTTTGATTTTTGCAGAAGTTGGAAATTTCGTAGCGCTGAAAACTTTGCTCTTTAAGGCGCTGACAAGCGTACTCATATAAATCTGCAAGTTCGTCGTCACTCTTTGCTATAAGTCTGCCTTGTTGAATGAGTGATTTGAGTTGAGTTCCGTCCTCTATGCTTAGCATATACACTGAAATATGCTCTACTCCCAACAAATTAGCCCTGTTGATAAAGTTCTTTATATCCTCTTGAGTTTGATTAGGCAATCCTATCATTGCATCTACACTGACGTCAAAGCCAAATTCTATGGCAAGTCTGATAGCCTCTTCTGCGCGCTTTGCGTCGTGCCGTCTGCCAAGCATTTTTAGCAATTCGTCATTGAAACTCTGCACGCCTATACTCAATCTAGTGACGCCCATATCCTTGAGCGCCATCAACTTTTCTCTATCGACTGTGCAGGGATTTGCTTCTACGGAAAACTCTTTGAGATTGCAATTAAAACCGTTATAAATTTCTTTGCCTATAGCCCTCAATTGCTCGCCATCAAGCAAAGTCGGCGTACCGCCTCCAAAATAAAGAGTGTCAACTGTATATTTATTGGAATATTCGCCACTTGCCAACCTTATCTGTCTGCAAAGATATTCAACGTATTTATTTCGCTGCGTGCAATCGTCGACAGACGAGACAAAGTCGCAATATATGCAACGCGACTTGCAAAACGGTATGTGGATATAAATTCCTAAACTAGGCTTGGTCTGTGTCATAATGTTATTAGTTTATATTGAATTAGACTCTTCGACTTCACTTCGTTCCGCTCAGAGTGACACATTCTAGACGTAACTTTGAGCCACAAGTTTGGCGAGAAGGGAGCGGCGTAAGATTTTCACGAGCAAAAAATTTTCAAGACTATGAAAACGAGCGCAGGCGTACTTGCCGTACGTCAAGTGAGTTTCAAGAAGTATTGGAGACTTTATTGCCGTGAAAAATTACGACGCCTCCCTTCTCGCCAAACTCAAATCTTAAGGATAGACATAAATGCTTCGCTAGGCACCTCAACAGAGCCAACCTGACGCATACGCTTCTTGCCTTCTTTTTGTTTTTCAAGAAGTTTTTTCTTACGCGTGATATCTCCGCCGTAGCACTTGGCAAGTACGTCTTTGCGCATTGCCTTGACGGTCTCTCTTGCAATGACCTTGCCGCCGATAGCCGCTTGAATTGGTATCTCAAACAACTGTCTGGGAATGACTTCTTTTAACTTCTCTGCAATACCTCTGCCCCTTGCGTACGCTTTGTCTTTGTGCACGATTAGGCTTAATGCGTCGCATACTTCGCCATTGAGCAACATATCCAATTTGACAAGATCGCTTCGCTTGTAATCGGCAATCTCATAGTCAAGACTAGCGTAGCCTCTGGTACGCGATTTTAGCGTATCAAAGAAGTCGTAGATAATTTCGTTGAGCGGCATAACGTAGTCTATGCGTACTCTCGTAGTATCAAGGTACGTAAGGTTGATAAACTCGCCTCTCTTGTCCTGACAAAGTTCCATAATAGATCCGACGTACTCAGGCGGAGTGTAGATAAAGGCATTGACGACAGGCTCTTCCATATGGTCAATATCGCCTGCCGGCGGCAAGTTGGACGGATTAGATACTATTATTTCCTCGCCGTTGGTCTTGATGACTTTATACGATACGCTGGGCGCGGTCGTCACCAAGTCAAGGTCGAATTCTCTTTCCAACCTCTCCTGTATGATTTCCATATGCAACAGTCCCAAAAATCCGCATCTAAATCCAAAGCCGAGCGCAGTCGATACTTCAGGCTCATACATAAGCGACGCATCGTTGAGTTTGAGTTTTTCCAATGCGTCCTTGAGGTCGTTGTACTTTGAGCCGTCCGCAGGATATATACCGGAAAATACCATAGGCGAAGCCTCTTTGTATCCGTCAAGCGGCTTAGATGTCTTATCTCCTGCCATAAGTATTGTGTCGCCAACTTTAGTGTCGCTGACGTTCTTGATGCTTGCGCACAGATAGCCTACGTCTCCTGCCGATAGAGTGTCTCTAGATTGCATTTTAGGCACGAATACGCCCACTTCGGTGACTTCAAACTCCTTGCCTGTGACGCACATCTTAATTCTGTCACCCGCCTTAACCTCTCCGTCAAAAACTCTGATAAAGGATATCGCTCCCTTGTAAGAGTCGTAATAAGAATCAAATATCAACGCTTTGAACGGCGCGTCGTAATCTCCGCTCGGAGGCGGCAAAAGTTCTATTACCTGCTTGAGCACTTCGTCAATGCCTATGCACTCTTTTGCCGATATAAGCGACGCATTTTGAGCGTCAAGACCAATTACGTCCTCTATCTCCGCTTTGACCTCGTCGGGTCTTGCGGAAGGTAAGTCTATTTTGTTTATTACAGGAATTATCTCCAAATCGTTGTCAAGAGCAAGATACACGTTGGTCAACGTCTGCGCCTCTATGCCCTGCGACGCGTCAACGATCAAAATTGCGCCCTCGCACGCTTTGAGCGAACGCGATACTTCATAGGTAAAGTCAACGTGTCCCGGCGTATCTATAAGATTAAAAGTATACTCCTTACCGTCATAGTTGTACTTCATAGTCACAGGCGTAAGTTTGATAGTGATACCTCTCTCCCTCTCAATATCCATACTGTCGAGAAGTTGTTCTTTGGCATCTCTCTTTGCCACGGTCTGCGTAACGTCCATTATACAGTCCGCTAGCGTACTCTTGCCGTGATCTATGTGGGCTACTATACAAAAATTCCTTATATTGGATTGGTCCTTTGGCATAACTTCCTCTACCGTCTTTTAATTTTTCTTTTTTATTATATAAAAAAATCTAGATTTTAGCAAATATATTTAGTATAATAATGTTAGGAGCGCTGACAATCGCAATATAATCACAATGCGTATGTCTAAGATGACTACAAAAAGTAAATAAGCGGAGAAAATATGCAAATACAAAACATACTAAACAATCTTACTAAAAGAGGCTTCAAACCATTTTACTTCAACGACCGTAAATCGGCTTTGGAATTTGTGTCAAATCTCATACCGCCAAGCGCAACCGTGGGTATCGGCGGAAGTATGACCGTCAAAGAACTTGGCTTGGATAATATGCTCGCAGAAAGAGGTAATACCGTGTATTCGCACAGTCTAGTATCCCCTGAACTGAGAGACCAGGTATATCAGCTTGCAGGCTCGGCGGACTGGTATATATCGTCTGCCAACGCTTTGAGCGAAGACGGCGACATAGTCAACATTGACGGCTCGGCAAACAGAATTTCCGCGTTGGCTTTTGGCGTGAAAAATATACTTTATGTCCTAGGAATCAACAAAATATCTCCCGACCTTGCAAGCGCAATAGACAGAGCGCGCAATATCGCCGCTCCTCCCAACGCAAAAAGGCTCAACAAGAACACGCCGTGCGCAACAAGCGGACAATGCTGCCTATGCGACAGCGAAGATTGCATATGTAACGCAACTTTGATATCCCACCACCCCACGAGATACCAAGAAAACGTATACGTCGTAATAATCGACGAAACCTTGGGGTATTAGGAGCAAATATGAAAAAAAATACTCAATGGCTGACCGCCGTTCCTGTGGCTCACAGAGGCTTGCACAACAACAAGACGTTGCCTGAAAATTCTTTAGGCGCGTTTGAAAATGCAATCCAACACGGATACGGCATAGAATTCGACGTGTGGCGCACTGACGACGGACAACTAATAGTCCACCACGACCCAAAACTTAATCGCACTTGCGGAATAAAAGGTAAGGCGACCCAAGTCAACTCCTCAAAACTTGAGGAATATAAACTTATGAATACGGATTACTCTATCCCCACATTTGAGCAAACGCTTGCGCTTGTGGACGGACAAGTGGGTCTTGTGATAGAAATCAAACCTACAAAGTTAGTAGATGTCACTTGCTCGCAAATTTGGGAAACGCTAAAAGATTATAAGGGTAATTATTGCATAGAATCGTTTGATCCTTACGTAGTACGTTGGTGGGCAAAAAATCATCCTGAAGTAATACTAGGTCAACTTTGTGATTGGTATACCTTCCATAAAATTATGGTCAGGAGTATGAAACAGCACCGCTTCGTTGACTTCTTGGCAACTTCGCTAAAAAATCTGCCAAGCAAATATTATCAGAAGATTTGCAAAGAAAATCCCAATATGATTATGATAGGCTGGACAGTGCGCACGCAAGCCAACTTTGATTTGGCTGTCAAAAACGTAGATAATATCATATTTGAGACCAACGACAAAAATGGCGAATATATTGCTCCGCCAAACAATAAAAACGACTTTTGTCACAGAGAATATTAATAAGTTGAGATTTCTCCATTTCGCTTACGCTACAGTCGAAATGACATTGCATCGTTACCTTGAGCGTAGTCTCTAAAAAAGCGGCTGTCACTAATATAAATTGTGACAACCGCTTTTACTTTTTGTTAATCAAGAACTTTTATTATCTTGTCCTTGATTGCCTTTTTACCCTGCTCCATTATGGTCGACTTCATCTTAGACGTAGCCACTACGGCAGTCAAGACGCCTGCGCCAAAACCAAGCATCAATCCGGCTTTCAACATTTACTCACCTCCTTTGTATATTCTCTTGCATAGTGTGTACGCAAAGAGAAATTATATTGCAAAGTCAAGGTGGCAAATAATGGTCAAATAACGTTAGTTGCTCTTTTTCTTCTTGTAATCCTCGATAGCCTCTTTGATTGCCTCTTCAGCAAGTACGCTACAGTGTATCTTTTGCGGTGGAAGCCCCTCGAGTTCTTCCACAACTCTTGCATTGGTGAGTTGCAAAGCCTCGTCTATAGTCATACCTTTGACCATCTCCGTAGCCGTCGAACTTGTCGCAATAGCAGCGGCGCAGCCAAACGTCCTGAACTTGGCATCAACGATTCTGTCGTCCTTTATCTTGAGACTGATCTCCATTATATCTCCGCAAGCGGCGTTGCCTACTTTGCCCACTCCGTCTGCGTCTTCAATAAATCCCACGTTCTTGGGATTGGCAAAAGCCTCTTTTACTTTGTCATTATACATCATAATACTTACTCCTTTATTTGTTGTAGAGCGGCGACATCATTCTCAACGTCTTGACCGTCTGAACTAATTTTTCTATCGTATATTTTGCTTCTTCAATCGTGTTGTTTTTGCCAAAAGAAAATCTTATTGAGCCGTGCGCAACTTCTATAGGTACGCCAATGGACAGCAGTACGTATGACGGCTCAAGCGACCCTGACGAACACGCCGATCCGCTAGATACCGCAATGCCAGCCATATCCAAGTGCATAAGTATTGACTCTCCCTCAATATACTTGAAGGAAAAATTGGCGTTGGATGGCAATCTCTTGGCATTGTCTTTTGGTCCGTTGTAATAAATCTCGTCGATATTTGCGATAACTTCTTTGACAAAATAGTCTCTTATCTTGCTGATATGCGCATTGTTTTTTTGCATATCCTCAACTGCAATCTCTATCGCTTTGCCCATACCCACAATCGCGGGGGTGTTGATAGTCGACGCGCGAAGATTACGCTCCTGCTCGCCTCCGTCCATAAATCTGCCTATCTTCAAACCGTTGCGCTTATAAAGCACGCCCACGCCTTTGGGTCCGTAGAACTTGTGACCGCTCATTGACAAAAGGTCGATATTGTCTTTGACGACGTCTATTGGCACGTTGCCCACCGCTTGAACAGCGTCAGTATGGAATACTAAACCTCTGCTCTTTGCAATGGCGCCAATCTCTCTGAACGGCTGAATTGCGCCCATCTCGTTGTTGGCAGTCATTATGGATATAAGTATCGTGTCTTCTCTTATGGCGTTCTGCAAGTCGTCAAGCGATATGATACCTTCGTTGTTGACAGGCAAATAAGTAATCTCATATCCCTGCTTTTGAAGGCTCTCGCAAGTTTTCATCAATGCGGGATGCTCTATACAAGACGTAATTATGTGTTTACCCTTGTCGGCTTTGGACTGAGCAATGCCCTTGACTGCCCAATTGTCGCTCTCCGTTCCGCCCGACGTGAAGTATATCTCGCTTGGCTTTGCGCCTATTGCCTTTGCTATCTTTGTTCTCGCCTCGTCGACGGCTTTGAGCGCTTGTCTGCCCATAAAATGCTGCGAAGATGCGTTGCCGTATATCTCGCCGAAGTATGGCAACATTTCTTCAAGCACTCTTGGATCGGTATAAGTTGTAGCGGAATTATCCAAATAAATACACCTATCTTGTGACATATTACACCTCTTTCTTGATAAGACTTGACAGGGACATAGCGTCCAAACAGTCGTTTATCGCTTCATAAAGTTTATTCCAAACGTTGTAGGTCTTGCAGTTGCACTTGCCGTCGCCGTCGCAAGGATGGGTCGAACAACCGCACTTGCTGTCGCACTCGCCCGACAGACAGTCGATTATCACAAGACCGTCTTCAAGCGCTCTGATTATTTCTCCCACAGATATATCGTCAGGGTCTTTGGACAAAAAGTATCCGCCGTTTGCCCCGCGATTGGCAGATATAAGTCCCGCTTTGCGAAGCGTGGATATAAGTTGTTCAAGATACTTCTCACTTACGCCTATGCTTGACGACATTGTGGACAGGCTGATCACGCCCTCTCCGTGGTGGTCCGCCATATAGCACATTGCCTTAAGTCCATATCTTGCCTTGGAAGATAATTTCATTGCTGCCTCATTCCCTAGTAATTTACTAGGTTTATTTTACTCTATTGTTATTTGCTTGTCAACGAATTTTATACATATAAAACAAAAATACGCCGATAAATAAAATCAAGCGCATTTTATATTGTTGTTATATAAAGTTAATTATTCACCAAAGCCATAAGTTACAATATAATTAGTCAAATATGAATGACATTTATATTGTTTATCATTTATAATTATTTTACCTCCAATGACAACAAACGATACTTCTCTTCCGTCTTTCAATTTAAATACTACACCGCTTGAGCCTTCGTCATAATGCGAGTTGTCTCTTTCAAATATTGACTTATAAAACTCTGTAATAATATATTGGATTTGTTCTGCATTCAATTCATATTCTTGCTTTTGCGGTTGCTCGGTAGAAGTAATATAATGATATAGATATGCAGATTGAACGTCGTCAACGTAGATATTCAAAAGTTCGTCACCCTTTTTCCACTTGACTTCGTATGAAACCAGTACAGATGACAAAATTATTACCGCCACCAACGCAATAGAAAACAATATCCATCCTAATTTTGATTTCATTTGATATTCTCCATAAGTTTTTTTGATCTATTTGCTATTACTACACCGCAAAATGAATTTTGTATCGCCTATAATAAAAAATGCGCTCCATTTGTTGTGTGCAACATTTAGGGCGCATTTTAATCTTATTGTTAAGTTTTATTTGATTGAGACTTCTCCACGACGCTTCGCTTTGGTCAAAATGACGTATTTAGACGTATCTCTTTCCAAGCGTTGGTCGCGTTAGACCTTCTTATCTAATAATATCGTTGGCGTATATCGGATATTTCTTGCAAAGTTCTGCAACTTTCTTAGAACAACGCTCAACCGCTTCTTCTCTATTGTCAACGAGGTCTGCAATACAATCTGCTATGACGAGCATATCGTCTTCTTTCATACCTCTTGACGTAACGGCAGGAGTACCTATACGCACGCCTGAAGTGACGAAAGGCTTTTGGGTGTCAAAAGGAATAGCATTCTTGTTGGCTGTGATATGAGCCTTGTCGAGCAACGCTTCAAGTTCTTTACCGGTCATACCCTTTGACGTGAGGTCGATAAGCATAAGGTGATTATCCGTACCGCCCGAAACAAGATTGATACCCTTGTCAAGCAAAGCCTTGGCAAGCACTCGCGCATTCTTGACTATCTGTCTTTGATATTGCTTAAATTCTTCGCTCATAGCCTCTTTGAGAGCAACAGCCTTTGCCGCAATTATGTGCATAAGAGGTCCGCCCTGCGTACCCGGGAAGATAGCCTTGTTAATCTTGGTGGCAATCTCCTCGTTGTTGGTAAGGATAAGTCCGCCTCTCGGTCCTCTCAAAGTCTTGTGAGTTGTGGTGGTTACCACGTCTGCGTAAGGCACCGGACTTGCGTGACAGCCTGCGGCAACAAGTCCTGCAATATGAGCCATATCTACCATAAGATATGCGCCTACGCTGTCTGCGATTTCTCTGAACTTCTTGAAGTCAAGCGCTCTTGGATATGCGCTTGCGCCTGCAAGAATGAGTTTTGGCTTGCACTCTTTTGCAAGTTGAGCCACTTTGTCATAATCTATCATACTCGTAGATTGCTCTACTTCATACGGAATTATATTGAAGTACTTACCTGAGATATTGACCGGACTTCCGTGGGACAAGTGTCCGCCGTGAGCAAGGCTCATACTGAGCACGGTATCGCCTGTCTGCAACAATGCAAAAAACGTTGCAAGATTTGCGTTTGCTCCGCTGTGCGCCTGAACGTTGGCAAATTTTGCGCCAAAAAGTTGGCAGGCTCTCTCAATAGCGAGTTTTTCCACGATATCAACGTGTTCGCAACCGCCGTAGTATCTCTTGCCGGGATATCCCTCTGCATACTTGTTGGTCAAGTGCGATCCCGCCGCAGCCAAAACTGCCGGCGTGACGATATTCTCACTGGCAATAAGTTCAATATTGCCCTGTTGGCGAGTAAGTTCCAATTCCAAAGCGTCGCAAACTTCGGGGTCGGTATCTCTGATAACTTTAAAATCTATCATAAGTATCTCCTGAAAATAAATATTTACTGTTTTATTCTATCATATCCACAATCTGATAATCAACAAAATCAATCATCATTTTTATCAATGATACGTCATTTAAATTCCATAGTTCTCACTGCGTGCTCAAATACAGGCGCCCAAAACCAGCGGTCTTTACCCAAACAATTCCAAGAGCCGACGCCTTGCTTGCCGTCATAGGAAAAGAAAAACATCGCATTGTAAATACTCTGATCCATACCTGCCGTAATAAAGTCAATGAAAAATACTTTTCTAGGCTTGCCAATGAGTTTTGCTTCCCCAAACTTTGCAGTCGGATAGATGTTCTTGAGAGCAGTCAGCATATATCTGCCAAAGTCAAATACGTCTTTTTCTTGGAGATCGCCTTTTATGGTAAAATTGAGATTTACCGTCGAATCAGGCGTGGTGTAAATGTATTTTGGCGCATTGACAGGATATTTCATTTTGCGCATTTCGTCTGGCATAACTATGAAATTGCGAGGCATCACCGCCGTGATTGCTCCCTCTACAATGCTTGCTCTGACAAATTCCACTTGCGGCAACTGAGCGCCTTCAGGCATATCTGCGCGAATGTTCTCATAGTTCAGACCAAATACGCCGTCTGTAAGCGCGCTGCCGTTTACGGCAAAAGTAGTGCCGCACGCCGAGCAGTACGCAGTCTTAGCGTTTTCGTCAAGTTTTACAGGCGATCCGCACTGAGTGCATTTTAGCGCCTCTGTATTTTTTCCCTGTCTTATAACAATATTGCCGTCGTCTTGGTCTTTCTGCTTCTTTCCGCAAACAGAACACACTCCTCCAAAATCCGTCGCTCCTCCGCAATAACTGCATATATTGCTCTTAAGTCTTCCTTCATCGCTGACGCTTACGTTGAGTTTTGCATCTGATACTATCTTGACAGCGTCCTCAGTATTGCTCTTTTTTGCAGTAACGCTTGCGCCATAATGAAAACGCTTTTTGCCGTCAACGTATATATCTCCCGCAGACAAACCTGTCTTTTGAGCAATGACAGACAGCATTTCC
This sequence comes from Clostridia bacterium, assembly GCA_029061605.1. Lineage (GTDB taxonomy): Bacteria > Bacillota > Clostridia > Christensenellales > UBA3700 > RACS-045. Next base: position 42,671 of record JAIDRT010000055.1, on the reverse strand, counting down.
GCGATATTACCGCACAACGTATTGAGTTCTTTATCCTTGCCGCGAACATATGCTATGTATAGTTCTTCAGGATCTGTCTCTCGTCCGTTTTCGTGAGTAAGATAAATTTCGAGAACGTAAGCCGACTTCCAATCAGGCAATTCCGAACTCTTATCTGCTTTGTTAAGTTGGACGGTAAACGAAAAATATTTCTCTCCCCTTAGCGTCGACGCCGCCCATCTGTCTAGACACACTGACAAAATTGCCCTGTCAACTGCGTCTATCAATGAAGAATTCTTTTTATATGCCTTATCAAGTTCTTTATGCGCGTCAGAATCGGTATATTGTTCGCAGACGGCATAACTGAAAAATTCTTTTTCTACGTCTTTAAAGCGAGAATTCTTTAATCCGTAAATATACGCTCCAATGAGAGACGCCGAGTAATTAAGGTTTTTTATTGCAGAATCGAGATACTCAATGTCGTCCCAATCAAGACCTTGACCTTCGCTGATACACTTGTTAATGTAATACGAACAAGCGTCATCGTCTCCATTTTCAACAAGATTACGCAGCGTTTCTAAACTTGCGCTTTCGTAAAACTCTTCTTTACGCTCCTGCGCGTCGGCAAGTTTTTCCAATTGTTCAAACATACCCGCAGCAACGTCTTTGCGCTCATTTTTGATAACATCGTCAATTTGCTTTTTGTTAAACATAATATAACTCCGTTGGTATTTATTTGATTTAATTGAATTATAGAACTTTGAATAGCATTTGTCAATGCTGAATTGAAATACTTTTTATACGGATTGAGATTTCTACACTTCGGTCTAAATGACAGCATATAGTTTACTACTGTCTAAATGATAAAATCTAATGTCACCTCGAGCGTAGTCGAGAGGTCTGAATCCGTTTATTTATACTGATTGGATTTCTCCACTTCGGTCGAAATGACAATATATTGTTTGCTTAGGGCAAAAAGAGCGACACTATATGCGCTCGCCTTGTAGTATTTTTTGAATAACATACCCCGCCAACTTTATTCCGCATAGCGGAGGTATATAACTTACGCTTCCCACTCCGTCGGTTGTTGGAATTGTAGGCGTCTTGGTATAGCATACAGTATGGCTCTTCACGCTCCTGTCTTTGAGCGCTTTGCGCAACTTCTTTGCCAATGGGTCATAACTCGTCTTGTATATATCGCATATCTCAAAGTCGCAAAGTTCCACTCTGTTGCCTGCGCCCATTGCGCTGATTATATCAACGCCTTTTTGCTTGGCAAGACAAATTAGATTGACCTTGTCTTCAAAAGAGTCTATGGCGTCGACGATATAGTCCCACTGCATATCCAACACTCTTGAATTGTCAGCGGAAAAACGCTCGTTGAAAGTGATAACCTTGCAATTGGCATTTATATCAAGTATTCTCTCTTTGAAAGCCTCAACCTTAGGCATACCCAAAGTGGATTCAAGGGCTATGATTTGACGGTTTTTGTTGGAGACATCCACCAAATCTCCGTCCATAATTCCCAACGTACCTACGCCCGCGCGAGCAAACATCTCAACAGCATATCCGCCTACGCCGCCCACGCCGACGACAAGGACTTTGCTTGCAAAAAATCTTTGCAAGCCGTCCTCTCCGATAAGTTTTTGCGCGCGAGAAAACATACTAATCTTCCTTTTTGTCAAAGTTGATTGCAAGTTCTTTGAGTTGTTTGTCGTCAACAGGCGCAGGCGCTCCCATCATCAGACACGACGCATTCTGAACTTTGGGGAATGCGATAACGTCCTTGATATTGTCCGTACCTGTGACGAGCATAGTCAGTCTGTCAAGACCAAAAGCAAGTCCGCCGTGCGGTGGCGCGCCATATTTGAACGCCTCAACGAAAAAGCCAAATCTCTCTTCAATATCCTCTTGAGAAAAACCAAGCAACGAGAAAATCTTTTCTTGCATATGCCAGTCGTGAATACGGATACTTCCGCCGCCTGCTTCCTGACCATTGATGACCATATCGTAGGCGTTACTGCGCACCTTGCTAGGATCAGTATCCAAAAGCGGTATATCTTCAACCAACGCGCTTGTGAATGGATGGTGCACCGCAAAATATCTCTTTTCTTCCTCGTCATATTCAAGAAGAGGGAAATCCACTACCCAAAGGAAGTCAAACTTGCTCTTGTCATAAAGTTCGTACTTGTCTGCAATATAGCACCTCAATGCGCCAAGACTGTCAAACACGACTTTGTTTTTGTCTGCGACAAAGAAGAGTATGTCGCCCTTCTCCGCGCCCATTCTCTCAAAGATAGCCTTTTGCTGTTCTTCTGTGAGGAATTTAAGTATAGACGAAGTGACGCTGCCGTCTTCTCTAAGCATTGCGTAAGCGAGTCCCTTTGCGCCATAACTCTTGACAAATTCTCCGCACGCGTCTACTTCTTTGCGAGTCATCTTGGAGCAAAGTCCCTTTGCGTTGATGGCTCTTACGCTGCCGCCGTTTGCGATAGCGCCAGTGAATACGGAAAATCCGCAGTCTTTGACTATATCGGACAAGTTCTTGAGTTGCAAATCAAAGCGCGTATCAGGCTTGTCGCTTCCCCATCTTTCCATTGCCTCGCTGTATGGAATACGTCTAAACTTCTCCGTTATGTCCATACCCAAGCACTCTTTGAACACCTTTTTGATAAGTCCTTCGGCAATTGTCATAACCTGCTCGTTGTCCTCTACATAACTCATCTCAAGGTCTATCTGCGAAAACTCTGGTTGACGATTGGCTCTCAAGTCCTCGTCGCGAAAACATCTCGCTATCTGATAGTACCTGTCCATACCTGCAATCATAAGCAACTGCTTGAAGAGTTGAGGAGATTGCGGAAGAGCGTAGAATTCGCCATTATGTATTCTTGACGGCACAAGATAGTCTCTTGCTCCCTCCGGCGTAGACTTGCCCAAGAATGGCGTCTCTATCTCCAAAAAGCCATTGTCAGACAAATAGTTGCTGACTACTCGCGTAATCTTGTCTCTCATAATAAGTCTTGATTGCAAATAGTTGCGTCTCAAATCAAGGTATCTGTATTTGAGCCTCAACTGCTCGCCGACTTTCATATCTTCAGTAATTACAAACGGCGTGACTTCCGCCTCCGAGAGTATTCTCAAATCGCTGGCAAGTATCTCCACTTCGCCGGTGGGCATATTCTTGTTGACATTGCTGCCCCTGCTCCTCACTTTGCCTGTGACGGCAATGACAAACTCATTGCGGATCGCCGTAGCCTTTTCAAATACCGCTTTGTCAACTTGGTCGTCAAATGCAACTTGAACTACGCCGCTTATATCTCTCAAATCAATAAACAGCAAATTGCCCAAATTGCGGTATTTTGCCACAAAGCCCATTACTGTTACTTGCTTGTCTACGTCGCTACCACGAAGTTCTCCGCATTTATGCGTTCTCTCTAAACCGTTTAGAAAATCTACCATATTACTTTTCCTCTATATATTTTTAATTATTATAATTATTATTTTATCAGTATTATGTCGTACGGATTATTAGACTCTTCGACTTCACTTCGTTACGCTCAGAGTGACGCGTTTAAAGTGAAAGTCCTCGTTCAATCCGTCAATTCAGCGAAGCGTAAGTTACACTTTCAACTCGTCATATTGAGCGAAGCGTAAGCGGAGTCGAAATATCTAATTCGGATTAGATTTCTCCGCTACGGTCGAAATGACATAATATTAAGTCAAAATGACCTAAGACCGTATCCGTACTTCTTCACTATTACTTCTTGCTTTGAATAAACTCAACGAGTTTATCCCTCTCCACGCTCTCTTGCTCGCCAGTCTTCATATTCTTGATTGCGACTTTATCAGCCTTTAACTCATCTTCTCCAATAATAGCAACAAAGTTGGCGGACAGTTTGTCAGCGTATTTCATCTGCGCCTTAAAACTCCTGTCCATAATATCAAATTCTGCCGATATCCCATTGGCTCTCAAATTGTTGGCAATCACAAGCGCAATGTCCTTTGCTTCTTCACACATTGGCGCGATATATACCTCAGGCGCGTACGGCTCTCCAAAAGAAAGTCCTAGGCTCTCGAGTACCATAATAAGTCTCTCTATGCCCATACCGAAGCCAACCGCGGGGGTTGACTTACCGCCGACCTGCTCTACGAGGTCGTTGTATCTGCCGCCGCCGCACACCGTGCCTTGAGCGCCTATGCCTGTGGAGATAAACTCAAATACTGTGCGGGTATAATAGTCAAGTCCTCTGACGATACGCGGATTGACGACGTAATCGAGACCAATAGAAGTCAAGCCTTTGCATACGCTCTCGTGGTGCGACTTGCAGTCGTCGCAGAGATAATCAATCGTGCTGGGCGCGTCCTTGACAATGGCTTTGCAAGTCTCCTCTTTGCAGTCAAGAATTCTCAAAGGATTTTTGTCAAGCCTGTCCTTGCAAGTGGAACACATCTTGTCTATTTTGGAAGAAAAATAATCCTTGAGCGCCTTGTTATAGTCCTTGCGGCAACTCTTGCAACCTATGGAATTGATGTTGAGTTGCAAGTCCTTGATCCCAAGTTTTGCAAAAATACTCTTTGCGAGCGACATAACTTCAACGTCTGCTTGCGGCGCAAAAGAGCCGTAAAACTCAACGCCAAACTGGTGGTGTTCTCTCAGTCTGCCCGCCTGCGGTCTCTCGTATCTGAATACCGGTGTGATATAATACATCTTGGTGGGTTGAGGCGCATTGAAAAGCGAATTTTCAATAAAGGCTCTCGCAACGCCTGCCGTCCCTTCGGGCTTGAGAGTAATGCTCCTGTTGCCCTTGTCCTCAAAGGTATACATCTCCTTGTTGACAATATCCGTCGTGTCGCCCACTCCTCTCAAAAACAACTCAGTGTGTTCAAAAGTGGGAGTGCGCACTTCGTTGGCGCCAAAAAGCCTTGCGACTTCACGCACAGTATTCTCAATATAGTGCCACTTGTAACTCTCGCTCGGCAATACGTCTTTTGTTCCCTTGGGTATATTTATCATTTTATGTCTCCCTGATGCATTTTCTTTTTGATTTTTAGATATTTCGACTACACTTTGTTCCGCTCAATATGACGCAAGACGGAATTAGATATTTCGTCTACTCTTCATACCTCTTGATATGACGCAAGGCGGATATTGAAATATCATTAATATTACTCTTAAGTGTTATCTCTACAGTATATACTTGTTGAGATTAAGTTTTTTGATCACGCTCTCAAAGTGCTTATCAACGTACGCTTTGTCGATTGTCACGTCAGTGGTCTCCTGCAAATCGCAAGCCTCATATGAGATATCTTCAAGCAAACTCTCCATCATTGTGTGAAGACGTCTTGCTCCGATATCCTCTTTGTTCTCATTCTCTACAGCGCAAATCTTGGCAAGTTCTTTTATCGCCTCGGCTGTAAACTTGAGTTTGATATTATCCACTCCGAGCAAAGCCGTATACTGCATCAATATAGCGTTGTCTGGCTTGGTCAATATCTCTTCAAAGTCCTTTTCCGTAAGGCTGTCCAAGCGAACGGATATAGGAAATCTACCCTGAAGTTCTGGTATCAAATCAGACACGCTAGAGATATGGAAAGCGCCTGCCGCAATGAAAAGAATGTGGTCAGTCTTGATTTGTCCGTACTTAGTATTGACGGTACAGCCCTCAACGATAGGCAATATATCTCTCTGCACACCCTCTCTTGACACGTCGTGTCCGCCGCCGCTTCCGCTGGACTTGCTGGCAATCTTGTCTATCTCGTCAATGAAGATAATACCTTCGTTTTCTGCTCTTGAGATAGCCTCTGCGTTGACGTTGTCAGGGTCGATTAGTTTTTCCTCTTCCATCTCAATTAATATCTTAAGAGCCTCTTTTACTGTGACAGTCTTGGACTTAGTCTTACCTCCGCCCATCATAGACCCGAAAAGTTCGTTGATATTTATCTCCATACCCGCTTGATTGCTTATCGTCTGCTGTTTAGGCTTGACAGGCAACTCAAGAGTAACGACAAGGTCGTCGACTTTGCCTTCGCGTATCTCTTGCAATATATATCCTCTCATCTGACCGTCTGTCAAATCTGGATATGCTTCTTTTCTCTTCTTGGTAATTGCCGGCACGAGTTTTTCCTCAGCCCTCTCTCTTGCGCGGAGTTCTACTTCTTTAGACTTCTCTTCGCTGACCATTCTGATAGAAGCCTCGACAAGGTCGCGTATCATAGACTCTACGTCTCTGCCGACGTAACCAACCTCAGTAAACTTGGTTGCCTCAACTTTGATAAACGGCGCTTTGACGAGTTTTGCAAGGCGTCTTGCTATCTCCGTCTTACCCACGCCGGTGGGTCCTTGCATAATGATATTCTTGGGAGATATCTCCTCGCGCAAAGATTCGGGAAGTCTGCTTCTTCTGTATCTATTGCGAAGCGCTACTGCCACCGCCTTTTTTGCGCTTTGCTGACCAATGATGTATCTGTCAAGTTCAGCAACTATTTGTTTTGGCGTAAAATCATTCATATTACACCTCCTCTACTATGATATTGTTGTTGGTGAAGACGCAAAGTTCGCTTGCAATGACGAGCGCCTTGTATGCTATCTCTTTTGCCGAAAGATCAGTCTCCTTGACCATTGCTCTTGCCGCAGCCAAAGCGTAATTACCGCCCGAGCCTATTGCGCAAGCGTCGCCGTCAGGGTCTATGACTTCGCCGCTACCTGACACGATAAGCAAATTTTCCTTGTCGGCTACGAGCATCATTGCCTCCAACTTTCTTGGCAATTTGTCGTCTCTCCAAAGTTCTGCGAGTTCTACTGCGCTGCGCATAAGATTGCCGCTGTATTTCTGCAACATCTTCTCAAACTTCTCACTGAGCGAAATTGCATCGGACACGCTGCCTGCAAAACCTATAACGACCTTATCGTCGAATATTCTTTTGACTTTCTTCGCCGTACCTTTGAGTATGACGCTTTGTCCCATTGTGATTTGTCCGTCGCCCGCTATTGCGATTTTTCCGTTGCGCCTTACCGCGCAAATGGTAGTACCCATCATTTCCATAATTAAATCTCCTTTATTGATTTGAGATAACTCTCTACGTCGCCAATGGCGCGCAAAGAATATTTGAATTTTCGTTTCTTTTTGTCCCTCGGAGCATTGTCCAACGTCGGCAATATTCCAAAATTTGCATTCATAGGCTGATAATCTTCGCTTGGCGTGGAGATATGTCTCTGCAATCTGCCCATCACGCTCGTCACAGGCATAATCAAATCCGACTTGTCCGACATCCGTCTCGCCAAGTTGATTCCTGCAATAAGTCCGCTCGCCACACTCTCCATATATCCCTCTACGCCTGTCAACTGTCCGGCAAAGAATATCAATGGATTATTCTTTACTGCAAAAGCGCTGTCCAATACTTTTGGAGCGTTGATAAAAGTGTTGGCGTGCATCACTCCGTATCTCAAGAACTCGGCGTTCTCTAATCCCGGTATCATAGAGAAAACTCTCTTTTGCTCTGAGAATTTGAGATTGGTCTGAAATCCCACTATGTTGTATGCGCTGCCCTCTCCGTCTTCTTTGCGAAGTTGAATTACCGCATAAGGTCTTTCGTCACTGTGAGGATTGTGAATACCCACAGGTCTGAGCGGTCCGTATCTCATAGTATCTACGCCTCTTGAAGCCATAACTTCTATGGGCATACATCTCTCGAATACCTCAAATTCAAAGTCTTTGAGTTTTGCTCTCTCGGCGTGTATAAGCGCGTCGTAAAACGCCAGATACTGCTCTTTATTCATTGCGCAGTTGAGATAATCGTCTCCACCCTTGCCGTATCTTGCGGCAAAAAAGGCTTTGTCGTAATCTATGCTATCTCCGTCCACTATCGGCGCCACAGCGTCATAGAAATTGAGATATTCTCCGCCTAAAAAGTCCTTTATCCACTTTGCCATTTTGTCCGAAGTCAAAGGACCTGTGGCGATTACTGTGGGAACGCTTAAATCAACTGTATCAATCTCTTGTCTTATCAATTTAAATGCGTCAAAGCCGTTGAGTATCTTTTCCACGCTTTGGCTCAACTTGACTCTGTCTACTGCAAGCGCTCCGCCTGCAGGCACGTCGCTTGCGTAAGCGCATTTGAGAATAACGCTGTCAAGTCTTGCAAGTTCGTACTTAAGAAGTCCCGACGCATTGTCAAGGCTCTGCGCCTTTAAAGAATTGGAACACACCAATTCTGCAAGACTGTCAGTCGAGTGTGCGGGAGTGTTCTTAACTCCTCTCATCTCGTACATATCAACTTGGAATCCTCTTTTGAGAAGTTGATATGCGCACTCGCATCCTGCCAAGCCTCCGCCGATCACGTTGACTTTCATTCTTTGTTCTTTTCCTTATTCTTCTTGATCACTTCAGGCAACTTGCTCTCTTCTACGTCCTCGCTGTGTCTGCAATCTCTGTTGGTGCAGACGTATCTGATTCCGCTCTTGCCGTTGACCACCTTCATAGTGCTCTTGCAATCAGGACACAGGTATGGCGCTGGAATATCCCAAGATATGAACTTGCAAGTAGGATAATTATTGCAGGAGAAGAAAGTTGCGCCTTTCTTGGAGACTTTTTTAAATACGTCTCCTCCGCACTCTGGACACTTGGCAACCGCTTCGCTAAGCGACTTGGTATTGCGGCACTTTGGGAAGTTGGGACACGCCAAAAACTTGCCGTATTTGGAATCCCTGATTATCATTCTGGCTCCGCACTTGTCGCATATCACGTCGGACTCTTCGGCTTTTGGCTTGACCTTGTTGCCTTGATATCTCACCGTAAGCACTTTGTTGTGGAAGTCGCCGTAAAAGTCTGCAATGACTTCATACCACTTGATATTGCCCTCTTCTATCTTGTCAAGATTTTTTTCCATATCCGCCGTAAACTGCGTGTCCATTATCTCCGAGAAGTCCTTGACAAGTTGATCGACGACTATTTCGCCAAGTTCGGTTGGCTTCATAAACTTGCCTTCCTTCTCAATATAGGTACGCTTATAAAGCACCGTGATAGTCTTTTCAAAGGTGGACGGTCTGCCTATGCCGTTTTCTTCCATAGCCTTGATAAAGGATCCGTCGGTATATCTTTGAGGCGGCTTGGTAAATTTTTGCTCGCCTGCGATATCTTTGAGCGTGAGTTCCTCTCCCTCGTTGAGATTGGGCAGTTCTTTGCTGCTCTCTTCCTTTTCGGTATTGCTCTGATAAGCCTGCGTAAATCCCTTGAATACGCATACTTTGCCTTTGAGCGTATATCCGTAATTCTTATCGCTCTGCGACACGATATGCACTGTCAAAGTATCGTATACGGCGTTTGCCATTTGCGAAGCAACAAATCTATCGTATATCAATTTGTATAATTTATAATCGTTACGCGCGAGTTTGTCCTTAAGAGACTCGGGTGTGTGAGCGAGCGTAATTGGTCTGATAGCCTCGTGGGCGTCCTGCGCTCCTGAACCCGTTGCGTATACGTTAGGCTTTTTGGGACAGTAGTCCTTGCCATAATTTTTGTCAATAAATTCAAGCGCTTCTCTTTGAGCGTCCGCAGATACTCTCACGCTGTCCGAACGGATATAAGTGACAAGCGCAACTTGACCTTCGCCCGGAATCTCCACGCCTTCATAAAGTCTCTGCGCGATTTGCGTAACCATTGACGCGCTGAAGCCCAACTTAGAGATCGCGTCCTGTTGCATAGTCGACGTGGTAAACGGCGGAGCCGGCTTGGAGAAAGACTGCGCTCTCTTGACGTTGTCGACAATCCACTTGCCAGCCTTGCTTCCTCCAATAACTTCGTCGGCTTGCTCCTTGCAGGTAACTTTGACTTTTTTGCCGTCAATATCTATAAATTCGCACTTGAAAGAATTCTTTTTCTTATCGCCTGCACTCGTCTTGTCTTTGACGAGTTGGGCATTAATAGTCCAATATTCTTGAGGCTTGAAGTCTCTTATCTCTCTTTCTCTATCGACTACCATTTTGAGCGCGACAGACTGAACTCTGCCTGCCGACAAACCGCTCTTGATTTGACGCGATATTATAGGAGAAAGTTCATAACCCATAAGTCTGTCAAGCACTCTTCTAGCCTGTTGGGCGTCGACAAGTCCCATATTGATCTCTCTTGGGTTGTCCAAAGCCTTGAGCACTGCTTTTTTGGAAATTTCGTTGAAAACTATTCTCACGTTCTTTTCCGTAATGCCGCAGACGTTGGCAAGGTGCCACGATATTGCCTCTCCCTCTCTATCGGGGTCGGCTGCGAGATATACGGTATCGCACTTCTCGATCTCTTTCTTTATCATATCTATCGTCGCCTGTTTGTCGGGGCTGACGATATATTCTGGCTTAAAGTTGTTGTTGACGTCAATACCCATTGTCTTTTGAGGCAGGTCGCTGACGTGTCCTTTGGAGGCCACCACGTGATAACCGCCCCCCAAATACTTTGATATTGTCTTCGCCTTGTGAGGCGACTCTACGATTATAAGTTTCATCTCCGCTCCTTTATATTAGAGGTATGATTTCAAAATTATTTCCCTGTAACTTTCTTATTACACCCAATATCTCCAATTGGGATAATATGCTTGACAACTCTGCTATATTCATTAACGACTTCTCTAAAATTTCGTCAAAATGAAGCGCGCCGTCTTTGAGTATGTCTACTATTGTCTGCGAAGCAAAGTCAAGTTGAATTGCTTCCGCGTGATTTTTGTTCGCCGTCTTGCCAAGCGCGTCTAAAACGTCTTCAGGCGTAAGCGTGATTATCGCTTGAAGTTCCCTGATCTTTTTGTTGCAACCTGCGCTCTGCGGCGAGAATATATTGCCGGGTACGACAAATAAATCTCTGCCTTGCTCTATTGCGTAATCCGCTGTGATAAGCGAGCCGCTCTTATCTCCCGCCTCAGGTATGAACACGCCTTGAGAAAGCGCGCTGATTATGCGATTGCGCTCTGGAAAGTGAAACTGCAACGGCTTGGCTCCCATAGGATATTCGCTTATTACCAATCCATTCTCGGCAATTTTTCTTTGCATATCAGCATTTTCTGGCGGATAGCATATATCCAATCCGTTTGCAACGACTGCCACCGTGGGAGAATTATTCTCCAAACTTATCCTATGCCCTATACTGTCCACGCCTCTTGCTAGTCCGCTGATAATTTTAAATCCCGACTTGACAAATACCGGCGCGAAGTTTTGCATTATGTTTTTGCCATAAGCGCTTACTCTTCTCGTACCAACGACGGCAAGCAGGTCTTTGCTGTTAAACAAATTCCTGTCGCCTTGATAATAAAGCGTATACGGCGGATCGTATATCTCTTTGAGCGTATTGGGATAATCTTCGTCAATTATCGTCAAGACTTTTATGCCCAACTTTTCCATTTTGGCAATCATATTGTCGGCTACTGTATAGTCGTCGTATAACTCGCAAGGTCTGTCTACGCTTTCAAAGCGTTTTCTCCTCGCGTTGTATCCTTCAATAGTCGAAAGCATAATCAAAGCCTTTTGGTCGTTGTTGTAAGTCATATATCAATCCCAATACTTTCTGTCCAAAGAACGGTACTGTATTGCCTCCGCTATATGTTTTGACAAAATGCTTTCTGACGCGTCCAAATCTGCTATAGTGCGAGCCACTTTCAACACTCTTGTGCTTGCTCTTGCTGTCAAGTTGAGTTTGGTAAAAGCGTTTTTCAATAGCGCTTCGCCCATCTTGTCAAGCGCGCAGTAAGTCTTGACTTGCGCGTTGGTCATCTCGTCGTTGGTCTTGGTTTTGCTTCCTTCATATCTAGCGCGTTGAATTGTCCTTGCCTTTTCCACTCTCGCCTTGATACTCTCGCTACTCTCGTTGGCAACCGCACTGCGGAAATCGTCGTATGATATGCTGTCGACTTCTATCTGCAAATCAATTCTGTCAAGCAACGGCCCAGACAACTTGGATATATACCTATGTATCTCCGACGGCGTGCATTTGCATTCTTGCGTCTTGGATCCGAGATTACCGCACGGACAGGGATTCATACTTGCCACCAACATAAATCTCGCAGGATATTCAAGCGTACGCTTTGCTCTTGATACGACGGCAATTCCGTCTTCAAGAGGCTGTCTCAACGTCTCAAGAGTGCGGCGCTGATACTCCGGCATTTCGTCAAGAAACAGCACTCCGTTGTGCGCAAGACTGATCTCTCCCGGTCGAGCATTTGCCCCTCCGCCCATAAGCGCCGGCACCGTCGCCGTATGGTGAGGCGTACGAAAAGGTCTATTCACTACTATGCCCACGCTGTCGTCGAGTATGCCTGCGACTGAATGTATCTTAGTCACTTCTATTGCTTCTTCAAAAGTCATATCGGGCATAATAGTCGGCACGCACTTTGCCATCATCGTCTTGCCCGCTCCCGGCGGTCCTATCAACAGCACGTTGTGACCGCCAGCGACGGCAATCTCCAAAGCGCGCTTTGCGACGTACTGCCCCTTGACTTCAGAGAAATCGACGCTATATTTATTTTCTGCGGCAATTGATACAAACTCGCTCGTCTTGAGCGGCTCAACTTGGCTCTTGCCTGTCAAAAAGTCAACTACTTGAGCAAGTTTGTCAAATGCATAAACCTCAATTCCTGAAATATAACTTGCCTCTTTTGCATTCTTTGACGGAATTATAAATTTTGTATGCCCATTCTGTATAGCCGATATTATAAGCGGCATCACTCCTCTGATAGCATTTATTGATCCGTCAAGAGATAGTTCTCCAAGAATTATATAGTCTTTGTAAGAGTTGCTTTCTATCTCTTCGTTGGCAATAAGTATACCAAGCGCAATTGCAAGATCAAAGTGCGAGCCTTCTTTCTTTGTATCCGCAGGCGCAAGATTGATCGTAATCTTGCGTATCGGATAGGTAAAAAGACTGTTTTTTATAGCGGATCTTACTCTCTCTTTTGACTCTTTGATAGCAGTATCCGCCAAACCCACAGTATCGTAGGCGGGCAGTCCTGCATTGAGATCCACCTCTATCGCGACTTCGTATCCTTCTACGCCGTTGAGCGCGTAACTCTTGGTCTTTGCCAGCATATTTTCCTTATCTAGCCTTCTTGGCTTTTTTCTTTGGATTTGTCTTTTTAGGTTTTACGTCTGTAGTGACGCTCTCTTCTTCTTTTGCTCCGTCTGATATGTCTCTCTCTTTTTCAATAAGTTTAACGTTGGACGCCAACGTCATATCCACAGCAACGTACAGCAGATAGAACGTCGCAAGCACAGTGAGAATACTGAAGATTATCAAGAATGCATTCTTTCCTTCAAAGTCAAGCATTGCAGCATTGTCTACTCCGCTGATAAATCCGCTTCTTGAGAGCAATTGCGCCATATTGAGGAAAGACAGCGTCGCAAGCGAGCCTCCGACGATATATAGCCTGATGTCGGGAGTGATGATGAGATACATAAGAATGAGTACCAATCCCATTGGCAAAACGTCGATATTGCCCTGCGCGCCGATTGCGCCGTATGCGACGAGCATAACGCCTGAGAGCAACACAAGATCAAGTCTGTTGGCAGTCCTGATATAGTGATATATGACGTATGCGCTCATTGCAATGACAAAGAGCCAGTTGCAAATATCAAGGAACAAATTGTCAGGTCTTATCTTGCCGCCTGCCGCGAAGATAGCGTATAGGTTGAAGGCATTGTCAGAAAGTTTTGAGTTTGCCGACGCAAAGAATGCGTACATTCTTGAGAATACGCAGAGGACGTCTCCCTTTGCAACTTCGCTCCAGCACAACGGCAACGAGAGCAAATAGAATACGACAAAGCAACCTGCCATTGTCACTGCGTTTTTAACGATAGACGACTTGTCCGTGACGATTGCGTATATCTGATACAAAAGTATCACAGGCAAAAGTATCAACGCATAGTTGCTGAAGAAAAGCGCCAACGTATAGAATACGCCTGTGGACACATATTTCTTTTGCAACATTGACAGCGCCATTGCCACTAAGAACGCCATTGCTATGACGTGTACCGATCCGTAAAGACTGCCGAATATGAAGAATACTGGCAAGATCGCATAGATAAATCCGTAAGTCGTCGCCATTCTCTCATTTTGATATTTTGCAGCGCAGGAGAACAGCATATAGCATATAGTAAGGTCGGCAATCATCATAGGCATTCTTACCAAAATGGAATAACCTACGCTCTCCATATTGAGAGCCTTGCCAAGATATCCCAGTATGCCCATAAGCCATACGACGCCTTGCGAGTCATATACGTAGCCCGAATAATAAGATATAATTCCTTTGTCCGCAACGCCCTTTGCAAGGTTGACCATTGCGTCAGTGATAGAATTGCCTTCTGCCGTAGCAAGCACTGTGATAAATCTCACTACAAACGCTACGAGAAGCACATATATAAACTTGGCTGTATTGCCAGTCATTGCGTTGAGGAACTTGTCCCCGCCTGTCACGCCGTCGTTGGGGTGCATACCCACTTTGTTTTGGAGTATGCTCTTTATCATAAAGAACATTCCCACGAGTATTCCGGCAGAAATCAGCGTAAACATAACTACGAAAGTAATGGAGCCGCCGTCTGCCATATCGTAACCTTCTTTCATACGAAGTATAACCAACTCTTCGTCTTCTGGCGCGCTCTCAACTTTTTGAAGCGAAATATTGTCAAAAGATACGTTGCCAGTACCGTTGACGCTTTCACTGCCGATTGCTACCAAAAGTTCAACTTCTCCACTCACCGTCGACGTGAAGTATTGAGATACCTGTGTCCAGCCGTCGGTCGTAATCGACGAAACCACTCCGACAGTGTCAACCGCTCCGTTGAAAAATACTCCCACAGTAGAACTCAATGAATCGACTTTCATATAAGCCGACAACTTGTAGATTGCATTCTTCTCCAATCTGACTTTCTGAGAAATATAGTTGAATCCCGACGAAGACGGATTGAGACGCACGTAATACTTGCCAAGCGCAGAATCATACTCGCTCGCCTGAGAATCATTGCGTACCCAGTTGACGGTAGTACCTGACTTGATGGTCCATCCGTCGGCAATCATTTCTTGCGAATTGTAATTTTCAAATCCGCCGTTGACGACAATTTCGCTGTCGTAATCAACTTTGTTGCTGTTGCAACCCACAAGCGCCACCAAGGCAATGAGAGCAATCAACGTGATAATTAAGAGTTTTTTGCTTTTCATAGTTATCCTCTTGAAAGATATTCTTTTATATTCATAATAAATGATTATTGTCAATTTGACAAGTAGTTAAATATAAATTCTTAAAATTATTATAATATTATAATATATAGTGCCCCTTATACACAAAAAAAACGCGCGTCATTTGACGCGCGCCGTAATTGCCGTATTTATTATCTAACGATTTCTCTAAGTCTTGCAGCCTTGCCGAACTTGTTGCGCAAGTAATAGAGTTTTGCTCTTCTAACTCTGCCGTGACGAACAACTTTGATGCTGTCGATTTTTGGCGAGTGAAGCGGGAACGTTCTCTCTACGCCAATGCCGAAAGATACTCTTCTTACAGTAAAGGTCTCTCTGATACTGCCGTTTTTGAAAGCAATTATTACGCCCTCAAAAGCCTGAATTCTTTCCTTGTCGCCTTCTTTGATCTTGACGTTGACTCTTACGGTGTCGCCGATTGCAAGTTCAGGAAGATCTGTGCGCATTCCTTCTTTTTCTACGATGTCTACGATATTCATTTGACTTACCTCCAATTTTGAAACGAAATATTCTTGTACGGTTTGGGATTTTGTCCGACAGAGGAATATCCGAAGTCATTGACTAGACTATTCTATCATTAAAAAAATCTTTATGCAAGCGATTTTTATTGCTTTTTGCATATTTTTATAAAATTACATAGTGAAAGCGTTCTTGATATGCGTCACTTCTCCTCGAAGTACCTCTATCACGTCAAATCTGCAAGGAAAGTCGTATTTGCGTTTTGCCGTCAAATACCATTGCGCCGTTCTTATTATGCTTCGCACTTTTTGATTGGTGATACTCTCTATCGGCTGTCCGAACTTGGTGTTTTCTCTCGCTTTTACTTCAACGAATACGATAGTATCTTTGTCTTGAGCGATTATATCAATCTCCCCTACTTTGGTGTTGAAATTGCGCTCTAAGATAGCATAGCCTTGTTTTTTTAGATACTCTACGGCGGCGTTTTCGCCCTCGATACCTGACTTTCTGTTGTTCATTGCTATTCCTCTTTACCAACAAAATTTTTGATAAAACTTCTGCGGTGTATCGGACAAGCGCCGACGCTTTTCAACGCCTCGATATGTTTTGCCGAGCCGTATCCCTTATTTGACGCAAAATCATAATCTGGATATTTTTTGTTCATTTCCACCATATATCTATCCCTTGTGACCTTTGCGACGATAGATGCGCACGCAATGGAATAACTCTTGGCGTCACCCTTGATAATTGGCTCTATTGGGTATTTGCAATCCAAATTCACGGCGTCTATAAGCACGACGTCAGGCGGCAATTGCATACCATCTATTGCCCTTTGCATACACCTCTTCGTTGCGGCTAAAATATTAATTTCGTCTATCACTTTTTCATCCGCCCACTCAATTTTGTAAGCAAGCGCTTTTTGCATAATCTTGTCAAAAAGTATCTCTCTGTTTTTTTCGCTGACTTTCTTAGAATCGTTGACACCCTGAATAATATCTTCATCATTGAGCGGCATTATTACGCAAGCGACGACAACAGGCCCTGCCAAAGGTCCTCTGCCCACTTCATCGACACCGGCGATATATTTTTTGTCCAAATCTAGATATTTATGCTCATACTCAAGCATTGTAAAAGTGTCGTGTTTTGTCCTTGCCATAATATTTTCCTTTTGTATTTTTTGATGTTTTTAGACTCTTCGACTTCACTTCGTTTCGCTCAGAGTGACGCATTCAAGGTGTATCTTTGACTTTAAATGAGTCATTCTGAGCGAAGTGCAACGCAGTCGAAGAATCTATACTGTTGAGATTTCTCCATTCCGCTTTGCTCCAGTCGAAATGACAAAACTTAGTCAATTAAGGGTCAACACAGCATAATGGAAATTTGCTCAATAAACCGGGTAATCAAGCATTATTTTGCCTAATTTCTGGCTCTTGAAATCGTTGACGATAGCCTTTGCGGTGCGGTCGTAATCATAGCCCTTTTTGCCAAGCAAATAACCTCTGCTCTTTGCTATATCGTCAAAAACCGTAACTATATCTTCGTTGATTTTGTCTATCTTGTATCTTTGACAAAAAGTGTCATAGTGATGTTCTTTGCAATACTTGATAATCTCAATTGCGAGGTCGTCAAGGTGCAATATATCTTCCTTAATCGAGCCTATGAATGCAAGATGCAACGCCTTTTGCTGGTCTTCAAACGCAGGCGGAAGTGCGCCCGGAGTGTCAAGCAACTCTATCCCTTCGGCAAGACTTACCCATTGTTTGCCCCTCGTCACGCCGGGACGGTTGCCCACGATAGTCCTCTTGTCTTTGCAAAGACAGTTAATCAAAGTCGACTTGCCAGTATTAGGTACGCCGACTACCATTGCTCTGATACTCTTCTTTGCGCCCTTTTGCGCATACCTCTCTATCATATCGGCGTTGATTTGACGCAACTTGTCAATGATTTGATTGCGCTGTCTGCCTGTGATATTATCAGCCACGACAAAGTTTTTGCCTGCTTTAGCAAAATGCTCTATCCAAAGTTTTGCGTCTTTTTGTTCTACCAAATCGCTCTTAGTAAGCACGTACAAGATAGGCTTGCCCTTTATCATTTCATCAAACTTTGGGTTGATACAGGACGATATTGCTCTGCAATCAAGCACGTAAATGACGCAGTCGACTTGCTTGACAGCCTCTTGCATCATTCGCATAGCCTTGGTCATATGTCCTGGATACCATTGAATATGCATCAGTATCCTCCCTCTTCAAACATCTTGTCATATAGGTCAAAAACTTCAAATATAATATTATCGTCAGTCACTTCGTCAAGTTTTTGGCGTTTTTCGTCCACCTCGAATACAAGTCCGGCGTTCTCAATATTGCCTAAGTCGTAGTCCTCTTTGCGCACCAAAATAGCGTACAACTTTTTGTCGTAAGCAATCAAAGCCATTTGCTCAAATGCCTGTATAGCGCCGTCTATATCGCTCTTGAGATATACCGTCTCGTCGTTTGCCTCGTCAAGCAACTGTTCTATCGCATTTTTGTATCGCATAACTACTCTCCTTTTTTACCCTTTTTCTTTTTATCTTTTTCAAGCGTCGGCAATATCTTTTGATATAAATCGTCTCTTCTTTGGCGAGTGATCTCAATTTGCTTTTGATACCGCCACTTTGCAATCTCCGCGTGATTACCGCCAAGTAAAACCTCAGGCACTGCCATTCCCTCAAAGACTGCGGGGCGGGTGTATTGAGGATATTCCAAAAGTCCGCTTGCAAAACTCTCTTCGCTTGTGGATTCACTGCTGCCCAACACTCCGTCAACATATCTGCTGACAGCGTTGATAAGCACCATTGCGGGCAATTCTCCGCCTGTCAAAACGTAGTCGCCAATGGATATCTCTTCGTCAATATCCATCTCGATTATTCTCTCGTCAATGCCCTCATAACTTCCGCATACAAGCAACAACTCCTCTTCTTTGGCAAGCCTTTCGACAATCTCTTGATTAAGCGTCGCACCTTTGGGAGACAAATATATCCTCTTGGCTTTATGCTCGCTGTCCAGCGCTTTGATAGTGTCGTGCAAAGGCTGCGGAGTCATTACCATACCTGCGCCGCCGCCAAAAGGAGCGTCGTCAGTCTTTTTGTGCTTGTCCGCAGAATAGTCTCTGATATTGGCAATCTGCAAATCAAGCAAACCTTTTTGTTTTGCCTTGCCAAGTATGCCTATATCGAGAGTGGAAAACATCTCAGGAAATATTGTCGCAACTTTGATTTTCATTACTTAAATTACCTTTCGTTACGTCAGTCTAACGTCACCTCGAGTGGACGTCATTTCGAGCGCAGTCAAAACGACATAGAATTTTGCAAAAAGTCGGGCACAAAATCCCGACAATTATTCTTCATACACAACTAGATCCGCCCAAGCGTCTTTGTCAAGCAAAACCCTTTTATTTTCAACGTCAACTTGCTTGATTATCCTCTCAATTGCAGGTATCATTGCTTTGCCTTTGGGCGTGGATATCACGTATACGTCGGCTGAGCCGTATTGCAACACGTCAATCAATTTGCCGATTTTTTCGTCGTCGGCAAATACTTCACAGCCCACTACGTCGACGATAAAATATCTGTCTTTAGGCAAATTTACAGCGTCCTTTCTCTCTATCTGAATCTCTTTGTTCCTCAAAAGTTCTGCGCTGTTGCGATCGTCTATGCCCTCAAACGCCATAAAAATACCATTGGGCAAAAGTCTTACGCTTTTGACTGCGTAAGATTTGCCGTCTAGATATACGCTTTTGAGTTTCTTAAATCTGCTTGCGTCGTCAGTCAAGGGAGATATTTTGACCTCTCCTTTGACTCCCTGCGCTTTTGAGATATATCCGATAGTTAGTCTATCCATTATTTTTCAATAATTTCTACGGATACTTTACGGCTATCTTTGCCGCTGCCTGCCTTGACTATCGTACGAATTGCCTTGGCAATTCTGCCCTGCTTGCCGATTATCTTGCCGATTTCTTCTTTTTCTGCATAGATATTGATGACCGTTATGCCGTCCTCGACTTGTGACTTGACTTCAAATGCCTCTTTGTTGTCGACAAGTTCGTTGACGATAAATCTAACCAATTCTTCCATACTGTCCTCTATTACTTAATGATGTTTTCTTTCCTCAAAAGACCTCTTACCGTATCAGTTGGTTGAGCGCCTACGCCAAGCCAATAAGTAGCCTTTTCGCTGTCGATCTTGACTTCTGCAGGGTTCTTGGTAGCGTCGTAATATCCAATATTGTCAAGATATTGTCCGTCTCTTGCCTTTCTGCTGTCGATTGCTACGATACGATAAAATGGGGTCTTCTTTGCGCCCATTCTTGTAAGTCTGAGTTTTACTGCCATTGTTTTAGTTCTCCTTTTTCTTTTGCATCTTTTGATGCGATTTATATTGTTTTTATTTTTGTATCTATAGTTTTATACGGTTGAGATTTCTCCATTCCACTGCGTTCCAGTCGAAATGACAATAGGTTTATGTCTCCTCGACAATATATATGTCATTTCGAGCGTGTCAGGAAATCTAAAATGGGAGTTTCATACCGCGCATTCCCCTCTTCCCCATATTGGTCATCTTTTGCATCATATCCTGCGTCTGAGCAAATTGCTTGAGTAGCGCGTTGACGTCCTGCACATTGGTACCGCTGCCCATTGCAATTCTCTTCTTTTGCGACGACTTGATTATGTCAGGATTACGTCTTTCCTTGACGGTCATTGACTGAATAATCGCCTTGGACTTTGCAATCTTGCTTTCGTCTATATCAACGTTTTTGCCGTTGAGTTTACCTGCAAGCCCGGGTATCATAGAGATCATTTGAGACATATCGCCCATACCTTTCATCTTTTCCATTTGCGCAAGATAGTCCTCAAGAGTAAAGGTATTGGTACGCATTTTCTTTTGCATCTCTAAGGCTTCTTGCTCGCTGAATGCTGATTGAGCCTTTTCGATAAGCGTAAGCACGTCGCCCATACCCAGTATTCTCGACGCCATTCTGTCAGGATAGAATATCTCAATATCGCTGAGTTTTTCGCCTACGCCACAAAACTTGATAGGCTTGCCTGTGACGGCTCTTATGGACAACGCCGCGCCGCCTCTAGTGTCACCGTCAAGTTTTGTCAAAACCACGCCGGTGACGTCCATAACTTCGTTGAACTTTGCGGCAACGTTGACTGCGTCCTGACCTGTCATAGAGTCTACTACCAAAAGTATCTCGTGCGGATTGAAAGACTTCTTTAGTCCGCTGATTTCGTCCATCAACTCTTCGTCGATATGCAATCTGCCCGCAGTATCTACGATAAGCACGTCATTGCCTGAATGCTCTGCTTGCTTGAGAGCCTCTTTGACAATCTTTTGGGGATTGATCTGTCCCTTTTCAAATACCGGTACGTTAGCATTCTTACCTACTATCTGCAATTGCTTGATTGCCGCAGGTCTGTATATATCGCACGCGACAAGCAAAGGATTTTTGCCTTGCTTGCGAAGCATTACGGCAAGTTTTCCGCACATAGTCGTCTTACCGCTACCCTGAAGTCCGCACATAAGAATGATCGTTGGCGGTTTGTCGGCAATGTTTATCTTGCTGTGATTGGTACCCATTATCGCAATGAGTTCTTCATTGACGACCTTGATTACCTGCTGGGTCGGATTGAGACCTTTGAGTATGTCGTCTCCTACAGCCTTTTCGCTGACGTTGTTGATAAATTGCTTGACTACTGAAAGATTGACGTCCGCCTCCAAAAGAGCAATTCGCACTTCTCTCATTGCTTGCTTTACTTCAAGTTCAGTAAGTTTGCCCTTGTCCTTCATTTTGGAAAATATATGCGACAGTCTTTCGCTAAGTCCGCTGAATGCTCCCATTATTCCTCCCTTTGGCGTCTCAATCTTTGAGAATGTCTATTGCCTTTTTTAATTTCTCTTGTCCTTTTTCGCCGCAGTCATTTGCTGCGTCTTGTAATAATTCTATCACACTTTGCGACTTCTTGACAAGACCCAACTTTTCTTCAAAACCCTCCAACTGCTTTTCCGCTCTCTTCAATGCGTCTCTCACGCCTTGAGGCGAAATGCCGTGCTCTTCAGCAAGTTCGCTGAGCGACATATCAAGATTGTAATACTCGTCGACTATCTGCCTTTGATACTCCGTCAACAGAGCCCCATAATAGTCATTGTATATACTGATAAATAGTCTATCTTTCTTCTCCATATCTCTAAAGCATCTTCACTTTATAAAGGATTTTGCCTTTACATCTTAGCACTTAAATTATTGACTGTCAAGGGAAATCCCATAATAAATTAGAGAAATCTCAAGTAATAGTATAAAAAAACCAACTGAAGTCGGTTTTTTTACTGTTGATTTATTTGATTAGTTTTCTACAATATACGCTTTTATTGCGTCCATAATATCTTTGGGTACATCAAATTCAGTAGTTCCAAAATCGGAGAAAGTAAGTTTAACTCCAATGTCTGCGCTATACTCAACTGACGATCTATATTTATATTCAATATTGGCCAGCATTTCATTTGACGTCTCTATATTGTAATAATCTAAGTTGTATTCCTCTAATGAGTTCATTTTATATCCAGAAGCAGTCTTGATAAACAAATTGCGAATATCATATATTGTTTTGTCTTTTTCAAGAAATGATACCATAAAATCTTTAAAGAAATCATTAATAGTTGCTACAACACAATCTTTTATCGTTAGCCAACCATTTGACGCTCCAAGATTGCTGATTTCCAAATTTCCATATTCCGTTGAGTCCTCAGATTTATGTGGTACTACTGAATACAAATTCCCATTATATTCTACCATATAAACGAATTCTATTGCCTCTGAATATAAATCTTCACCTAAATATGCGTCCACTACAATATTAATCCCATTTCCTGCCAACGAATAACGGTATACCATAGACGTATTCATATTATTTACATAATTGTCAACTCTGCAAATAATAGTGCTATTCAAGTAATTTTCTGCATTAAAAAGCGAATTCCAATCACTTTCTGACGGAGTTTTACCTATTCCCTCTATAGGTGCAGGTTCTGTAGTGGTAGGCAGATTATCCGCATATTCTTTTACTGCATCCATTGCTTCTTTTGGAACGTCAACCGTTGTTGTACCAAAATCTGAAAAAGTTGTACTATACTTATCTTTTATGCCATCAGCATTAATGCATAATGTTACGCTGACTATTCGTTCATTAGATATTATAACATTACAATCTTCAATACTATAACCACTGTCTTCTGTATTATCTAAATTAGCAATAATAATCTGTCTAGTAATTGCATAACCGGTATCAGTTTTTTCAAAACAATTGCTATAAGAATATAATAAATTTGCCCAGCACCCAATAAAACACTCTTTAATATGATCTTTTGTATAATCAGAAAAATTATAATCGTCATTTAGATAAGCATATACTTTCCCCCATTCTTCATCGCCAATTTTATGTTCTACATAATAAAAAGCATTATTATATGTTATTACACAACTTTCGTCCGTGAAATCTTCACTCTCATTACTCCAAATATCACAAATTCCATTTTCTGCGATTTTTGAAAGAACTTTATAACCTGCGACATTTTCCAATCCACTGACAGCCACAAATTGTAAAGTGCAATTAAGATATTTCTCTACGTCAAAAATAGAAGCCAACGAACTTGCAGTAGGACTCTCTCCTACTTCCTCTGCAGGCGTGAGAAAACGATATATATTCTCGCTATTTTGGTCATAAGTGACAACATAAACTTCTCTTTTATAGGTTTCTACTGCTTCTACTGCAAGTTTCGCCAATAACTCGTTCTCTGCGGTAATTTCTTTCTCAATATACTCTACTTCGCCTCTTTCTACGCTTATGATACCGTCTTTAAACTCTTCTTCAATCGTAAGTTTATCAATTTCACTCTGTGAAAGATCTGCGATTTTGGTATACCCGACGTATTCTGCCATAATCATCTGCCCACTGAGTTCTTCTGCAAGAAAGCCTCTTACCGCATCTTCTCTACTTGAATACGTTGACTTTGATACTGCGCCGATAAAAATCTCTACGTCGCCATCTTCGTTGCTGTCATTATCGTTGTTGTTACAACCAACAAATGCCAATAGACACGACATAGCCAAAAGCGCAATCAAAATTGTTGCTACTAATTTTTTCATTTGATTTACTCCTTATAAATTTTTTTGAATAAGTCTATTATACTGTTAGATATATCGAACAGTCAAGCAAAAATGTAAGATATATCTTACACTAACAATATGAAAAATTTATTTCCTCAAAGACTAACCGAACTGCTTAAAATTAATAATTTATCCAAGAGAGCGCTTGCAAGAGCAATAGGAGTTTCCGTTGCAAGTATTTCCGATTGGTCTACTGGCAAAGTTCAACCAACGGCGGAAAATATTTATCTTGTCGCTAAATATTTTAATGAGTCATCAGATTATCTTTTAGGACTTGAGGATTAAAATCAATAAATTGAACAGTGTTCAATACTCATTCCGCATTGTTACAATAGATTTATAATAACAAAAAATTAAAGTTGAACACTTTGCAAAAACTTAAAAGCGCGGTTAAATATTAGTTTTGCAGAAACAACGTTCCTGTACCAACCAAAACTAAATATAGTATATCTATAATATTTCTCAACTTCTTGTATTAAGGCAATATATGCCTCGGCTACATAATATCTAACTTTGAGTTGATCTGTCACAACTAAAGGCTTATCTGCAACAAGATTATATGATTCTATTGAAATCTTCTTATCCTTAAGGCATTTACCAAATTCCAAAGCGACAAAATCTGCAACGTAATCGCCCCAAAAAGTGCGCTCTGGGTCTATCCAAGCATAATTATAACTGCCATCTACCATTTTTTCGCATATTACGTTGGGCGCCCATAAGTCAAAGTTGACCATACAGCAAGGAACATTTTCTAATATAGATTTAAATTTGTCAATATATCCCAACAATCTTATTCCGCGTCTACACTTATGCCCTTTTGACTTGGCATCATTTATTAAATTCTCTGTCATATATCTAATTGCAAGATACCAATTGTCTTGCAAAGAATTTTGCTCATAGCCATACTTATTATTCTTCACCTTATGTATCTGCGCCGCCATTTGAGCAAGTTTTGCAGTAGGACTATTATTCGTATAATCATTAGAATTTGACTCAATTTTATCTAATTGAACACCGTTCAGTTTTTCCATTATAAAGTAAGGAGCGTCAATTATTTCTCTTGAGAAATCGCTAAAATATATCCTAGGAACTCTGATATCTGTATTTTCGAAAATTCTGTTGTACCATTTAATTTCAATGGCAAGCATATCTTTTTCATAAGTTAACACTCTTTGACCGTCACGAGGAGCAATCTTTAGTACATATTCCGCATCTTTTATCCTTACACTATACACTGAGTTGAATTCACCTGCGCCCAATGGGTAATAACTCTCTAATTCCCCCAAATTCGCCTTGTCGAATATCTTGATGATCTGCTCTTTATTCAAAAAATACTTAGTCTTGCTCTTCATAATTAATCCCTTATCATAATTTATATTTTAAAAGACGGTATTTGAACAATGTTCAAATACCGTCTTTCCCTTGATATGTGTTGATATAATAAATTAAAATTCTCAACATCAAACAAACTCAATACTAGAACAACTCGTCAATAAAGAACTTGGCGTCAAACTCAAGCAGATCGTCTATACCCTCTCCTACGCCAATAAAGCACACTGGCAATTCTTTCTCAACTGATATTGCAAAGACCACTCCGCCTTTTGCCGTGCCGTCAAGTTTGTTGAGGATAATTCCATCCATATCTATAATTTCGTCAAAAGCCTCGACTTGCGACAAAGCGTTTTGACCGGTAGTCGCGTCTATGACTATATAAGTGCGGTAATCTGCCTCAGGATATTCTCTTTCAACAACTTTATTGATTTTGCCGAGTTCATTCATAAGGTTTTTCTTATTTTGAAGTCTACCTGCCGTGTCTATCAAAACTACGTCAGTACCCTTTGCCTTTGCCGACTTGATCGCGTCAAATACAACAGCGCCTGGATCGCTACCTTCGTCGTGCTTGATAATACGCACTTTGGCTCTGTCTGCCCATACTTCCAGTTGCTCGCCTGCGGCGGCTCTAAACGTATCTGCAGCGGCTAAAACTACGCTCTTGCCCTTATTGCGGAAATACTTGGCAAGTTTGCCAAGCGCCGTAGTCTTACCGACGCCGTTAACTCCTGCAACCAAAATGACAAGAGGATAAGAATATTCTTCTATATCATAGTTGATTGCGTCTATCATTATGCTTTTGAGCAAATCCTTTGCATCGTCAGTCTTTTTTATCTTCTTCTTAAAGCACGCGTCTTTAAACTCCTCAATAATTTGCTCAGTGGCTTCAACTCCCAAATCAGAGGTTATTAGAGTATTCTCCAACTCCTCATAAAATTCGTCATTAAGTTCTCTGCCAGAAAAAAGTTGATATATCTTCTTGGAAAACGCCTCTTTAGTACGCTTTAAACCCTTTATAAGTTTATCAAAAAATCCCATAAACGTCTCCTTTTTGGTTATTTTTTGTTTAGATTCTTCGACTTCGCTACGCTACGCTCAGAATGACGTATCATATTGTCTTAACGTAACACACGAGCGCGGAGAATAATTATATTTTACTCTATCAACCTCAATTCGTTTGGCGAGAAGAGAGATAGGCAAAATATAAAATTGTAGATTTTTCGTCAAGATAGCCATTGACGAGCGTCGTCGTACTTGCTGTACATTGGCGTGAGCCAATGGCTGTATTGGCGGAAAAGATATTTTTTAGATTTGCCTAGCCTATCTTTGAGCCGAACCTCTCATTAAGCATTTGGATCGGCTTGTTTCACTGCATCCGCAAGGTTAACCGCAACGACTTTAGATACGCCTTTTTCCTGCATCGTAACACCATAAAGTCTGTCTGCAAGTTCCATCGTAGGCTTACGGTGAGTGATGACGATAAATTGCGTCTCGTCACTAAATCTCTTGAGGTATTGCGCAAACACGCCTACGTTGGCATCGTCAAGCGCAGCCTCTATTTCGTCCAGTATACAGAAAGGCATTGCTTTAAGTCGCAATATAGCAAAGAGAATTGCCATTGCTGTAAGCGCCGTTTCACCACCGCTCAAAAGTGTGATGGATTGCAATTTCTTGCCCGGAGGCTCTGCCATTATCTCTATACCTGCGTCAAGTTCTGACTGTCCTTCCTCAGGCGGTAATATAACGAGTTTGCCATTGCCGCCGCCGAAAAGTTCTTTGAATATGATTTCAAAATTTTTGCTTATCTTGGCAAATTCAGTATTGAATTGGTCGAGAATTTGCTTTGATAATTGCGCTATAATCTTAGTCAAATCGTTATAAGTATTCTCAAGGTCGTTAATTTGAGACACGTGCGTTTGATATTTCTCGTCAACTATCTTAAAGTCTTCAATCGACTCAAGGTTGACGCTGCCCAAATCCTTTTTCGCCTTTGTAAGTTGGCGAATTTCCTGTCTGCAAGTGTTTATATCAAAATCAGCAAAACGCAACGGCAACGCCTTTTCATAGTCAAGATCATATTCTTCTCTCATCTTGGCTTGCATAGCGTTCATAGATTCTTCTATTCTAGAAAGATCATTTTCGCACTTGACTTTGCGTTCATTGATAGCAATAAGATCCTTGCCCGACTCATCCTTTTTGGCAATGAGTTCTTGCAACAATTCGTTGAGTTTATCCTTGTACAACGCAGATTCTTTGATTTGCTCGCTTAATTCGTCATACTGTTTTTGATACTTCTCAGGCAACTCGACGGTCTTGTTATTGGTCAAATCGGCTATAATATTTTGCAAATTACCTAGATTTTCGCGTTGAGAAGTTCTCTCTTGTGAAAGCGCTTCTATCTCATTAGTAAGTCTCACGATATTCTCTTGATCATTGTCAATCGTCGTCTGCAAAGTTCCGCAACGCACTCTCAACAGCGCAAGTTTTTCGCTCAACTCGTCTCTCAAACGAGTCTTAGCCTCGTATTCTTCTCTCGTCTTTGACGCAAGCGAATCGACGTTCAACTTGACTTCGCTGAAATCTTTGCCTTTTTCTCCGAGAATTTGCAATGCATTGTCTATGCTCGTCAATCTGTCTTCAAACTCTTTTCTTGAAGCCATTCGCTCGTTCAACGCGTCCAGATTGATTTTGATATTAGTCTCAACCTTATCTAGTTTTCCATTTTCAGTGGCAACCAAGACTTGAGCGTTTTTGATATCCTCAGTATATCCCTCCAACTGCTCTTCATAGTCCGCCAAGTCGTCATCCGCAGAAGAAAGTTTTTTCTCAATCTTGCTCTTTTCGTCAACAAGTTTTTGCAACAACTTCTCGTTCTCTTCAATAATACGCTCGTAAGACAGTGCTTTTGTAGTATTACCCCTTCTTGAACCGCCGGTAATTGAACCGCCCGTGCTGAGCAAGTCGCCTTGCAAAGTGACAATCTTGACAGAGTATCTATACTTCCTCGCTATAGCCGTAGCATTGTCCAAAGTATCTACGATTATAGTTCCGCCAAGCAAGTTGGAGAACACGTTGCTGTACCTTTTGTCGTAACCCACCAATTGGTCGGCAAGCCCAATGCAACCCCTTTCTCTCAAAATACCAGAAAGTTCTCTTGGCAAATCTCTTCTCTTTACGCTCGTGAGCGGCAAGAAAGTCAATCTGCCGTACTGCCTTTCTCTAATATAATTGATTATGTATTTAGCGTCCTCTTCGTTTTCAACAACGATGTTTTGAAGACCGCCGCCTATTGCAACTTCTATTGCCGTCTCGTATTCTTTAGGAACCTTGACAAGATCTACGACAACGCCTTCGATTCTCTCTTGAAGTTGCTCGTTATGCTCCCTATCACCCATCAAAAGTTTGACAGCATTGCCAAAAGCGCCGTATTCTTTCTTGAAGTTCTTATAGGTCTCAATCTGCTGTTTGCAAGCCGATATACTGACGTTGATTTCGCCATAACGGCTTCTCGCAACGTCTAATTCTTCTTTGAGCCCTCTTATCTCGCTCAAGACTTCGTTACGGCTTATGCCAAGTCTATTGAGGTCGTTTCTCTTGCTGATAAGCACCTTTTCGTGCTCTCTCTTGAGACCTTCCAGTTCTTTTATCTGCTTGTCGTATTCAGTGATCTCAGCGTTGAGTTCTGCAATACGGTTGAGAATAAACTCTTTTTGCGTAGTCAACTTACCTATATCTACTTTTGTCTCGCCCTCTTGCGTAACGGCATTGATAAGTTCTTGATTGGCGTCCTTTATCTTTTTATCTCTATCAACCAACTCTTCGACGAGCGAAACGTACTCTTTGTTGCAAGAGGCAAATTCTCTGTCAGCCTCGCGCTTATCTTCCATTGCCATATTGCAATGCTCTTGCGCCGTCTTGAGTTCTGCATTCTTATCTTCAAGAGATTTTTCGCTTTGAACAAGTCTTTGGAGACAGTCTTGCTTTTGGGTATTGAGAGAGTTGAGCCTCTCTTGCAAGTTCATTCCTTGACCTTTGACTGATTCAGTCTTGACTGCTATCTCTGTGAGTTTGTCCTTCATCTTGTCGATCTTGACGTCTACGTTGTGCAATTCTATCTGTCTTTTGTTGTATTCTTCGCCGTAGTTTACGTTCTCAAGATATTTTTGATTATATTCTTCAATACAGCCTTGCAACCTAGTCTCTATCTTATTCTTGTTGCTCTCGTGATTTTCAAATTGATATATATATTCGTTGGCATCCAACGCTCTCAGCCTGTCTCTAATATTGAGATAGTTACGCGCGTCGTTGCTCTGACGCTCCAATGTATTTCGCTGATCTTCCATCGTGTCTTTTGCAATTCTGATTTGATTGAGATTGGCTTGAGTTTCGGCAAGTTTCTTTTCTGCTTCTTTTTTGTTTTTCTTAAAGCCTAATACGCCTGCGGCATCTTCGAATATGGCTCTTCTGTTTTCCGGCTTAGCATTGATAATCTCATTTATTCTGCCCTGTCCGACAATACTGTAGCCTTCTTTTCCAAGGCCAGTGTTGCGAATAACGTTCTGAATATCAATACGTCTGCTTTGCGCGCCGTTGATAAAATACTCGCTGTCTCCTGAGCGATACAACTTTCTGGA
The DNA here is from genome assembly GCA_029061605.1 of Clostridia bacterium. Classification (GTDB taxonomy): domain Bacteria; phylum Bacillota; class Clostridia; order Christensenellales; family UBA3700; genus RACS-045. The sequence continues at coordinate 12,854 of JAIDRT010000055.1, read as the reverse complement.
CAAAATCAATTCGTCTACGTCATAATCAAACACTCTGGACGTGTTGTCAAACGTCAAAGATACCTCGCAAAATGACAGTTCTTTACGAATTGCCGTACCTTTAAAAATGACGTCTTGCATATTCTTACCGCGCAACGTCTTGGCGCTCTGTTCTCCAAGCACCCATCTGATTGCGTCGACGACGTTTGATTTTCCGCAACCGTTTGGACCTACGATAGCCGTAATACCCTCGTTGAGCGGAACGTCAATTTTGTCTGCAAACGATTTAAAACCGAATGCTTCCATTCTTTTGAATATCATAAAACCTCTCTTATGCCAAATGGCAACAATTTTACTGATATATTATAACACAATTGATATGCTTTCGCAATAAAATTAATTAAATAAATATTTAAAGTATCTCAAGACAGTATCTAAAAAAGTCAAAGACGTCTTCGTCGTCAATTTCACCAACGCCGTTGTCTCCAAAGAAATCTCCGTCAACCGCATAAGCCTGCGCAAACACCTTTACTTCGCGCTTTTTGACGATATCTTTGTCATAATGGACTTTTTCTTGGCTGAAATAAGCAATCAGCACGCCAAATACGGCAAGCGGAGTTATCTGCGAATAATCTCCTTTTGCCTTGGAAGATATCTTATTGAGAATGTCGCATTCTTTCTTCAACGCATCATTTTCTATCCCCTCAAGAATTGACAACGCGATATATATTGCAATGCCGTAGGCAAAAGACGCTTTGTCTCCGTCAAGATTGAATTTAAGTCTTTTTACAAAAGGATTTTCGTAGATATTTTTGCCTATTATAAACTTCTTTTGATTGCTGTACATCATAAAATTTGCAAGGCATATCGCGCGAATAAACACGTTGTATTCACTGTCTACAATGACCTTTTTTATAAGTTCGCAGACAGGGGTGAAATTCATTTTGTATACTCTGTTGACAATATCGACTAAGTCGGAGACCTTTGCCGATACGCCTGAAAGCATATTGTCTATCTCTAAAATATTGTCGTCAAAATTCTTGACAAAGTCCTCTCTGCTCAAGCACTTCTTGAGTTTTGAAAGCAGTTTTTTGTCAATAAAACTGTATATTTCGTCTATACGCGCAGTAAACAACTCGCAAGGCATATCGTCTACGATAGGATTTTTCTTGAGTTTCTTTTGAAAACAGTCAAGATAATATTTGAATAAACTAGCCTTGCCAAAACGCCCATATATCGCCGTCGCTTGACTGAACAGCCTTTCCGCCAATTGATATTCTTGCCTATTGAAAGCAAGTATTCCCTTGAAAAGATAAGTCTCTTCGCTTATGTCCGACGAATCAATGGGATTGCCTACATAAATTCTTTTCCAAAAGTCCTCGTCGTCTATATCTCTTGCAAGCGAATGCATATCGCCAAGTTGAATGCTACCAAATTGCTTGTAATTCACAAGAAATTCTCTCATTCTTTCAAAGTGTGGAGATTTCTCTCTGTAAAGATATACGAATATATCTGTCATTTCCGGAATATATACGCCGTTGTCCATCAGCAATACGCTGTAATCATAGGCTTCTTTATACTGCTCCAACATACAGTACGCTCGCACAAATGTCTGGTGACAAAACATTTTTATATCAGGCTTGAGTTTTGAAAGTTTTAAAGTCAAAAGAAGTTCCAAAGCGCTTTCGGGCTGACTTTCTGACAAAAAGAATCTTGCAGCAGAATCTTTGACAAACGCCTCATAATTCTTATCCTCAACGGAAAAAATCAATTTGCCGTTTTGATAATACTCAGCCATACCCGCGTTGTAAACGACCTGTCCTTTGCCAGTATCCTTGTTTTCTTCAAACGCCATAAGCAACTCGTCGCCGTCTACGTCGTCAAAGAAACTGAGCGGAGGTTTGCCGTGATAGAGATTATCCATCAACTTGACTAGTCGGGCAAACGTCTCTATATCTCTGTCTTCTATGCAAATTTTCTTTATCAGCGCAACTGCGTCGTCGACAAACTTATTTTCAAGCAAAAAGCCTTTTGCAAGCGTCGTTGCGAGCCTGTATTCCCCAATTTGGCAGTAAAAGTGTGCCAAATACATTTTGCGCAGATCAAGTTCTTGCTTGTCTTCAATCTTATGCAAATCTACGAGTATGCGCCTTGCAATACTCTCATCCACTCCCTGACGCCACAACTTGCCGTCGGTATATTCACTTATCGTAGTTGGAAACTTTATCATTTGAACATCCTTTGCACGTCTGCTTTTGTAAAGACGTACTTACTGTTGCAAAATTCGCAACCGACTTGTATTTGTCCTTGCGTCTCAACTATTTCGAGCGCTTCTTTTTTACCCAGCGTGAGCAACATCTCTTCAATTCTATTGCGCGAACAACTGCATTTATATTCTTCGTATATATCGGGCAAATGAGAAATCTCAAAATGAGCGAAATAAAAATCCATTATCTCCTCAGGACTTTTTTCGCACAAAAGCGACGCTACGTCTGTAAAATTGGAAACTATGTCTTGCAAAATAAAAATCTCTTCTTCTGAACAGTTGGGCATAGGCTGAACGACGATTCCGCCTGCTTTGACGCAATTGCCCTCTTGCATTTTTACGCCCAAAGCCACTGCCGACGGAAGTTGTTCTGAAGTTGTGAAATAATAGGCAAAATCTTCGTCAATATTGCCGTTGACAATTTGAGAAAGTCCGTTATACGGCTCTTTAAGTCCAAAGTCTTTGATGACGCTGAGCGATCCGTTTTTGCCAACGACGTCAGATACGCTTGCCTGCCGTCCCTCGCAAGCCTGGGGATTTTGAATATATCCTCTGACCTTTGCGCCAAAGTCTCCGCACAGCACCATCTTGCCGCCCTCGCCGTCACCGTCGATAATAAGCGTCAGTTTGTTGCCAGCGCCCTTGAAGCCTGCGCTCATAAACGCAGCCACCGTCAACGCCTTGCCCATTGCCATAGCAACAGGTGTGGAAAATCCGTGTATTTTTACAGCCTCCCTCACAGTGGAAGTCGTATCCAAAATGCTCACAATGGCTCTTCCGCCAAATAAAATTGCTCTTTTTATCATAAGTCCCTCTATAAATCTTTTGTCATTCTCCGATTGAGCGTCTTTTGTAATAATGCAATTATATATTTGTTAAATAATACATTATACCAAATTTTTAAAATTGTCAATATTTAAATGAATTTCTTCTTTTGTAAATTGTATTCGCATTACAATGCGTACTAATTCCTAGTTGCCGTAAAAATAATTCGCTTTGACTTTTCCGTAGGCTTGCCGTACGTCTCGCCGTCAAAGATCTCGACACGCCATTTCTTAAGGCAAGTCTTGATAAAATCTACTTCGTGGATATACTGCCTATGGCTTTCCTCTATTCTTTTATAGATATCTCCCTCTATTTTTTCAAAGAAGTCGATATCCATATCAACGTAGCCGTTGCCTAATGAATTGGACCATATATACGTGACGTCGTCATAATCTTCACAAAAGAGATTGTCTCCAAGTATCTCTTCAAGTTTGTAACGCGAAGAAATATCAAAAATCAACCTCCCGCCGTCTTTAAGACAATTATATACCCTGTCAAAAAACTTTTGCAAGTCCTTTTGCGAAACGTAATTTACGCCGTCGCATACGCAGGTGATAAAGTCTACGCAATGATTCAACTCCAAATCCAACATATCAAGATTGAGCCACTTGACGTCAAGCGCCAACTTCTTAGCCTTTTGAGTGGCAACGTTGAGCATTTCTCCGCTGAGATCTACGCCCATCATTCTCTTGCCGTCTTTTGCAAGTCTGACAGTCATTTCACCCGAGCCGCAAGCCAAGTCTACGCCCTCGCCGGCAACTTGGTCCTTTATGAACTCAAAATATCCGTCGTAGTCAAAGTCGCCCATAAGCGTGTCGTAATACTTTGCCAATATGCTGTAAGCGCCCATAACGTATTATCTCTTTTTCTTCTTGCCTTGATAATTGTTCTTTTGAGCCTGCTTTTTCTTCTCTTTGTTGCGTTGCTTCGCCTGTTTTTCCTGCTCTTTGAGTATTGCCTTTTGCTCTTCTTCATATAGATATGCAATAAAATTGTCAGTTGCATACTGCGAGAATGCAAGATTAAACATAGCAAATGCGGAAAAGCCTATCATCACCATTACGACAAGCAGGAACATTCCTATTATGCTGACAAAACTCAACGCCATTACTCCAGAGAAAAACAGCGTAACTATAAGCGCAGGCAATATCATAAGAAGCGTAAGACAGCAAGTATTGACGATATATTCTTTCATCTTGAACTTGTAAGTAACGTACATACCCTGTCCAACCATCATATACAAAGCGCTCAATAATGCAAGTATGCCAATGAATATCATAAGCACCCACCAACCCGCGTTGGCGCTGCCATTCAAAGCAGTCTCTTTGAGTACGGTAATAAGCGAGCAGGCAAATCCGGTAGCCAATGCTCCAAGCCAAGCAAATGAAAGCATAAACTTGTACCAATTGTTTTTGATGCCTCTGAAAAAGTGCTTGACTACTTTGACCTTGGTATTCCAAAGCATATTACGGCAACAATAGTAAAGTCCTGACGCAAACAATCCCACGAGAAGACACGTCGGGAATATCGCAAGTCCATAGCCCATAAGCCTTATGTCGTATATTCTCTCTATTGCAAGCAACGTATCGTCGCTTATGCCAAAACCTACGCCTATGCCTGTGCTAAAATTCAAGCCGGCTACGGCTGCCGCTTCTTGAGATCTCATTACAAAATACGTTGCGATAAGCGGCGCGCAAGCCACGACCATAAGCAAGTTGAGCAATACCAACTTCGTCAAATTTGCCGATATTGCCGCCAATGCCTGACGAATACGCCCCTTGTAATTAGTTATTCTGCCCTCTGGGGATAAGTCTCTCTTTAAAACAAGTTTTTTAGCCAAATTATTCACTGCGCTCATATTATCTCCAAAAATTTTTAGATTATTTTCTCATACAGTATACACTCTTTTTTTTATTTAAGCAAATATTCTTGCCCATAAATTATAAGAGCAATGTAAAAGTAAATTATACGGTGAGAATTTTTGTCGGAAAAGTTTCAATTACGCAGGTATACCTTCTTATATTTTTAATTAAACGGATTTATAATGTAAACATCAAAACATAAAAATTGATTTTATTGGGTTTAGACTCTTTGACTGCGCTATGCTCCGCTCAGAGTGATGCGTTTGAGGCGAAAATTTCACTTTAAACGAGTCACCTTGAGCGAAGTGCAACAAAGTCGAAAGGTCTATATCAAAATATATCCAATAGATATTTTTAATTTTTTTGTCAGTTGATACGCTATAGTTATTTTAGAGGTAAAAAATGAAAGAAATACAAATTACAACAAAAATAAGCAAACTCAAACAAGAATTTTCTTGGAACTACGTATTTTGGACACTTGAAGATTTATTTGAAAAATGGTGTATCAATGACGAAAAATATAACAATCTGCTAAACGATTTATTGAACTATGTTGAAACAAAAATTAATCCGCCAGACGGCTCGGGAGATATTATAGAAAGATATGTAATAGTGGAATACGAAGAGAATCAAATAAATTAAATTGATGGAGATTTCTCCACTTCACTGCGTTTCGGTCGAAATGACATTTTTGATTCTGACGCTCGCACAAGACGCATATGCTTGCTCGCTATGCTCCTTACGACTTCACTACGTTTCGCTCAGAATGACTCGTTTAAAGCGCAAGTATTGTTGACGAAAAGCGGTGTTTGCAACTATTACGTCATAGTTTTTGGTTTAGTGATTTTTGATATGCAACTTACTATCGCTAAAAAATATGGTGGTAATATTGCAAATTCGCTTGAGCGATTTGCTAAACACTCCACACACCCCTTACATCACTGCGTGACACCTTCCCCTCAAGGGTACGGCAAGAAAACGGATTAGACCTCTCGACTACGCTCGAGGTGACAATATATTAGATTCTTAACTTCAATCAAAATGACAATAATAGTTTTCTACTCTGCAATCAGAAGAAGTTGAATTTAAATTACATAAATTTCCATAATGTTTTGATTGCAAATCGCTTTACTTATCTAAAATAATATGATAATATACATTTAAGTTTACAGAGGCGCAGAATATAAAAGTATTGGGAGCAATGCGACAAGACGTACCCAAGAAAGGATATTTTGCCGAAATCGTATATCAATCTTGTGCGGTATGCGGTTGGTCGCTACGGTGAACAACCCTGCGACTGTCACCTTGAATTAGGTGAAGCGCTTAAACTGACAATATAAAATGTGAATTGTCAATTTTAATGCTTTGCCTATTTGCGGTAAAGCATTTTTTTTATTGCTCTTTGTAAACTAAAATAACAAAAATACTTTTATCTTTAAGGAGATATTTATGAAAAAATACAACGTAGCCGTAGTCGGCGCAACCGGTATGGTTGGCAACAAATTCTTGGAAGTACTTACTGAAAAGCAACTCCCTGTTGAAAATTATTATCTTTTTGCATCTGCAAAGAGCGCAGGCAAAGTAATTGACTTTATGGGCAAGCCCCACACCGTCATTGAATTGACGGAAGAAAACGTCAAGGCGCACAAAGTTGATATTGCGCTCTTCTCTGCAGGCGGCTCGACAAGCGCAAAATTCGCTCCTGTATTCGCAGATTGCGGCGCAGTCGTAATTGACAACTCAAGCCAATGGAGAATGGACCCAACAGTTCCGCTCGTTGTGCCAGAAGTCAATCCTCAAGACATTGATTGGAATCACGGTATTATAGCCAATCCAAACTGCTCCACTATTCAAGCAATGGTAGCGCTCAAGCCGCTCCACGACAAGTATGGCATCAAGAGAGTTGTATACAGCACTTACCAAGCAGTAAGCGGCGCAGGCGTTGCGGGATATAACGATCTCCTTGAAGGTCTCAAGGCTTTTGTCAACAATCAAGAGTACGCTACAAAGAAATTCCCCTATCATATAGCAAACAACTGCTTGCCTCATATCGACGTATTCCTTGACAATGGATATACCAAAGAAGAGGAAAAGATGATGAAGGAAACAAAGAAGATACTTGGAGATCAATCTATCAAAGTTACCGCAACCACTGTAAGAGTGCCGGTACTTAACTCACACTCCGAGTCTATCAACCTTGAGTTCAACAAGCCTTGCACGAAAGAAGGCATCATTGAGGCTCTCAAAGGTCAAAAAGGTATCGTAATCGTCGACGACGTGGCAAACAACAAATATCCAATGCCTATAGATGCAACAGGTCACGACGAAGTATACGTTGGACGTATCCGTATTGACGACACTGTTGAAAGCGGTTGCAATCTCTGGGTCGTATCAGATAATATCCGCAAGGGCGCGGCAAGCAATGCAGTGCAAATTGCCGAGTATATGATCGCAAACGGCAAAATATAATATAAAGACAATATGATATAAAGGGCGTAGATTTCATTGAGATTGGAGATACGCCCTAAAAAGGAATAATATGTTTGAAGGTACTTTTACTGCGATAATTACCCCATTTAGCAAATCGGGAGTGGATTACGACAGTTTTGAAAAACTTATTGAATACCAAATCAACGGCGGTATTGACGGTATCGTATTTATTGGTACTACAGGCGAGCCTGCCACTATGACGGCTGCCGAAAAGAAAGCGCTTCGTGAATTTGCTATCAAGAAAGTCAACGGTCGCGTGCCAATCATCTTTGGCACAGGTTCGAACTGCACCGCCACCGCTGTGGAAAATTCTATCATAGCAAAAGACGAGGGCGCAGACGGTATCTTGGTCGTGTCGCCTTACTATAATAAGTGTACGCAAGAAGGTCTGTATTTGCACTATGAGGCTATTGCCAACAAGTGCGACTTGCCTATGATAATCTACAACGTGCCAGGCAGAACTGGCGTCAATATCCTCCCTGAGACGGCAGGAAGATTGGCTCATTCTATCCCCTCTATCGTGGGTATAAAAGAGGCTTGCGGAAACCTTGAGCAAATCGCCAAGACTGCTCAAGCCATCAAAGGAACGAGACTGCAACTTATGAGCGGAGACGACAAACTTGCAGTGGATATCGCAAGACTTGGCGGAACTACCCTTATATCCGTAGCAAGCAACGCTCTTCCAAAAGAATTTACGCAAGTTATGACGCTCGCAAACGCGAAGAACTTTGACAAGGCAGATCAACTGCTCAACAAGTACGACAAATTCATTGACTTACTTTTCAGCGAAGTCAATCCAATTCCTATTAAGTACGCTTGCTCTCTTCTTGGACTTTGCCAAAACGAATTGAGACTTCCGCTCACTCCTATGAGCGAGGACAAGGCAAAGACGCTTAAAGAAGAAATGCAAAGACTCAATATAATTTAAAGGTGTGATATGACGAAGATTTTAATTTGGGGTATTGGCGGTAAAATGGGAAAAAATATTCTCGAGTGTATACCCTCTTTTGAAAACGCCGAGTGCGTGGGCGGCGTGGATAAGTTTGCAGATCCGGCGCAATTTGCTATGCCGGTATTTAAAAGCGGCAAAGATATCAACGTTGACGCCGACGTTATTATTGACTTCTCTCGCCCAGACGCGTTGGACGAAATACTTGAATACGCTATTGCTCGCAAAGTAGGAATTATGCTTGCTACGACTGGATATACTCCTGAGCAACAGGCAAAAATCGACGAGGCTAGCAAGAGTATTGCTGTATTCCAATCAAGCAATATGTCGTTGGGCGTAAATCTTATGATAGAATTGTGTCGCAAAGCGGCAAACTTCCTTGGCAATAACTTTGAAGTGGAAATTGTTGAACAACATCACAATCAAAAGGTCGACGCTCCGTCAGGCACTGCCCTGTCTATTGCCAACGCTATCAATGAAGAATTTGACAACTCAAAAGAATTTGTATATGGCAGACAAGGCAAAAACAGCAAACGCCAAAACAATGAGATAGGTATCCACGCAGTGAGAGGCGGAACTATCGTTGGTAAGCACGACGTGCTCTTCATAGGTAAAGACGAAGTGATCACTATAAAGCACGAGGCTCAATCAAGAATGGTATTTGCTCAAGGCGCTATCCGCGCAGGTCTATTCCTCGCAACGAAACAGAATGGTAAATATTCTATGAAAGATTTGGTTGCGCAATTTATGGATTAAATATCAATTAATATTTTGCTAATATTACGAAAACAAGCGTACGAAATAGTACGCTTGTTTTTGTTTTAGATTTTTAATCTGATAGAGATTTCTCCACTTCGGTCGAAATGACATTAGGATTTGTCACCTTGGCGTATTTTTTTGTCACCTCGACCGCAGTGGAGAGGTCTCTATCCGTATATTTAATTCGTTTAGATTTCTCCATTCCGCTTCGCTCCAGTCGAAATGACATATTATTACGCGAGCGTCAATGACATTAGAATTTAATGATATGCGGTCGTCAACTAATTTGTCTTGCCATCAGAACACCCATAACCGACGCCATCATCAATCCCCTAGTCCACCCCGACGAGTCGCCTAGGCAATGCAGATTTTTTACGCTGGTGTTGAAATGCTCATCCATTTTGATTTTATTACTATAGAATTTGAGTTCGGGAGAATACAGCAAGGTTTCGTTACTGGCAAAGCCCGGCACTACTTCGTCCATCTGTTTGATGAAGTTGAGAATACTTATCATTGACCTATACGGCAATGCCGAAGTGATATCCCCTGCGACAGCATCTTTGAGAGTGGGCTTGACGTTGGAATTTTCTAATTCTTTTTGCCAAGTACGCTTACCGCACAAAATATCTCCGTATCTTTGCACCAATATTCTGCCTGCGCCAAGCATATTAGTCAATTCGCCTACCTTTTTTGCATACTCGATAGGTTGATTGAATGGCTCGCGGAAGTTGTGCGAACATAGTATTGCAAGATTTGTGTTTTCCGACTTCTTGTCTTTAAAGGAGTGTCCGTTGACCACTGCAAGTCCATTGTCGTAATTTTCCTGCGCAACGTATCCGCCGGGATTTTGACAAAACGTGCGAACTTTGTTCTTGAACGGCTCAGGATAACCTATCAATTTGGATTCATAAAGCGTCTCATTGACTTCTTCCATTATCTCATTGCGAACTTCCACGCGCACGCCTACGTCAACCGTGCCCGGCTGATGCTCAATATTGTGCGCCTTGCACGCTCTCTCAAGCCAATCCGCGCCTCTTCTGCCTGTTGCAACTACCACCTTGTCTGCAAAAAGCGATACTTCCTCTTTGCCTTTTTTGACAATTGCGCCTTTGCATACGTTGTCTTCAATTATTAAGTCAATGCACGGTGTGTCAAAAAGTATTGATACTCCGTTATCTATGAGATACTTCTCTATAGAATAATAGATATCGCGAGCCTTCTCCGTCCCCATATGTCTGATAGGACAGTCGACAAGTTTAAGCCCCGCCTTGATTGCTTTTTTGCGTATCTCTTTGACCTTTTGAGGATTGGAAAGCCCTTCAATATGCTTGTCTGCGCCAAACTCGAGATATATCTTATCTGTATATTCTATTGTCCACTCTGCCAATTCTCTTCCTATAAGGTCGGGTAAGTCACCGCCGACGTCAGGGCTTAAAGATAACTTGCCGTCTGAAAATGCGCCTGCGCCAGAAAAACCAGTAGTGATCGCGCAATTCTTGCAATTCATACACTTGCCTGTCTCATTCTTTGGACAGCGACGGCGTTCTATCGACGCGCCCTTTTCCACTATAGTAATGTTTTTATGTGAATTTTGTTTGACAAGTTCTAATGCCGTGAATATTCCTGCAGGTCCTGCGCCTATTATCAATACGTCAATTCCCATTTTCCACCTCTTAGCCAAAAATAGCCCTATATATTATAATCACCGCTATAAATACTGTCAATACACAAAATTTTCTATTTGTGTAAAATCTGAGTAAACATACGGTCAGCAAATATATCATTGACTTATCACCGCCCCAACTGATATAATATTGATGTATAAATTTATTTGAGGTGATAATATGACAGAAAGAGAAAAAATGGTGGCAGGTCAACTTTATAACCCAACCGATCCCGAACTTGTCGCATTGAGAAGAAAGGTACGCCAAGCGTGCGTAGATTACAACAACTCAAACGAGGACGAAGAACAAAAGAGATATGACTTACTGCACAGCGTACTCAAAAGTCATAAAAATGATTTTTATTTTGAGCCAACTGTCAGATTTGATTACGGTTGCAACACCTCTATTGGGGAGAATTTCTACGCCAACTACAACAGCGTGATTCTTGACGTAGCGCCTGTGACTATTGGTGACAACGTTATGTTTGGTCCCAACGTCACTATTGCAACGCCGCTCCACCCATTGGTTGCAGACGAAAGAGCAATTCAGCAATTCCCTGACGGCGTGTATGACCTCGAGTATGCTAAACCAATCACGATTTGCGACGGCGTATGGCTTGCAAGCGGAGTTATCGTCAACGGCGGAGTGACGATAGGCAAAAACTCTGTCATAGGCAGCGGTAGCGTCGTGACAAAAGATATTCCTGAGGGAGTGATAGCCGTGGGCAATCCTTGCAGAGTTTTGAGAAAAATCACAGATAAAGACAGAATGTTTAATAAAAAGGTAAAATAATGGAAATAATAGCAAAAAAATCTAAGTCAATGTTTTTTGTTTATTTATTTATGCTAGTCATAGGCATAGTTACACTTCCGTTAGGAATTTACGGCTTATTTTTTGTCGAGAATTCTAGCCCCATAAGTTATAGCGCTTGGCTTCTATCTTTGCCACTTGCACTGATTGGCGTGGGAGGCAACGGCTTAGCAAAGCATCTAAAATTCTCCTTCACGTTTGACCTTATCAAACTCAACAACGACACGTTGATTATAGGCAAAAACAAATATTTAATAAATATCTGCGATTTGCAAAAAGTTGAAGCGGAAAAAGAGTTTGGGAAAACTGGCAAACTGACTTTATTTACAAAAGATGAAAAAATCCAATTGGTAAGCGTAGCGCAATATCAACTTGCCTATGCCCGGTTGCTTGAATTAAAGTCTTTATATGATATACCATCAAAATCTTAGTATCACAGCCCTTTTGATAAATTTGCTGTACGTCGGCGTGAGCCAAAGGCTGTATTGGCGGAAAAGACGCTTTTTAGATTTGTGAAGCCTTATTTTGAGATGAGCAAAACTATTCCCAGAACTGCTTGCCGCCGTACATCATAAAGTATTGAGATAACTTTGCCATTTCTTCGGGAGTCTCGACAAAACCGTCAAAAATCCACTTCTCCAACAGCGCTTTAATACCTGCGACAAGATATACGCTGTAATAATCGCAATTGCGCGAATCGTCGTCTTTAGCGCGTACTATCCAACTGTCAAAACAAAATTTCTCCAACGATCTCTCAAGATGTCTGCCAAATCCGCTGTCACAATTGGGCGAAAATAGAATGTAGGCAATGTCGTAATTCTCTTTGACATATTTATATAGATTGACAAAACTCTTGGCGGGATTAAAACTCTCGTTGTCTTTAATGAGAATAGTTTTCATATTGTCAATAAATTCATTGCCAAGTTGTTCAAGCATATCGTAAGGGTCTCTGTAATGAAGATAAAACGTCGCTCTGTTGACGTCAGCAAGTTCTGCAAGTTCTCTTACGGAAATATTTATAATACTTTTGGTATTTATCAATTCTTTTAACGCCAACAATAATTGTTGTTGGGTGCGCTTAAATCTTCTGTCTTTTTTTGTCTTGTCCATTCTCTTCTCCCTTTATATTTTGTTTGACAATTATAAAATTTTTTGCCATATTTAAGTATCGTTAAGACTATGTTAACTAAATGTTAACGCAATATTAACTGATTATTAAGTAGCAACAATTTGTCAAAAATGTGGTATAA
>JAIDRT010000054.1 GCA_029061605.1 Clostridia bacterium | reverse complement strand
ATTTTTAAGCGCGCAATATAATTAATATGATACGCATATATGCGCGGTAAATATACTTTGTCGGAGGCATTATGAATTTGGGGTTGTTGCTTGGAGCAAGTTTAGATTTTTGGGGCGTTGCGGCGCAGGCGTCATTGTTGATAGTGGGTTTTGTTATGTTGATCAAAGGCGCCGATTGGTTTGTCGACGGGGCGTCAATGATTGCCAGAAAGTTTGGCATACCTCAAATTGTTATTGGATTGACTATTGTTGCATTTGGTACTAGCGCCCCAGAGGCGGCTATTAGTATCACGTCGGCGGTCAAGGGCAGCGCAGGGCTAGCAATAGGCAATATACTTGGCTCCAATATAATGAATATTTTTCTTATTCTTGGCTTGTGCGCATTATTTACTCCTCTTGCCGTTCAGAAGAATACGCTTTATATAGAGATACCTTTTGTGGTAGTCATATCTTCTGCGCTTATGATAATGGGCGTAATAGGCAATCAATTGGGCTGGATAGACGGATTAATTTTGTGGCTGTTTTTCATAGCCTTTTTTGTATATCTCATTATTCTTTCCAAAAAGGACAAGAATGCTATGCCGGAATTGCAGGAGAGCAATTCGGGCGAAGAGAAAGAAGAGGAAAAAGCGCAAAAGAAGGGAGTTGAGATTGCAAAGATGCTTGGCAAACTTGCCGTAGGTATTGCGCTAGTTGTGCTTGGCTCGCAAGCCGTAGTCAACGGAGCAAAGACCATTGCGTCAGGCTTTGGTATGTCGGAGAGCCTGATTGGCTTGACTATCGTTGCTTTTGGCACGTCTTTGCCAGAACTCGTGACTTCTTTGACGGCTGCAAGAAAGGGAGAGGCGGATCTTGCGATAGGCAATATAGTGGGCAGTAATATCTTCAATATCTTGTTCGTTCTCGGCACGTCGTCGCTGATATCCGCAATTGCTTACGACAGCAATTGGATTACTGGATTTATGATTGACAATATAATGGCAATTGTAGCAGCAGTTGTTTTGTTTTTGTGTATTCTTCTCACAAAGGACAAAAAACTTAAGCGCGCAGGCGGTATTACAATGCTTGTGTTGTACGCAGGGTATTTTGCTTGGATTGTGGCAAAGGACTTTATATGGTAAGGCAATAACTAGATTTTTTACAAAAATATCAAAAAACTGTAAAAAACATTTAAAAATGATTTGACATTTAACTAGTTTTTTATTAAAATTACTTGGTAAAGCAGTTATGTTGAAGAACTAGCCCCTCTGATACTTAACGACCTAACAATATTATAACAACTACAATGGAGGGTTTTATCCGTGAATAAGACATATATGGCAAAACCTGAGGATGTTAAAGAAAAGTGGTATGTCGTTGACGCAACCGATATGGTACTCGGTAGACTTGCAAGCAACGTTGCCAACGTTCTCAGAGGAAAGAATAAGCCTATTTATACGCCAAACGTAGATTGCGGCGATCACGTTATCATCGTCAACTGCGCTAACGTAAGATTGACCGGTAAAAAGTTGGAGAAAAAGGTGCACATCCACCACTCCGGATATATCGGCGGTCTCAAAGAGATTCAATACAAGAAGTTGATGGCAGAAAAGCCAGAAAGAGCAGTTATGCTCGCTGTAAAGGGAATGCTCCCCAAGAACTCACTTGGAAGAAAGCAACTCACTAAGTTGCGTTGCTATGCCGGCGCTGAGCACAACCAACAGGCGCAAAAGCCCGAAGATTTGAAGTTTTAATAAGGAGTAATGACAAATGGCTACGAAGAAGACTAAGAAAAAAGTTCAATTCTGGGGAACTGGAAGAAGAAAGAAGGCTATCGCAAGAGTTAGACTTATTCCTGACGGCAGCGGCGCTATCACCATCAACAAGAGAAGTCTTGACGAATACTTCGGTCTTGACACTCTCAAACTTATCGTTCGTCAACCGCTTGAGTTGACAGGCAACACCGCAAAGTATGACATCATCGTCAACGTACACGGCGGCGGTTTCACCGGTCAAGCAGGCGCAATTAGACACGGTATTTCAAGAGCGTTGGTTCTCGCAGACGAAGAGACAAAGCCGGCATTGAAAAAGGCAGGTTTCTTGACAAGAGATCCAAGAGCAAAAGAAAGAAAGAAATACGGTCTCAAGAAAGCAAGAAGAGCGCCACAGTTCTCAAAGAGATAATCTTATCAATCAAATTATTAAAAGCCCTGAAGTTTCGGGGCTTTATTTTGTGAAAAAAATATTATAATGCTAACTGTATAATTAGTGATATAGATATTTTCAAATAAAATGTTAACCAGAATAAATATATAATAGAGTGTAAAATAAAAGTTACTAGATCATTTTTTCAACTTTTTTACGATTTTTATTTTGAGTTTAGTGCTAATTACTGGAGGGTAAGACTGAAATAGATAAAATTAAAACAAGGGATAACAAGTGTTACCCCTTAATGTGGAGGGACTTCAAATGTCCGGTCGGACTACGCCGACGTCACATTTATTATTGTGAGGGATTGCGCAGTAAAAATCAAGTAATTTTAATAGAAAATAAAATTGGAAGGTTACTACAGAAAGGTAGTAAAAATGACAAATCGACAATGAAAGACAATATTTCGTAATTACAAATTTTGTTTATACCAACAATGATTATAAATACAGGAGTTGCATTGACATTGTTTTTACAAGACACTAAGCCGCAAGGGTGATATTGCAACTCTATTTATTTATATTTTTATTATCTTCGCATTGCTTTTGTAAATATTCAGGCATATTACTATTGACTTGCAAAAAACAATCAAGTATAATACGTATAAAGAAAGTGATTGGTTCGGTGTTATGGTTTATCCGTTTCGTCCTTGTAGCCCCCACGCAAATAAGCATTTTGGCTCGTGGCACTTTCTTTTTTTATATCTAAAATTACTTCATTACTTATTTTTCTTACTTTGTCGTTTTGTTAGAGAGTAGTACGAATCACTAGAGTACTAAAACTGGTATGTTATATTGTGAATACGAATTACTAGAGTTTAGTTAAAATAAATGTTAAACTAAAGATGTCGTAAGACTGCCACGTAGATGTGGCTTTTTTTCTACCAATTTTTCTTCACATTTAAATTTAGCACAGTTTTTTGTCTAGTGCAAGACAAATTTTTTCAAAAAACCTAATTTTAACGCAAATGTCCAATGGAGTGGACATATTGAAAAATATTGAGCGGTGCATAAATTTAATTATAATTTTATAATATTTAAACAGTAATATTATCATAGCAAAGAATAGAAATCTGTTAATTACGATAGGCATTTGTGACAGGGGATTTATAAATTTTATCAAACAAATTTAGTCAATCTATTTGGAAAATCTTATTTTGTATGCTATACTCATTATTGTTTATATACGGAAGCGTATCGAAGTGGTCATAACGGGCTTGACTCGAAATCAAGTAGCCGAGTAATCGGCTCGAGGGTTCGAATCCCTCCGCTTCCGCCAAAAGCAATCGCGTTCTAACGCCGATAAAATGCAGTACATTTTCATAAACGGACTTGTGGGCTTTATCTCCGAATGGCAACCCAAACCGCTAACTTATGAAAACAACTACAATATTCGGGAAAACGGAAAGTTTGTTAGAATGTGAGAATGAGAAAAGCAACGGAAACCCGTTGCTTTTTCTATGTCCCCACCCCAAGAAACCCACCCCATGGAGTAAATTTTAAACCAAAAACGCAGCCGCAGAAAAGCCGTTTGTTGGTATA
>JAIDRT010000053.1 GCA_029061605.1 Clostridia bacterium | reverse complement strand
CTCGATTTTGGTCGGACTTAAAAAGGATGCTAAATAAAAATAACGCCTATAGAATAGGCTACACCCCTTCCGTCACTATGTGACACCTTCCCCTCAAGGGGACGGCGAGAAAGTGGATAGAGACCTCTCTACTACGCTCGAGGTGACAGAACTTACACCCCTTCCGTCACTGCGTGACACCTTCCCCTCAAGGGGACGGCAAGAATATGGATTAGATTTCTCCATTACGCTTCGCTTCAGTCGAAATGACAAGATGAAAGGTTGAGATTTCTCAACTACGGTAGAAATGACAGGGTGATATTGTTTGCCATTCGTTTTGGTCGTAATGAGTGAAGCGACGGCATAGCGAGCAAGCAAATGCGTCTTGTGCGAGCGTAAATGATATCAAGAAGTTGGTTGAAATACATAATAAGTGGGTCTAAGAGACAAATTTATATTTATATTTGACTCTAATAAAAGAATTAGCAAACTTCTCGTTTGATAAAAACGGAGAGACGTAAGATTTTCACAAGCAAGAATGTTTTCTATACGATAAAAAGGAGCGCAGGCGTACTATATGTACGTCAAGTGAGTTTGAAGAAGTATGGGAAGCATTGTTGCCGTGTAAAATAACGGCGCCTACCATTTTGCCAAACTTTTATTTATACTTGCAGATCACGCTATGAAGTTTTTGCAGATACTGCGCTTTGACGTCTCGCGGGGAGATGATTTCTATCTTAGTGCCCAGTCCCATACACCAACCGAAAAATGAGTCGCTGATCTGAATTTCTGTCGTGAAGCGATACTTGTCGCCATAAGGGGAGAGTTTTGTATTTTTGCCAAATTTGTCAAAGATGACTTCCACTATATCTGGCTCAATTTCAAATGTAACGTTTTGCGTTTTGCCGAGATACATAGAGAAGATTTGTTTTTTATTTTTGCGCGGGTCGAAGTCCTTAAGTTCGTCGGGCAGGGTAATTTCGTCAGGCATTATCTTGACGTTTTCCATTCTGTCTATGCGGTAGTGAGATACGTCTTTGTATTTGTCGCTTACACAGATCAAATAATAATTGTCGTTGCTCACCATAGTGGCAATGGGATTGACTTTGTAAGGCTTGTCGTCGTGCATTGCTATCTTTTCGCCTTTAGCGTTGAATTTGTAGTACTTAAAACTGATTTTTTTCTTGGTTATTATGGCTTCGTTTATATTGAATACGTTGTAATATATTTGTTCGTTGTCGCGTTTGGTGGTGTCAAAGACTACGATATTGTTTTTGATTACTTCCCCCTTATGCGAGCCTGCAAGCGATGCGATTTTGTCAATGAGCCTATCAGTTTTTTCTGGCGTGATAAAACTTGACGCTCCAACTGCGTCAATGAGAATACGCACTTCCGCCGTGTCAAAATTTCTATCGCTGACGTAGTACATATTTTGTTTTTTTCGCACTTGCATAATCTCATAGCCGCAATTGTTGAGCAATTCTATGTCGTCATATAGCGTCTTGCGCTCCACGCTGATACCCTCGGCTTTGAGCCTGTCTATCAGATCTTGCGTGGATAGGGGATTCGCCTCGTCACTCTTATTGGAGAGAATTTCGTATAATTTAAGTATTTTGATCTTTTGTTTGAGCCCAGCCATATTATCCTCGCAGGTTTTTCTTTATTGTAGCAGATTTTCTGCGCGTTTACAAGAGTAAAATGTAACATTTTTTGGACAAGTGATATCAAATTAACAAAAAATTATGATGCAAGCATTTATAAAAAATCACAGCAAAATTATAAAAATTTGTTTTGACTTTTCCACTTGGTATTAGCCTCAAAATATCTGTTTTCCGCAAAAATCCATATAGCGTATCTACAGGCAAAAATTGAGTGATTAATAAGACAAAACTTGACGAAAATCTACAAATTTCGACACATATACATAATAATGTGATATGGTGGAAAATTGCGCGAGTTATCCACACGAACACTTGTTTTTGTGGATAAGTATGTGGATAAGTGGGCATTTTGGGGGAAAATTTTTGAAAAAAGCCCTTTTGAAGGGCAAAAAAGCATTTTTTGAAAAATTCCATATTCATTCCTAAAATGTGCAAACTTGCCAGGTCGTTTTCCGCAAAAATACATATTAAAAATACGTTGATTTAACAAAGAAATCTTAATATTTTCTGCATATAAAAAATGTTTTTTAATAAACTGAATATTAGGTAGGTCGATTATGGTATTTGTAACAAAAAAGAAGTATTTTATAGCGGTCGCAATAGTTGCGCTTATTGCGGTGGCGCTGGGCGTCGTGGGAGTGTGCATTTTTGCGCATAAATCGCAGCCGGCTGCAAAAATATATGAGCATACCGTCGTGATAGACGCAGGTCACGGCGGTATTGACGGCGGTGTCGTGGGCAGTCAGGGCGTAAAAGAGAGCGATATAAATCTCAAAATGGCAGGGATACTGCAAAATATACTTGAGGATAAAGGTATTGGCGTGGTTATGACGAGGACGAGCAAAGACGCGTTAAACAATATCAAAAGATTGGATATGCAGGCGCGCAAAGATATTATCGTAAAGGCTTCGCCCATTGCCGTAATAAGTCTTCACGTCAATAGATTCTCCGATTCTTCACGCAGAGGCGCTCAAGTATTTTACGACGACACAGGCATAGGCAAGGACTTCGCGGAAAGTATGCAACGCAGTATAAACCAAAATATCAACGCAAAATACAGCGGTAGAGACGACTATGAGGCGATAGGCGGAGATCTCTTTATCACCAAGTGCGTAAAAGTTCCGTCAATAATCATTGAATGCGGTTTTATATCCAATGCCGAAGATGAAAAGTTGCTTTTGTCGCAAGAATACTGTAGGGAACTGTGCGGTGTGATAGCCGGCGTTTTGAGCGACGCTTTGATTGTATAAAATTAATATAGTTTCACAATATAGGAATAAAGTCTTTTGCCTTGTTTTTAAAAGATAATTATGCGAGAAAGACGAAAGATTGCGGAGATACTTATGAAAAGATATGCTTTGAGTATTATTTGTTTGGTTTTGGCGGTGACGGCAATTGGCTTTGGCATTTGCTCAAATAATGGCGTAGATACAACGGCTGTTGTTGTGAGCGCGGAAAGTCAAGAACAAGTGACGGCAAAGACAGGAGAGAGTTTTTCGCAAACTTGTTTAGGCGACTTGACGATACTGATGTATCACAATACTTTGGCAAAAGGCAAAAAGCAGAGCGTATATTGCATCAATCAAGACAGTTTGCGAAAGGATTTTGAGTATCTCAAGAATAACGGTTACAATGTGATAAGTTGTAGCAGTCTTATTGAGTACGTTGACGGCGGTACGCCTCTTCCGGATAAAGCAGTAATACTGACGTTTGACGACGGCTATCTCAATAATATGACTTACGCCTTGCCGCTACTCGAAGAGTTTGGGTATAGCGGATTGTTTTCCGTCGTGGGCGATTATACCTTGTTTGATAAAAACGGAAAGGGTGGCGGTGACTTTATATACTTTGGTTGGGATGATATTGCGCAGGTGGCTAAAAATGTCAACGTTGAGATAGGATTGCACTCATATTCTATGCATAATACCAGCCCTAGACTGGGGGTGTCTCAACTCAAGAGCGAGAGCGACGAGGCGTATAAACAGGCTTTTTCAAGCGACACGCAAAGACTAGTAGATAAACTCGGCGAATTGGGAGTGACTTCAAATATATACGCTTATCCCTACGGCAAGTATACCAAGATAAGCGAAAGCGTGCTCAAAGACAAAGGCGTGGTAATGACCTTGACTTGCAACGAGGGTATAAATCATATATATGGAAGACGCAGTCTTTACCTGCTCAAAAGAATAAATCGAGACGCAACGAAGAGTTCGCTTAGAGAAGTGCTTGGCGCCTATGGGGGATAGGAGTGCACTTTGAGCGAAGTCATAAAGATAGATATTTACGTTATTGACGCTCGCTACGTCCTCGCACCTGCTTGCTCGCTATGCCGTCGCTACGCTCCTTACGACTGGAGTGAAGCGAAATGGAGAAATCTCTACAGTATAATAATCGGAATGAGATTTCTCCACTTCGGTCGAAATGACAGAATAAAGCGGATAGAGACCTCTCGACTACGCTCGAGGTGACATAAAATGTTGGTCGAAATGACAACGTTAAAAAATTTTTGCTTTTACGTTTTCGATTTTTTCTATATCCTCAAGTAAAATCTTTTTGAGTTCTTTCTTTATCTCTTTGTATTTTTTGTTTCTAATAAGGTTGTGATGTTGGGCAGGGTCTGCGATATTATCATATAGCAAGTCCTCTTTATAAAGTTTGCTTGTCGCTTTTTCTAAACCCAAAGAGAGGGGCTTTTTGACGCTGTAAGTATATTTGTCCGTGATGATTGCGCGACCTAACTGTGATTCGCTTATCTGCATAAATATATGGTCTCTGCCTTTTTGGTTTTCGAGCATTGGCAGTATGCTTTGGCTTTGGTACTCTTGAGGTATTTCTGCGCCTGCAATATCCAATATCGTTGCTGTGAGGTCAAGGAGACTGACAAAGCCGCCAAAGCGTTTGCCTACGTACTTTTGTGTGGATTGCAACTTGGCAAGTCCGCCGCCTGTCATTACGAATGGCAGATGCGCGCTTGCGTCGTGGGCGCTGCGCTTGTATTCAAAATTCCTTGTCTTGAAGTGACAGCCGTGGTCAGACGTATATATTATCACCGTGTCGTCCCAGATACCTTTGTCTTTTACTTTTTGGACAAGGTCGGCAAAGTTTTGGTCAAGACGTTTGCAACACGCAAGATAGCGCGCGTACTCTGACTTATAGTTGCCTTTGAGCCCTACGAGGTCGTTGGGGTAGGGAGCGTTTTCAAACTGCTTTTCGTCGCCCTCTGCGCATTGGAACATATTTGCAGTATTTTGGTGGTGCGGTTCAAGTTGGGATATCATAAGGAAGAAAGGCTTGTCTTGGTCGTACTTGTCGATATAGTCTATCGCGTAATCGTTGATACAGTCGCTGCGCACGCCCTCAAACGTAACTTTGTTGCCTTCTTTGTCAAACATATATCCGCCGTGTACGTCGGAGGTAAACTCCAAGCAGTCGGCAGAGAGCCAATAGTCGTTGTAACCGCCACGAAGTTCTTCGGGGATTGCAGTCTTCTGCACGTTAAATTTAGGCTTAAAGCCATTGGTATCAGACGCTAGATGCCATTTGCCGATATACGACGTGTTGTAGCCTTGACGGTTGAGAATTTTGGCTAAGGCGTTGTCGTCGTTCTTATCCATTGAGATACCGTTGATATAGCACTTGTTTTGCGACGCGTATACACCAGTCTGTATGCAGGCTCTTGCAGGTCCGCATACCGGTTGGCAAGTAAAGGCGTTGTCAAAAAATATACTGTCATCTTCCATTGATTGAATGTTTGGAGTGACGGTATCATTGACAGTGTCATAGCGTTGTTGGTCGCTGAAATATAAAATTACGTTCATAAAATCCCCCAAGTCGGTTTATTCATATTTATTGTATCATATTTGTATCGGCTATTCAACGTTTTTAGGCTTTTAGAGCCACTGAACTTGTCACTATGTTGATAATACATATCACCATTACGGCAAGTTGCATTACGTTGAATGCTACGGCTGTGATCTTGCTTGATATCTTTTTGCCTACGATACTTCCAATAAGTCCGCCAAGCACTCCGGCAACCACCATATACGGCAACATTGACAGATCATAACCGCCAAAGCCACCGCTTGCAAGTATCGTCACGACTTTTGCGATTTGCGCAAACATTATCGTCACTATTGACGCAAACGTCGCTTCTTTTATCTCCATTGCGAAGAGTAGCATTAGTATCGCTACGTTGAGCGGTCCGCCGCCTATTCCCAAGAATGAGGACAGTACGCCGAGCAATATGCCCACAAGTATATAGAATACGATATTTTGCAGATGCAACGGCTTGATTTTTTCTCTGAAAAGCATATAGAAAAATATGCAGACTATCAAAAAGAGCAATATAGAGTTTTGAATTATCTTGACGGTAGCCGCGTTTGCTGCGCCTTTTGTCATTATCTCAAATAGATACTGTCCAAGCACTCCGCCGCCTGCGGATGAGATGCCCAGCGCGAGAAGTTTTACTATGGAAGTGTTGCGTTTTTTTCCTACCTGCCTTGCAAAAGTCGTCAGTGACATTGCAAGCACCGTGATAGACGATAGGGCGCCTATCGAAGCGCTGTCGAAGTCTCCCAATAGGTCGAGTACAGGCTTGATGACGACTCCGCCGCCCATACCTGTTATCGCGCCTGCAAAGGTGCATATCAAGGCTATAAAGAAATATAATAACGCAATCATTTTTTCTCCATTTTTCTTATACTATCATATCAAAATTAATCGGCGGTTGTCAATTTATATCTGCTTTACTTAAAACATTGATTATTGTATAATATGAAAAAGAGGTGTATATGAGTTTTTTTGAAGAAGTATACGAAGTTGTCAAGGCAATTCCCGAGGGCAAAGTCGCGACGTACGGACAGGTCGCGCGGCTGCTCAATGCGCCGAGATCGTCTAGGGCGGTGGGCTATGCGTTGCACGTCAATCCTATGCCGGGCGTCATTCCCTGTCACAGAGTTGTCAACAGATTTGGGCAGTTGGCTCCTGCGTTTGCATTCGGCGGCAGAGAAGTGCAGGCAGAGTTGCTGGCTAAAGAAGGCGTAGAGTGCAATGAAGATTTTATCGTCGACCTTGCCAAGTATCAGTGGATAGAGAAGTGATGAAAAGACGGATAGAATACGTTGCGCCCTTTGGCGGAAGCGTAGAAGATATATTGAGATCCATAGGCGTATCGTCGTCGATATGCACGTCGCTTAGAAAGGCTTTGGGACTGGTATGCCGTATTACCGATAGTGGGGAGAGCCCCATAAGATTGATAGACAGACTGTCGCAGGGCGAGAGATTTTGCATATATCTCATTGACGAATGCGTCAAACCGATGCCCAAGTTGGATGTTCCGGTAAATATTGTGTACGAGGATGATGATATTGCCGTGATAGACAAGCAGGCTGGCATTGCGGTAATACCTGTAAGGGGACACTACGGCAAAAGTCTCGCCAACGCTTTGGCAAATATATGGGGAGACTTTGTATACCGACCTGTCAATAGACTTGATAGAGATACGTCGGGACTTATGATTGTCGCAAAAAATCAACTTGCGCACAGCGCTTTGACGGCAGAGCATATTTATAGGGAGTACGTGGCGCTTTGCAGCGGAGTTTTTGTCGGCGAAAAGAGCGGAGAGATAAATTTGCCAATCAAGCGCAGCATTGAGGGATTGCGCCGTCAGGTAGACCCAAGCGGAGATAAGGCTGTCACTTGCTATGAGGTACTTGAGCAATACAAAGATTATTTTTCTGCAAAGTTTATTCTCAAGACAGGCAGAACTCATCAAATTAGAGTTCATTCTTCATATATGGGTTATCCGCTTTGTTGCGACAAACTTTATAATCCCAATCCGCAAAATGTCATTTGTCCCAACGGCAAAATACTGGACAGACAGGCGCTGCATTCCTGCCAACTTGAATTTGTTCACCCAATAAGCGGAGAAAAGTTAAAGTTTTTGTCGCAAGCAGAGTTTTTGTGATTTTAAACGGATTAGATTTCTCCACGACGCTACGCTCTGGTCGTAAGGAACGAAGTGACGGCATAGCGAGCAAGCAGATGCGTCTAGTGCGAGCGTCAATGACAATAAAATATCCGATTACCATTCAATATTCACTATTGTTTTTTTAATATAACGCTTTGATTGGAAGAAATTATATAAAGGTATTTTACGTTGCGTTAGTTTTGACTGTATTGACAATCGCGGTCTATATGCTATAATATAAATGCGTACGGCGCGTGCGCGCAGGGAAAGAGAGGGAGATGAATTAAGAATATGAAAGCGTTAGTAGTAGAAGACGACAAAGCGTTGTCGGATATGCTTTGCAGAATGTTGAGTTCGATTGGCGAAACGGAAGCCGCATACGATGGAGAAAGCGGTCTGCATAAGATACTTACCAATGATTACGATATCGTTATTCTTGACATTATGTTGCCCAAAATGAACGGCGAAGAAGTATTGAGGGGCGTTCGCCGTCACAAACTTACGCCCATTATCATACTCTCCGCAATAGGTATGCTTGAGAGGAAAGTCGAATTCCTTAACCTTGGCGCTGACGATTATATGGTCAAACCTTTCTCCAGAGAAGAGTTGCTTGCAAGAGTGCAGGCGACTATGCGAAGATACCACAGAGACTTTGGTGCATTGAAATACAAATTGGGCGATTTCACAATTGACTATACAAGCAAGATGGTTGAATACAAAGGCGAGATGCTGCCTATCAACGGCAAGGCGTATGAAGTGCTTGAGACGCTTGTCAAAAACAAAGAGATAATCGTCACCAAACAACAGTTGTTTGACAGCGTATGCGGATTTTACAGCGACACCGTGCAGAGCGTAATCGAGGTATATATCTATAGACTGCGTAAGATACTGTCCAATATAGGCTTGAGCGAATGCTTGCAAACCGTCAAGACCATAGGATATAGATGGAGCGAGAGCAGTTGCGGAGGTGGCGCAAAATGAAAAACACTTTGATAACTACCAAGAGTTGGCAATACAGAGCGTGGATAGCAGGTTTTGTTACGCTTGCCGTAATTCTTGCGCTTTGCATAGGCATTGTCGTGCAGGTACGTCAAGGCGGAGACGACGTCGCGCAAAAGACAATGAGCCAATACGCCGAGTTGATAAAAGACAGCGGAGAGAGTTCGCTCTTTGAACTCGTGGAAGAAGATAGTGAAAGCGCATATCTATACCGTGAGAATATAGACGTCATAGTCTACGTTCGCCGTCCTGACAACACTGCGGGAGACTATACAGCCGTGGAGTATCTCAAAGAGCATACTTCTGCGATACCCAATAGATTTGATACCACTGTGGACGAGAAGATCGGTAATTACAGATACAAGACTTATACGTTTGTGTACAGAGACGGCGTCTACGTCAAATTGCTTATGCAGTCGGATCTGCTTGAGAAGTACGAGAGTGTTGACGCCTTTATTTGGTTTATACCCATTACAGTTATACTTGTGCTTGCGATATACACGGCTTTTGCCTTTTTGATGGGCAAGCCGGTCGTCAAGGCAATTGAGCAACAAAAAGAATTTATACACGATATGACGCACGAAATACGCACGCCGTTGACGGTAATCAGAGGCAATATGGAAAATATGCTTGCCGCTCCCGACTCAACGGTGATGCAATTGAGCGACTTGGTGGAGAATACTCTTGAAGAAGTTCAGCATATCACCACGCTGTCGCAAGACTTGATGCGCAGCGTATCCGCGCCAACGGCAAATCCCAAGAGCAGTTCTGACGTGAGCGAAATTATCTTGGGAGTGCTTGAGGTATACAGCGAGATAATAGGCGAATCCAACCGTACTCTCATTGCCAACGTGCAGTCGGCAAACACCGTTATGGAAGGAGAGAAGGTCAAGCAACTAGCAATTATTCTTTTGGAAAACGCAGTAAAATATACGAGCGAAAAAGACAAAATCAAAGTTTCGCTCAAAAGCGCCGACGGCGGTTGCGTACTGAGCGTTGCGGACACCGGCATAGGCATAGCCGACGGCGAGGAAGAAAAGATATTCCAGAGATTTTATAGAGGGGAAAACGTCAAGACTAGCAAGCCCGGAACAGGTCTGGGACTTGCCATTGCGCGTAGTATTGTAGAAGAGATAGGCGGAAAAATATACGCTACCCCCAATCTTCCAAGAGGGCTTATCGTGACGGCGTTTCTTCCCCAAAGAGGTTGAGTATGCGTAACAAATGGGTGATAATTGCAGTTGCGGTATTGTTGCTGGCAGGCGTGTGTCTCTCAATTTGCGCCTGCGACGGTACGCCTAACGAAGAGAATATCCCAATCAAGGATTGGCGAGATTATCTTTATGACGTGGCGGCGGCTATTGACGCACAGTTTTTAAAGGTTGATACAAAAGAAGCGGTTACCTGCGATTTCAATATAGACATAACTGACATAGATAACGGCGATAAATACGATTGCGCGCTCAAACTCAATCTTGACTTTCAAAATAAAAATTCTCAACAAGGCGTGTTGAATATAGAAAAAGTCGTCGGAGAGAGTAGACAGATATTTTTGCAATTTTATAACGACGGAGATTTGCTTTATTGGCAGTATTATGACGAAGAGACAGGGCAGTACGTTCGCAACCGTTTTGACAATGCGCCTCTATTGTATGCTTTGACCAAAGTCGTAGGACTCTTTGGAGAAGATGTCAATTATTCCACAATGGGCGTTGTCTTTATATTGTTTGGAAGAGTGTTTTTTACTGACGCTACCGCCAATGCTGACCACAGCGTCTATACTTTTGATTTTGATTTAAAAAAGGGGCTTGACAGCGCGATCACACGAGAGACGTTTGCAAAGTTGCCAGAACTGCTGCAAAAGTTGTTTTTCTCAATTGCAAAAGTGGAAAACTATGAAGATATGCTTTCAAAAACTCCCCCTCTCAAGGGAAAAATCAATATTAGTTTGTCCGACGGCAAGTTGAGTTCGATAGGCAGTGAAGAACTCGTCTTGCAAGACGGAGAGCAGAACAAAAAAATCAAGTTTAATATGTCGCGTATTCTTATTGCCAACGGCAAAGACGAGTCTATAGTCGAATACTATCCCGACGACGGAGAGTATGAGGAAGTAAGACTATTTGAAGCAACTTCCGTTGGAGTAGTTAAACTTGAAAACACCAATTCAAATCGCGTCGAAATGCAATACGATTATGAATTCAGAGCCAAGTTGGATATGCTTGAATTGATCGCCGAGGATTGGGATTTGACCAAACTTGACGACGACAACTTTTTCCATATGCGAGTGTCGCATATCTGCAATTCGCAATGCGGCGCATTCTGTAAGGATAAATACGATCCGGCAAAAGGCGCAATTTTTGACGTGGCGTTCTCGCCAAAAGACTTTGGCTCATACGACATATATATAAGCGTTGGTCTGCGCGCTTTGATAGGAAGTCGGGTCACGTCAAAGTTTTTTAATATTTCACAAAATTTACTAAATACGCAGATACCCGAGTATTGGTTGACAATCATATCAGCAGAGACGCTAAAGAGACAGATCTCAAGATCGCTAGAAGAATCCGAAGAGGACGGCAAGACGATTGGAGAAGAATTATTGTTGACGTTGATTTACAGCGACTTAGGTTTAAGCGCGCCTATTGAAGATGTTTTGCAAGTCTTGGGAATGTCGAGCCAGACGGCTAGTTCGCTTATGAGCGTGTTTAGATGCGATAATTATCAGATAGATACTTTGACGGTGGAGCAGACTTATTATAGGCAAAACGTCTCGCCGTACGATATCAAGCGAAGCGCGATACACCTTTACGGCAACGACGTGGTGGGCACCAAGCAATATACAAAGGGCTTTATTAGCAGACCTCCCGCATTGAATTATTTTTGTCAAAGTCAAGAGACTGTCGACGGCAATAATACTTTTGAAGTAGTCAGTCTGTATAATGAAGAATACGTGGACGGCGTTTTGTACGCGGCAAATACTCCTATCAGCGCCGACGAGACGGAAAGAATAATTGGCTCTTACGTCTACGCTCGGGCGGAAGATATCTACGGAGAACAGTTTGACGCGCAGTTATACGTAGTAGATCACTCGCCAATTGATCTGCAAAATGACGGTTGGCAGAAAGTCGAACTTTACTGTATTCCCACGGGTCGGGGATATTTTGACGGCAAAGTGTGGGAAGCGTTGAGAAAGTACAGTTGGAGCAGATGGCTTTGTAAAACAGTTACGTCTTATATTAAGTTGGATAAAGTCGAGGGCGTAGATTACGCGCATTTTGAAAAGTCGGAGTATATGCAAGGCGAGAAGTTGAGCAGTGACGACACTCCCGAGAGAATTTCTGCCGTAATAAATTATCAAGGCGGCAAGAGCAAAAGCATATATCTAAGCGCCGCCAATGCAAAAGAACTTTTGCTGACGGATTACTCCGGCAACAGATATATAGGCGCAGATAAAGATACCGTGCTGCAATTTTATCTGTTTGGAGAGTATTACGGCGAGACGGTACGAGTAAAGCCGGCAAAAGATATGGCTTTGATAACCACCGCGCAAGAACTTTCGCTTGAGCAGAGCGACGTTGGATATTCTTCCCAATTGCGCGTAGGCAGACTTGTATTTACGCTTGCCGACGACAGCGTCGTTGAGTTGGTCTTGACGGCAGACTATATCAAGATAAACGGATATGCAATTGACGAAGCCAACGAGTATTTTTACGTCAATCCGACTTCTTTGACTAATAGCATAGTCATAAATAAGATTGGCAGATATACTTTGACTTTCTGCTATGCGCATCTTGAAAAGTCAATCCCTCTCTATATTTTGCCCAAGTCGGAAAAGAGAGACGAGAGCAAATATAAGATAGAGAATACGACGAGCGTAAATTCGCATTATTTTGAGGGATATACTTATACTTTCTCGGCAGGTATCTCCAATACCTATCACGGAGAATGGGGCGTATCTTCTACGATATCAGTACAGGTGCTGAGAGGATATATCAGTTCTTACGGAACGCTTTTGTATCAAGAGCCTGCTGACGCAGAGCAGTATTTTGATATATCGGAGATTCGCGTTGACAACAATATCGTAGATAATGATTTTGCCATAGACCTTCCGCCTACGCTTTATGAAGAAATCGCGGTGAGAACAAGGGTACAATTCTTAAAGAGCGGGTATTACAAGGTACGCATTAAACTCGGCTCTTCTTATTGCGAGCAAGAAATAATCGTCGAAAAAACTTTTGAATAATTAATTTAATCACCTTTGAAATAAAACGACGCAGTCTTGAGACCGCGCCGTTTTTTGTGGGAATTGCTGCAAGGGGAATAGGGAGGGAAATGCATTTAAACTATTCCCCATTGCGAAGATTTATGCTACAGTTTTGTTGTTAAGTACGGCTGACGAGTATTCGCGTCCGTCGTAAGTAAACTTGACGGTCAGCGTCACTTTGTTGCCGCTTTGATCTGCGCCCAACTTTCCGTCCGTCAAAGTTATTTCTTCTCCTAACGTAGACGAGTTGATTGCAATATTTGCCACTATTTCTACTTGAATGTCGTCAAGTTTTGCGCCGTCGAACGTATCAGCGAATACGTACTTACCGTTTTTGTATGCAAGGCGCATATCGTGAGATTCGCCGTTTTGAGTCAACACTACGAATTTCATCAAATCGTCAAAGGTTTTTTCAGTTTCGATTTTTGATACGTAAGTGCCGGTGGTAAGGTTGTATGCCGCAGTGAGACTTTGAGAAGTCTTTTCTTTGGTCACACTCTTTCCTTCTACGGTGAAGGTTGCGCTGATGTTGATAGATACGGTTTTGCTTGTCTTCTTCGCCGAGTCATAAGACAACTCTTGAAGTTTTTCAAACGGAATAACGCCGTTTACTAATATATCCGTCTTTGACTTGTCGTTCTTGTCGTAAGCGATGAGATTTACTTCGACTTTTACAGTTGGCTCTTCAGCGTTGTCTACCATATAGTACTTGCCGTCCTCAAAGAGCAACGTAAGTTTTCTTGCGTCTGCGAATTCGTCGTCGCTATCTTTCCAATAAGTGTAAGTAAGTTTTCCGTTGAGGTTTTCGCCAAGGTTGCTGAGACCGCTCATATATTCCCAGTTTGCCTCTTGCGCAACTTTGGTAAAGGACTTGGTGTATTTTGTCTCTGCGCTCTTAGAGCCGTCGCTATACGTCAAATAGAAGTATGCTGTAGCGGACGTCGTCTTTGCCACGCTTTGCTTGAAGTTGATTTTTACGTCGTCGGAAGACAATGCCAACTCAAACTTCTTTGCGTCGTCGCAATCCAACAAGATTTCGTCAAGCGCTTTGCCGCCAATCGTCAATTTGTAATCCGTTGAGGGGATCTCTTTAGCGGAAGAGGAAGAACTTGCTTTGACTACTACTCCAAGTTGGAGGTCTTGCGTAGCGCCGTAAGTCAATACGGAAATTCCGCCGTTACTGTTGATGATCAAAGAAGGTTTGTCAGGAGTTTGCGCCTGTACCTTATATTCTTTCTTGACGTCGGGCATAGAGTAGTGACTCAAAGTGATAGTATACTCGTTGCCGTCGTTGATAAGATACTTGCCGTCCAAAAGGTCGGAAGAGCAGTTTGCGCTTATCGTACGCGTAAATCCGTCCGTATATTTGAGCGCGATTGTTCCGTCGAGGTATTTACTCATATCCAACTTTGCAGTTACGTCAAATTCGTAAGGAGTGAGGACGTACTTGTCTTCAAACGGAGTGTTGAGCGTAAATTCTGCGCTTTCCACTTCAGTCAAAGTGATTTGCATATCAATTACGTCGGCTCTGAAAGGTATGGTTATGTTGCTTGGCAAGAAGCCTGCGATAAGACCGCCTGATCCAAGAGAGTGGAGTATTGACCACAAGAGGTCGCTGAACAATCCGCCCTTGCCGTCGAGTGGCAATACGATTGCTTTGATGGTTTGCGGAGTGTTGAGTTTTGTCTTGTCAAGCCCCTCATACGCAATTATTTGAGTATACGCCGTATAAGTTTGACCGTCCATTGCGGTGTAAGTATATTCGATAAGTTTGCCTACGACGTCTGCGTCGAGTTCTTCAAGTGTGACGTGTATGCCGCCTGCTGCGGTATAGTCGTCGTAAGTTTGCTTAGTATTGAAGACTCTGCCAGTCGTCTTTGCGTTGGAGCCGTCTAAAGAGAGCGGCTTACTTCCGCCAAAAGCGCGAACTTTTGAAGTGTCAATCGGGTCGTGAGTAATTGCTTCTTTGCAGTTGAAATTTTCGGCGTTGCCGTATTCAATAGAAGTTATGCCCAAAGATATAGAATTGAATGCCTTTTCTGTCTCGTCTTCGTCATCGGGAGAGAGAAGACCTTTGAACAATGCGTCTTTTACGTTGGTCGCATTGATTTTGATCATATTCTCAAGATTGATATTGATGAGAGAATTCAAGTCGAGTATGCTGTCAAGCAAAGCGTAAGTTTGTTCCATATCAAGAGTAATTGCGTTGTTTTGGATCTGGATACCGCTTGTCAGCAAGTCGAATATCGGATTGATAATTGTCTTGATGTCCAATTTGTCGTCATCACCGTCTGGATCGCTTGGCTCGTCGGAGTCAGAACTTACGACTGTCTTTGTCAAATCTATTGCTGTGAAGAAATTCTCGTCTAGAAGACCTGTCAATTTGGGTCCTGCCATAGAATTGATAAGACCGTTGAGATTCTTCAAGGTTGCAGTCAAAGATTTTGCAGAGAAGATTCTGCTTAGATTTGCCGCAAGATAAAGTTTGCTGTCGCCGAAGTTTTGCGGGTCGAATGCGATATCAAGAATCGTCGTATCTTCCATTCCGCCTGCTCTCGTGGGGCACATAGCGTCAACGCATTCCACGCCGTCGCCTGCTTGATGAACGTGATACAAAGAGAAATACACTTTCATTTTGCGTACGTCTTCGTTGTTGAGCCAACTCATTGTGTCAGCGCTTGCTTGAGCCTCTTTGATGGCTTGCGCCAGCGCAAAAGGTTCTATGTCGGCGACCAACTTCCAATTGAGATGCTCATAGGTTTCTCCACTTTTGTTTACGAGCGCAAGCGTGCCTTGGATTTGAGCGTTGGCGGCATTGATTGCTTTTGCGCTATCCATTTGAGCCTGGGTAAGCGCTCCTTCTACTTTGTCAAAAGCGCCGTTTGCAATCTCCATTGCAGTTACGTTGGCTTTAAAAGCGCCGTAAGTAGCGACGTTCAGTTCGGCTTTTGCAGTCGCAGAATTTGTCGCGTTGAAATCAAGGACTAATTTAAAAGTAATTTGATTTGTTGTGAAGAATTCATCCAAAATCTCAATGTTTTCTTGGCTCAATACGTTGCTTCCAACTATTGGAAGAACTACCAATTTAACTTTGTTCCAGATTTTCGTTATATCAAGCGACAAGTTCCATACGCCGTCCGTGTTGGATATGTCGTCCAAACTTGAGAAGAGTGCCAATGGCAGAAGGTCTATTATTGCGTCTATCATAGACGAATCGCCGTCTTTAAGCGCAGACGCCTCGTCATTTTTGGGCAGCAACGACATAATATCGGCATTATTCAGGAAGAATATGTCGTCATTGAGTTTTAGATACGTGCCGCCGTTTTGGATATATAAGCCGTATTGATTGTCGTTGGCTCCAAAAAGCACGTGGAAATTCGTCTTGTTGTTTGAAGTGTTTGCCAAGTTGAGGTTGCCTACGGCGTCCAATTTGAATTTGCTGACTTCGCCTTTGGTTGGCGTAATGTTTGCTTCGGCTTTGATATTGACTTTGACGTCGCCGTTGTCAACAGAGAAGACATCTTTTACGTCTGTCAATAGATTTTGCCAGCGAGTCATTACTGAGTCTTCAAGTTCTTTGGAGTCGCTTACTATCTTCAAAAGCACCGTGAGCGACGTAGCGTTGTAATTTTTTGTTTCTGGCGCAGAAATAGTGATGTTGTAATCGCCTATTTCCGTATAACCTTGTTGGGGCGAGTAACTCAACGTCGCCTCGTCGTGGTTGAGCGTTGCCTGTACGTTGTGCACATTGCCGTCATAGATAAATCGTTGGATCAATCCTGCGTCAATGTATGCTTCTTGCTTATCAGGGGTTGGATCGTCGTTTCCGTCACAACTTACGAGGAATACGCTCGTAAAAGTTATCGCCATAACAAGCAAAATGCACAACAGCGTTAGTTTTGATTTTTTCATAATATGCCTCCTTTATATTTTGGTTCACTATCATTTTTGTTCGCGGTGCTGAATTTTAACTGAATTTGTTGAAATAAATAGGAAATTTTATTTAAAATAAAAAAAGTATTAGAAGCCCTTTTGATTATAGGTATATCGTTTGACTTTTTGAGCGCGTAAGATATATAATTTAATTATTGATTTTGCTTAAAAGGAGCAGTTTATGAATATTTTCCAAAAAGCCTGGTACAGAACTTATCAAAAGACGATATATATCGTTTCGCCGTTTTTAAAATGGCGTCAGCCTCAACTTCTTAATTTAGATAATGGCATTGCCGATTTGCCTAAGTTTTTTAAAGACAAAGGCTTTGACAGCGTCTTGCTTGTCACAGACCCTATGCTTATGAAGTTGGGAATGCCTCAACCCATTATCGACGGTTGCGAGAAAGTAGGTTTGCATTGCGCGTTGTTTAGCGAAGTGTGTCCCAATCCTACGATAGATATTGTCGAGCAGGCTTTGCAGATGTATAAGGACGAGAAATGCCAGTGTATTATCGCTCTTGGCGGCGGCTCGTCTATGGACTGCGCAAAAGCAGTGGGCGCAAGAGTTGCTAAGCCAAAAAAGCAGATACCGCAAATGAAGGGAATACTCAAAGTCGGCAAAAAACTTCCTACGCTCGTCGCAATACCCACGACGGCAGGTACCGGAAGCGAAACGACCTTGGCTGCGGTCATCACCAATTCTCAGACGCACGAGAAATACGCAATCAACGATCACGCGCTTATACCCGAGTATGCTTTGCTTGACGCGACTTTGACGACAGGGCTTCCCAAGCATATCACGTCGACGACAGGTATGGACGCATTGACGCACGCTGTCGAGGCGTATATAGGCAAGGGCAACACCAAGCAGACTAAAGCAGACGCGGAGAAGGCTGTCAAACTTATTTTCGACAACCTTGTTACTGCGTATAACGACGGTCAGAACTTGCAGGCGAGAGAGAATATGCTCAAAGGCGCTTTTTATGCCGGCGCAGCGTTTACGAGAGCGTACGTAGGTTACGTTCACGCAATGGCGCATACGATGGGCGGTTTTTATCACACCCCGCACGGTCTTGCAAATTCCGTAATACTTCCGCACATACTTGATTGGTTTGGAAGCAGTATTTATAAAAAACTTGCAAAACTTGCGACGATCGTCGGCATAGACGGCGAGAGCGACGAGGTCAAAGCAAAGAAATTTATCCAGGCTATCAAGGATATGAACAAGGCTATGGATATTCCGGAGAAAATCGAAGGCGTTGTGGAAGAAAAAGACCTTCCGACAATGGTCGACAGAGCGTACGCAGAAGCGCATCCGCTTTATCCAGTGCCAAAGTTTATGAGCAAAAAAGACCTTGAGAATATGTTTAGACAGGTTTGTCCGCCCAAAAGCGCAAACGCAAGCGAGCAGGCTTAAACTATGAAATGCGTATTCGTCGGCAACGGAGATTTTTGCGCTGAGCAATTTTGCGTTGACGGACAAGATTTCGTGATTGCTGTAGACGGCGGTTATCGTCATATCAAAGATATATGCCGAGTAGACTTGGCAGTAGGAGATTTTGATTCCCTTGGGTACCTTCCCGAGGGAATTGCTACGCTCAGACACGACCCTGTCAAGGATTATACCGATATGTATCTCGCATTTGAAGAGGCGCTCAAAAGAGGCTACGGCGAATTCGTCGTATACGGAGCGTTGGGCGGAAGACTTGACCATACTCTTGCCAATTTGCAATGCGCTTACGACTTTGCAAAAAAAGGCGCGAAGGTGTCTTTGGTAGGTAAAGACTGTATGGCGGAAGTCGTGACTGGCAAAAAGATAATTTGTGGAAGCAAGGGGCAGACTTTTTCGCTGTTTGCTTTTGACGAAGCAAAGGGAGTGTATATTCGCAATGGCAAATACCCTTTGACAAACGCGACTTTAACAAATACTTTTCCTATCGGAGTGAGCAACGAATTGTTGGACGGCGACTGCGAGATTGAAGTCAAAGACGGATACGTATTGTTGATAGTAAATAATATTTAGTTGAGATGTCTCAACAGTGTATATACGGATAGAGACCTCTCGACTGCGCTCGAGGTGACATAATATTGTTGAGTGACGTAATGTTGTTGGTGTGACAAAATAGTTGCAGTAACATAAAAAAGGATAAATATTTTAAGGATTTATGCAAAAGACAGTTTTTTTTGATTTAGATGGCACGGTGCTTGATACTCTTCCTGATCTAGCCAAGTCGGCGAATTACGCGCTTGCCAAGTTGGGCTATCCCAAACAGAGTGTGGAGACGGTGCGATCGGCAATAGGTCACGGCATCCGCAACTTGTTGCGCGACCTTATGAATTGCAGGGATGAAGAAGAGTTGGAGAAGTGCAGAGAGATATTCAAGGAATATTACGACGCGCACAAAGCCGACACGACTAAACCTTTTGACGGAATAGTAGATACGTTGCAATTGCTCAAGGCTGACGGCTTTAAACTCGTGTTGATTTCCAACAAATACGACGGCGCAACAAAAGACTTGGCAAAGCGCTTTTTTGGAGATTTATTTGACGGAGTATATGGCTCTCGCGACGATATTCCCGCAAAACCTAATAGAGATCTGTTTGACCTTGCTTGCAAGGAGAATGGACTTTCCTGTGACGGTATTGTATACGTGGGCGACAGCGAAGTGGATTGTGAGTTTGCAAGAAATTGCAATATGATTTTGATTGCCGTAGATTGGGGATTTAGAACTCACGCCCAACTCGTCGAGGCTGGAGCAAAGGTCATAGTCCATTCGCCAAGAGAGTTGTATGAAAGAATAATCGGATAAGACCTTTTGACAATGCTTTGCCAAAATTATGCAGTATATAATTACGCTTCATTCACAAAATATTACTGTGAAAAGTCGTAGGAAAATATATATCTGCATATTTTTATTTATTATTTGTATCGCCTTAGTAATGATTACAATTGGCGGAGTATTGTTATACGCAGGGCAAAAGATGCAGGCAGTCGCTGCTATGAGCAGTCCCAATCCCTACGGCTTTTCGCCAAAAATGCAACTTGTCAGTTCTTTTAACACAGATTATTCCACGTCTAAGGAAGAGCGCGCTCACAACGTGGCGTTGGCTAGTAGTAACTTTTGCTGGCTCGTCGTAAAGAAGGGAGAGACATTGTCTTTCAACACCGTCGTGGGATTGAGGAACGAAGAGAGAGGATATAAAAATGCCAAAGTCATTCTCAACGGCGAATACACCGAGGGCGTAGGCGGCGGAGTGTGTCAAGTGTCGACTACTCTTTATAATGCTTGGATAAGGGCAGGCTTAACTGCTCAATCTGTTCAGTCGCACTCTTTGCCGTCTTCTTATTGCGGACTTTCGCAAGACGCTACCGTCAGTGAATTTATCGACTTGGTACTGCTCAACGACAGCGATTATGACGTGATAGTCAACGGATATACCAAAGACAGGAAGGTATATTTTGACGTCTACGGACATCCGTTGCCATATAAGATAAATCTGCGCAGCGAAATCACTGAAGTTTTGCAGCCGCCCGAGCCGCTCGTAGAATGGACGGAAGAACTCTCAGGCGAAATCAAGCAGGACTTAGACGGCGAATACGTTGAGACAAAGAAGAGTAGCGTGGGCTATAAGTCCAGAGCCATAATTGAGTACGTGCAAAATGGAAAAGTGATATTCCAAAAAGAATTGCGAAAAGATAACTATCTGCCTGTGCAAGGCAAAATCACTCGCAAAAAACCTGCGCAGGACGACGCTCCAAAAGTTCCGTCTAAAGAGGACTTTCAGATAAGATTCTTCGATTTCGCTACGCTTCACTCATAATGACTCACATAAGGTGAAAGTTGCGCTTTAAACGAGTTATATTGAGCAAATCGAAAGGTCTATTTTGAATAATTAATGCTTTTATAAGGCTGTCACAAAGAGACTTGTGACGGTCCTTTTATTAATTTTTTTGAGTGAAGCGAAATGGAGAAATCTCAACAGTTTAATTAATAGAATTAGATTTCTCCACTACACTGCGTTTTGGTCGAAATGACGTATAAGAATATGAGTGAAAGCCATTGACACTTGGTTGACAATTTATATTTAAAAACATATAATTAAAGCATAGTATTTTTTGCGAGGCAATTATGGTAGACGTAGAACTTAATAAGGCAAGATTTTTGAAGATATATGAAGAAAATATCAAGAGAGAAGGCAGTGACAAACTTCTCAAATGGCTGTGCGACAGTGATTTTTTCGTTGCGCCTGCGAGTTCTAAATTTCACAATGCGATAGTTGGCGGTCTGTGCGATCACTCTCTCAACGTCTATGACAGAGCAGTTGAACTCATTGAGAATGAAAACAAGAAAGAAGATTCGCTCTTTAAGAATATTTCGGCGGAAAGCGTTGCAATTTCTACGCTGTTGCACGACTTGTGCAAAGTAGATTATTACAAGGTATCTCTCCGCAACGTCAAGAACGAATTTGGAACTTGGGAGCAAGTGCCTTATTATACCGTCGACGAAAAGTTGCCGTATGGACACGGCGAAAAATCGGTGTATATGATAAGCGGATTTATGAGGCTCACAAGAGAAGAGGCAATGGCTATCAATTGGCATATGGGCGGTTTTGACAAGCGAGTGGTCGGCGGAGACTTTTCTATAAGCAAAGCCTTTTCACAATTCCCATTTGCTACGCTAGTACATATCGCAGATATTATGGCAACGTATTTTGACGAAGATAGGGTGTAAGAGCCTTTATTAGATTCTTCGACTGCGCTCAGAATGACTCATTCAAGGCGAAAGGTCTCAACAGTACAGAAAACGGACGAGACCTCTCCACTGCGGTCGAGGTGACGATAAATGTTGGTCAAAATGACAGATAGATCTGTGAAATGGTAGAAATGCAGTCAAAAAGACAAAATAAAAAGACTATAAAATTAAGCCGACGAGACGGCAAAAGAGGTATATATGTATAAAGACAATTACAAAGAGTGGTTGGACAAGGTAAATGAAGAACAGAAGAAAGAACTGTTGGCAATATCTTCTGACGAAAAGGAGATCAAAGAGAGGTTCACGTTGCCGTTGGCGTTTGGTACGGCAGGTATGCGTGGCACTATCTGTATGGGTATCTCCAATATGAATGAGTATACTGTCGCAAGAGCGACGAAGGGCTTGAGCGATTACATAAATTCGCTTGGAGGAGACGAGGCTAAAAGAGGCGTCGTAATATCTTACGACACAAGACGTATGTCCTTTGAGTTTGCGTTGACGTCGGCAAGAATCTTGGGCGCAAACGGTATTAAGGTTTCGTTGTTTGAGAATGTAAGGCCGGTGCCTATGTGTTCTTTTGCCGTCAGAGAATTGAATTGTATCGCAGGTATTATGATTACTGCAAGCCACAATCCAAAGGAGTACAACGGTTATAAAGTATACGGAGAGGACGGAGCGCAGATGTCGCCGGAGGCTACTGCGGGCGTAGTTGAGTTTATTCAAAAGACGCCATACTTTGGTTTGGCGCAAGAAGACGTAAAGACGGCTTGTCACAAGGATATAGAGGGCAAAGACAACTTTGCGCTCAGCGAGCATATCACAGTCATTGGCAAGAGCGTTGACGATAAATATTACGACACTATTTCTAAGTTGTCGCTATCCAAAGAGGCTGTGGAGAAAGTCGGCAAAGATATCAAGATTGTCTATTCGCCGATACACGGCTCGGGATTCGTGCCAGTGACGACTATGCTTGCAAGAATGGGCATCAACGTGTCAGTAGTCGAAGAGCAGAAATATCCAGACACGGAGTTTTCTACCGTTGTTATGCCCAATCCCGAACAGCCAGACGCGCTCAAGATGGGCATAGACCTTGCAAATAAGTTGGGCAGCGATATTGTCATAGGCACAGACCCAGACTGCGACAGAATGGGTATTGCGATAAGAGACGACAAGGGCGAGTTTATGCTCCTCAACGGCAATCAGATAGGCGCAATGCTTATGGACTATATTCTCAATCGTCACAAAGAGATGGGTACTTTGCCTAAGAACAGCGCTGTCGTCAAGACGATAGTCACGACACGCCTTGCAGACAAGATTGCCAAAAGTTACGGCGCAACGGTATTTGACGTGTTGACAGGCTTTAAGTTTATTGGCGAAAAGATAAAGGAATGGGAGCAAAACGGCAAACATACCTTTATGTTTGGCTATGAAGAGAGTTACGGTTATCTTTCAGGCACTCACGCAAGAGATAAGGACGCTGTCGTCGCAAGTATGCTTTTTGCAGAGATGGCTTGCTATTATACATACAAAAGCATTTCGCTTTTTGACAAACTCAACTCGCTTTTTGACAAGTTTGGATACTTTGTCGAGAGCAGCAAGTCTATTGCGTTCAAAGGCTTGGACGGTATGGAGCAGATGGCAAATATTATGAAGAAGTTCAAAGATACTGACTTGAGCGAGGTTGCAGGCGTGCCTATGATAAGCAAACTCGACTTGGAAGCAGGTATGGTCAAATACTTTGAGGACGGCAGAATTGATATGTCGGAATTGCCGACGGCAAACGTAATCAAGTATGAGTTTGGAGACGACGAGTGGCTTTGCATACGTCCAAGCGGCACAGAGCCCAAACTCAAAATCTACGTCTCAACAAAAGCCGAGACAAAGCAAAAGAGCGTGGAGCGCAACAAGGCTTTGCAGAGCGCAATAGAGAGTATGGTGTAAAATAAATAATAAATAACAGATAATAGATAAAAAGTAATAGATAATAGAAGATAGATGAATTTATCAGACGATATTCATTATTCTATTATCTATTTTTTATCTTGTCATTTTGACCGTAGTGGAGAATTTCATAGGTGACATTATTCTTTATTCTATATTATACAGCAAATGCGCTGTCAAGGATATAATTTTTGCAATATGTCAATAATTGTGAGAGAAAACAAAAAGGTGATATATGGACAAGAAGAATATAGCGATAATTACTGGCGCTAGCAGCGGTATAGGATACGAGTTTTTGAAGTTGCTTTTGAAGGAGCAAGGACTTGACGAATTGTGGGCAATCGGTCTCAATGAAGAGCGGCTAAAAGAAGTCAAAGAAGTTGACAAAGGGCGAGTGCGGGTGTTTGCAATGGATTTGACTGACAGAAAAAATCTTGACATTATTGAGGCGCTGATCATAAGCGAAGACGTCAATATAAAGTGGCTTGTCAATTGCGCAGGTTACGCCAAGTTTTGCGACTACGGCGGCATAGACAGATATACTTCAATAAATATGATAGATCTCAACGTAAGCGCGCTTGTCGCAATGGGGCTTATTTGCCTGCCATATATGCAAAAGGGCGGACATATAATCAATATGGCGTCGCAAGCGTCCTTTCAGTCCTTGCCCTATCAGAATATATATAGTTCTACAAAGGCATTTGTGCGCAATTACACGAGGGCTCTTAACGTGGAATTGAAGAGCAAGGGTGTGGTTGCGACGGCGGTGTGTCCCGGCTGGATGCAGACGAGGCTAATTGAGAGAGCCATTGTCAAGGGCGAAAAGGGGACTAGAGTTTTTCCGCATATCGTCTATCCTGACGTTGTTGCCAAAAAGGCTGTCAAAGACGCAAAGAAGTCAAAAGACATATCGGTATACGGACTCTATACCAAGATGTCGCATATGCTTGCCAAGATATTGCCTCAAAGATGTATGATGGGCATTTGGCTTAGACAACAACGGCTTAAGAATACGCAGCCTGACAAGGAATAAGTTGTCAAGTGGAGAAATCTAGCAGTTGAGTTTTTCCAGTAACTCGTCAAGTATCTCTATGTGCAATTCTTCGTCTTGCGCGATACGCAGACACAGTTCGCTCAACGACGCGTTGTTTATGCAGGCGGCTGCGCGTCTGTAATTGCTCACCGCAAGTTGTTCGGAAGCAAGAGAGTTTTGCAAAAAGCATATGGGATTTTGGGTATATTTGAGATTTGAGCCTGACCAAAAGCAGGTGCTTCCGCCCATAATGGGATCGCCGCCCATTTTAACGATAGCCTCGCCAAGCAAAGCGTGGTGTATCATCTCGACTTTGGCAATGCCCAACACGCATTTTGCAATATCTTCGTCAATTCCGTCAATGACGTAATGTTCATAAAGATATTGTGTAGTTGACGTCAGTTCGCCAGTGCGTCCGGAATATAGATCCATAAGCATTTTCATTTCGCAGTGATTACACGTGCCTCGCACAGACGGATATGGGGTATCCACAGCATATTTACCGTTCATTTATGTATCTCCTTTTTGTCTGAGCAAAATTGTATTTTGCCAGTATGTAAGCGTTTATATTTCATACTATGAAGGGCATAATTTTTGTGTGAGAAAATTTTGCAAAAACCGTTGTGTTTTTCAAATTGATGTGTTATTATAATATGGCAGTCATATCGACGGAGGTAAAAAATGAACTATATAATGTTGCTGGGAGAGGCAATCTTCCAACCAAATATAACAAGTTGGCTTAGACCGCTTATATTGGCATTGTGTCTCGTATTGGGAATTGCCGAAGTGGTTGTCGTAATGATGCAAAAGCCACAAAATGAAAATATCGGTGTCCTCGGCGGTCAAGAGATGGACTCTTATTCCAAAAAGAATAAGGCGAGATCAAAAGAAAGTGTACTGAAGAAGTTGACAGTTACGTTTGCAGTTGTTTTGGCAGTGCTTGCAATTTTCTTCTTCATAACGTATATTCAAAGATAAGTCATACTTAAAAAGACAAAGTTATCGCCTGAGACCTTAAATATATAGTCAAAGGCGATTTTTTATTGCCTAAAATGCGCCTTTTGCGCTATTTGTTATTGATCGGTCTCGCGCGCGTACGGCAAGTACGCTATCGCTCTACCGTCAATAAAAATATCATCAAAATTCGCTATTTTAGGGAGAGAGTATTTTTATGATATCCCAAATATCATATATAAAATATGTTAGGGATAATGGGAAACGCAAAATATATAAAAATAATAAACAATTCAATCATTATATGATATAATAGCAAAAGGAGCGCTATGGCTGACGGAATAAAGATAATCGACAACAACAAAAAAGCCTATTTTGATTACTTCATAGAAGACACCTATGAGGCGGGTATTGCATTGGTTGGTTGCGAAGTCAAGTCAATAAGAGCGGGACAGGTAAATCTCAAAGACAGTTTTTGCATTGTCAAGGGCGGAGAAGTCTTTTTGATGAATGCGCATATCAAGCCTTATGAGAAAGGAAGTTATTTCAACGTCGACGCCAAGCGTCCCCGCAAGTTGCTTTTGCATAAAAAAGAGATTGACAAACTGCGAGGGGCGGTTACGCAAAAGTCGTATACTATCGTGCCTACCAAGATATATTTCCGGCAAGGGCTTGTCAAAGTGGAAGTGGGGCTTGCAAAAGGTAAGGAGTTGCACGATAAGCGCAAGTCTATCGCAGACAGAGAGGCAAAGAGACAAATTGACAGAGCAGTCAAAGAGTATAGATAATGGATAAAAATACAAGATAAAATAGGAGTTGCAAATATGAGCAAAATCGAGACAATATGCGTGCAAGGCGGATATAAACCAGGCAACGGCGAACCCAGACAGGTGCCTATAATTCAAAGCACAACCTTTAAATACGACACTAGCGAGGCAATGGCAAAGTTATTTGACCTTGAGGCAAGCGGATATTTTTATACTCGTCTTCAAAATCCGACGAATGATTACGTCGCTCAGAAGATATGCGAACTTGAGGGTGGCAGCGCGGGAATGCTTACCTCTTCGGGACAAGCCGCAAACTTCTATGCAATATTCAATATTGCAGGTTGCGGCGATCACATAGTCGCGTCGTCGACGATATACGGCGGAACGTATAATCTTTTTTCCGTCACTATGAAGAGGATGGGTATTGAGTTTACGTTTGTCAAGCCTGACTGCACAGACGAAGAACTCGAAAAGGCTTTTAGACCCAACACAAAGGCGGTTTTCGGCGAGACTATTGCCAATCCCGCAATCGTAGTTTTTGATATTGAGAGATTTGCCAAGGCTGCGCACGCGCACGGCGTACCGCTCGTCGTAGACAATACTTTTGCCACTCCGATAAATTGCAGACCTTTTGAATGGGGAGCAGACATAGTCACGCACTCCACGACCAAGTATATGGACGGTCACGGCGCAGGCGTGGGCGGAGCAATCATAGACAGCGGCAAATTCGATTGGACGAAGTATCCCGACAAATTCCCCGGACTTTGCACTCCTGACGAGAGTTATCACGGAGTTACCTATACGGAGAGATTTGGGCTTGGCGGAGCGTTTATTACAAAAGCCACGGCTCAACTTATGAGAGACTTTGGATCTATTCAGTCTCCTCAAAATGCTTACATACTCAATCTTGGACTTGAGAGCCTTGCCGTGAGAGTGGAGAGACATTGTTCCAATGCGTTGAAAATGGCGCAGTTTTTGAAGAGCCACAAGAACGTTGAGTGGGTCACGTATCCAAATCTTGAGGGAGATAAGGGATATCAACTTGCAAAGAAGTATTTGCCGGGTGGCTCTTGCGGAGTTTTGAGTTTTGGCGTCAAGGGCGGAAGAAAGGCCGCTGAAGAGGTGATGAAACATCTCAAAGTTATCGCTATAGAGACGCACGTCGCAGACGCGCGCAGTTGCTGTCTGCATCCTGCAAGCGCAACTC
Organism: Clostridia bacterium; assembly: GCA_029061605.1. Classification (GTDB taxonomy): domain Bacteria; phylum Bacillota; class Clostridia; order Christensenellales; family UBA3700; genus RACS-045. Next base: position 74,183 of record JAIDRT010000053.1, on the reverse strand, counting down.
ACCGTCAGATGAATGATCAAGAACTTGCAAACGCCGGCGTATCTCCTGAACTCATACGCCTTTCTGTGGGAATAGAAAACGTCGACGATTTGATTGCAGACGTAAAACAGGCGTTGGACAGCCTTGACAAATAAAAAAGGAAAAATTTTTGCAAGTATGCAAAAGGAGTTAATATGCCAATAGTAATACCCAAGGATCTACCGGCTTTTGACGTGCTTACCAAAGAAAAGATTTTTGTTATGCCAAGCGAAAGGGCGGTAAGCCAAGATATAAGACCAATTGAGATTGCAATCGTCAATCTTATGCCTACCAAAATTGACACGGAGACGCAACTTATGCGATTGCTGGGCAATTCGTCGTTGCAAATCAACGTCACGCTTGTCAATATGGATACTTATATCTCCAAGAATACGCCTCAAAGCCATATGCATAGATTTTATAAGGTCTTTGACGAAATCAAGGATAGGCATTTTGACGGTATGATTATCACCGGCGCGCCGGTGGAGCAGATGGGATTTGAAGAAGTGGCGTATTGGAAAGAGTTGAGCGAGATTATGACTTGGTCAGATTCCCACGTGACTTCAACGATACATATCTGTTGGGGAGCGCAAGCGGGACTGTATCATCATTACGGTGTGACAAAGCATACTCGCGATTCAAAACTTTTTGGCATTTACCAAGTTAGGGCAGAGGATAAGTACGATTTGTTGCTCAAAGGTATGAATGACAGTATGTTTATTCCAATGTCGCGTCATACCGATATTGACGAAGATAAGTTGAGGACTGTACCAGATTTAAAGGTGCTTGCAAGCGGAAAAGAGTGCGGAATTGCTATAGTAAAAAGCCTTGACAATAAGAGATTTTTCTTTATGGGACACAGCGAATACGACCGTACGACTTTGAAGAAAGAATACTTGAGAGACGTAGACAAGGGCTTGGATATCGAGCGTCCAGTCAACTATTTTGAAGACGACGGATTGTATAATATCAATCTCTCTTGGAGAAGTACGGCTTATTTGCTTTTCAACAATTGGCTCAACTATTACGTATATCAAGTTACGCCGTATTCATTTGACGAAGAATAAACCAAAAATGCAAAGAGACTGTCATAAAATTGACAGTCTCTATTATGATATTTCTTAAAAAGGATTAGATTTCTCCACTGCGGTCGAAATGACAAAATAACAAATAATCGGATTGAGACCTCTTGATTACGCTTGAGGCGACATTAGACTTTCGTCATTGACGCTCGCACGAGACGCACCTGCTTGCTCGCTATGCCGTCGCTACGCTCCTTACGACCGTAGCGTAAGCGGAGTGGAGAAATCTTAATAAGTAAAAGTCACTTTAGATATTTAGCACCCTTTTTTGCAGAGCGTCATAAAATGCAGTATGATTTTTTGCTTTTCCGATATTGATTTTGACAAAGTGGTGGAAGAATACGGCGCAATGATTTCTCCCAACGATATTTTGCTTTTTACGAGAGAGGTCGTAGGGCTTGTGGATATGCCTGCTGAACTTAGCGGTAAGACGAGTATTTTCAAAGGCATAGTAGAGTATAGCGGGGACAAAGGAGTAATAATCGTTGTCGCAATGCGAGCCAAGATAGGCGAAAAGATTTTTAACAGCGCAATGGTAATCGACAATGGTCATATACTTGGCGTAAGCGATGAAATTACTCCGCAAAAGGGCTACGTAGGTTCGTCTACAGTGCGGACTTATTGCACTTCAAGGGGCAAAATATGCGTCTTTGTCGACAGCGATATTTGTTATCCCAGTCTTTGGCAAAGCGCGCTAAGCGGTTGTAGATATATATTCAATCTCAATTCCTCAGATACGGACAACGAAAGAATCTCATCAGCAAAAACGCTAGCCAATGCGTCAGGCAAATACGTGCTGTGCAAGTTTTTGGACAGCGGCGTATGTATCAATTCTTATGGTAAAATTGAGTCTATCAAGTGGGGGAAAATGACGGCGTTTTATTTGCCGCTCACTTTTGCCGTAGGCAGAACGGTAAAGAGCAAAATAAAGTTTGTGGACGAACAAGACTCTCGCTGGCGGACTCAATAGGATATTTTATCAAGACGTCAGTTCGTCATTCAATTCTTTGAGAGCCTTTACGTCAACTTTAACCACTTGACGGTCATATGTGACTATGCCGTTGACTTCGCTCTGCACGTCGCTCATCTGCGTGTAAATTGCGGCGCACAGTCCCTGTTCTTTTGCGGGGATAATCTCATTCTTCCACAGATTCTTAAGCGCTTTGTTGAGAGCGTCTGTGTCATCATACATAGCGTAACCGAAGGCTTTGTCGACAAAGGTATGTCCTTCGACTTTCATAGCGTAGCCGCCGTATTCGCTCAATGACACAGGGCGTTTTTCTCTGCGCGGCATCTTGAATTTGACAAAATATTTGTGTATACTTCTTATCTCGCCGCCTTGATCGCTCCACCCGCTTGCGTGGTCAATAAGTCTGGTATTGTCAAGGCTCTTGAGATATTCGCATACCTTAAGGGAGTCGAATTGTCCCCAACCTTCATTAAAGGGTGTCCAAAGAGCAATGCTGGGGCAGTTGAAAAGTTGGTCTACGACTTCAGTCATTTCTTTGTAATAAAGGTCTCTTCCCACTTTGTCTTTGCGGGCGTAAAAAGAGTAGTTGCTGTCTTTTACGTTGATTCCTATATTGGGCAGGGCAAGTATTGCCATTTTGTTGTAATCCCCGCCGCCGTTGACAAAGTCTTGCCACACTATCATACCCAGTCTGTCGCAGTGGTAATACCAGCGCATAGACTCAATTTTGATATGTTTGCGCAGGGTGTTGAATCCGCATTCTTTGGCAAGTTTGATATCGTATATCAACGCCTCGTCGCTTGGCGCTGTGTATAATCCGTCAGACCAATAGCCTTGATCCAACATTCCGCTCATAAAATACGGCTTGTTGTTGAGCATAAAACACGGCTTGCCGTCGTCTCGCTTGCCGACGGAAAACTTGCGCATTGCAAAATAACTGTGTACTTTGTCTTCTCCGCATACCACGTCAAAGAAATAAAGATATGGATCTTCAGGCGACCATTCGCGCGGCTCTGGCACTGGCACGCATACGCTTGAATTTTGCGTGGGATACGTCTTGCCGTTGAGAACAATTTGCGTTTCGCAAGGAGCGTTTGTATTTACATTTATAGTTACGAATTTTTCGTCAAGATTGGGCGTTATTTTAAGTGATTTTACGTATGTATTGGGTACGTATTCTATCCACACGCTTTGCCATATTCCCGACGTGGGAGTATACCATATTCCGCCGTGATCTATCTTTTGTTTGCCTCTGCTTATTGGCATAGTGTCAGATGGGTCGACGACTCGTACTTCAAGGATATTTTGATCTTGCAGATATTGGCTTACTTCCCATTCAAAAGCCGTATATCCGCCGATATGACTTCCCAAGAGATTGCCATTGAGAAAAACTTTGCACTCATAATCCACCGCGCCGAAGTGTAATATTGCCAACTTATCCTGTTCGTGCTTTGGAAACTTGCGGCGATATATGAGTACTTCGTCAGGCGCAAGAAATCTATTGACGCCGGACAGCATACTCTCTGGGGAGAATGGCACTCTTATTACGCCGTCGAATAAGCCCTCAACAGCGCAGTCAAGATTGCCTTTTTGTATCTTGTATTGCCACTGTCCGTCAAGGGAGTGATAACTTTGACGGTTCAACTGCGGTCTGGGATAAGCCGTAGTGTCTGCTTTATCCGACCAAATAGTCTTCAAATTATTCATAATACACCTTTGTTGCGCAAAAATATCCGATACAGAAATTGTATCGGATATATTATAGCACAACTTTAAAGCGTTTTCAATATTGGCAGATATGAGTTTTTATATTCAAGATATATTTTTAATGCTCCAAGCGGATATTTTGAGATGGCAATTCCGCCAATGGCTTTGTAGAAACCTACTGCGATACCGCCTATTGCGTAAGTTCCCACAGCAAATCCTCCTATTGAAATGAGAGCATTTAGCGCAACTCCGCCCAGCGCCAGTATAAGTCCCATTGCGATACCGCCCAATGCAAGCAGACCAATTGCAAGTCCGCCGACAGACACGATCCCAAAAGACAAGCCGCCGACTGCTACTATGCCTTTTGCAATGTTGCCAACTGCGATTATTCCTTTTGCGCGATACAAGCCAACCCCCAGATTTATGTGCACGAGCGGTACGCCTTTGTAGGTCTTCTTGCTCTTGTATTCATAATGCCAAGCAAAGTTATTGCGCGAATTAGTATTGGTGTTTTGCTCTTTTGCGGGTTGCTCTTGCAAATCAGTTTTGGCTTGCGTGTCAACAACTTTTTCTTCGCCAGTAACAAGATAATCTACGCTTACGTCAAAGTATCGAGCAAGTCTCACAAGATTTTCAATATCGGGATAGGTTTGGTCAAGTTCCCACTTTGATATCGATTGTCTGCTCACGTCCATTATATTAGCAAGTTCATCTTGCGATATATATTTTTGCTTACGTAGTTGATATAATCTCTCTCCTAATGTCATAATTTCCTCCGTATTTAACTGATATAATTATATACCGAAATTGTACGTAAGGCAATATTAATATCGTTGGCAATTTGTCAACCAACGGTTGCGTTTTTATTTTTTCGCTAAATTTTTACATTTTGTTTGACATTATGTTTTGCAGATAGTATAGTTATATCGACAACAAGACTTCAGGCAGTTCGTAACCATCCTGCCTTGCGATAAGCAAAATCAAAACTAGGGAAGTTCGGTAAAAATATCGGAAGCGTCCTTAGTGGGCGCTTTTTTTAGTGGCAGAGTCTCGGCTTAAGTTCCTGCGGCAATCTTGCTATCGATTTATGCGCTAAGTTCGTCTACGCATCACGCGCGTAACTCTGCTACGCCCGCAATACGTATCCTGCTTATCGCAAAAATCGCTTGCGCAATCTTATCCGCGTCACTCAAGCCTCGCCTCTACTTGGAAATATGAGTGTGGTGTAATAGTTCGTGCGGCAATCTTGCTATCAATTTATGCGCTAAGTTCGTCTACGCATCACGCGCGTAACTCTGCTACGCCCGCAATACGTATTCTGCTTATCGCAAAAATCGCTTGCGCAATCTTATCCGCGTCGCTTAAGCCTCGCCTTTGCTTGGAAATATGAGTGTGGTGTAAGAGTTCGGGTGGTAATCTTGCTATCAGTTAAGTTTTGTTGCGAATATAAGGAGTAATATGCAAAGATACAGTGTGATAGACAACAAGAGAAGAAGAGAAATCGTACTGCTGCGCGGGCGCGGTTGCGTCTATAAGAAGTGTACATTTTGCGATTACTATCTTGATAGTTGTCAAGACGAAGGCGCTAATTTTGGAATAAACAAAGAGACGCTTGACAAAGTCAGCGGCATATACGGAGACTTGGAAATTATCAACAGCGGCTCAGTATTTGAACTTGACGACGCTACGCTTGAATATATTCAAAAGACGTGCAGAGAAAAGGGCATTAAGACTTTGCATTTTGAGGCGCATTATCTTTATCGTGAGAGGATACCCCAACTTAGGGAGAGATTTAAGGACTTCTGTCTTAAACTTAAATTGGGACTGGAGACGTTTGATTATCATTTGCGTGAGGACGTGCTTTGCAAAGGAATTGCAGAGCAAGATCCGCAAAAAATATCAAGCGGATTTGACGAAGTCAACTTGTTGTTTGGCTTGAGCGGACAAAGCGTGGAGAGGATGCAAAGGGATATGCAACTTGCGCTGGAAAATTTTGAGAGGGTATGCGTGAATATTATGTGCGACAATACCACCGCTGTTAAGCCTGATAAAAATGTAATAGGAGAATTTATGCAATTTATCTATCCCCAGTATATAGACAATGTGAGAGTAGATATTTTAGTGAATAATACTGATTTTGGAGTAGGAGACTGATTATGAATGAACTCATTTTGATTTTATCTTTGGTTGTGATTTATGGAGTTGCGCTTTTGGCGTACAAACTGTTTGGCAAAAGCGGACTATATTGCATATCCGCGTTGGCTACCGTGCTTGCCAATGTTGAGGTAATCATACTCATCAAAGCATTTGGAATGGAGCAGACGCTTGGCAACATACTTTTTGCCGTGACTTTTTTGATTACCGACATACTATCGGAATGCGAAGGAAAGAAGAGCGCTAACAAAGCCGTGTTTATAGGTATCTTCTCGCAGATATTTTTCCTTATACTTTCGCAAAGTTGGCTGTTGTACAAGCCAAGCGAAAGCGATACCGCAATGGAGGCAATCAAGGCTGTATTTTCCAACACGCCGAGACTTATACTTGCTTCGCTTGCAGTATATGCGATAAGTCAGGTGTTTGACGTTTGGCTCTATCACAAATGGTGGAACTTTACGCAAAAGAAATTCGGGGACAAGCGGAAATTCTTATGGCTTCGCAACAATGGATCTACTCTCGTGAGTCAAATACTCAACACTTTCTTATTTACCGTGATAGCATTTGCAGGTACTTACGACTTCAAGACGTTGCTTTCTATATTCGGCTCAAGTTATATTATCTACGTAGTCACGACGTTGCTTGATACTCCTGTGCTATACCTTGCTCGCCGTATATCAGATAAGGCAAAAGCAAAACAAGTCATAAAAACAGATGCCGCGCAAGTTGCGGATGCTTCGCAAGATGAAAAATCTGCTCCTACGTCAGAGGAGCAGTAAAAGGGTAATATTTCAAAGTATTTGTTATTCTGATTGTTTTTCTTCTTTAAACGTCTCTGCCTGTTGAGTAATTTTATCAAGATATGCAGTGTCGTGTTTAAACGTAGGAACAAGCACTTTTAGTTGTTCAACTACTGCGCGCTTGTCGTTGGTAAAGCATATATCGCGCATTTTCTCAAGTTCTGCCGTAAAAGTTGGGATGTCGATTTGCACTTGGTGACCTATGAATATCTTTTCATTGTCCGTCTTTTTAAGTCCCTCTTCGTCCATAAGCAGTTCTTCATAAAGTTTTTCGCCGGGGCGAAGTCCTGTGAACACTATGTCTATATCAGAGTAGGGCTTGTGTCCCATAAGTCTTATCAGATTTTCAGCCAACGTGACTATCTTTACTTGCTTGCCCATATCAAGCACGAATATTTCGCCGCCGTGCGCAAAAGTGCCGGCTTGCAATACTAGGCTTACCGCCTCCGGTATCGTCATAAAGTATCTAATAATCTCAGGGTGAGTTACCGTCACCGGACCGCCGTTTTCGATCTGTTGTTTAAAAAGCGGAATGACTGAGCCGTTGCTTCCAAGAACGTTGCCGAATCTCACAGCCGCAAACTCTGTCTTGGAGCCTTTTTGCGCCATCATTTGCACGATTTCTTCACAACAGCGCTTTGTCGCGCCCATTACGTTGGTTGGGTTGACAGCCTTGTCCGTGGAAATCATTATAAACTTCTGCACATTGTGCTTATCTGCAAGTAATACTACGTTGTAGGTGCCGAAGATGTTGTTTTTGACGGCTTCTTCGGGTACCGTTTCCATCAAAGGCACGTGCTTATGCGCCGCTGCGTGGAATATGATTTGCGGACGGAATTCTTTAAACAATTCGTCCATCTTGTCATAGTCGGTTATTGATACGATTTCTACGTGCAAGTCGTAATCTTTGCCGTAGGTACGCAACATTTCTTGTTGGATATTATAAGCGCAATTCTCATATACGTCGACGATTACTATACGTCTTGGTTTATATTTTGCTATCTGACGGCAAAGTTCGGAGCCTATAGAGCCGCCGCCGCCAGTGACCATTACGACTTTGTCATAGATATAACTTGCCACGCCCACGTCGTCAAACGTGATTTGCTGACGCCCAAGCAAGTCGCCGATATTGATGTCGCGCATTTGCTTGGTGATGTTGACGTTGTCTATCATTTCGCTCATATAAGGCAAGACTTTGACTTGACACTTAGTAGCGTTACAATCCGTGAGAATGCGTTGACGTACTTCGCCTCCCAAAGAGGGGATAGCAAAGATAATTACGTCAATAGCGTATTTCTGCACGATTATGGCAATATCTTGCGTGTTGCCCACGATTTCTATTTCGTTGATGATTCTTCCAAGTTTGTCGGGATCGTCGTCAATCATACATATTGGGTCGTATATACTGTCCTGTCTTGAGATTTCTTCAAGAATCACGCTTGCGGTATAGCCCGCGCCTATTATCATAGTACGTTTACGCTTAACCGTCTCAAGTTTGTCTCTTTGTCTTGCGTATACAAATTCATAAAGCAATCTGAAGAGTATGATAAACGCCGTTGAGAAAGTACCCAACATAATGTATGCCGGATAAATGATTTGTTTGAATTTTGCTTCGGGGTCTTTAGTCACGATACCTTCGATTTTTATTAGTCCTATTACCTGATCTAAAAGGGCAAACAGAACTGTAGCAACGACGCACGCGCCTACTATACGTAAATAATCCTTTCCTCTTGCATAGCGCCATACGACTTTAAATACTCTGAATGCCAGAAAAGACAGGAAAAAAACTACCAGTACGATAGGCAGACAGATAAAAGCGCTTTGCAATATCTGCAAAAGAGTAACGCTTTCCTGCGAAGGTAAAGACGCCTGCGAAAGCACTACCGCAGCCATATAACATACGGTAACGGTAAGCAAATCTATTGCCAAAATACCCCATTCTCTTAAGGTGCGAATGGAAAAAGATTTTGTCTTTAGTTTAGGACGATTCATTTTTAGTCTCCGTAGCCGTTGGGGTTTTGGCTCTGCCATCTCCAACTGTCTTCACACATATCGTTTAAATCGTATTTGCACTCAAATCCCAACTCTTGTTTTGCAAGCGCGGTGGACGCGTAGCACTCTGCGATATCTCCCGATCTTCTGGGAGCGATTACGTAAGGCACTTTTTTACCGCTTGCCTTTTCAAAGGCTTTTACCATATCCAGCACGCTGTAGCCTTTTCCTGTTCCAAGATTGTATATTACCAATCCGCTGCCGCTCATAAGTTTTTTAAGCGCAAGTATATGACCGCGCGCCAAATCTAGTACGTGAATATAGTCTCTTACGCCAGTGCCGTCGTGCGTGGGGTAATTGTCGCCAAATACGCTGAGTTTTTGCAACTTGCCTATTGCCACTTGGGTAATGTACGGCATAAGGTTGTTGGGTATTCCGTTGGGGTCTTCGCCTATGAGTCCGCTCTTATGCGCGCCTATAGGATTGAAGTATCTCAAAAGAGCAATGTTGAAGGAATTATCGGCTTTATATATATCTTTAAGAATGCCTTCAATATACAGTTTGGTCGTTCCGTAAGGATTGGTCGTGGAGAGAGGGAAGTCCTCTGATATTGGCACGCTCTTAGGTTGACCGTACACGGTGGCAGATGAAGAGAATACTAGGTTTTTACAACCAAATTCTCTCATTACCTGTATAAGATTGAGTGTGCTTATCAAATTGTTTTGATAATATTCAAGTGGCTTTTGGCAGGATTCTCCAACTGCTTTGAGCCCTGCAAAGTGTATGCAGGCATCTATTTTTTCTGCTTTGAATACCTCTCTTAACTTTTCAATATCGCATAAATCGTATTGATAAAACTTTATTTTTTTGTTTGTGATCTTTTCAAGTCTTTCAACTGCGACTTTCTTGCTGTTGCAAAGATTGTCCACGATTATTGGTTCAAAACCGTTTTCTATCAATTCGATTACTGTATGGCTGCCTATATATCCGGCGCCTCCGCTTACTAAAATGCTCATACTGTCTCCTAATTATATTATATATTGTTTTTGCATTTTCTTGCAATTGCCAACATTTGCTGACTTTGACTTTCCATTTTTTCAACAAGTTTGAATTGCGTATGACATCTCACGAGATTGTGATCAGCGTATTGCGTCTTAAAATATACGTCGCCGTCAAGATAGTCTGTGAGAAATCTAATTCCGCATTCCAAAGTTATGATTATTGCGCCAATGTGCAACATCTCAAGTTCTTTGTCAGTGATTTTTTCGCCTATGCCTCTCAAAAAGCCTCTGCAATACGCTTCGTACAAATTTATGTCAAAGTCGACAAGGCTCAAATCTTTTTCATCCTCCAATGCCGTATTACAACCGGAGCGTATCGAGTCGCCAAAGTCGTAGAGCAGAGAACCTGGCATTATTGTGTCAAGATCAATTATACATATTGCCTTGCCGCTCGTCCTGTCAATAAGCACGTTGTTTATCTTGGTGTCATTGTGAGTTACGCGCAATGGAATTTGCTTGCTGTTGAGAGCGTCTACTATCACAGAAAGTTTGTCGGCTCTCTTCTTGACAAAATCAATTTCTTCTTTAACAAACTGCGCTCTGTTGCTTTTATTTTGTTCTATTGCCGTCAAGAATTTGTTGTATCTATCAACAGTATTATGGAAGTTTGGTATGACTTCGCAAAGCGTGTTGGCATCAAATCCGTCAAGCCTTGCGATGAATTTTCCAAATGCTTCGCCAGTATTTTCAAATACGTCAGGGGAGTCAATTACTTGATACACTACCGTATCTTTGACAAATAGATACACTCTCCAGCAGTCACTGCCGCTTGTATAATATGACTTTCCATCTAGAGTGGGAATAAGTCTCATACATTCTCTGTCAACGTCTCCGCCTTGCGATTGCACTATGTTGTACAATACTGACGTTACTTTTTGAATGTTGTCCATCAAACCGCGGTAGTTTGAAAAAATCTTCGTATTAAGTCTTTGCAATATGTATTGCGCGGAAGAGTTCTTGATTGTGACAAGAAAAGTATCGTTGATATGTCCTTCTCCATACGGCGTAATGCTATCAATTTCGCCAGAAAGGTTAAATTTTTTTGCTATGTCGTATTTTACCATACTTACCTTTATATTTTTATATTGTTATTTAAATAAAGATTTTTACGGAGCAAGGTTGGGGAAGTTGCCGCGTAAAAATCTTTATTTTCTTTGCAATGAGTACACACGGTTGCCCGTGTGTACTTAGTTGCAGTTCGATTATTTTTTCTCAAACAAGTTTTTGAAAGATTGCAATAAATCGTTTACGACAGGTTTATAGTCGCTGAAGTTATCGTAACTTGACAAGTCAAGTTTGAAGTTGGTATCTGCCTTAGCGTCCTTGAATATTTTTTCTGCTCCAAGTTCTGGCCAATAAAGCGCAGCCAATCTATTTGCATCAGTATCACTGTCGGAATAACTGAATGCCATTGTAGCGGTATTGGAAGAAGTTCCGCCGCCTTTACAGTCTCCAAGTATACCTCCGGCAACAGTCAAAGGACACTTTTCATTAGAGTTCAATACGTCTCTTTTTTGCATTGATTTGATAAGTCCGTCACCGTAAACTTCAAATCTACAAGAGATCTCGGTATAAGCGGCATTTTTAAGACCTATGTAATCTTTGGTGTCTTTTACTAGATCGCCTGCTGCAAATTCACAAGCCTGCTGTACGAAATCCGACTTAACAGCAACTTCAACCGTCCACAAATCAAGTTCTGCATTATACGTTACTTTTGTGTCATTGGAAAGGTATTCAGGTCTGCTAAAATCATATACCGCAAAGCCTGCGCCGTAAGTTCCGTAACTGTATCTCGTGCCTTCTACGACAGCGTGATTTTCTACGATATTATCACCGTCCCAGATTCTAGTTGGGATTCTATTGAGAGGCTCCCAAGCCTTTCTGTTCTTATTGAATTCAGGAAGATTCTTTCCTGCAAGGGTGGAATTATCAGGATATTTTGCTCCTTCAGCCTGTTCATACTCTGGCATAGGCTTTTCGTCTGATGCTTTGTTTGCAGCAACGATACTTACGCTTTTGCCTTTATTGGTGCTTGACAAATCATCGTTGTATGCTCCAAGAATATACTTGTATACGTTTGCGTCGTCGGATTCAGAAGGGAATTGAGCGCCGCCGTTAGATCCGCGTCTGTTTGCGGCAAACGTAGAGTTGTTAAAACTTTGGATATTGTAACCAAAGTTTGATCTGAGGCTCTCAACAAAAGAACCAAGACCTTCAAGTTTAGTTACGCCTGAAACTGTTTGAGAGAAACTGCCGTTTTTACCAGTAAAAGAAGAATAAGTACTTCTTATGCCTACTTCTGCAGATCCGACGTTTGTCTCTCTTGCGTTTACCAAAGCGTCAGTAAGAACGTAATAACCGGTTTGCGTCACGTTATTGTAGTTGGTGACTGCAACGGCATAGATAGCAGCAGCAGCGGCAGCGGGGTCGCTATTGTAATTAATTTCAGCCGCTTCCAAAGCCTTTTCAATGCTGACTATTTCTTCGCCAGATTTTGTGATCTCTGCAAGTTTCTCTGGAGTCACGTCCTTTTGGAAGTCGCCTACAAAGTAAACGCCAAGAGGAGTTTCGCCTGCCAGAGGTTTTTTACAGCCTGCCAAAGTTACGCAAAGAATGCTGACAATAAGAATTACTGCCAAGCAAGTCAAAAGCGCTTTGGACTTTTTTGATTTGAAAGATTTCATAATTCACCTCTTTATTTTTTTGTACTTTTTTATTATATTATATTATTTTCGTTTTGTAAAGAGGGATTTTCATTTTTATTTAAATATTCTCGTCAATTTGGGGATATTATTATTTCACTTGGTTAATAATTTTAGATTTCTTAAATTCTCTTGCCGTGCTGACGGCAAAATATTCTTCAAAACTAATAATTTGCCAAAATATTGACATAAATATTTAAAAGCAATATAATTAAAATATCAGCGAAAAGCGACTTGGCGATATTTCAGCCTACGCTAAACGGCTTGATAAAATTACGCTTGGTTAAGATTTTGTAGGAGATGACAAAAAATGACTGTTACCGTAAAGAATGCAAATGTGTATAGTCAAGGCAAATTTATAGATGCCAATGTCGTGATAGAAGACGGCGTCATAGTCTCCATAGGAGATGAAATAAAAGGCGAAGTGATAGACGCCAAGGGAAAGAGATGCGTTGCGGGTTATATAGATATTCATACGCACGGCGGCTGGGGTAAGGATTGTATGGACGCCAGCAAAGAGGCTATAGATATGATTTGCCGATACCATCTTTATACAGGATCTACGTCCTTTGTGCCTACGACTATGACTGCTTCGCCAGAAGATATAGACAAAGCCGTCGACAATATCAGAAAGTATGACAATAAGTATTCGAGAATATTGGGAGTACATCTTGAGGGGCCTTATCTTGCGCAAAAGAGCGCGGGCGCGCATCCGCCGCAATTGCTCATACCGCCAAGCAAAGACGGTTCGTTTGTTTGGAAGAATATTGATATGGTCAAAAGAGTTACGTTGGCGCCCAATCTAGACGGCGCTCAGGAATTTTGCGCTGAGGCGACCAAAAGAGGTATTCAGGTATCTATGGGACACGATGACAGTATTGACGACGAGATTTACGCGTGCGCCGATAGAGGAGCCAATAGCGTAACACATATGTATAATTGCACGTCGCGTCCGTCAAGGCGAATTACTCCCAAAAAGCATCTTGGACTGACGGAAGTAGGGCTCATTGACGACAGAATTGTCGCTGAAGTTATTGCAGACGACAGGCACGTACCAAATACGCTTTTCAAAATGATCTACAAACTCAAAGGCGCAGAGGGCATTTGCCTAGTATCCGACTCGTTGAGCGTATCGGGTATGCCAAAGGGGGATTATTATCTTGGCAGCGGACAGAGCGCGCAGAAAATAAGAATAGACGACGGCGTGGCTATATTGCCTGATCTCAACACATACGCCGGATCCGTCACGCCTGTGGGAAAAATGGTTGCTAATCTGTATGGAATAGGAATACCGCTTGAAGACTGTATAGATATGTGCACGAAGACTCCTGCCAGATTGCTGAAGAGAGACGATCTAGGAGATATAGCGGTCGGGAAACTTGGCGATGTCAATATACTCAACGACGATCTATCTATATCCGCGACTTTGCTTGGCGGAGTTTTGGTAGACAGACAGTCGCTAAAAGACAATATTTAGTAGGTATTTGAGGTAGAAAATGTCAAAAGAAGAGAGAGAACAACACAAAGAAGAACGCAAAGAGCATAGGCAGGCGAAGCAAAAGCAAAAGAAGATAAAGATAAGCACGTCCAAACTTGCCAAACTCGTTTTTGACATTGACGACAACGTCAAAAGTTTTATTACAAACAACTATAAGAGCAGTAATAAGATCCACGAGATCACAGACGTTGTATACTGTCCTGCCGAGGCAGATATATGCAATTTAGATTTATTTATGCCAGAATTGGTAGCCGACGTCAAATTGCCTGTTATCGTCAACGTGCACGGCGGCGGTTGGGTCACAGGGGACAAGAGGTGGAGAGTTGCTCAAGGCAGGATATTTGCCGATATGGGGACTTGTGTGATAAATCTCAATTACGGATTGAGTCCAAAGTATAGATTTCATCAGTCGCTCAGACATATATTTTTGGCTCTTCGCTGGCTTGAAAACAACGCTCAAGAGTACAAACTTGATCTTGACAACGTGTTCATTATGGGGGATTCTGCGGGCGGACAGATCGCCTGTCAAGTGAGCGCAGTACTTCACAACAAAGAATTTCTTGCAAGATTAGGAGTTGAGCCTATCGGATTTAAAATCAAAGGCGCGATTCTCAACTGCGGTGCATTTGATTTTGACGACTTTTATAAAAATCCTATGGCTGTTGATATTATCCAAGATATGACCGGCAAGGAATTGGAACTTATAGACGAGTATGAATATAAAGATATGCTCTATACGATACCTTGGATTGATGGAGATTTTCCCAAAAAAGTTTTTATTTCATACGGAAAGAATGATATATTCGTTGGCAAACATCACTTGGCGTTGATAAAAAAACTTGACGAACTTGGCAAAGCCTACGTCACTTATTGCGGCTCTTTTCCAGGATTGCACTGTTTTCATCTGTTTTATAAATCCGCCGAGTCGCAAGGTATGTACGTAGAGGCAAAAAAATACCTTATGCAGATGGTCAGAGGGGAAGAGGACGGGTCAATAGTTTAGCACTAATTATTGAAGTTATGTTTTGCCTGCAGTAAAGTTATATTGCTTGCAGTATAATCAGAGGCATTAAAATAAGCGGACCTAAGTGTCCACTTATTTTAGTTAAGGATATTATCAAAATTTAAAGTGCGTATTTTTTTAGCGTTTTGCTTTAGTTCGGAGAAAAGAGAGATGGGCAGAAAAGATGCATTTTAGATTTACCTAGCCTCTCTTTGAGCCGAACCACTATTTCATAGTGATGTTTACCTCGATTTTCAATTTCATATTCTCAAGGAAGTCATTTTGTTGATAGAAGTCTTTGCCTTGCGCGTATGCGTGTTGTCCAAGATAGAATATATCAAGTCCTTTTTCTTGGCAGGCGGTAAAACATTCTTCAACATAAGCCTTGATGTTTTTTTGCAATTCTTCCACGCTTCTTTCTTCGTCGATATTTTCAGGCACGTATGCTCTGTCGTTGAGTTTGGCTTTGATTTTGATATTTGCCGTGTCTTTTTCGACCTTTATGTCAGCGCTTGACTTGACTATATCTACTTGCCCCATTTTGTTGTCGAGGTTGTATGACAATTCGCCGCTTTTGAGTTTGTTGAGGGTTAGGCTCAATCCCTTAGTTGCGCTTTCTGAAAGTATGGAGTAGTTGTATCCGTCTGTAATAAAACTTTCTTTCACACTTAGAAAAGTCGTTTCGCCGGTTTTTTCTACGCTAACGCAGGGGAGATATACGCAATTTCCTATGCGGTATCTATTCTTGATATAGTCTTTTATGGTAATGGGTATTACGCCAAGATCAGTCACTATATTACGCAACATTCCGCCAAGATAATAGCCGCCGCCCTGTCCGTTGGAGAGTTTTACGGAGAGCGCTTCCATTGGGGAATCTTTGCTTGCCACGATCATAGTATTGTTGCACAACTCTTCGTTCTCGATAAAGAATCTCATTGCTCTGTCCTGATCTTTTGTCAACAAGTCTTGACCAAGGATAAGCACCATAGTGTGACAAAGAGATACGGAGCCTCCCGAATCGTGAGAGAGTTTTTCCAATATTTCCGTCAAGTGCGCCCCAGTGGTTGAGTAAGTGATAAATTCTTGCTTGTCCTTTAGGTCTGTTCTCAGCAATTGAATACCCACTTCGTATTCGTCGTCTATTAGGTCTATCGACATAGCAAGCACTATAGATCTTGCGCTTACGTTCTTTTGTTCTTCCAAGAGAGAGAAGACCACGAGAAATACTATTATGATAACTATTACCAGCCATTTTTTATTGACAATCTTAGGTTTTTTCATATCTCTCCTTGCGCTTTATCGGCTTGAGTTGCGCTTGGCTGAGCCAAGTTTTCCGACTGAGTATTTTGTTGTTTTTGTTTTTTACTTTGGCTTACGCGCATTGCGATATACGCCGCTACTACCACTGCAAATTCAATGGAAACCATAAGGTATCTCAGCCAACTTGTGGCGAGAGTATAGTTGGTGTTTAGATTGCCTATGCCAAAGCATATTATGCAGTAGACGATTGCTCCGCAAATCAGCGAGACTATGACTTTGTCTCCAAAGAAGAATTTGGCGCAACTCGTCATTGCATAGAGCAGAAGCGAAAACTTGACGATATACATCACGAGCCAACTCAACACAGTAGGCAAGTCGGCAGAGCCTATCATAAAGAATATCTTATTGAGAGAGGAAACGTTGAGAAAGGCGTTGCCCATCAATTCGCCTGCGTTACCAAAAGTGCAGATGAATATGAGCAGCAGTCCTACGGTAAATAGGAAGACGCACAAGACTGCCAGCGCAGTCCATATTGCAAGGCGTTTTTTGCCGTGGTTTTTTGACGGCACGACTGTGACGAACAGCAGTGGAGTAAAGTCGCCAAACCACATCAAATATTTATCGCCGGCAATAGCCAAGTCGCCTGAAATTTTGAAAGGCTTAAGGTTGAGCGGATCAAGATTTATTTGGGAAAATATCATAAAGAACGCAACTGCAAATGCGATTATCCAAAAGAATATCTGCGCAGATCTTGCCAAAACCTTTCCGCCTTTTTGGGCGATATAGATACAAGCCATCACCAAGGCAAGCGTGATAAATGCCCAACTGACGTTGGCGTAAAGCGAAGTGGATATATACGCAATACCTTCGCTCCCGCGCACCGTACATTTTATGATAGACGATACGAATACCAATATTGCCAGCGCACCCTTGAGCCATTTGGGTATGTCTTGCTCAAGAATAGAGCCGTTTTTGGCAATGCCGTATACGACGGTAAGCATCATTACTTCTATCGCTACCATAAAAAACATCACCATATAACTGTTGTTTGACGCTGTTGAGACGAGATACTGCGGCAACATAACTATCTTAAAAGTGACTATGGATATAAATGCCAACAGTAAAAATTGCTCTTCGTAAATTTTGTTTTTTTGAATAGTTTCCATAGATCACCTATTGATTCGCGTCGTTGTTTACTTCGTTTTCTGCTATTTGCGTACGTTGGCGGGTGCGGTTGTTGGTAGGAATGGAGTATGGGCGTTCGCCAAATTCCTGCAATTGGGCTTTGATAGGTCCGTCTTGCCAATCGTGCATAAGCGACGGAGCAAACGGCGACATATACGACACGCCATAACTGTTGATAGAACACAGGTATGCCAACAGCCCAGCCACGCCAAGCAATATGCCTGCCAGTCCCAGCACGCCGCCTATGGCGACAAAGGCAAATCTCAATATGCTTGACGAGTTGATTTCGTCGGGTACGCAATATACGCCGACAGTGGATATTGCAACAATAATAACTGAAGAGATGGAGAATAGTCCTGCTGTCACCGCCGCCTCTCCAAGAATGATTGCGCCCACTACAGACAGAGCCATACTGACGTATCTAGGCATACGGATAGACGTCTCGTTGAGTATCTCAAATATCACCAGCACGAGAATCATTTCCAATGTCGGAGACAGCGGAATATTGGATATCTGTCCTAATACGGACACAAGATATTTGATAGGGAATAGTTGGTATTGGTGTTCTTGCAGAGCCACGTAAATTCCTGGCATAAGAATAGAAAAAATCACTGCAAAAAGTCTGATTATACGCACGGAAGAAGCGCGATAACTCTTGATATAATAGTCTTCGCTCATTTGGAAGTTTTCGTACATCAGGAAGGGAAGAGTGAGGACGGCAGGCGAGCCGTCTACCAATATGGCGACTCTTCCTTCAAGCATTTTCGCCGTCACGGTATCAGGCTTTTCGCTTGAGCCTACGTGTGAAAACAGCGAAAACTTGTTTTCTTCAAGATATCTTGCGATATATGACGATTCGATTATGCCGTCAATATTGATTCCCTCAATCTGCGTTTTGATTCTGTTGACGATTTGAGGGTCGGCTACGCCGTCAATAAAGCCTATCGCCACTTTGGTCTGCGTATACTTGCCCACGCTGAGCATCTCAAAAGTCAACTTGGGTGTGGCAAGGCGGCGCCGTATCAAAAACATATTGGTTTTGAGATCTTCTATAAAGCCTTCTCGCGGTCCTCTGAGCACAGTAGATACAGGCGGTTCTGCAACGGCTCTCAACTGATATTTCTTTTCGCTGTACTTAAAGAAGTTTTGCGCGCCGTCTGCTAGTAAAACTATTTCGCCGGCAGAAATGTCTTCAATGGCTTTGGCTGTGTCTGTCAATTCCTCAATCGGCGTAGTCATCTGCGTGTTCTGATTGAGCAGATCTATGTTGACTTGCATATCGCCCTGTAGGTCTTTGAGAGGGGATAGAATATTGTCCTCAAAGAGAAGAGTATCTATATATCCGTCAATATAAAAGAAACAGGCGTTTTTTCCGCAAATCGTCAACTCGATTTTGCGCAAGTCGCACGTTCCGCCGAACTCTGTAGTTATTTTGTTGTATTCGTCTTGGTAGTTTAGCATATTTAGGTTATTGCTAAATTTTCAAAATTTATACATATAGAGTATAGATATCCTTTGAGGGCGTGCGTCATAACCTGTAATTACGCAATAACTTTTTAAATGTCATCTCGACTATGCTCGAGGTGACAAAAATATAAAGCGTATCGTGTGAGCGTCAATGACGATAATTAAACTACTTATCAAATGTTCTTGCAATATAATTTGCAAGGTTTATTGGATTCCAGAAGATTGCGCCCTTGTCCATCTTATCGCGCAGAGCAGAGTGCTTTCTCTCAATGTCGCAAAGCGAGCGGATGGATAACTTTTCTTTGATGCTCTCCAAATTTTCGCCCTTTGGCAACTCAAAGGTCACGCTCTTGGTTTGTTTTGGCAACATATCAAAATAATTGTCAGAGAGCATAGTGGCATATCCCTTGAGCCTTATCTCCACAAACCTTGCGTAATCCGTAGACTTTATATCCATTTTGACGGTGTTGTCAGATATGGAGAGTTGGTAAGTCAGTTGAGTTTTGGGGAGTTTGACTTTGTTTTCGTTGGTAAGAGGCAGAGTCTCTTGACACATTATATTGCCGTCTTCGTCGTAAGCGACTGCGTATACGTAGCAGGTCTTTTCTTTACGTTTTTTGAGTATAGACGGCAAGTCGAGTTTTGCCACCTGTCCTACCGAACTTTCTTCCAATTCAGCAGTGTTGACAAGACCGCTTAAAATTTCGCCGTCATAGGTCATAACTCCGCATTTGATTTTTGTCTTAATGCGGGTATTGCAGTCGTTGACGAACAAGACGTTCATCAGCGTATCCTGTCTTTGGAATACAAGCAGCGTATTTTGATTGAATCTTCTTGCGCAATATTGCAAGGCTTTCATATTGCCGTAATAGTCCATACCCGACCAAGAATTTACGCCCCAGCAGTCGTTATACTGCCAGTACAGTGCGCCGTGACAGCGGGGATTTATTCGCCAGCCTTCGGTTGCGTTTTTTATGCAAAGCGCTTGCGTAAGTTGGGATAGATATACCGTGTCTTCAAAGCGTTTGGGCGTCCAGAATTTGGAGAGCATATAATACTTGATTTTGCCGTTGCCGCCTATACATTTTTGGTGCGCTTTGGCAAGCGCGCAATGCACGCTCGTGTATTCGTGACCGTCAGAAAATTCCTCAATAGCGTTGAGCGAGGGCAGAGATTCTATGCCAAATTCGCTACAAAATCTAGTGGGCATATCTTTATAGTATTCAAGTTTTCTCAAGCCGTGCCATACGTGCCACAGATGCGTGTCGCCTTTGTCTGGGGTGTTGATGTTTTTCATATATTCTCCGCTTGAAGGAGTGCACGCCCAATACGGAGTGTTTTCGTCAAGGGGAGCAAGGTATTCAGGCAAAGTCTTGTAGAAAAATTCGCCGCAATCTTTTATTACCTGTCTTCTGTTGAGCCAAGCCATAGACATTGATTCTATCTCGTTGTTGCCCGCCCAAAGACACAGGCAAGCGTGGTTTTTGAGCCTAAGGACGTTGTCTTCGACTTCGGCTAGTACCTCGTCCAAAAACTCCTTGTCGTCAAAGGGATATGGTGAGCAGGCGAAGTTAAAATCCTGCCACACAAGCAGACCAAGTTTGTCGCACATATCATAGAATCTGTCGCTTTCATAATATCCGCCGCCCCAGACTCTTATCATATTCATATTGCACGATTTTGCCTTATAGAGCAGATCGTAGAGTTTTTCGTCGCTTACGTTGTTGATAAAACTGTCTGCGGGTATCCAATTGGCGCCTCTTGCAAAGATTTTTTTGCTGTTGACGTAAAAACAAAAGTTGCGACCTATATCGTCGAGTTCTTTGTCAAGAGTTATTGTACGCAAACCTATCTTTTGCGACTTTTGCGCAACTATTTCATTGTCTTTATATACCTTGACGTCAAGGTCGTATAGCGGTTGCTCGCCCATATTGTTGCACCACCAGATGCGCGGATTTTGCACTTTGAGCGTTGCAGTTTCGCCAATCGCAGAGCATACTTCCTGTCCGTCAAACGACAGTGAATATTCTACTTTTAATCCGTCTACTTGGTTTGACAAATAAGTCTTCAGATCTATATCTACGCAATTGTCCGAGTGCGTCTGCTTTATATCCAAGCGGGTAATTTTGCACACGTTGTAGCAATTGACAAAGCAGTCTCCCGATATGCCGCAGGTAAGCAAGTGCGGACCCCAATCCCAGCCAAAATGATAGGGACTTTTGCGGATATGGCAAGAGCCGGCTTCTCCCAGCGTACTGTTGGGCAGACGGTGTTTTTTGTGCTTGTTGGCAATATACAAAAGGGGAGAGCGGAATATAATTTTTATGGAGTTTTCCCCTTCGCTTATCAATTCTTTTATATTCCAAGCGTATCGTCTGTTGATATTCTTGACGTTTGCAACGAGTTTGCCGTTGACGTAGACTTCTGCCAACGTGTCGAGCATAAGGCAATTGAGTTCGACGTATTGGTATTCAAGCGCTTGTTTGTCTACTTGAAATGTTCTTGAATATTCCCAATCTGCGCGTCCTACCCACTGAACGAGTTCTTCGTTGAGACCTATGAGAGGGTGGTGGATTACGTCGTTTGCCTGCAAGTCAGTAAAGACGTCGCCGGGTACGTTTGCTTTATAGATTCTGTCGTTGCCGACCATTTTCAACGACCATTGTCCGTTAAGTGAAATTTCCATAAATTTTTCTCCGTAGTTGGGGTTATTTGCTTTCTAATTCTACTATAAATAATGATAGCATAACGCTTTGTGACAAGTCAATAAGCAATTTTGAAAAGAATATGCTCCTATCATTCCAAAAACGATAAGAGCAAAAATTACGATTTTGCGATTGATTACGTTCGCGTATATCAATTCAAATAAATTTCTTGTATCCCTCTCCGTATTGCAACGCTCTAGATACTCTTGACAGAGTTGCCGAAGAGATGTTGGTCTGCTCAATGACCTGAGTGTAAGTCAAACCTTGCTTTAACAGCAGTGCAGACTCGATACGCTGCGCCATCTGCTCGATTTCCTTGTTGGTGCAAAGGTCTTGAAAAAACATCTTGCACTCGTTGGGAGTGGAGAGTTTGGAGATTACTAAATATAGTTTTTGTATCATTTCGTTCATATGGTCTGCGTTCATATTAATCCTCGTCTATGCTTTTTTCGCTCTCTTGCAAGAATGCTTTAGTCTTAGGACTTTGCGGATTGCCAAATACTTCTTCGGGAGAGCTTTGCTCTTCGATCACGCCGTCTGCCATAAATATGACTTTGTCTGCGACTTTTCTTGCAAATTCCATTTCGTGAGTGACGACTATCATAGTGTGTCCGTCGTTTTTGAGATCCTTGATTACTTTGAGCACCTCTCTCGTCAGTTCGGGATCAAGCGCGCTCGTAGGCTCGTCAAAACAGAGTATTTCGGGTTGTAAAATCAACGCTCTCGCAATGGCTACGCGCTGTTGCTGACCGCCGGAGAGTTCGCAAGGGTAGGCTTTGAGTTTTTCGCCTAGTCCCACTCTTTGGAGCAACGCTACAGCCCTTTCGTCAATTTCCTTGAACGCCTTTTTTCTTGCAATTCTCACAGACTTGGAGAAATACTTGTCAAGAGGTTTGAGCGCCTTGTCATATTTGAGCCTTGCCGCCAAAGTGAGGTTTTTTTGTACGCTGTAATGCGGGAATAGGTTGAAAGATTGAAAGACCATTCCGAATTTTAGCCTTTGCTCGGCAATCTGTTTTTTCTTCTCTTTGCTTATCTTGACTGGCTTAGACTTTTGTTTCTGCAGTTTTTTTTCAGTTGTGTCTATTATGTCTACGCCGCTTTCTTTTGAATTTGTCAGTTGGGCGCCGCTGTCTTCTTTTGCAATGTCGGCAGTGGAGATTTGCGTTTGACTTTCGTCTGCGTTTTGCAAAGTCTCGTTTATTTTGTCAAGATTGTCTACCGAAAAGATATTTTCTCCACTGAGGTAGATATCTGCCTTGTCAGGAATTTCCAAAAAGTTGATACAGCGGAGCAGAGTAGTCTTGCCGCTGCCCGACGAGCCTATTATGGCAAGCACCTGACCTTCGTCGAGTTGCAAATCAATACCTTTTAGCACTCTGTTGGCGCCAAAGTTTTTGTATACGTCTTTTACTTCAAAAAATGCCATACTTCACCTCACGCCCTGTAATAATTCATTTTCTTTTCAAGCCACTTGAAGAATAGTGTCAATACGCCTATCATTGCAAGATAGAATACGCCGGTGTAGAATAGCGGCCACAATATGCCTTTTGTTGCGACGATTTTTTCCGATTCCATAATTATTTCCGCAATCCCTATGACGCGCGCAAGGGAAGTGTCTTTGACAAGAGTTATGACCTCGTTGCTCATCGCAGGGGTTATCTTCTTTGCTACCTGTGGCAAAATGATAAGTCTATTGGTCTGCGCTTTGCTCATACCTAGCACCTTGCAAGCTTCGTATTGACCTATTGGCATTGAAATAATTCCGCCTCTGTATATCTCAGCAAAATACACGGCGTAGTTTATTACAAATGCGATAAGAGCCGCCAAAAATCTCTCGTGTACGGGCATATTAAAGAGCAACCCTGGAGCATACATCACGACAATGATTTGCAACATAAGCGGAGTGCCCCTGATTACCCAAATAAAGACGTTTGTTACGTATTTCAAAGGCTTGAATTTGCTCATTGCAAAGGCACAAATTACCATACCCAAAGGTATGGCAATTATCAGTGTTGCAAAAAACAGCCCAAAGGTGTATTTGCTTGCCTCTAAAAGTGTTTTAGTTACTTGCAGAAATTCGTTCATATCAATCTGTATATGTCATTGGCGCATAAATCGTACAACCTACGACAAAGTATCCCTTTTCTTGGATTTTGTTCCAGTTTGCTTTATCCTCGTCTGTCAAACTGTCCCATTTAGACGTATAGTTTAAGTCTATAACTCTTTCTTCAAGACCGTACTTTTTAGCAATTTCGTTTACAGTACCATTTTCTTGCAATTTCATAATAGCTGTGCAAATTTTATCCATTAAAGCAACGTTACCTTTTTTTGCTCCTATTCCATAGCTTTCTTCTGTAAGAGTAATTGTTGGAGTCAAATTTGCAAAAGAAGAATTAGACGTAGTGTAGAAATTGGCAAGAAGAAGGTCTACGACAGCGACATCACTACTTCCAGACAATACGTCCGTCATTGCCATCATTTGAGTATCTTTTCCAGAAAATTCGCCTGCAAATCCGTTATTTATTGCCCAAGTTTCAGCAGAGCTACCTAATTCATAAGTAAAATTAGCACCCTTCATTGCGTCAAGAGAGTTGTATTTGCTTGCGTTTTCTTTTTTAACTACGCATACTTGTTTATTACTCATATATGGATTGGAAATTTCCATTTCGGTTTTTAAGCTGTCAAGGATCGTCATACCATTCCATATCAAGTCAATGTTTCCAGAATTCAATTCAATAATTTTTTTATTCCAGTTGATTTCCAAAAACTTAATTTCCACTCCAAGTTCCTGCGCTACAGCTTTCGCAAGGTCTACGTCATAGCCTTTAAGCGTTTCGTTGTTGAGATATTTCTCACAACCTGCGAATGCAAATACGCTTGTCAATGTTATCAAACAGAGCAACAGCGCAACGATAATTTTCTTTTTCATTTTTATGTCTCCTTTTGTCCCTACTTTAGGGTAGTGAAGTCATTATACTTTATCTCGCTAAAGTTGTAAAGTGATTTGAAGCAAATTTTCAACAAAATTTTGCGCTATAGACGATTTTATTAATTGAAGAAATTTTATATAAATGCGCATTTTGATAAATAACTCAAGTTAAAATTAAATTGACTATAATCATTGACAATAACATTATCTTTATTTATAATGTATCTATCACTCAGTAAGATGCACACTTTTGTAATTTAAATATTGTGGGCAAGTAAAAGAACTTTCTTGGAAATTATAAGGAGAAAAAGGATGAAGAATTTCAAAATACTTATTGTACTGTTGGTCATTTTGCTTAGCGTAAGCATATTTTGCGCTTGCGTAAATCCAGGCGGTAATGACAATGACAACGACAATCAATCAAGCGGAGAAATAACTCCGAGCGGAGATGTCAGTTCAAGCGGAGAGACTGTTTTAAAAGATATTACAGGAGTGACGTTTAACGATTTGACAGTAACATACGATGGAACTGCGCACGTTATTGCAGTCAATGGTGACGTGCCTCAGGGAGTAAAGGTGCAGTATCAAAGCGCTCAACAAACTAATGCTGGAGAGTATGAAGCCATAGCAACTTTATCAGGCGAAGGATATAAGACGCTTGTATTGCGCGCTAAACTTATCATAAATAAAGCAGATTTTCAAGGAATTACTTTTCCAAGTGTTAAAGAAGAGTATGACGGTTTGCAACATTGCGTTGAGATTGTAGGACAATTGCCTGAAAATACTACAGTCACGTATTCTTGCAAGGAGGATTCCAGTTTAAAAAACAGCGCGGTAGAGACAGGTAAATACACAGTAGTAGCAAAGTTAACGAATAGCAATTACAATAATTTAGTATTGGAGACAACGTTGGAGATTACTGCATCGGAAAAAGAAAGGCATATCGCGTACGCAGGAGGAAAATTGTATTTTGCTAACGCATTAGACAGTGATAAACTTTATTACTACACGTCGCAGGACGGAGTGCAAAAAATTAGTTCTGACGTGCCGTATGATTTTGCTATAACTAATAATGGAAATATCTATTATAGAAGTTATACGATGTTTGCATCAAGTATAAAGAAAATCGTAGACGGCGATAGCCAAATCGTGGAGTTTAAAAATGGTGAATATCTTTGTACAGACGGAGTAAATCTATATTTTGCTGTCAATGGCCTGACTGCTAATTCTAGCGGAATATATAAAATAGCAATCAATAATTCAACTCAGACAGAATCAGATCCTGTATTGCTCTCACAAGGTAAGGCAAAATATTTGCAGGTTTTGAATAATTCTATTTATTTTGCTGACGGTAATAACGGATATAAACTTTCAAGAATAAGTACGAACGGCGGGGAACGAACTTTGATTATTGATGAAAAAATTTCTACGCTGACCGCTGAAAACGGATATTTGTTCTTTACAGTTGACAATCTGCTCGGAGATTATATTGCCAATTACAATATTTCAACCTCTACAATGCGCAAGTTGACTATAGATTCAGGTAGTAATCTTACAATAATAAATAACGAATTATATTACCTCAACGT
Organism: Clostridia bacterium; assembly: GCA_029061605.1. Lineage (GTDB taxonomy): Bacteria > Bacillota > Clostridia > Christensenellales > UBA3700 > RACS-045. The sequence goes on along the minus strand of JAIDRT010000053.1, from coordinate 48,058 downwards.
AGACAAACTTACTTCGCTTATAAGAGGAAAGGGAATTTATAAGGTCAACGCGTACCCTACTTCTGACAAAAATCTAAGCGGCACTAAGGTCATTGCTGCCGATGGAGAAAATTATACTTCATTGACAAAGATAAATGATAACACTATTGCGTATTATAAAGTGAGCACGCAAATGCTTTGTTTATATGATTTGATTAGAGAACAGTCTGAAGAAATTCTTGAGGGATTTACTGCGCCTGAGAGCACTCCTGTAACTACAGGCAGTAAAATTGCAACGTATGGCAACTATATCTATTTTATGGATATTTACAACGGCAAATCGCTTTATTCATATAATTCAGTTAATGGAGTATTCTCAAGAATTACATCAGGGAAGGTAATAGATTTTTCAATAATTGGCAACACTTTGTATTTTAATACGGAAAGTAAATTAATGAAAAACTATTTGTATAAACTTGATATGAGAGGAGGGATTCCTGAATTAGTATCCGAAAACGATTGCGTAGATATAGTCAGCGACGGCAATAAGATCTTTTACGTGGAAAAGAATACTGCCAACGTTCGCACCGCAATTCACGAGATAGACGCTCAAGGCAACGATACTTTGGTATATGATAAAGGCGCTCAATTCCTAACTTATTATCAAGGGTATATTTATTTTGTAGACGGAAGAGATTTGTTAAAAATGCCTATTGACGATTATACGGTAAATGCTCCTATTACTGTCAAGAAAGGCAATGTAGATACGTTTGTAATCTCAAACGGAGTCGTATATTTTAGAGAACAATACGGAGTAGGATATCTTAACAAAAGACTGTCAAGGATCAATGTCGACGGCACTGGATATGCAGTGATTGTGTCTAAGGCAACGGATCCATTAGAAATCGTTGTAGATGGAGATACAATATATTATTATAATGACGTGACTTCTAATGATTCAAGCGGAATATATTCAATAAGCATAAATGCAAGAGAAGACCAAACGCCGAATCTGATTCTTGCTAGGTCGTCTACTTACTATGCAAGCGAGTTGACTTTGCTTAAAGGTAAATTGTATTTTATCAATTATTACAATTATTTGGGAGACTCGCATCTTTACAGCGTAGATTTAGCAAATAAGAATCTTGTCAAGATAGCATAATCAATTGACAGGAAAGAATTATGAGCGAAATATTAGAATTTGCGAGTAGAGAAGAATTTAGAAATTGGCTTTGTGAGAACTGCACGTTGAGCGGTGGCGTTTGGCTTTTGTTTGGAAAAGCAGGCGGACGAAAGACTATTAAGGCGGACGAGGCTCTTGAAGAGGCTCTTTGTTTCGGCTGGATAGACGGATTGATGCAAAGCATTGACGATAAGTATTACAAGAAGTACTTTTCTATGCGCAGAGAAAATAGCAAGTGGTCAGAGAAAAATAAGACTTTGGTCAAAAGCCTTGAGGAAAGAGGGCTTATGACTGATCACGGTAGAGAGAAAATAGAGCAAGCGAAAAAGAACGGACAGTGGAATGCGCCAGATCCTATGGCAATTACAGAGGAGCAAATATCTGGTTTGTCGGCTTTGCTGGAAGAGTATGAGCCTGCCTATACGAATTTTAAAGCAATGCCTTTATCTGTAAAGAAAACCTATACAAGGGCATACTTAGACGCAAAGACTGACGCAGGACGAGAAAGACGAATTGCGTGGATTGTGGATAGATTAAATAAAAATCTAAGACCTATGTAATCGCGTTTAATGACAGCGTAGCCCGCTATACTTCCGTTGTGAAGATAGCGGGCTATTTGTTTGAATAAAAGATTATATTTGATAGATATAATACGGCTTTTACGCCTCTTTGATATTGACGACGCCTTGCTTAGCCTGGCACACTGGGCAGGTGTCAAAGGCTTGCTTTGAGGTGGCTTCAAATCCGCACTCAGGGCATTTCCAAACAACTGCCGTGTCGCTCTTATAGAGTTTTCCGTCTTTGAACATCTTGTGGAGTCTCATAAATTCTTTTTTGTGCGTCTCTTCGATTTTGATAAGATTGTTAAAGAGATTGGCTATATCAGTAAAGCCCTCTTCCTTTGCCGTCTTGGCAAATTCTGGATAGAGTTTGTCTGCCTCAACGCCTTCGTCTTCGGCTGCAAGTCTCAAGTTTTCCATAAGATCCCACTTTTGTCTGAATGGATAGCCTGTGCAAATCTCAATGTTGTCAATCGTGCCATCATCTGCGGATTGAATAAAACTGTAGATCATTCTTGAGTGAGTGAATTCTTGGAATGCGATCTTGTCGATGATATCAGCAAGCGCCTTATATCCTTGCTCTCTTGCGCCGTATTCAATAAATTCGTATCTCGTTCTTGCCTGACATTCGCCGGCAAATGCTCTCGCTAGGTTTTTGTAAGTTTGACTGTCTTTTAATTTCATTGTTAATACCTCCGAAGAGAAGTATTGCCAACAAAATGCAAGTTATACAAATTTAAAAAAGGTACGTTTTTTAAATCAATAATTTTACTTTCAATAAAGTAAATCACATAAAGTTTTCGATTATGTATAGCGTATTATTTTGTTCATTATAGGCTAGCAAAAGGGTACAGTTGCCATTCTTTATTTTGCTCTGCCAAATAAAGTTGTTGTCAGGAGTAAAGAGTTTTTCGTTATCAATAAAAACGCCTTGGGAGTTGCGATATTGCATTAACGGCAATATGCGATTATAAATCGTAATGTATTCGTCGTTGCAATCAGGCTCAAAATCTTTAAGAAATTCATCAGGACGAGTAGAATATCTGCAAACAGTATATTCCGTGCCGTCACCTAGAAAGCCGCCGCAATTGGAAAAATTATATTCAATTGTTGCGTTGGGTATTTGCATCTCCCAACATTCGTTGCAATAATCGATTTCGTTCCAACCTTTATGCTTGATTTTATTCTGCAAGATATCAATTTCAAATGCTATGATAAAACCTGATAATACAATTAAGAGTATGACTATCGGCGCTACTATTGCAGATACAGTTGCTATTACAATCTTTTTATTTTTGGTCATAAAGTGATATTCTCCAAAAGTTATTATATTTATTGTAATACGATAAATATTTATTGTCAATACCTTTTAGAGAATATCAAAAAAATTTTATTAGCCGAGTATTTGCAGGATTTTTTCTTTAGATACCACGCCCACGCTGGTTTGGACGACTTTTTTGTCTTTGATTACCACAAGCATAGGAATGCTTGATACTTGAAAAGCCGCCGCAAGTTCGCCTTCTTTGTCTACGTTGACCTTGCAGACTTTTATTTGTGGATTTTCTTGCGCAACTTCGTCGACTGTAGGCGAGAGCATTTTGCAGGGCATACACCAACTTGCCCAAAAGTCAATAAGCACGGTTTTGTCGCTATTCACGACTTCTGTGTCAAAGTTGTCTTTTGTCAATTCTATTACTTTCATTTTTAACTCCTTTATTTTAAGATATTAAATCGTATATATTATACCATAATTTATCAATAAGTACACGCAATTGACGTAAATATATAATTCTCATTAGGCGTTTTGAAAAAATAGAGTATATTGACAGCATATAAATTATTTGTTATAATAATACACGTAAATATTTTAATTCTATTTAAGATAAAGAGGTAAAGTTGTGAAGTTGGGTCATAGACAAAAAGATACGATGATAGTTTTGTTGATTGCCGTTGTTGTAATTGTGTTTGGCAGCAGCATAGGCTTAGCCATATATTTTGGCGTCAACAATGATAGATTCAGCGGATACGTATACGAGGCGGGTAGCAATGCGCCTCTTGCCGGAGTTGCCGTGACCAACGGAAGAGACGTGGTCAAGACGGACGCTGACGGCAAGTTTACACTTGACGGTTGGTATAAAGGTCGATTTATTACGGTTACTATCCCCAGTGGGTACTGGACGGAAAATTATTATGTTGAGATGGGCAAAGCAAAGGACGGCTATGACTTCTATCTTGACAAAAAGAACGTTGACGAAACTAATCACAGTTTTTTGCAAGTGACAGATACCGAGATAGGCGCAGACGGAGCAGGCGTATTGGTTGACGAAATACGCGAGAGCGCTCAGGACGAGGGAGTGTCTTTTATAATACATACCGGAGATATTTGCTATGAAGACGGACTTAAGCAACATATCAAGGATATGAACAGCGAGAATATGGGCGTTCCGATACGCTACATTATAGGCAATCACGATTACGTGAAATGGGGAAAATATAGCGAAGATCTCTTTGAAAGCACGTATGGTCCTGTCAATTATTCTTTTGACGTGGGCAATATACATTACGTTGTTACGGCTATCGCAAAGGGCGATTATCCGGCAAGATACGGCAAAAGCGACGTTTGGCGTTGGTTGGCAAATGATCTTGCCAATGTGCAAAATGGAAAAAAGGTGGTAATATTCAATCACGATTATTGTCCTGACGAAAACGGATTTGTCGTAAAATACGGCATTAATAAACTCGATCTTAAGAAAAAAGGTCTCATTGCTTGGGTGTTTGGGCATTGGCATTACAGTTATCTCAACGATATAGACGGCATACTCAACATTACTACCAGCAAAGCCGACGGAGGAGGCATTGACTCAACTCCTGCGGCAACGCGCGTCGTGGAAATTCAAGGTGGAGCAATTGCTCAAAGCAGGCTGATATATCGCAACTTCCAACCTCAAGAAATGGAGCAAGGATATGAATGGACTCAAAAACTCGACGGACACGGCGAATTTGCCCAGCCGATTTATAGAGATGGGCGCATATACGTGGGTACCGTTGACGACGGATATCCCAAGAAGTGCGGAATATATGCGCTTGACGCCGAGAACGGAAATATTATTTGGAAATACGCAACGAAGAATTCTGTACGCAACTCCTTTGAAGTCGTTGGCGATAAGATTGTGGCGCAAGATATAGAGGGCAGAGTTTATTGCATAGACAGCAATGACGGAAGTCTGATTTGGACGTATAAGACGGAGTTGTTGGCAGCCGCTAATACCGGGCTCAACGTGCTTGTGGAAAATGATAGGGTATATTGCGGAGGGGCGCAGAAGTCGTATTGTCTTGATTTGGCTGACGGAAAGGTAATTTGGCAAAAGAAGAACGCTAAGGCAAATTCGTCTCCTACTCGAATGGTAATCGACGGCAATATGCTTATCGTCGGCTCGCATTGGGACGAACTTATTGCGTATAACAAGACTAACGGCAAACGTATTTGGTCCAATGACAAAGAGGGATTGCGTTATCGCACTACTACTCCGGTAGTGGTGGGCAACAGTATTTTCGTAGCGGCAGGAGAAAGGCTCTTTGAACTCAATAAGTCAAACGGCAAAATCGTCAGATACGCAGATGTGGGAATAAATCTAGATACGGCAACCGCGCCGTATGTCGTTGACGGAATAGGCTATTTTTGTACGGCTAAGGACGGAGTGGTCGCTTATGAACTGTCTACTTTCAAAAAGATAGGCGAGTATCGTGTAGGCAACGCAATGGCGTTTACCTCGCCGTATACTTCGGGAGAAATTGCTACGGTGGAAAGCAGCATTATGCCAATGGGAGACGACATCGTCTTTGGAGCATCTGACGGATACGTATACCGTCTTGATAAAAACTTAAATTTGGTAAAGAAATATTTTGTAGGCTCTCCAGTTTTAAGCAGTCTGGCAGTTGTAGGCGAAGAGGTAATAGCGTTGGACTTTTCTGGCAACGTGACGAGAATAAGTCTCAAATAACAGTTCAAAATATAAAAGTTATGATAAGAAAATACAAAAAAGAAGATAGAGAAACCACGCTTGCGATGATGAAGGAGTTTTATTCTTCTCCCGCAGTGTTGCATAAGATTTGCGAAGACAATTTTTTAAGGACGTTGGACGAGGCGGAGTCAGACAGTCCTTATATGGATATTTTTATACTGGGAAGTCAAAATCAAGTCGCGGGGTATGCGTTGACCGCATATACCTACAGCAACGAGGCGGGCGGCAAAGTTGTGTGGATAGAAGAGTTGTTTGTCTTGCCGTCTTTTCAAGGTCAAGGTCTGGGAAAGGAGTTTTTGATTTATATAAAATCGGCTTTTGGTGACTTTGCAAGAATAAGGCTTGAAGTCGAAGAGTCTAATGACGGCGCAACCAGACTTTATAGAAGAGAGGGATTTGAATCTCTCAATTACAGACAGTTTATTATTGATAAATCTTAATGACGCGCTTTATTAGTCAAAGAAGGTTTTGTATTGCGGCTCTGCTTTCAGTTCGCGCATTAAGATATCTATATCATTGAAAATGCGTCTCGCTCCGTCTTCGTTTGGCAACCAGTATGCCGGCAAATCAGATGGGAAATATGTCAATTCATATTCGTCATACGCTTGCAATTTTTCGTATACATATGTCAAGTAGTCAGTGTCCGATTTGAAAACGACGTATCTATGCGCTTTGTCTGCGCTATAAATTACCTTGACAATTATATAGTCTTCAGGACAATACAGTTCCTCATCGTACATCCTTGATACGATTTCTTCCCAAGACGGCAGTTGAGTTGTTTTTTCCTCGGCTTTTTTCTTAAAACGTTTCATATAAAAATTATATCATTGATATATAAGTTTTTCAATATAACTTCAAAATATTTTTATTTCTATATTATGGAAAAGCAATATTGACATAGTAAAAATCATCTGTTATAATCAATATAAAGAGGAACGCTGATTTTAGTTTTTGTGAAAGGAGGTGTATTGCTTATGTTGGACGATAATGGAATGCCAAACGTCAACGCATCAAAAACTTGTTTGAGCGAAGAACAAAGATTGATGATAGTAAGTAAAAAGACGAGAAAGGCAAAAGTATCAATAGCAATGGGCGCGCTTTGTTGCTTGGCGTTTCTAGTCGTTTTAATCTGCGGTATTTTAACAATAATTGACGTTCCAATTGATTTTGAAACCATATTCTTTTTTATGTGCATCTTTATATTTATTGCAAGTATCATAGGAGTAGTGTGCGGGACGAAGGCAAAAGCAAAAGTCAATCGTGAGCAGTTATTGGAGGGTAAGAGTTTAAGATACGTCAGAGCGGGAGTAATTATGTCACACTTTTCGTTGGGGTTATGCATTCTCTGTGTAATATTGTATATTACGATTAGTTGTTTAATATTTTTTACTTTGTTCTTTGATGTGGTATTAGGCTTTATATCTCTTATTGAGGCTTTTATCAGTTAAATCTAAAAATTATTTTGCAAAATTTACATATTTTTTATATTGCAAGTATTATAAATATGTAGTACAATAAAACTACCCTAATTGATACTGAAAGTGGGGAAATAAAAAAGGAGCAACGTATGAGATATTGCAAAAAGTGTGGAAGTCGTCTTGATGATTTTGACAGTTATTGTGGCAGTTGCGGAACAAAAGTGGACGAAAGGTCTTACACAAGCGACTATGCCAATGTAGAACAGGACGATAATAAGCAAGATAAGCGTAATACCGTGGAAGATTCTATAAATAACGTCACTGATATCGTCAGCAAAAATCCTGAGTCTTTTATATGCTTTTTATTGGGCATACTTTCAGTTACGTTTGGCACGTTTATATGCGCTATCATAAGTCTGGTGTTTGGCAAAAAGGCTGTTGAAAAAGGACAGGATAAAGACGAGAAGTGCGCAATGTTTTGCAAAGTGGGCAGAATATGCTCCAAGATCTCGATAGTATTGGCAGTGATTGCTGTCGTTGTGTCTGTTCTTTGGTGGGTAATTTTGCCGATGTTCATAGTTTTTTAAGACAAAGGAGGTTGTATGAAATACTGTAGTAATTGCGGTTCGCAAGTTGAAGACGAAGACGTCTATTGCGGATATTGCGGTAGCAAATTAAAAGTGAAGGATAGTCCTCAAGAGAGACAATCTGATCAGCAAGATTTTCAGGAAGAGTCGTTTGCCGGCGCTGACTTTTCGAGTGATTTTGACAAAGATAATAACAAAGATTATAACACGGACTTTGATAAAGAAGTCGAAAAGGAATTTGAAAAAAGTGATGGCTTTGGTAATGCTCATAATGAGAGACCTTACGTTGAAAGAGATGACTTTACTCGCTCTGCTTCAACGGACAACGTGCGTCACGAACATAAACCATTGTTGAACAATAAAGAAGCAAAGGACGCTAATACATTTGGAATTTTGGCGTTGATATTTGGCATACTAGGCGGTGTTTTGGGAATTGTGTTTGGTATTTTGGGGCTTATTAAATCTAAAAAAGCGCTTGAACTGTGCAATACCGGCGAGTATGACGGCAAGCCTAATGCAAGCAACGGCAGAATTCTGTCGATAATCGGCATTGTGCTGGGCGCAATATCAATCTTTATTTGGTTTTTTTAAACTTTAACTTTTTGAACGTAGGACAGGCGAGGTAGTTTTTACCTCGCCTGTTTTATGTCAAATATAGGGCTTGAATTTGTTTTTTATTTGTGGTAAAATATAAATAATTATTGGAAACTTGAGGAGCATCATATGAACATCATACCTTTGCCAACTAAAGTTGTGAAAATTGAAGGCTGCATAGCGCTTGGAAGAGACAGCGCTGTCACAGGCGCATTTGAGAAGACTAAATCGCTTTTAAAGGAGTTTTTGTCAGATAAAGAAGGCGGAGCAAATTGCAACGTATTATTTTCAATTGGCGAAAAGTTGCAGGAAGAAGCGTATAGCATAGAATGTCAGCAAAACAAGGTTGTTATAAGCGCAAATTCAGAGAGCGGAGCGTTCTACGCGTTTATGACGTTGCAGCAGATTTTTACGCAAGACGGTTTGCAAAGAGCGCAAATAGAAGACAAGCCGAATTATCAATATAGGGGCTTTTCGTTGGACTGCGCTCGTCATTTTTGGCGAGTGGAAAAAATCAAACAGATCATTGACGTAATGGCGCATCTCAAGATGAATGAATTCCATTGGCATTTGACTGACGATCAAGGGTGGAGAGCGCAGATCAAGAAATATCCGATGTTGACGCAAAAGGGCGCTGTTCGCAAACGTACGCCTCTTTCGCCAAAAGCGTTTATGGGATCGGGCGATTGGGGGTACGACGAAAATGAATACGGTAGCGGTCTATTCTATACCCAAGACGATATGAAAGAAGTCGTCGCGTACGCTAAAGAAAGACATATTGAGGTCGTGCCTGAGATAGATATGCCGGGTCATATGGTTGCGGCAATATCGTGTTATCCTAATTTGTCGTGTACGGAAGAACAAGTGGAAGTTAGTTCGCGTTGGGGTATTTTGGACAACATTTGCTGTTGCGGGAAAGACGATGTGTATAACTTTGCCAAAGACGTCATAGACGAACTTTGTGAGATCTTTACCGGCAGATTTTTCCATATTGGCGGAGACGAGGTGCCCAAAACGCGCTGGAAAAAATGCCCTCGCTGTCAAGAAAAAATAAAGCAATTGGGGCTAAAGGATGAGAATGCCTTGCAGGGTTATTTCAACAATGAGATTGCTAAATATCTGCGTACAAAAGGCAAACGAATGATTGGCTGGAATGAAATGCTGGACGCCAAAGATATTATGGACAACGATATCGTAGCGCAGTGGTGGATAAAACACAGCGCCGGCAATAAGAACGAGTTCGAATGGATGGCAAAGGGCGGTAAATGTATTTTGTCAATGGTTAATTACGTCTATATGGACCATCCATACAACGTAAGACCGCTTAAGAAAACTTACAATTTTTCTGCAAAAACTTTGGGAGTAAAGGACGAGAGCAACATTCTGGGTATGGAGATTCCTCAGTGGGCAGAATATATCCGCGACGAGAAAAAACTTGATATGCTCACTTATGCCCGCTTAGTCGCTTTCAGCGAAGTGTGCTGGACAAAGAGAGAGGATCGCAATTATTCTGACTTTGAGATGCGAATGGAAAATTTGCGACCTTACTTTGATAAGTTGGGGTGCAAAATTTGTCCGCCTAAGATTTATAGAGGCAAGACCTATCCGCTCCGCGCGTTTACTTATGCCTTGAAATGGAATTTGTGGCGAGTCAATCCTAATTATGAACTTGATAGACTAAAGAATAAGCAGGATGCAGAAAATAAAAAGTAGTGGAATGCTGATAATATTTATATGAACGACTTAGATATTAATAAAAAATTTTATTAATATTAAATATTAAGTTGAATATCGGAAGTTGCTGTGTTATAATATTCTAATATAATAGGAATTTAGGAGAAATTATTGTGGAGAAGAGAATATATCTAAGTTCACCGCATATGTGCGGAGAGGAAATGCAATATATAAAAGAGGCATTTGATACTAATTGGGTTGCACCACTTGGAAAAAACGTTGAGATGTTTGAAAAAGAAATGTGTGAATATATTGGCAGACCCTATGCAGTTGCTTTGTCGAGCGGTAGTGCGGCTATACATTTGGGTTTAAAATATCTGGGAGTTGAACAAGGAGATATAGTGTTTTGTTCAAGTTTTACTTTTAGCGGTTCTTGTAATTCTATACTTTACCTCAACGCTGAACCAGTATTTATTGATAGTGATTATGAAAGTTATAATATGAGCCCAGAAGCATTGGAAAAAGCATATGAGTTATATCCTAATCCAAAGGCTATAATAATTGTTAATCTTTATGGACAACCTGCAAAGTTTGACGAACTTTTGGCGATAGCAAAAAAACATAATACTCCAGTATTGGAAGATTCGGCAGAAAGTTTGGGCGCAACTTATAAAGGCAGGCAGACGGGTAATTTTGGAGATATATCAATTTTTTCATTTAACGGAAACAAGATTATTACAACTTCCGGAGGCGGAATGTTGATGTGTAATGATAAGGAGACTAGAGATAAAGTGTTGTTTTGGGCAACGCAATCTAGAGAAAAATTTCCTTGGTATCAACACGAAGAGGTTGGCTATAACTATAGACTCAGCAATATTTGCGCAGGCATAGGTAGAGGACAGATGCGTGCTTTAGATGAGAGAGTGGCTCAAAAAAGGCATATTCACGATTTATATGCAAATGCTTTTGCTGATAATCCGTTCGTAGATACATTGCCGACTTTTGACGGAGCAGGCTCTTCTTATTGGCTTACGGGTATTACCCTAACAAAAGATTGTAAGGCAAGTTTTATGGATATAATAAAAGCGCTTGAAGTAGAAAATATTGAGAGTCGTCCTGCGTGGAAACCTATGCATACACAACCAATTTTTAAAGATTGTGGATTTGTTTCACAATTAGACAAAGGAAGTGTCTGTGAAGATCTGTTCAACAGGAGTATGTGCTTACCAAGTGACACAAAGATGAGTGACGATGAAGTGTTATTTGTAGCAAAAGTTGTAAACGATACGATATATAAATTTCAGAAATAATAAAGATATATGATAATTAGACCAAAGCAAGAGACAAAAAATAATACAACATTTAAAATATATCAGCATTGTATGATGTCTGACAATGCTCCACATACAATAGTAGATGAGCAATTTGTCAAAAAATCCTTCTCAAAATCAAAAGCGTGGTTTGTTCAATATACCACTGAATTCGATGTGCCACAACCTACAACTTGGTGGTATTGTATAAAAGATGAAAAATATGACATTAGTACTTTTAAGGCCAAGGCTAGATACGAGGTGAATAAGGGAAGAAAAAATTTTTCAGTAAGCATTATTTCTCCATTAGAATATAAAAATGAAATATTTGATATAGATATAAAAAAATTTGCGGATTACCCAGAATCCTATCGACCAATACTTGCATCAACAGCAGATGAACATATCAAAAAAGTTGTTAAAGATGGTGATAGATGGTTTGGACTTTTCTCAAAAGAGGATTCGTCTTTGGTTGGATATGCAATAATCTTGGAAAAGGAAGAATTTGTGAACCTGTCAGTTGTCGCTATAGACCCCTCAACTTATAAAAAAAATTCTTCTGCTGGATTAGTAGATGGAATCTTGTGTCATTATCAAGATAGTGATAAAGCCGTTTATATTTGTGACGGTGCGAGAAATGTGCGACACCAAACAAATTATCAAGATTTTTTAATTTCTACATTTGAATTTAGAAAGGCATACTGTCGTATTAGACTTAAATATAAATGGTGGGCAGGTATAGCAATATTTTTACTAAGACCATTTAAAAAATTGCTGTTAAAATCAGATAAAAGTTTTTTTTATAACTTAGGTTGCATATTAAGATTAGATGAATATGCAAGACTTTCGCAAAAATAAGGAGAGATATGTACAGACATTTTGTTAAACCCTTATTAGATATTTTAACTAGTTTTTTAGCAATAGTTGTGCTGTTGCCGTTTTTCATTTTATTTACGCCTATCGTTGCAATGGCTATGAAAGGCAATCCGTTTTTTATCCAGAAGCGTCCTGGAAAAAATGGTAAAATATTTAAGATGATAAAATATCGCACTATGACAAATGCAAAAGATAAAGAGGGTAATATGTTGCCTGATGATGAGAGATTGACTAAATTTGGCAAAATAATGCGTTCACTTTCTATCGACGAGTTGCCAGAATTGTTCAATATTTTTATGGGGCAAATGAGTGTTGTAGGTCCTCGGCCTCAACTTGTAAGAGATCTAGTATTTATGGACGAACAACAAATAAAAAGGCAATCTATTTGCCCAGGCTTGACAGGTTGGGCACAAGTAAATGGACGTAATAACGTAACTTGGGAAGATAAATTAAATTTAGATCTGTTCTATCTAAAAAAACAAAGCATTTTATTGGATGTGAAGATTCTTTTTATGACTGTTTTTAAGGTTTTTGCGAAAAAGGATATAAACACGCAAGGTATGGAAACTGCGGAGGATTTTGGTGATTATCTTTTGCGTACAGGAAAAATAGAAGATATTTATTATTATAAGATGCATAATTATGCAGATATTTTAATGAGTAGAAAGCGATATAATGTTGATATTATACAATCAATTCAAAAAACTATTGATGTTGATGTAGAAGATTACTCAAAGTATTCGGTATTGATGACTGTTTATAGGAATACGGTCTTGGAATATTTGAAAGAGAGTTTGGAATCTATGCTAAATCAAACCATAGAGCCAGAACAAATTGTAATAGTTTTTGATGGTCCAGTGCCTAATGATGTGAGAGATTACTTGTATAGCCATAGGGAAACTAAGCCTGATTTATTTACTATAGTTGAACTTGAAGAGAATAAGGGACAAGGGCTTGCGGCAAGGGCTGGTATGGAATACTGTCGCAATCAGTTGATAGCAAGAATGGATGATGATGATGTATCTAAATTGGATAGAATGGAAAAGCAACTTAATTTCTTAGATAAAAATCGTGATATAGATGTGCTTGGTGGAAATATTGCAGAATTTATGGGTGATACAACAAATATCGTTGGTAAGCGTGTTGTTGAGCAAAGGCATACTGATATATTAAAATATCAGCGTTCTAGATGTCCGTTTAATCAGCAAACAATTGTATTTAAGAAGAGCAAAGTAGAGCAGGCAGGAGGATATAAAGATTGGCATTTTAACGAAGATAGTTATTTATGGGCTAGAATGACATTGGTAGGTTGTATGTTTGCCAATCTGTCTGAAACATTGGTTTGTTTTAGAATTAATGATGCAGTATATAAAAGAAGAGGCGGAATTAAATACTACCAGAGTGAAAAAAAATTCTTTAAATTTATGTATCGCAACAGAATAATATCTTTGTTGGATTACCAAAAGGCAAAGTTAGTTCGTTTCGTAGTGCAAGTATTAATGACGAATAAAATTAGGCAATGGTTTTTTAAAACTTTTGCTAGATCAAAATAGAAAAATATAAAATTATAGAAAAAAGAAAATAGAGGTTAGTCAATTCATAGTGTGTTATTACCAAAAGAAGGGGATGGCACGAGATAAATTTAAAATTTGAGGATAAGAATATGAATGAAGAATTGAGTTTGCAACAACTTAAAGATATCGAAATACAATTGTTGTTGAAGGTTCATAAGATTTGTGAAGAGCAAGGGTTACGCTATTCGTTAGGTGGCGGTACTTTGTTAGGCGCAGTACGACACCGTGGATTTATTCCGTGGGACGACGATATAGATATTATGATGCCACGTCCCGATTATGATACGTTTATATCTTATTGTTTGTCTTGTAAGGAAATTCCGTTTAAGATAAAATCTTGGGAGACGGATAAATCTTACGTTGATTTATCGGCAAAGATTTATGATACTAAAACATTGCTTGTTGATAAAAATACTTGTGATTATGAAGATAATATAGGAGTTTTTATTGACGTATTCCCAATAGATGGATTGGCAAATTCCTATAAACAAGCAAAAAAAGTGTTTAATTCTACATCGTTTAAGAGGGCGCTTCTAGTTGCCGCGCAGTGGAAAAAATTTTTTAAATCTAAGACTCACGCGTGGTATTTTGAGCCTTTTAGACTTGGTATGTTTATACTTAGTCGTTTTGTAAATAAGCAAAAACTATTTGATAAAATTCAAAACAAATACAAAAAGATAGATTTTGATAAAGTTGATTTTGCTGCAGCCGTAGGCGGATCATATCGTGAAAAGGAAATTCTTGAAAAAAGTATATTTACTGAATTGATTGAGTTGTCTTTTGAAAACGAGAAATTTCACGCAATATCTCAGTACGATGCGTATCTATCGAGTATTTACGGAGATTATATGAAGTTGCCGCCTGAGGAAAAGAGAGTGTCACACCATTCATTTAAGGCGTATTACAAGGAGGCGGATAATCAATGAATACGGTAGCGGTTTTATTGAGTACGTACAATGGTGAGAAATTTCTCAAAGAGCAACTTGATAGTATTCTAAATCAAAGAGGAGTATCAGTTGAACTTTTTATTCGAGATGATGGCTCAAAAGATTCGACTTTGGAATTACTTGCATCTTATTCTGAAACGCACAAAAATATGCATCTGTTTTTTGAGACAAATGTTGGCGTTGGCAACAGTTTTATGAATTTATTATATTCTGTTGGGAGTGGATATGATTATTATGCTTTTGCGGATCAAGATGATATTTGGGAAGAAAATAAATTATTTGAAGCCGTTTCAATGCTTGCTCAAAGCGACAAAGTTTTGTACGCTTCCAATCAAGAGTGTGTGGATAAGGATGGCAATTCGCTTGGTTTGAGATATGATATCAATAGAGAGATTCATCTTGCGCCAATTGCAATATTAGAGAAAAATATGTTGGCAGGTTGCACTATGGTTTTTAAGCGTGGTTTATATGAAATCATTACAGTTGAAAATAGTCGACCTACTGAGGAATTATTGAGAAATAGACTTCACGACGTATGGGTGGCTATGACGGCATCTATAAATGGCGGAATAATATACGATGAGAGGTCGTTCATTAAATATCGTCAGCACGAAAATAATGTTGTTGGGGCTAATGACGGAGGGATTGTCAAAAAAATTAAAGAAAAGTCTGAAAAAGTCTTTAATAAAAAGTTTCGTAACGGTAGAAGTTGGCTAGCAAAAGAAATTTTTGAAAAGTTTCCTAACCAAGTAAAGATGTTTCCATTAATTAAAGTATGCGCAGACACAAATACTTTTGGCGGGAAATGCAGATTGATTAAGAATAATAAATTGCTTCGCAAATATTCAAAAGAGAGTTACCTTGGTTTCTTTCTAAAAGTAATGTTGGGATATTTTTAAACAATAGGAGGATTGCTCTATATAAATGGAAGTTTTGATGTTGGTAATATTTCTTGCGCTTTTAGCAGCAGCATATTTTTTTGGAAAGCGAGATTTGCTCTCGCCTTGGTTTTTGCTGTGCCTTGCTATGCTAACATCGTACTTCATAGTTCTTTTAAATTATAAAAATTGGGAAGTCAAGATCAATAGTACTTTTGTACTTTACATTACCACAGCGTTAGTTTCTTTCGGCGTAGGCGCACTTGTTATTAAGAAATTTTCATCTAACAAACTTGTAACTGAGACGATTTCGCAGAGGCTGTCGTTGAAAAAAGAATTACCAAGCAGGCATTATCCAGAGTTGTTTTTTATAATCATTTCTGTGGCAGCGGCTGGATTATATTGTTTTAAACTTTTATCAGACGTTGGTGGCAGCGGTTCAATGAGCGAAAGAATTAGACACATTTATGATAGCGTTGTTGGGGGGTATTCTCCAGGCTTCGTGTTTAACCAATGTCTTGAGTTGGTAATTGCGATAGCATATATTAACACTTATAGATTATTTCAAGAAATCTATTCTCGTAGTAGGGCAATCAGCATAGTAAATTTATTTATTCCTATATTTATTTTTATAATTGCCGTAATGATATCTTCTGACAGAAATATATTTTTAAGATTTGCTATTTATTTTATTTGTTTATTTACACTTTTCTTTAGAGAAAATACTAAAAAGAAAAATATAAACAAAAGCATTATTTTCAAAGTATCGCTGCTTTTATTGTTGCTTGTAATTATTTTCTTTCTTTTAGGTAAAAGTAAACAATATAGTTCTGGAATTTTAAAGTCACTGGGCATATACGGAGGGTCAGGACTTTACGTTTTCAATATATGGGTAGTTGATTTTGAGGAACCGCTTTTATATGGGCAGTCTACTTTTTCTGAATTCATTAAGGTGTTTAATTCTATATTTGGGCATATTGGATTAACTTTGCCAGATGCACAGGTGGATAGATTTGATGCATTTATAGAATTTGAATCTTCAAATGGGTATGTATTCAGTTCAAATATTTATACTGCATTAAAACCTTATGTGGAAGACTTTGGTTTCTTTGGCGTCATATTATTCCCATTTGCAATTGGTATGCTTTATCAAAAACTTTATATGAGAATGAGAAAGAGTAAGTATGGATATAATTGGGTTTTGTACTGTATGCTGATTTATCCAATAGTATTTTTCCCGATATTAGAGCAGTTGATAAGAAGATTCCATTTAGGATTCATCTACGAAGTTGTTTGGTTAACATTGGTTTATTATTTCGTTTATGGTAAGATAAACGTGCGCATTGAAGAAAAGAATATGGCTAAACAACCTAAAATAGCCAATAACGGAGGGGCATAGAATGAAAAATATAGGGGTGATTTTTGCTGGCGGTGTAGGAAGTCGAATGAAAAGTAAAACTAAACCCAAGCAATTTCTTGATATATATGGCAAGCCAATTATAATACACACTTTGGAGCATTTTGAAAACAACGACGAAATAGACGGCGTAGTAATTGCTTGTGTAAAAGAATGGATACCTTACCTTAAAGAATTGGTGTATAAATTTAGAATTGAAAAAGTCAAAAAAATCGTCGAAGGCGGGGAAACGGGGCAATTGTCAATTTACGAAGGGCTAAAAGCCGCAAAAGATGTCGTTGGTAATGAAAATGCGATTGTGCTTATACACGACGGCGTTCGGCCATTAATAAACTCAAAACTGTTATCTGATAACATACGTAGCGTAAAAGAACACGGCTCTGCAATTACTGCTGGAATAGTGAAAGAAACTATCGTTGTTTTAAGCGATGACGGATATATAGAGCAAGTGCCATCACGTAAGAACTCCAGGGTCGCAAAAGCTCCGCAAAGTTTTTATTTAAAAGATATTCTAGGTGTTCACGAAAAAGCGTTGAGTAATGGTTTGTTTGATTCAATTGATTCTTGTACACTTATGAAAACTTATGGATTCACATTGCATATGATTGACGGACCTTACGAAAATATAAAGATCACAACGCCTGATGATTATTATACAATGCGCGCAATAATGCAGGCAAAAGAAAATGCACAAATTTACGGATATGACGACCAAGAGGATTAACGAGATGAATGATTTTTCAATTTTTGGAGGTAAACGAGTTTTAATAACGGGAGCTACTGGGTTGATAGGTAGATCACTTACACGCAAACTTTTGCAGTATGGTGCAAAAGTAATCGCAATGGTGAGAAATGAAGAAAAGGCTCACTCAACTTTTTCAGATATTGACAATGGTAATATTGAGTATTTAGTAATGGACGTGACAACTGCGGAAACGATAAACCTCAACGCAGATTATATTATTCACGGAGCGAGTATCACGTCAAGTAAGGCTTTTGTAGAAGAACCAGTAGATGTTATTATGGGTGCAGTTATAGGGACCAAAAATTTGCTAGAAATTGCTCGTGTAAATAACGTTAAATCTTTTGTTTATCTCTCATCGATGGAAATTTATGGTGCTCCATCAGATGATGCGAAAATTTTGGAGAACAACGCTTCTAATTTGAATACGATGACGCCAAGGTCCGGATATCCAGAAAGCAAGCGTTTGAGCGAGTGTTTATGTGCATCATATGCGGCACAGTATGGAGTGCCAGCAAAAGTTGTTAGGCTAACACAAACGTTTGGAGAGGGAGTAGTTTATCAAGATTCACGTGTTTTTGCAGAATTTGCTCGTTGCGTTTTGGAGCAAAAAGATATCGTGCTGAAAACAAAAGGGGAAACAAAGAGGAATTATTTATATACGGAAGATGCGGCAGAAGCCATATTGACAGTACTTTTATATGGTGTTGTGGGAGAGGCGTATAATGCAGCAAATGAAGACACTTATTGCAGTATTTATGAGATGGCACAAATCGTCGCAAATCGTTTTGGTCAAGGAAAAGTTAAAGTAAGAGTAGAAGAAGAAAACGATATTTCACGTTTTGGCTTTGCGCCTACGTTGAAGATGAATCTTGATTGCAGTAAACTCAGTGCATTGGGGTGGCAGGCGCAAGTTGGGCTAGAAACGGCATTTGAGCGTATGATTAAGTATATGGAAAGTGTAAAATCACAAATGAGAGGCTAAGGTAGTAAAATGGCGCAACGTATTACAACAAAAAAGTTTGCAACTAATATTATGGTTTCTCTCGGTACACAAGTTATATCGATGGCTGTAAGTTTTTTGTTGAGTTTAATAGTGCCTAAATACATAGGCAAGATTTCCTATGCCGATTGGCAGACCTATGTTCTTTACGTCAGTTATGTGGGGGTGTTACATTTCGGGTTGTTAGACGGCATAGTATTGCGTTACGCAAAGTATGATTATGAAGAACTTGATAAGGCTAGATTGCGTTCGCAGTTTATTATATTGCTTATTTTTACCTCGCTCGTTACCATCATTATGGCAGCAGTTTCGCTATCCGTATTGAATGGATCGAACCAATTTATATTTGCGCTTGTTGCCGTAGGCGTTGTGACAAAAAATATTATAACTTATAGCCTTTATATGCTACAAATCACCAATCGTATAAGCAAATACGCAATTTTGGTTATTGCACAAAGACTGACATATGGTATAGTGGTAATTATTCTATTAGCGTTGAAAGTAGACAACTTTGTTTGGTACTGTATAGCGGATCTTTGCGGCGATATTGTGGGAATAATCATTGGATTATTCTTTAATCGAGGCTTATATTTGGGACGTGCGTTACCTATAAAAGAAGCATTCAATGAACTTGGAACGAATGTAGCATCAGGAATAATTTTGATGATGGCAAACTGGTCAGCGATGCTTATGATAGGAAGCGCAAAGATGATTATACAATGGCATTGGGATAAAGTGACGTTTGGACAAGTTTCTTTTGCGTTTTCTGCATCTAACGTATTTCTTACGTTCATTACGGCAATCAGCGTGGTATTATTTCCATCTTTGAAGAGGATTGACCAAGAAAAATTATCAGAGATGTACAAAAAGATAAGAGGAGTTTTGTCTCCATTATTGTTTTTTGCAATGGTATTTTATTTTATTGGTTGCAAGATTTTGGAGATATGGTTGCCACAATATAAGGATAGTTTAAACTGGTTGGGAATATTATTGCCAATAATAATATATACATCAAAAGTCAGCCTTCTCACGAATAACTATTTAAAAGTTTATCGCAAAGAAAGAACTATGCTCATTGTTAATTTGATTTCGATTGCGATAGGTATAGTAACGTTTGTCTTAGGCGCGTATGTATTTGACAATATTTATGTGGTTTTAGGCGGAGTTGTATTTGTAATTATGTTAAATTCAATATTGTCAGAGATTTGTGTATTAAAGATAATAAAAGTAAAAATTATTACGGCATTTATTGTTGAATCTATGATGACCGTGGTGTTTATAGTGTGCGCTTGTTTGTGTAGTCGATGGGTTGGTTGTTTAATTTATCTTGGCGCACTTTGTTTATATTTTTTAATAAACTATAAGTCGATATTAGCAAATTTAAAAATTATATTTAAAAGGAATAGAGGTGACAAATTATGAAAGGAATTATTCTTGCAGGAGGGAGCGGAACTAGGCTTTATCCTTTGACGAAAGTCACAAGTAAACAATTATTGCCAGTTTATGACAAGCCAATGATTTTTTATCCGCTTTCTACACTTATGCAAGCAAATATAAAGGATATTTTAATTATTTCTACGCCGACGGACTTGCCTAATTTTGAGAAATTGTTGGGTGATGGAAGTCAGTTTGGAATCAATTTAAATTACGCAGTTCAACCTTCCCCCGATGGACTTGCTCAAGCATTTATAATAGGAGCAAGTTTTATTGGTAATGAGCCTTGCGCTATGGTTCTAGGCGATAATATTTTTTACGGCAATAGGTTTGAGGAATATCTTCAACGAGCATTAAAAAATGCCGAAATTGGAAAGGCTACAATATTTGGTTATCACGTAAATGATCCACAGCGTTTTGGTATTGTAGAATTTGATAGAAATCACAAGGTGCTATCCGTAGAGGAAAAACCTAAAAGCCCTAAATCAAATTACTGTATAACGGGTTTATATTTTTATGATAATCGAGTTGTGGATTTTGCTAAAACAGTTAAGCCATCTAAGCGAGGGGAATTAGAAATCACCGATTTAAATAGATTATATTTAGAAAAAGGTGATCTAAACGTGGAGATTTTAGGCAGTGGCTTTGCTTGGTTAGATACGGGAACTATGGATAGTTTATTGGAGGCATCTGAGTTTGTGCAAATGGTGAGTAAACGTCAAGATATTACTATATCGGCACCGGAGGAGGTTGCATATTATAATGGTTGGATAAATAAGGAGCATCTTTTGAAAGCAGCAGACTCTTATGGTAAATCACTTTATGGTGAACATTTAAAAAAAGTAGCGGAGGGAACGTTATAATGGAAAAAACGATTATAGTTACTGGCGGAGCAGGTTTTATTGGTAGCAATTTTGTATTTCATATGCTCGCAAAATATCCAAAGTATCGAATTGTGTGCTTGGATAAACTTACGTATGCAGGAAATTTATCAACGCTTAAAAGTGTACTGGATAAGCCGAATTTTCGTTTTGTAAAAGGTGATATTTGCGATAGAAAAGCAGTGGAAAAACTGTTTGAAGAAGAAAAACCCAATATAGTTGTCAATTTCGCGGCAGAAAGCCACGTCGATAGAAGTATAGAGGACCCAGGCATTTTTTTGCAGACTAATATCTTAGGAACGGCAGTTCTTATGGACGCGTGCAGAAAATATGGTATTCAAAGGTATCACCAAGTTTCAACTGATGAGGTGTATGGTGATTTGCCATTAGATCGTCCTGACTTATTTTTTACGGAAACAACGCCTATTCATACAAGCAGTCCTTATTCATCAAGTAAGGCGTCGGCAGATTTACTTGTTCTATCTTATCACAGAACGTATGGTTTACCTGTGACAATAAGTCGTTGTTCCAACAATTACGGTCCATATCATTTTCCAGAAAAGCTAATTCCGCTAATGATAGCCAATGCTTTAAATGATAAGCCTCTACCAGTATATGGAAAGGGGGAAAATGTGCGGGATTGGTTGTATGTTGAAGATCATTGCAAGGCGATAGATCTTATTATACACAAAGGAAAAGTTGGAGAAGTATATAATGTAGGCGGGCATAACGAAATGAAAAATATTGATATCGTTAAGATAATTTGTAAAGAGATTGGAAAATCTGAGAACTTAATCATTTATGTTGCCGATAGAAAGGGACACGATTTACGTTATGCAATTGATCCTACAAAAATATACAACGAACTTGGTTGGCTTCCTGAAACAACGTTTGAGGAAGGGATCAAGAAGACAATCAAATGGTATCTTGAAAATCGTGAGTGGTGGGAAACAATAATTTCCGGAGAATATCAAAACTATTATAAAAAGATGTATGGGGATAGAAAGTGATGAAAGTATTAGTGACAGGAGTTAGAGGACAACTTGGTTTTGATGTAGTAAATGAACTTGAAAAACGTGGACATAAAAGCATTGGTGTTGATGTCGAAGATATGGACATAACTGATAGAGAGCAAGTCAGCCTTGTTTTACAAAGAGTCAAACCTGAGGCTGTTATACATTGTGCCGCGTGGACGATGGTTGACGCCGCAGAAGAAAATGTGGAAAAAGTACGACTCGTCAATGCTGTTGGAACCGAAAATATTGCAAAGGAGTGTGGCAAGTTGGGGTGTAAAATGATGTATATCTCTACCGACTATGTTTTTGATGGGAAAGGTATACTTCCTTGGCAACCAGATTGTAAAGATTATAAGCCTTTAAACGTTTATGGCAAGACCAAACTTGAAGGAGAATTTGCCGTAGTAAAGAATCTTGAAAAGTATTTTATAGTAAGAATAGCGTGGGTATTTGGTAAGAATGGTAATAATTTTATAAAGACTATGTTAAAAATTGGTCAGATGTATGATGTATTAAAAGTTGTTAACGACCAAATTGGTACGCCTACTTATACTTATGATTTGGCTAGGTTGCTTGTAGATATGATAGAAACTGATAAATATGGTTTCTATCACGCAACAAATGAGGGGGGATATATCAGTTGGTATGATTTTGCAAAAGAAATTTTTAAACAAGCGGGATATTCGACAGAAGTAGTTCCTGTAACTACTGTTGAGTATGGACTTTCTAAGGCATCAAGACCTTATAATAGCAGACTTGATAAAAGTAAACTTGTAGAAAACGGATTTGAATTACTACCTACGTGGCAAGATGCATTAATTAGGTATTTAAAGGAGATTAACAATGGGACAAATTAAAATTGAAAGAAACGTTGGCGGTATAGAAGGATTATATATAATAGAGCCGAATGTTCATACTGATAATCGTGGATATTTTATGGAAACTTATAATAAGCGCGATATGGAAGAATCCGGGCTTAATATGAATTTTGTGCAAGATAATCAGTCTATGAGTAGCAAAGGTGTTTTGAGAGGATTGCATTTTCAAAAACAGTTTCCTCAAGGCAAACTTGTTAGAGTTATCAAAGGTAGAGTGTTTGACGTAGCGGTGGATATGCGCAAAAATAGTAAGACTTATGGTAAATGGTATGGCGTCGAACTTACGGAAGAAAACAAAAAGCAATTCTATATTTCTGAGGGATTTGCGCACGGATTTTTGGTACTTTCAGATATTGCTGAGTTTTGCTATAAGGTGACAGATTTTTATCATCCAGGTGATGAGGGCGGTATTGCTTGGAATGATCCAAGCATAAAAATTGATTGGGGAGTTGAAGGAGAATACAAAGGCTCTGCAAGTTCGCTTGGATACGTACTTCCAGACGGATCTCCAATTATAATGAGCGAAAAAGATAAATCTTGGCCTACTTTAAAACAACTCAATTATAAGAATTAGATTATATTCTCAGACAATTGATTTGTCTTTGCTTATGAAAGAATAGCGTGTTTTTAATACAAGTAATAAATGTGCATAAAAATTTATATAATGACCAAAATAATTTATGTATAGCGTTAGCAAAAAATTAAATGTGACGTAATAAAGATTAGGCAAATCAAAATTATGGAGGGAATTATGAAGAATAAATATGTTGCAGGTATTCTTGCAATTTTGCTTGGAGACTTGGGAATACACAAGTTTTATTTAGGTAAAATAGGTTGGGGTATTGTTTATTTGCTTTTCTGTTGGACAGGTATTCCAGCAATTGTCGGTTTGATAGAAGGTATTATCTATCTTTGCACGGATGATGAGACATTTCAAGTCAAGTATTGCGGTATGCCGCTAAGTATGGTAGTTAAAGGGCACGAAGATGAGAATAATCAAGTTGAGAATTCTCATACGGAAGAGATTCATATTGATGACAATGATATAAATATGATTTAATTTTATAGATTTTTATCAAAGGTACAGGCGCTGAACTATTAGTGTAGAGGAGTACTTGCAAAAAGCATTGGACTTATTCATTATATAAATGGAGGATGATTTTTGCTTGAATTAAAAAACTTAACAAAAACGTATAAGCCCCGAAAAGGAGTGCCTATAAAGGCGCTCCAAGGGGTTTCGTTGTCTTTTGAAGAGCGTGGATTGGTATTTATATTGGGCAGATCGGGGAGCGGTAAGTCTACGCTATTGAATATC
The DNA here is from genome assembly GCA_029061605.1 of Clostridia bacterium. Taxonomy (GTDB): domain Bacteria; phylum Bacillota; class Clostridia; order Christensenellales; family UBA3700; genus RACS-045. Next base: position 23,770 of record JAIDRT010000053.1, on the reverse strand, counting down.
ATAGGCGGACTTGATTTTGCCGATGAAGGCGAGATTATTATTGACGGCAAGTCGTCAGAGGACTTTAAGAGAGCCGACTATGACGCTTATCGCAATCAATACATAGGCTTTATTTTTCAAGAATACAACTTGCTTGACGAATTTACTGTCGGCGAAAATATAATGCTTGCATTGGAATTGCAAAATCAGAAAGCCGACAAAGAGCGATTGGAGAGCATTCTCAAAGAAGTTGATTTAGAGGATTATGATTATAGAAAGCCCAGTGAGTTGTCAGGCGGACAAAGGCAAAGAGTTGCCATAGCCAGAGCATTGATAAAGAATCCCCAAATAATATTGGCAGATGAGCCTACAGGAGCGTTGGACGAAGAGACTGGTATCCAAGTATTAGAGACGTTGAAGAAGTTGTCCAAGGACAAACTGGTAATAATCGTGTCACACGATAGGGAGTTTGCCGAGAAGTACGCCGATAGAATTATTAGATTGAAAGACGGCAAAGTCAGTTCGGATACGGCGGAAAATTTGACGGAAAAGCCTTTTGAAAGAAATCAAGTTGACAAAAAGTCAAAGACTAAACGCTCTAAATTGCCATACCGTTATGCTTTAAAAATGGGAGCAAGCGGAGTTTGGAGTAAGCCGTTAAGATTATTTATTACAATACTATTGTGTATGGTTAGTTTCGCTGCATTTGGCGTAGTAGATACTTTCAATGCTTTTAATGCGCAAGATATGGCATTGAAAGCATATCGTGATTCAAATTATGAAGCATCTGCCTTTACGGCAAATCTCAAATTGTCAGGTTCCGACAAATTGGGCGAAACAGACGGAGCGTCGCTTGAAGATATCAATAGATTAAAGCAAAAAACGGGAATTACTTACGTAGGCGCTACGTTTACCAACCGTAAACAAGGCGTTGAAATAGATTTTCTAAACCCTGATAATTTGTCTGGCAGGAATAATTCTCGCTACTATAATAGATATATATACGGATACTATCCGGCGTCGAGTTACATCTTTAACTTAATGAACTTTACTTTGATAGGCAATTTGCCAGAAAAAGACAACGAGATTGTAATCACCAAGTATTTGTTTGACCAAATTAATCTCGCTGGTACTATGTTATTTTATCCGTCTGCTGAACCCGGAGAACATTATAGTTCGACAACAGTGCTGCCGGATACGTCCAGGACGGCGCAATCTTTGATTGAGCAAGAACTGTTTATGTGTACAATTTGGGGAGAGGAATATTGGAAAATCGTCGGGGTACTTGATACCAATGCCGACAAGGAGGGGAAGTTTGATTGTCTTAAGCCGTCCAATACGGCTACGCGAGATTTTAATCAAGAGATTTTGGAAAGCGAATGTATTGAATATTTTAGGTACGGCTATCATTCAATCGGTTATGTATCGCAAGATAGATATGACGCTATCGTCAATTCTCACGCCGCAGACGTTGAAAGTTGGGAGGCTTTCGGCGCTCCGTCAAATGGCAAGTTGGGCATATCGCTGGGCGGGGTTGCGGATACCCAAAGCAATATTGATACTACAACATTTTGGGGAGTAGTTTCTGATAAAGATTTGAATAAAACAAAAGATATAATATGGATTGACGGAAAGAAACGCTCTAATTTAAATGACAATGAATATGTCATAGGTTTGAATGCTGCGATAAAGTTGTTGCAAGATCATATGTCAGTAGAAAAAGAAACATACGTCAATCACGATAAAACTTATTTCGACGGAATAATATCTTTTAAAGCAATGAGTTTGTATCATATCTATTCTCGTTATGAAAATTATGCAAAATATATTGCCTGCTATGAAGAAGCGGAGAATTTAGAGATAGAAAAGTTAAATATTTTCAAAGAGTATGTTTTAGAAAGGATAGACGCTTTTCCAGAGAATACAAACAGCGGTGATAACTGGGATAGTTGGATGTATCCTGACAATATAGTAGAATATGTTTTAGGTAGATTGTATTCGGCGGCTTATATCGGAGATGAAAAATATATGCTTGTAGATTACGACCGTAAGGAGTATGATTTATCCAAACTCAAGGAGTGTCATTGGAGAATGATGTACGCCGGATTTTTGTTAAGGTCGGCTTTTGGCGGATATTTTGATTTTGAACATACAATATATTGGGAAATGGAAGGCGGATACAACAGCAATCTTACAGGCGGAAGATGCGGCAAAGATATTGAAAGAATAGATTCAAAAGCTATTTATATCGACAAAAAATTGCAGACGTTGAAAGATATAAATTTAAATGACGTCTATTTGTATTACAAAAGCGACGATTTTGCGGATTTTACCGCAGTTGATACAAAAGCAAGCATTGTGGGAATTTACGTGTCAAGAGACGACTTTCCTGAAGATGTAGATAAGGATACTTTTGTTTTCAACAATAAGATGTATGAAAGTATGAAAGACATCGAACCTGAACCGTTTTGCTTTTTGCTTGCGCCTATGCCAAGACACGACTCTCAATTACAAAAACTTGTCAGCGTACTTTATGAGGATGGCAATAGAGTATTGAGAATGCACGACGGCGTTGCTCTTGAGCTCGAATTAGTGCAAGAACCGTTGAATGATATGCGAGGAATAATACTGATAATAGGACTTGGACTCGGATTGTTTTCAATTATGATGATGGGCAATTATATAGGCACTTCTATATCCAACAAAAAGAGAGATATAGGCATATTGCGAGCGTTGGGCGCAAAAGCAAGCGACGTCTTTGCAATATTTGTAAACGAAAGTATAATAATTGCAATGATAAATGCAATTTTATCTATTATAGTTACAGTATTTGCTTGTATGGGATTGAACGTGATAATTCAGAATATGACTCAAGTGGGATTTACCGTATTGTTTTTTGGCATAAGACAAATTGCAATAATGATAATTATCAGTATAGCAATCGCAGTGATAGCAAGTTTGATACCAATATACAAGATGTCAAGGAAAAAACCTATAGACTGTATTCGCGATAGATAAATATATTTATATTTCTATATAATAATTGTCTGCTATTATAGTTATTGGTGAATCAAAATTTTTACATTTGGTTAATATTTTGTCCTTATATTTTTTAAACAATAAAAAACATAATTGTTTAAATAAAGAGAAGATTTAGTGACTAATAATGTGGCATAATCGTAAAAAATGAGAATTGTGTTATTGTGCAAGATAAGAAAAGTGAATGGCTTAGATAATCAGTGAGACTAGTTACGTTTGCTAAAAAGTTGGATAGGCTGTTTAAGCATTATTTCTTTGATAGCTATTTAAATCTAAGACTTTCCTACATAAGAAAAAGTGCAAAATGCACTTGCTGGCGCTTGCAGATCACTAATGAAGGAAACGTAAGAATTCACCCATTTCGTGGGCTTGCGCCCAATTGGTTTTCAAGTCTCTCAATCAGTCTGATGCCTACCGACATTGACTGATATCTATTTGTCGTTATTGACATCTATTTTCACAAAATCGAATGCGAATTCAACACCGAACCCATTAAATCCTGTGTTTCAGGATCATCTATTTTTTCTTGCTAATTTCTATTGATTTTTAGTAATTTTGAGTAAAATAAAATTCGCGACCTTCTTTTGTAGTAAAATTGTAAAAATTGGGGGCATTCTACAAAATATTTCGCAATTTTTTTTGTAAAAACCAATTGATTTTAGAAGATATATTTTATTTCGTCCCATTTACAAGATTGAATATATATGATACAATAAATATACTTAATAGCGAAGAATTTAATAAATAATTTTACAAGGATGGCAAGATGAAAAGCATTGTGTTTTTTGATTTGGAAACTGACACGCAAGGAAAGCAAGTCTTAGATATGGGCGCAACTAATTATAGAGACGGCCAGTTCCATTCAAATGATATGGTTGGCTTTTCAAAGTTTTTGCAAGATGCAGAGTATCTTTGTGGACACAATGTTTTTGAACATGATTTTAAATATGTCAAAAATGCTATTTTGCAATCTCCTATTAGGAAGTTTATTGACACGCTTAATTTGTCTCCTTTGTTATTTCCGTTAAAACCGCATCATGATATATGGAAAGAGTATAAGATAATATCAGAAGATGAGCAAAACAATCCATATTTAGACTCGATTTTGGCACGTCAATTATTTTATGAAGAAGTAAGTATTTTTAACAAATTGGATAATCGACTCAAGAGTATTTACTATGCTTTGCTTCATGATAAACGAGAATTCAGAGATTTCTTTAAATATGTTGATTTTGCATCTGAATGTAATTGTGTTGAACTCATAAAAGAATATTTCAAGGATAGAATATGCTATAATGCAGATGTTGCAAAGTACGTGGCAAACAATCCAGTTGAACTTGCATATTCACTTGCATTAATTAATACAACTGAAAACAAATTCGTTACGCCGTATTGGGTATCCTGGAAATTTCCACGGGTAGAGAATGTAATCTACGACCTTAGGAATCGTAGATGTATTGAGGGATGCAATTATTGTAACAATACTATTAATCCACTCAAGGCTCTTAACAAATATTTTCATTATGATGAATTTAGAAGTTATGAAGGAGAACCACTTCAAGAAAGAGCGGTTTCTGCAGCAATTGATGGAAAGTCATTGCTAGCAATTTTCCCGACTGGTGGAGGAAAATCATTAACATTTCAGTTGCCGGCTCTTGTGCAAGGAGAAGCGGTAAGAGGATTGACTGTTGTTATATCTCCGTTACAATCATTAATGAAAGACCAGGTGGATAATCTTGATCAAAAGGGTATAACTGGCGCCGTAACTATTAATGGCGCAATTGATCCAATAGAGCGCAATAAAGCGTATGATTTAGTTGAAGATGGCTCAGCATCGCTTCTGTATATTTCTCCGGAAAGTCTTCGATCAAAATCAATAGAGAGTTTGCTTTTAAAACGCAACGTAGTTCGTTTTGTAATTGACGAGGCGCATTGTTTTTCATCTTGGGGACAAGATTTCCGTGTGGATTATATGTACATTGGAGACTTTATTAAGCAATATCAAGAGAAGAAACAACTTGACGAGAATATACCGGTTTCATGTTTTACAGCAACTGCTAAACAAAAGGTAATAGATGATATACTTAGTTATTTTGAAACAAAGTTATCATTGAAGTTGGAGGTGTTTAGAAGTAATGCACAAAGAACCAACTTGAAATATTATGTATACAATCAAGGTTCTGCGGAAGAAAAGTATCAAGAGTTGCGAAGAATTTTAGATTCTCATAATTGCCCGACAATTGTTTACGTATCTAGAACAGCAAGAGCTAAGAATTTAGCAGATAGACTTAATCAAGACGGCATTAGTGGTGGTGCAGTGTATTATCACGGGCAAATGGATAGGCAAGAGCGTTTGGATAATCAAGACAAATTCATGAAAGGTGAAAACCGCATTATCGTAGCCACTACGGCTTTTGGTATGGGAGTTGATAAGGATAATGTAGGGCTAGTAGTACATTATGATATTTCCACAAGTTTGGAAGATTACGTGCAAGAATCAGGCAGGGGTGGCCGAGGTAAAGGAACAAGCGCAGAGTGTTTTGTTTTATTTGATGAAGAAGATTTGAACAAGCATTTTATTTTATTAAATCAAAGTAAGCTGCAACAAAAAGAGATCAAGCAAGTTTGGAAAGCGATTAAGGATTTTACGAAGATTAGAAATACTACATCGCAATCTGCATTGGAGATTGCTCGAGCTGCTGGTTGGGACGATACTGTTAACCAGAGAGAGATGGAGTCTCGCATTAGAACTGCAATTGCTGCGCTTGAAGAAGTGGGGTTTATTAAACGCGGACAAAATATGCCGAGAATATATGCAAATAGCCTTTTGGTTAATAATATGCTTGAAACGCGCAATAGCATAATAGCATCACAGAAATTTGCGAATGATAAAGATAAACAAGACGCAATACGTTTGATTAAGAGCTTGATATCTGCTAAATCGCACGAAGCACTTGACAATTGCGAAGGAGAAACTCGTGTTGATTATCTTTCTGATAGATTAGGTATAGTTAAAGAAAATATCATAAGAATAATCAATGCTCTAAGAGAAGAGAGAATATTAGCAGATGCTAAAGATTTGATAGCGCTTATCAAGAGTAATGGTAGGGCAAACGCATCTTTGGCTATTTTATCAGAGTATGCCAAAATTGAAAAATTAATTATTGAAGTAGTTTCCGAGGAAGAAAAAAGGATAAATTTAAAAGAAATAAATAAAATATTTGAAGAGAGTATACCTACTGTAAACATAAAGAAAATTAGAGATATTCTTAATTTTTATGAGATTAAACATTTAATTAAGAAGGCAAATACTGAGATCAAAGATTTAATTATTGTTAAATCAAATTATTCTACGGATTATCTGATAGAAAAGAGTGAGCAACGCTTGCAATTAGCTAATTTCATAATTAAATATCTTTTCCAAAAAGGTTTGGAAAGTTCGAATCGTGTAAAAAAAGATGAGATAGGTGTTGAGTTTTCCTGTCTTGAATTAAAAGAACAATATGCAAATGGCACATTATTAGGTAATGGTTGCACATCTGACGAGGTGGATGATGCACTATATTATCTCTCCAGAATAAAAGCTTTGAGACTCGATGGTGCATTTTTAGTAGCATATAATGCTATGCGAATTGAACGCATCGAAGATATGAAACGTCAGTATACTAAAGAGGATTATAAAAGGCTTGACGAATTTTATAAGAGTAAGATTCAGCAGATTCATATAGTAGGCGAGTACGCAAAGAAAATGGCACAGGACGAGCAAGGTGCGCAATTATTCGTTAAGGATTATTTTAGTTTAAATCATGATAGTTTTCTGCGTAAATACTTCAAGGGTAGAGAGTCTGAGATATCAAAGAATATCACACCTAAGAAATATAAAAAGTTATTTGGGGAGCTATCTTCGAAACAGTTGAGTATAATTAAGGATGCAAGCTCAAAATATATAGTCGTAGCCGCAGGCCCCGGTAGCGGTAAGACGAAAGTATTGGTGCATAAATTGGCGTCATTGTATATGATGGAAGATATCAAGCATGAACAAATGTTGATGCTTACCTTTTCACGCGCAGCTGCAACAGAGTTTAAAAAGAGATTAATGTCGCCTGATATGATTGGTAATGCGGCAAATTTTATACAGATAAGCACGTTCCATTCATATTGTTTTGATTTGCTTGGACGAGTAGGTACTTTGACGGATACGGATACTATAATAGAAAGAGCAGTTGAGGGCATAAGGTCTGGAGAAATAGAGACGAACAAAATTACTAAGAGCGTATTGGTTATAGACGAGGCTCAAGATATGAGTGAGACGGAGTTCTCATTAGTGCAAGCGCTAATGGAAGTTAATGACGACATGCGAGTGATTGCGGTAGGAGACGATGATCAGAATATTTATGAATTTAGAAAGTCAGACTCCAAGTATTTGAAATCACTAATTACTGATTATAAAGCAACAAAGTATGAACTACTTGAAAATTATCGTAGTGGAAGAAATATTGTTGAGTTGGCAAATAAATTTGTTACTACTTTGTCAAATCGTTTAAAGGAGACTCCAATTAAGGCGGTAAGAAAAGAGAATGGACAGGTATTCATAACGAGATATATTTCGCCTAATATATTAGAGCCTGTTGTTGAAGATATAATGAATAAAGATCTATCAGGATCAGTATGTATTTTAACGGAAACGAATGATGACGCAGCGACAATTGCAGGAATGTTAAACAATAACGGCGTATCAGCAAGGCTAATTCAAGATAACAACGGATTTAATATTTATAATCTAGTAGAGATGAGATATTTTGTTGATTCATTAGGTTTAAGGGAAGATGATTATTTTATTGATAATGAAATATGGGAAAGAGCGAAAAGAAAGACTGCGCAAGAGTATTCGCAAAGTAGCGCATATGATTATGTAAAAAATCTAATTGCGGATTTTGAATCAACTAATAAAAAAACTAAATATAAAACAGATTTTCTTCAATTCATTTATGAGTCTAAATTGGAAGATTTTTGCAAAACACAAAATTCTCAAATCGTTGTTTCAACCATTCACAAGGCAAAAGGTCGAGAATTTGACAATGTCTTTCTGGTTTTAAAGCAAACTCCTACAACAGATGAGAAAAAACGTCTTATTTACGTTGCAATGACGAGAGCAATAAACAATCTCTATATCCATTGCAATACTAATTATTTTGAAATGATCAATGCTAGTGGAGTAGTGGAAAAAGTAGACAACACTATGTATAAGGAATCAGGCGAAATGATACTTCCAGTCTCATTTAAAGGCGTACATCTATCGTCATTCTATTTCTTAAAGAAAGATATAGAGGGATTAAAAAGTGGAGATGCACTTTCGATAAAGAAAGAACGGGTAGAATTAGCAGATGGGCGTAAAGTAGAGAAATATATTTGCTTCAATTCATTAGGTAACAAAGTCCTGCAATTATCCGATGCAATGAATGCTAGAATAGACGGATTTGTAGCAAAAGGATTTACACCAGTATCTGCGACTGTTAGGATGATTGTGTGGTGGAAGAAAACAGATGAGCTTGGAAAAGAGTATCAAGAAACAAAAATTGTTTTGCCAGATATCAAATTTATGAAAAACGATAATAAATAAATATTGGTTACGCAAAGGAGAAAATGTATGTTTGAATATAAAGATATTATGGAATTAATTTCTATTGCATATAAAAAGTTGAAGGCAAGTGTTAATTTTGATAAAACGCAGGCATTTTTAAGACATAAAATAGTGGTAGATGAAGAATTTGCTGGCGAAGAAGAGAAACACGTTTTAAGAATATCCAAGACAATAAGTGATTTAATTGACAAAGACGAAAAAGAGTGGAATGAACTATCCAATATGATACTAGAAGGTATTTCCATACATTCTTTTCCTAAGAGTATAGTTGAGGAAAGCAAAAACATTATATTTAATAAGAAATCTAAAAAGAACAAAGTTGAAATTGAGAAATGGCAACACTTTATTGATTTGCCGTTAGAAGGGCACATTTTGGGCGTAGTGTGGACTATGTTTATTGGTAAAGCATTAGTAAAGCATTAGATTCAAGTTCGTCAATGTATGAGCATGCGTATGCCAATAGACTTTTGAAAGATTTAGAGCATAAAAATTCGCCGAAATTATTTGAACCATATTTTACACAATATGAGTCTTGGCGCGAGCATGCTTTGAGTGAGGCCGAAAGATGTCTAAAAGATAAACAGGACGCCATAATAATCACAATGGATTTAACGAGGTATTTCTATTCAGTAGATATGATAGAAGCAGATTTTGCGCAGATTTATGATGAATATAAGAATTATGCAAAGAACGAGAGCGACACAATAGAAGGGGTAGATAAAGTAAGTATAGAAAGATTATTAGAAAGAATTAATAATTTGGTGTATAGGATTTGTGCGAGATATTCAGATATTTTAAGACAATCTGGGGATGCGGATTTTGCTGACGGAAAAAACACAATGTTGCCTATAGGATTTATGCCATCAATGATTCTTTCAAACTGGAAGTTAAGGGATTTTGATAAAGCAATTATTACGAGAATTAATCCAGTGTATTACGGAAGATACGTTGATGATATAATTATGGTAGATAAAGTTGAGAAGATATCTGATTTATACGTTCAATCCGAGAATGATGTCTTAAATCAAGATAAAATTATGGACTATTTCTTCATAAACTGTTGTTGTGATAGGACAAGTCAATGTAAGCCACATGAAGCCATTTTACATGGCGAAACGAAAGTAGATAACGATAAAAAAGGATACATACAATATTATATAGAATCGAATGTAATGTCTGGAAACTCTCGCATTTCATTGCAAGGACACAAAGTTAAGGTTTTTTATTTTAAAGAAAGTGCTACAAGTGCATTGATTGATTGTTTTAGGAGGCAAATTGCAAAGAATGCAAGCGGATTTAAATTTATGCCAGGAGTTGACTGCTTGGTTGATGACAATGATTATGGTGAGTTTTTTAAATTAATAAATAAAGAGAGCATAAATAAATTTAGAGGCATAGAAAAGTTTGAATTTGATAAATATGGGGCATCAAAGGCACTTGGCAAATTATTGAAAGTTACAAGTTTAATTAGCGATAAAAAAGAGATAAAAGTGATTAGAGGGATCTTGAATATGTTTGATCCTAGGCTTTTTATTGATAATTACTCATTGTGGGAAAGGATCTTTGAAATTCTGATTGTTAATGGGCAATATGATACGTTATTGGATACAATTAAGGATATCTTTGAAATAATAGAAAACCAAATGTGTGGAAAGGGTGGAGCGCAAGAAGGAATAATAAGCAAAGGTAAAGAATGCTTGAAGAAGTATCTGTTAATAAGTGCGTATCGACCAGTTGCATTGCTTGGAGAGGCGGATATTCATAATTTGATGACAAAGATATATAAGATTTATAATAGGAAAGATGAATATATGCCTATAATGCGTTCATATAGAACGACGAGGATGTTTAACAAATATTTGCTTCCTATATTTATAGAATTTGTTGATGATAGTAACGAGTTAAAGTGTTTATATAGTTTTGATAAAGTTGTTAAAACATTAAAGTGTCTTAATGTTTCAGAAGAAGAAATGGAAGCCAAAAACTATTATAAGTATTTGCCATTTACAGTTACTCCCCAAGAAATCTCTTTTGCATTAAAGTGTTGTGAATTAGAAAGTGATAAGGAAGAATTAAGTAAACAAAAGTATGGCCGATATGTTTTGAAATTGTATCAGGGAATGAATAATTTTGGTAGTGGCGATGGAAGTTTTGAGAAATTCTTTAATACTAGCAAAATAGATGGCAATGCAACTAATGTTCTTATTGATATTTCAGACAAAGACTTTGATAATAAAGAAACATTAAAAATAGCAATAGGCAATGCGAAAATAGATTATAATCGTATTGAAGGGCTGCTTCGAGGGGAGAAGCATTTTGCAAATAAGAGATATCAAGAGATTAAGCAGTTAGTGAATTTGGCTATTCAGGAAAAAGTGGATATTCTAGTTTTACCAGAATGTTATGTTCCATTTGAAATGATGCCACTACTAGCTAATATTTGTGCAAGGAATCAAATAGCAGTAATTACTGGAATTGAATACTATCTAACAAATACAGGCGGAGATAGAGATAGGACGGTATATAATCTTACTGGAGTCATTCTTCCATATAATTGGAAAGATTACAATTACGCAAGTATAACGTTCCATCACAAGTGTCATTATGCACCTAGTGAGATTAAATTGATAGAAGGATTTAATCAAAAATATAAGTCGGGTAATGGCTATGAATTATATAGATGGAAAGGAGTTTATTTCCCAGTATATTGCTGCTATGAGTTGGCTTCGATAAAAGATAGGGCCATATTTGCGAATATGCTAGATTTATTAATCGCGGTAGAGTGGAATAAGGATATAAATTATTATTCCAATATTATTGAGTCGTTATCAAGAGATTTGCATTGTTATTGCGTCCAGGTTAATTCATCGGATTATGGTGACAGTAGAATAGTGCAACCGACCAAAACGGAAATGATGAATATAGTAAAGACGAAAGGCGGATTGAATAAAACAATATTGGTAGGTGAGATTGATATAAAGAAATTAAGGGCCTTTCAACAAAAATCAATAATGTTGCAAAATGACGATATTACATTTAAACAGACGCCGCCGGGATTTTCGGTTAATTCTCCGTATTTGCGGAATAAAAATGATAGCGCAGATTTGATTAATAAAAAAACAGATAATTAATAACAAATAAAAATCGGAATATTAAAGTGCTATTCCGATTTTTATTTATTATATTTGCGTACGTTACTAATGTAGGAAGTCTCTAACCAATTATATTTGCGACTTGAATAGTATCAATAACAAAAGTATCGTATATTTTATTTAATCTTTTAAGACATTGTTTCAACTTTCTGTTTTCATTACTATCATATAGTTCTGCATATAGTTTGACTACGACGTCAACTAATTTTCTAATTTCATACAATGATAGAGTTTGTTGTGATATTACATTATCGCATATTGAATATACAATACGATTCTGTTTTGATAAACAATCAAGATCATTTAAATCCGATAGAATGCCATACCATTCATGTTTTTCTAGAGGAAGCATTTTCTTAATTATTGATACTGTAAATTTTGAATCTTTATCAGAATCAAGTATAATATCTCTTAAAGAGTTTGGATCGGATGTGCGAATGCTCTTTGACTCAATGGATAATAATAATTTTTTCGTCCTATTTTGAATTTTTTCATCAGCATTATTATTTTTAATTATGTCAGTACAGCAAGAGATTATCAGTTTGGGTTTAGTTTTAATTATCTGTTTTATTAGGTTTTCATAAATACCATAATAACAGTAATAATAAACTATTCTTGAGCCAATTGTTTTTAAATAGCTTTTACCAGTAGTAATGGCCTCACTGAGAATATTACTAAAATTATCTGGATATTTTATTGCAGCACGATCTAATAGATTAATCGATTTGTATCCGCAGATTGTTCTCATGTCTTTTTTTAGAATCTTCGTATAAATATCAATTGCGTATTGTTTATCAAAATTCCAGATAGGGCATATCAAATCAATAGCAGATAACAATAAAACAGGATGAGATGATTCATAGCACTCGTCGATAATATTTTTAATTGTACTATCTAAGCATTTTTTTACATATAGATTATTTGCTAAAACCGTGATGGCACAAGTTTGTACACGATTAATTTTTTCTGTTTCTAAATCATTTATTGTAAGCGAATCTAAATTCGCATCCCAATCGGCATGCCACACATTCATTATTTCTGTCTCGTATTTTTCGGAATTTTGAGCAATCTCAATCAATTTAGATTCAATCCAAGTATCAAATATATCATTATGCTCAATAAATTTAATCAATGAATGCAAAAACTCTTTATTGGTAATATCATAATATTTCTTGAAAACTTCTAAACGAATATTAACATCGCAGATATCAACAATTTCATTTGTATGATTTTTCTGATTTGCATCTTTTTCGTTTCCACTTATTCCAGAGCATATAGCATTAATAAAATATCTTGGGATATTATTTGATTTAAGAGCAATTTCAGCAAACATAGTTTGCTTAATACTTGCGGCAGTAGAGATTGCTTGTACAAAACTACTTCTATCATATTCTACATAATTTCCACTTGCATTAATCTCCTCTCTAGTAAACTTACGGTTTCCTGTTTTGGGATTAGTAAGGAGTCTTTTCCAAGTTTTAATGCTGAATTTAGGCCATTTGTCTATTATCCCACTTACAACACTACGAAATTCTCCAATCATATAATCAGAAAAACTGTAATAGTATTCTGCAGCAGGAAATTTTCTTAACAAATATTTTAGATATTCGCAAGTTGAATTATTGAGTTTTTCATGTGGAATAGACGATAGTAATATCTTTTGTTCTTCTTCAAAAAAATGATAATACAATCCCTTTTTACGTTGCTCAAATCTATCTTTAGCAAATGTTATTAAGCTAGGGGACTTATAAGATTTAATTTGTTTTATTAGAGAATTTAGATAATCTGCATTAAGGTTTGAACTATGGTTTTTTACTATATCACGTAAAGAGCCAAGTTGGGCTTTATGTTTTCTAAAATCTAACTTGCTAATATAGTTATCATCTATTAATCGTTCAAATACGCATAAAGCATTATTTGTATTGCAGTGGGTCATATACTGCAATGCAATGTTTTTAAAAAGTTGGTACGGAGAATAAAGAAAATCAAGTATTTCATTAGGTGTCGAAAAGCTGAAAGAGGCCTCCAATAAATTTTTTGCCATCGCTTTTATAAAATGATACTTGAAATCGTCATATCCGTCTAACTCCCATCGTTTACAAGTTCTAATTAAATAATCTTTTGCAGCACATAAGTAGTTTTGATGTTCGAGTTTTACTATATTTAACAATGTTTCAAAATGATCAGACCAATCAAAATGCTCGTTATAGTCATCATTATTCGATAGAGAATACTTTATGTACATTCCAGCTCGAGATGGTGGCAAAGAGAAAACTTCATCCCAGTAGATATGGCGCTTTTGATTGGGGATATGTGATAATAAGCCAATCTTCAATTCAAACATCTTATCAGATGAGGTTGTGTCATCTATTTGATGATATAGATGCTCCACGACATTAGTATCATAGTTTACTATTTTTATATAATCATTGATATGAGCAAGATATTGCTCGCATTGATTGTTGGCATAAAACAAAAGATCAATAACTGATAATTGGTCTGCAGGAGTTGTCGACTTTTTCAGTTCTAAAAAGTTTGCCGATTCAATATATCCATGCGCAAAAGCATAGTTACCAATGGTTAGATATAACAAGTATTTTTTACCATATTTTTTACTTGTTAATATTTTAAGCGCTAAGGCAATAGTTTCTACGTCATCGTGAGACGTTGTCCTAAAGGATTCGAGGGCAATATGGCGAATAAATGAACATATCTTGGAACTAAATAATACCTTTTCCATTACTTTGGCATAATTAGAACTATTTAATTCGACAAATTCAAAGTATTGTTTCAATATGTCATAATCTATTATTGCAGTCTTATTGTGCTTTTTAATTACTTTCACTACATTATTACGCTTAGCTATTTCATTTTCTAACTCTTGTGCTAAGTAATAATCTAATATGCTTTGATGAGTAAAGCGAATGCTTGAATTAATTTCTTCAGTGATTCCGCAGGAACAAAATTTTTCCAGCAAATTGTTGCCAAATTCATTTTCTATTTCATTTCGCGCAATTACTTGTGTATTTAGGTTACACATTTTATTGATTATATATTGAAGAAGTTTGCGAGCGGAGATTTCGTGCTCATTGTCATTTGCAATCTCATCTAACTTTTTATTTATATATTCTCGAATAATATCCGAGGATTTATCTATATGAGTACCATTAGATATTGTCATAAACATTTTGAGGTTGTTAATATTAGTGAGCATTTTTTTTACGTTCGGGGTAAGGCCATAATATGACTGCCCACCAATAATATTTTGGACCTCACTGTCAGTTAGCGGCCCTACGACAATAGAGCAGTCAGTTAGTTTCGTTGGGCTATCATTGAATAATTGTAATACCTTTTCTGCGTCTATTGTCCTACAAACAAATATTATTTTTACATTTTCACAATACTGTGCTTCTTGGACTAATTCGCAGCACACTGAAAAAGCAGATGTTGAATGTGTTACATTCCAACGAATTGCATCCATTTGGTCAATAATAAGATACCCTATACGTTGATTAGCAAGTTTTGAAAGCGTTAATACTGGGGAAGCACTTAATCCTAGTTGTTTCCCAAACTCATGTGTACATCCGCTAGGCATTCGAGCATCTAAGCTTAAAGGTAAATATAATTCGTTCTGTTTTTCCAAATGTTCGCATAGTTTTGCTATTATTCCACTTTTACCGCAACCGGCTTTACCATGAATAATTGTAATACTTCTATTACTTATTTTAGATATTAGTTCGTCAAATTCTTTACGTTTATAGTTTGTTTGATTAATCAACTTTCGATTGATATTAGTTTTATATTCATTACATAAATCGTGGATTTGTCTTGTTGCAGTTGGCTCATCAATGTCATACTTTTTTATTCCTTTATCAGATAGAAAACGCCATAATTCATCTGCATATATTTCTTGAGATAATTTATTGTGTTTTATAGGGTACTGACGTAATAATTGAAATGCCTTATGTCCATCATCTATCGACTTTATACTATTTCTAAAATCTCTAACAAATTTATCTAAATCGTCGTCAAATCGGATTAAAGAAAATGATTTAAAGAATTTAATTATATCATCGCTAACAAAGTATTTTTTGATTTCCGTTTCCAACTTGATAAGTTCTTGAGCATTATTTTTTCTTAGAACTGCTGCTTGGAAATCCGCATAGTTATCAAAGGACATAGCATGTCTACACAAGTCTTGTAAAAGCATGAAAGATAATGGGGAAGCTAATATAAATGTTCTACCTTGTAAAATATGATGGCATGCATTTTTGATAACCCCTATTTTAATGAGAGTACTTATGTCCCATACATCATCATTTCCATGCCTAGACTTTACTTGTATGACAGTAGTTTTATTATCATTATCGCATAGATAAATATCTCCGCCTTTTTCCAAATCACTATCAAATGATTCAGACATTACTGACAAATATTTTCCTTCTAACATTTGTCCATAATAGTGTATTAATACGTTATCTTCATAAAAGTTTCCTAATTTCTCAGTTTCTCCACCCGGTTGATGTGCCATATAATAATCCTTTTCTTATGCTGCTTTGTGTTAAAATTATACCATATCCTTTCGGAAAAATATAGCGATTAGACAAATGAATGTTTCAATTGATGCTTTCTTTAAATGTGTACAAGAATAAAAGTAAACTGGAAATATAGAACGGAAATTATATGGCACCTAAAGTTTTTATATAAAATACTATAAAATATAGAAAAAGTATGATATAATTGTCTTAACGATATGAATTTTGTCGAATATCCGTAGAAGTTCGTGTCGAGGAGAAGATATAAGCATGATTGACATTATTAACAACAGAACAAAATTGTTGGGTGATGATTTGAAAAGAGAAATCAAAAGCGGTAGCAAATTGCGTATCGCAGCTTGCTATTTCTCTATCTATGCTTATGACGCTCTAAAAGAAGAACTTGACCAGATTGACGAATTGAAGTTTCTATTTACTACGCCAACGTTTATAGGCGAAAAGGTAAATGATAATATCAAAAAAGAGAAGAGAGAATTTTATATACCTAAACTTTCTGAAAGTGGTATTTGCGGTACTGAGTTTGAGATTAAGCTCAAAAATCAAATGACGCAACGTGCGATAGCTAGAGAGTGCGCTGACTGGATAAGAGAGAAAGTAAAGATAAAGACGTTGAAAGAGTCGTATGACACTCAAACAATGTTGAACGTCACCAACGGCGATAGTTCCATTCATTATTCGCCATTGAATGGATTTACGACTTCTGATTTAGGATATGAGAAGAATAATGACAAACTTGTGGGTATTGCAAAAAGTGATTATGCTGAGCAAAGCAAGTATTTTATAAATGAATTTGATAGGCTTTGGAATAATGATGTAGAGTTGGAAGATATTACTGACGCAGTGGTAGATTACATATCAAGTTGTTACAAAGAGAATTCCCCAGAGTTTATTTATTTTATAATTTTATATAACATTTTCAAAGACTTTCTACGTGATTTGGATGAGGACCACATGCCAAATGAGGCGACGGGATTCAAGAATAGTTTGATTTGGAACAAACTATACAATTTCCAAAAAGACGGAGCAGTAGGTGTAATCAATAAACTTGAAAGATACAATGGCTGTATCTTGGCAGACAGTGTAGGCTTAGGTAAGACGTTCACTGCGCTTGCTGTCATGCAGTATTATTCTTTGCGTAACAAATCCATCCTTGTGCTCTGTCCAAAGCGTTTGGAGCAAAACTGGACTCAATATCAAAATCAAAATAATAGTTATACTAATATATTTTACAAAGATAGAATTAGTTTTACCGTGCTTTGCCATACTGACTTGGGACGAACAAGCGGTAAGCGTGGTCAGATTGATCTTGCTACGCAAAATTGGGGCAACTACGACTTGGTGGTAATAGACGAGAGTCACAATTTTCGCAATAACAACTCGGCAAACAAGGATAAAGACACTAGATATGATTTCTTGATGAAACGCATTATGCAAGAAGGCGTCAAGACCAAAGTACTTATGCTATCTGCGACTCCAGTAAATAACCGTTATAATGATTTGAAGAATCAATTGTTATTGGCGTACTGCGGAGATTATTCCGAGATGAATGCGGCATTAGGTTTGAGCAAAGACGTGCAAACTGTTTTTAGAAATGCGCAAAAGGTATTCAATGATTGGAGCAAGTTACCAATAGGCGAGCGTCATGCAAAAGATTTGATGGACAACCTTGACATTGATTTTTCAATTATATTGGATAGCGTAACAATTGCAAGAAGTAGAAAGCATATACAAAAATATTATGACATAAAGGACATTGGCAATTTCCCAAAGAGATTGCCAACAAAGTCTTATTATCCAAAACTGACCGACAATCCGTCAATAATGAAGTATAAAGAGATTTACAACAAACTTTTGGAAATGACAATGAACGTATACGCTCCGCTTGCAATGTTGCTTCCGTCCAGATTGGAAAAGTATGAGAATTTGTATGAGATTGATTTGAAGAGTGAGAGTAGAAATGCTAACAACTTTGGTCAAGGTTTGTCAAGACAACGTCATCGTGAATCAGGCTTGAAGAAGTTGATGACAATAAGTCTATTAAAGCGATTGGAGAGTAGTGTTTTTTCGTTTAGGCTTTCGCTTGGCAAGTTGATAGATATAAATCAAAAGACTTTGGATACAATCAACAAATTTCTTGCAGGAGATAAGAAAGCCAGAATACAAGCCGAAACTAATACGTATGTGAGCAACTATCTTGATGACGATGAAGAAGATATTACTTTGACAAAGACGTCATCTGGCAAACAAATTGATATAGACCTAAATGATTTGGACGTAGTAACGTGGAAGGAAGATATTGAAAATGATATTGGTATTTTGAGAGAAATCTGTGCTGAGATGCAAAGAGTGACTGCCGATGCAGATAGAAAGCTTAGCGAGTTGAAGTCAATTATCGATGACAAAATTGCTCATCCGCTCAATGAGAATAACAAGAAGATTCTTATATTTTCTGCATTTGCGGATACAGCTGATTATTTGTATAACGAACTCTCTCATTATATGTACGAGCGGTATGGCTTATATACAGCAAAGATTGCAGGTGGCAACAATAATAAATCAAACATGGGTGGACGCAACGATACGGATAGATTGCTTACGCTATTCTCGCCGTTGTCAAAGCAAAGAGATTTGACGTTGAGAACTGATAAGGGAGAAATAGATATACTTATTGGTACGGACTGCATATCCGAAGGCCAAAACTTGCAAGATTGCGATATTTGTATTAATTATGATATACATTGGAATCCTGTTCGCATAGTGCAAAGATTTGGACGTATTGACCGTATTGGCAGTAAAAATAGTCAAATTCAACTAGTCAACTTTTGGCCGGATATATCACTTGATGAATATATAAATCTTAATAAGCGAGTGTCTGCGAGAATGACTATCGTAAACGCTACCGCAACTGCGGACGATAATATTATTGCGGAAGAAAACGAAGAGATGGATTACCGCAAGGAACAACTTAAGAAATTGCAAGAAGGCACATTGCAAGATCTTGAAGACGTTGACGGCAATATATCTATCACTGATTTGGGACTCAATGACTTTATTATGGACTTGGATTCATATCGCAAGGAGAATGGCTATCCTACGGGTGTCACAAAGGGATTGCATGCAGTCGTTGAGGCTGACGAAAGTAAAGGTATTGAGAAAGGCGTAATCTTCGTGCTTTGCAATCGTAATAATAGTGTCAATATAAACAAGCAAAATCGTTTGCATCCATATTATCTTGTTTATCTCAAAGAAGACGGAGAAGTCAAGTATAATCATTTGGACGTCAAGTCAATTCTTGACGTACTTCGCGCTACGTCAAAGGGCAAGACTGAGCCTATTGCTGCGCTTTGTCGCAAGTTTAATAAAGAGACAAAAGACGGCGCAAAGATGGATAAGTATAGCGAATTGTTGGACAATGCAGTTGCGAGTATTTTGCAAGTCAAGGAAGAAAGTGATATGAGAGCTCTATTTAAAGGAGACAGCAAAGTATTGTTTCAACAAAGTTTTGATGGGCTTGACGACTTTGAACTAATTGCGTTTGTGGTGGTAAAATAATGTTTGGATTGAGTAGTAAGACGCAAGTAAGTCAAGTATTGAAGATTCCTTTTTTGTTTAAAGAAATCAAGGCGGATAAACAAGTAAAGGAAAATGCGAGTAACGTTCTTTCAGTAACTGTTACCAACGTTATCAATAAAGACACAATGAATATTGCGCAAAAAGACGACAAAGTAAAAAATATATACGTTATTGTCATTGAACTTAACGGCAAGGTAATTCCTAATCTATTTATAGCTGCATTAGATAAAAAGTTTGCAGTACAAACGTTGTTTGTGCTAAACTGTAAAGAACAATATATGGCTTATGGCGCATTCAAAGAGTATAGCGAAAAGGGAATGAGGATTGACAAGTATTATTGTAGTGAATGGCTAGACGACTTGACTATCCAATTGCCATTGACGGCAGTCAGTATGAGCGAGATATATAGGTCGGTGTTGTCTACGATAATTCCTATTAAGCCGAGAGATAAAGAATCGGCAAGAGATTATGCCTTGCGCTATGGAGAAGTGTTAAGATTGCAAAAAGAAATTGATAAATTGCAACGAGCAGTTGATAATGAAAAGCAATCAAAGAAACGATTTGAACTGAATGCGGAATTGAAGGATTTGAAAAAGGAGTTAGAAATATTGTATGAATGATTCGCAATATACATACTTTATTAAAAATGGGATTTATACTGGTAATAATGATGTATTTAAAACGTTATTAGATTTAGATAATGAACATACTGAAGCTACAGAAATTATTTTTGATTTAAGTGGGCTGAAAGATAAAAACCCATTTAATATGTTATTAATTGCAAGAAAACTTTTTCGGTTTAGGAATAAATATCCTAACAAAGTATTTAAATATACGCATCCAAATACTGAAGATTATTTGGGACATATGGGATTTTATAATGCTATGGGTAGTACTAAGAGTGGAAAACGGATGGGTGAAGCAAGGGGTAGTAACACATATATTCCTATACACAAAATTGACTTTGCTTCATTAAATTTCTATGATGAGATTGAGCCATTAGCATTTAAATTGGCACAAGTTTTTCAATTTGATCGGGATTTGGCAAAATTCTTACAATATGCTTTTATAGAGACCATTAGGAATGTTTATGAACATTCTCAAAGTAATAAAGCATTTGTTTGCGCTCAACGATGGATAACTCATAATCTTGTGGAAATTGCAGTTTTAGATGAAGGATGTGGCGTAGCAGAGGCGATGAGACGGTATTCAAAAGACTTGCCAGAAATAGAATTGTTGGAATTATCACTTGCGCCAGGAATATCGGCTAAATCAAACCATCCATATTTGGGAAGGGATAATGAATGGAGTAATAGTGGTTATGGATTGTATGTTCTTAAGGAATTATGCAAAACCTATAAGGGTTCTTTTACTATTTGCAGTAATAATTATGCTATAAGATATAATGCAAAAGGAGAGAAAACATTATTTAAACCCAGTTTCAATGGAACAGCAGTGTGTTTAAGATTTTCGACGAATGAAAATGTAAATTTTACAGAAGAACGTAGAAGGATAGTTGCTGAAGGAGAAAAGTTGGCAAAAGAAAATAAGAAAGCAATAAAGACTGCATCAAAATCATCTGGAGGAAATTATGGACAAGCTTAAAATGAAGTCAATGGACAAGGTACAAGAAAATATACAAAAGATTAGGGCATTGTTTCCTAATGCAGTAACGGAGGTGTTGAGAGACGGGGAGCCAACGCTAGCCGTTGACTTTGATATACTCAAACAAGAAATGAGTAACGTGTTGGTAGATGATAAAGAACAGCGCTATCAATTTACTTGGCCAGATAAGAACAAGTCAATACTTCTTGCCAATACTCCCATATCTGCTACGTTGCGCCCTTGTAAGGAAGAGAGTGTTGATTTTGATAATACACAAAATCTCTATATCGAGGGAGATAATCTTGAAGTACTAAAACTTTTGCAAGAGACCTATCTTGGTAAAATTAAAATGATTTACATAGACCCACCATATAATACAGGCAATGATTTTGTATATAATGACGACTTTTCACAAGACAGTGAAGAATATTTAGATAACAGTGGACAATATGATGAGTATGGTAATCGTTTGGTGCAAAATACCGAAAGCAACGGTCGATTTCATACTGATTGGCTTAATATGATTTATCCGCGTTTGCGCTTAGCAAAAGATTTGTTAAGCGATGATGGGGTAATATTTATTAGCATTGATGATAATGAAGTTGAGAATTTAAGGAAAACTTGTGATGAGATTTTTGGTGAAAGTAATTTTGTAGCAATGTTTCCTTGGAGAAAAAGGACAGCTAAATCAGATGTGCCTTTTGGGGTTTCGCAGGATTATGAATGGGTTTTGGTGTATGCAAAATCACAAGATTTCTCGGCGGCTATTGAGGGCGGAACAAGAAAGTATTTTGATACTAATGATTTTCCAGGACGTCCTTGGAGAATACATGATTTAACAACCCAAAGAAATGCTAGCGAGCGCCCCAATAGCAATTTTACTATGATAAATCCCAAAACGGGCAAAGAATACCCAGCGAATCCAAATAGAACATGGGCTGTAACAATTGATACATTTGATGAGTATTATAAGCAAGGCAAAATTGTTTTTCCTGATGATTATGATTTCTTAAAGATTTCGCAACCTGCTTTTAGATATTTTAAAGATGACGATGAACAAAAAGCAGGAGAGTTATTTGGATATATCGCAGTATCTACAAATCTTCCAAAAGAAATAGGAATGACAAAAGTGGGTACCGCTGATCTAAACGAATTATTTGACAAGAAAATATTTGGTTTTCCAAAGCCGGTGGCTTTATTAAAATATTTTATTTCAATAACAACAAAATTTGATAAAGATGCGGTTATTCTCGATTTTTTTTCAGGGTCAGCAACTACTGCTCATGCCGTTATACAATTAAATGCAGAAGATGGTGGAAATCGTAAATTTATTATGGTACAATTACCGGAGTCATGTGATGAAAATAGCGAAGCACATAAGGCCGGATATAAAAATATTTGCGAGATAGGCAAAGAGCGCATTCGTCGTGCAGGCAAGAAAATTCTTGAAATCAAAAATGGTGAGCAGCTAAACACTATAGAAGGATTAACTAATGCCATAAAAGATAAAGGAGTATTTGCATTATGTGATGAATTGAAAATGCAGAATAATTTGAACAAATTAGATACAGGTTTCCGTGTACTTAAGTTAGATTCGTCAAATATGAAAGACGTGTACTATCGTCCAGAGGACTATAATCAAACATTGTTGGATATGTTTGAGGATAATATCAAAGAGGATAGAACTCCGCTTGACTTGCTTTTCCAAGTTATGCTTGATTTAGGTAAGCCATTATCAGCCAAGATAGAAGAGAAAGAAATTGCAGGTAAACATGTCTTTATTGTCGATGGCAATGATTTGATTGCTTGCTTTGACAAAGATATAACTGACGAAGTCGTCAAGACTATTGCTCAAATGAAACCACTGTATGCCGTATTCCGTGACAGCAGTATGGCAAATGATTCTGTCGGCACAAACTTTGAGCAAATCTTTGCTACCTATAGCCCAAATACTACAAGGAAGGTGCTTTAATATGATTCATAAACAAAATTGCTTAATATGTAAGTCAAATGATTGTAAAATAGGATATGATATTGATGTTTGCGAAAACTATCAATTTTACGATTGTCCCCAATGTGGTAAATACATTTTTGGTGGAGATAGATATAGGAATATAAACTATTTTCCATATTTTGATCTAGATAAAAATGACGAATGTGTTTTATTAAATTATAAATTACAATCATTTATGTTTTATCATAAAAGTGATAGTTATATTTTACTA
>JAIDRT010000052.1 GCA_029061605.1 Clostridia bacterium | reverse complement strand
AAAGACACGACAGTTGCATTACTCAAGATGGAAGACGAGTATATGAAAGACATCAGAAGAGACGCAACAGGAGACGGCACAAAAGTCAAAGTCAAAGAGACAGAAGTAGTAGTAAGCGACGCTCAAGCGTATGCTACAGCGAAGAAGATGGTGGATCTGCGCGACGACCAGATAGAGCGTTACCAAGATCTTCTTAGAGAGCAACGCGCAATGAGAAACAAGAAGTAATAGACAACCGCATATAGCGCAGCGCCTTTCGTAGCAAAGCGAAGTGGAGAGATCTCAAAACCTTATAAAAAAGTAATTGCTAAGAATACGGTTGGACTTCGCCCTAACTAATACCGACCAAGCGCAAAATCTCGGCGTTGCTCGATTTTGGTCGGACTATAAGCGGATAGAGACCTCTCGACTGCGCTCGAGGTGACATAAATTACACCCCTTCCGTCACTTCGTGACACCTTCCCCTCAAGGGGACGGCGAGAAAGCGGATAGAGACCTCTCGACTACGCTCGAGGTGACAGATTGTTGTTGAGGTGACAAAATAGATTCTTCGACTACGCCTGCACTCCGCTCAGGATGACTCGTTTAAAGTGGAAGTGTCACGCTCAACGCGTCACTCTGAGCAAAACGCAGTGTAGTCGTAAGGAGCATAGCGAGAGAGGCAGGTGCGTCTTGTGCGAGCGTTAGAGTCTATAAATGTTATTAACGGATTTATGCTTAAAAAAATTTTAAAAACTTTTTTCAAAATAATTGACATATCAAAAAATATGAGCATATAATCAAAATATAAAACGAAGATTGAGAGAAGTAATTGAACTCAACTGCGCACAGTGAATTGGAGATAGTGAAAACCCAATCGTAGCGTTCAATGAATAACACTCAGGAGCGCAAACCAAAATCGCAAGAGAGTAGGGGAGACGGGGCGGCCCGTTACAGCCGTAACTTTTGTCAGAAAGTGAAAAGTGATTGATATACCCATATCAATAAGTTAGGTGGCACCGCGGATAACAGCATTCGTCCTAAAATAAGGATTAATGCTGTATTTTTTTTGGAGGTGCACTATGTGTTCAATTATGGGTTATGACGGCAAAGACGTTGCGGTAGAAGAGTTCAAAAAGGCTCTTGACGCAACAATTTCAAGAGGTCCAGACGATACGAGAATCGTTGAGACCAAATCAAGTATTTTAGGTTTTCACAGGCTTGCTATTATGGGCTTGACCCAAGAAGGTATGCAACCATTTTCTTTGGGCGACGATTATTGCGTTTGCAATGGCGAGATTTATTGCTTTAGACCAATCAAAGAGAAGTTAAAGGCAAAATATGATTTCAGATCAGACAGCGACTGCGAAATCATTCTGCCGTTGTATCGCGAGATGGGACTTGAGATGTTCAAGAGCCTTGACAGCGAATTTGCGCTTGTCATTTACGATAGCAAAAAAGACTGTCTTATTGCGGGGAGAGATCCCATTGGTATCCGCCCACTGTTTTACGGATACAGCAAGTCGGGCAAAATCGCCTTTGCAAGCGAAGCAAAAAACCTCACGCCTTTGTGCGACAAGGTTATGCCTTTTCCGCCAGGACATTATTACGCAGATGGGAAGTTTGTGAGATACGCAGATCCCACGGCAGTTGAGGAGTATGTTCAAGACGATTTAGATACGATATGCAAAAGCATTCACGACAAACTCGTTGCGGGCATAGAAAAACGTCTTGATTCAGACGCTCCGCTTGGCTTTTTGCTTTCGGGCGGTCTAGATAGTTCGCTTGTGTGTTCAGTATCTCAAAAACTATTAGACAAGCCGATTCGTACTTTTGCAATAGGTATGAGCGAAGACGCGATCGATCTCAAGTATGCAAAAGAAGTCGCCGATTATATAGGCAGCGACCACAGCGAAATAATCATTGCAAAAGACGACGTGTTAGGCGCTGTAGATAAAGTAATTCAAGTGCTTGAGACTTTTGATATTACCACGGTAAGAGCGAGCATAGGTATGTATCTCATTTGCAAGGCAATTCACGAGCGTACGGACGTGAGGGTGCTTATGACCGGCGAGATCAGTGACGAACTTTTTGGATATAAGTATACCGACTTTGCGCCGTCTGCTGAAGAGTTCCAAAAGGAAGCGGTAAAGAGAATCAGCGAACTTTATATGTATGACGTGCTTCGCGCCGACAGATGTATTTCTGCCAACTCGCTTGAGGCGCGCGTGCCGTTTGGCGATCTGGATTTCGTCAAATACGTTATGTCTATAGATCCCGCAAAAAAACTCAACACCTACGGCAAGGGCAAGTATCTTTTGAGACGCGCCTTTGAGGGAGATTATCTGCCGCAAAGTATTCTATACAGAGAGAAAGCCGCTTTCTCAGATGCAGTGGGACACTCAATGGTTGATTATATCAAAGAATACGCTAACGCGCTATACACGGATGAAGAATTCCAAAGCAAGCGCCAGAAGTACGCATATCACGCAATGCCGTTTACCAAAGAAAGTCTTATGTACAGAGAGATATTTGAAAAATATTATCCAGGGCAGGCGGAAATGATAATTGACTTTTGGATGCCCAACAAGTCGTGGAAAGGTTGCGACGTCGACGATCCGTCAGCAAGAGTGCTATCCAACTACGGCGCGTCGGGAAAGTGATATTATCTTGCGCGCAGTTTATTTTCCCAGTCAACTAATATAAAAGCGAGTATAATAAGTACTCGCTTTTAGTTGTGGATACGGTCCTTATTTGTTTAATAATTATACCTGCGCAACTTCTATCTTTTTGCAGAAGAAGTTGCAATCGCAATCAAATTGTACAAAATATTCGCCGTTCTCAGTGGGGGATATTAAGAATTGTTTTCTTGCTTTATTATTAAAATCCAAATCAAATGTAAATTCTTTAACTCCTGAGAATTTTAATGGCAAGTGTTTGTTTAAATATCCTTTATTCTGCATAATAGTCTCCATATACAACTCTCTTTTGGCGTAAGAGCAGCATACGCAATTGTCAATAGATTCTATAATGACAGATATCTCGCCATTGAATCTCTTATGTAAGAATTTTTCAAGCCCTTCTATTGCGTTGAAATAGTCGTTGTCAATCCTGTGGAAAGTACGCGAGGATTTGCCAAATAAAATTAGCATATCTCCATTTACATCCAACTCCGCAGAGGGGCAGTTTGAGTATTCAAGTTCACGGTCAAACTTATGATCTACGATTGGGTCACAATCAACGTAAAAATTGATATCTGTTCCGTCTTTAAAAAAGATATCGATTTGACAAATATCGCACCATCTACTTCCCAAAATTCGATTGCTCAAATAGTATACGTCTTCGCTATCGCGTTCAAGCGCAGGAGTTTCGTCTGTATATATGTCATAGGCAAAACTGCTTAGTTTGTTGAATGCATTTTTTGATAAAACAATACGCCCATTGTCAACTTTTTGATAGTATGAATATTCATCTTCATAGTCGTATTCTAGACCATAATATTTATGCTTGCGCGTTTGTATTTCGTTAAACCATATATCTACTATATCTTTGCTTTTTATATCATAAACTTTGCAGTTTTCCAAAACAAGAGAGATACGGTCAATTTGAAGTAACGTATCTTTTGTTATTTGCATAATAGTTCTCCTTTTATTTAGATTTTTTTCTGGAGAAATTCTCACTAGCCTTGAAATTGTATATTGGCGTTATTCTTTTCTCAATATTGACGGTAGGAGTGATATTGTCCACTATGTCTTCAAGTTTTTTGTACGCCATAGGGCTTTCGTCCAGAGTGCTGCGATTGATAGAAGTAGAGTATATGCCTATCATTTCTCTTTGGAATTCTTCCATAGTCAAAGTTTTGAAGGCTTTAGAGCGGCTCATAAGTCTGCCTGCGCCGTGAGGAGCGCTGCAATTCCAATCTTTGTTGCCTTTGCCGGTGCAGATGAGCGAGCCGTCGCGCATATTGATCGGGATGAGCAATCTTTCGCCTTTTTTGGCAGAGACGGCGCCTTTTCTCAAAATCATCTCGTCAGTATCAATATAGTTGTGTATAGTAGTAAAACTATCCTTAGCAGTGAGATTTAACCCTTTCAATATGACTTCGACCATTGCTTTTCTGTTGAGTACCGCAAAGCCTTGAATAATTTTCATATCGTGAATATAGTCGTCAAAAAGTTGACCTTCGACGTACGCCATATCAGGATGAATATCGCATTGCTTTGATTTTAAATTTTCTATCGCGGCTTGAATTTTGTTGTTTTTCCCTTCGGCTTTAAGTTTTGCAATCATTGCTTTAATTTGTCTTTGGGAATTGCCGCAAAGCGTGCTATACGCTTCTTTTTGGTAATACTCCGCGACTTCAAGCCCAAGATGTCTACTTCCTGAATGTACTACCAGATACTTATTTCCGTCTTCGTCTATATCTACTTCGATAAAGTGGTTTCCGCCGCCAAGCGTTGCAATACTCTTGCGGGCAAGAGTAGCGTTGATATGCTCAAAACAGCGCAATTCCTCTATGTTGGATTGCTTAGCAAAGTCGTGCGGAGTCTTTCTTCTAGTCATTCCCGACGGAATGTTGGCTCTAATAAATTTGTCTAGGTTTTGCAAATCCAGTTCTTTTTGCTCAAGTTGAACAAGTTCCATTCCGCAACCTATGTCTACGCCCACCATATTTGGTACGACGTGTTTTTTGATAGTCATAGTCGTACCTATCGTGCAGCCTGCTCCGGCGTGAACGTCAGGCATTACGCGTATTTTTGATTCTTTAAAAACAGGGAAGTCGCACAATGCTTGTATTTGTTCTATTGCGCCTGATTCTATCACTTCGGTAAATATCTTTGCCGTATTAAATTGTCCTTGAATTATCATATTATAATATTCTCCTTGTAAAATTGTACGGATAAAACCCTTAACTTCTCCGTACGGACTTGCGACATTTGGTAAACCAAACAAATTTGCAAATCCAAGTTTTCGCGCATAGTATGCCTGTTTCCAGTGCTTTTCAGCCTGTCTTATATAACAATAATCATTAACTTATAAGAACACAACGCAAAGACATTTACACTAACTGTAAATTCTTACAAAAACTCTAAGGTCGGAACAATGCCGACAATAATTGCCAAAAATCTTTGCGCGGGAATATACGTATATTTATACGTCTATGTAATTGGTGAGATTTGCTCTGTCAATGGCAATTTGCAATTTGCCTATCTTGGCGTGCAATTTTTCCATATCTTTAGCAACTTGCTCTGGATCATACATACATTCGGTGTACTCAATTATGCCGTTGGGGGTAATGCGTCTTGACAGTTTGACGTTTTCGCTCATTCCGTCAAGTTGGGCGTATTCTGCGTTCAATTGCGCAAGATATACTAGCGCTTCCCCAATGGTGATGCCGAAATCATCCACGACAGTATTGCAGTTGCACACTGCAAGCGCGTGCTTGATTTTGCGGACACGTTCGTCGATTTCGCATATTTCTTTGCGAGTTTGACTATAGTCGTATGTCGGCAAGACTTTCTCTTCGCCTTCTTTGTATGATATTTTGCTGTGATAGTCCTCATTGTAGATGAGTTTTCTCTTCTTGCTTTCAAGTTCTTTTATTGCTTTCATTGCTTCGCTGTTACACATTTTCATATTGGTTCCTCCTAAAATTCGGTTTCGTTGTTTACGCTCTTATTGTAACACGGAAAAATTTGGAAGTAAATACGCGATTTTAATTTTCTTTTCGCCCCCTAAATTTCTATTAAAAAGCGCATATTTTGTTGCAAAATTTAATAAAATGGCTTATTATGTAAATAGATTATAAATTTATTCGCCCCCTTTTTAGGGGTATAAAACAACTGCGGAGGAAAAATTGTTTTGGAAAAAATTAAAATTTACGTGACAGAGCGTATTGCAAATATAATTGAAAAGGACGCGGAAGGATTTGAATTTTTCAAAAAAGACGGTCGCAGTATCAACAAAAACGCTCTTTTGACCAAACTCATAGTCAATTATTACAACAGTTTTTTTGAGCAGCAGACAGACCTCTTGACTTTTTTCAAGAGCAAGATAGTTGCAACCGTAGCGGTAAAAGAAAATACTTTAAACGATTTGTGTTTTGATTTGTGCGAAAAGTTGAATGAAAAGAGCGCCGCGCCCAACGGAGAAAAATTTGATAAGTTGATTTCATTAAAGCCCACTAAAGAATCGCAGCCTGTCATTGAATATATTGAAAGGTACTGCCTTATGGGGCGGACGCTCTCGGAGTATTTTAGAAGTATGCTCGCTTCTTATGCGGCGCTACCGCAAGACAAGCGCGAACTTATAATTTTCAAAGAGCAATACGAGGCTATCTCAAAGGCTATCAAAGAGAAGAAGAGAGTTTTTATTACTACGCAGTGGGATTTTGATAAAAAGATAGATTGCGCTCCATATGAAATTGCGCATTCAAAAGAGGAGTTGCACTGTTACATTCTCGTTGCTACGAATGGGTGCTCCACGTTGAGACTGTCAAGGGTCGTCAGCGTTACTCAACTTGCAGTTGACGCTGAGTTTACCCAAAGTCAAATACAACTTTTTGAAAAAATGAAGACTTACGGTCCGCAATTTATTTATAAGCCAAGCGATAAAGAAGTTTTGGTCGAACTTACAGCCAAAGGTATAGATAAGTTTAAGAAAATTTACGTACATAGACCTATACCTGTCAAAGTTGAAAACAATTACTATTATTTTAGTTGCGCAAATACGCAAATCGTGCAGTATTTTGTAAGATTTGGCGCGGATGCAAAAATAATTTATCCGCAGAGCGTAAAAGACGAGGTTTACAATTTTCACAGAAGGGCTTTAGAACGGTACAAAAAGAAGTCAAATAATTCAATGTATAAGAAGTAAATGTCGTCTTATATTGAAGATAATAAAAATCACTCCTAAGAGTGATTCGCCTATACGCCCTTAATGGACCGTCATAATAATATTTACGACCTACTGTAGTTAGTGTAAGTATTTTTTTTATAAATGTCAATAGAAAAATGGAAATTATTTTTAAAATGAAATTTTAATAGAGTGTTAAGCGCATCAATGAATTGTAAAGCGTTAATGGCTAAAGTTGTGAGACTTATTGTTGTTACGTGGTATTTTGTTAGGGCAATTCTCTTGGATGGCATATTTGGAGCAACGTTACGCATTTACCAAAAGGTAGTCGTACTTTGAAAAAATAACGTAGGACTTTTTCTTTAAGCGGCGTATAATTCTATTGTACGGAAGAAAAGCGAGGACGTTATGGCAGAAAATTTTTCCGAATGGCTGGAAGAACTCAAATCTAAAGTCGATATAGCGGAGATAATCTCTCCGTACGTTTCCTTGCAAGCAAAAGGCAGT
Organism: Clostridia bacterium; assembly: GCA_029061605.1. Taxonomy (GTDB): domain Bacteria; phylum Bacillota; class Clostridia; order Christensenellales; family UBA3700; genus RACS-045. Next base: position 7,489 of record JAIDRT010000052.1, on the reverse strand, counting down.
AAGAAATGGGCGTGCTGTCCCTTCCACCACGAAAAAACTCCGTCGTTTTGTTTATATGAGCAGTCGCAGACTTATCATTGTTTTGGTTGCGGAGTTGGCGGCGACGCTATAACTTTTGTGCAAGAGATTGAGCATACCGACTTTATGGGCGCAGTTAAAATAATCGCTGATAAATATCGCGTGCCAATTCCCGATTTTTCTCGCAACGACAAAGGCGCGGAAATTAAAAAGCATAAGGACAAGTTGTTTGAGATGATGAGAGATACGGCAAATTATTTCCATCAAAACCTTAAGGCTGACGCAGGTCGACCGGCAAGAGAGTATCTTGCAAAGAGAGGTATCTCTATGCAGACGGCTACTATCTTTGGTATGGGATATTCGCTTGGCAGAAATCAACTCATTGCGTATCTCGCTTCCAAGGGATATTCAAAAGAGAATATGCAAGAGGCTGGACTTGTTGATATGACGCTGAGCGGCGGCGTGGTTGATACAATGGCGGGCAGGCTCATCGTGCCAATCATCAACAATATCAAGCAGGTCGTGGCTTTTGGCGGAAGAGTGCTTGATGATAGCAAGCCCAAGTATAAAAATACTCGTGATACAGTGCTTTTCAATAAGTCGCGCGAGATATTCGGTCAGCACTCAATAAAGCGTCTTAAGTTGGAGACGGCAGTCAGAGAACTCGTTGTCGTCGAAGGCTATATGGACGTAATTTCGCTTTTCCAAAGCGGCGTCAAGAATGCAGTTGCGTCAATGGGTACTTCGCTTACGCAAGATCAGGCAAAACTTATCAAGAGATACGTTGACAAAGTCGTTATATGTTATGACGGTGACAGCGCAGGTCAAAATGCAACTATGAGAGGTCTTGATATACTCTATAATCACGGACTTGACGTGCGAGTAGTCAGTCTGCCAGACAACCTTGATCCCGACGAATACGTTCGCAAGTACGGCAAAGACAGTTATCTCAAAATGCTTATTGAGGCAAAGCCGCTCTTTGAGCACAAACTATCTATGCTTGCAAAATCTTACGACTTGAAGTCTCCGCAGGAGAAAGGTAAGTATGCCGTTGAGGCAATGAAGATAATCAAGCCGCTTGGAGATCCCGCTATGATAGAGGCGTATATAGGATACGTAGCAAAACTTACTGGTCTACCCAGCGATACTTTGAGACGGCAGTTGGACGTAAGCGAAGCGGTGGTGACAGTCATCAAGCAAGAGACGTCCAAAATAAGTATGTCGGCTTTTGACAGAGCGGTGCGCTATGTGCTCTTCGGGCTCTTCGGCGGAGTGGAAGGCGTCAAATGCGATAAAGATCTGTCGCAATATCTCACGGATAAAAATCAAAGAAATCTATACGATTTGTATCGCTCAAAATGCGCAACTCAAGAGAATACTCTTGAAGAATTGACGTCGCAGGAAGAAGATAACCCTGAGGTAAAAGCAATACTTGATGAGGGAAGCAAAATTGGTGACGAAACGGCATTGAAGTATTTTGACGATTGCGTGGCAAAAATAATAAAAGAGGGCGAGAAGAAAAGAAAGAGAGAGTTGACAAAGGCTATTGACAGCGAAAAAGACGAAGAAGCAAAACTCATAATGATGAGTCAACTCGCCCAAAGCAACAACAAAAAATAGCAAAAGATACTACGGAGGTGGTGATAATGGAAGAAAAGATCACAACAGAACTTGACGATAAGAAACTTCAAAGAGAAGAGAAAGTCAAGAGCGAAGCAAAGAAATTAGCCGTTGCCTACAAGGGCAAGACTATGAAGATGACGGAATTCGAAAAGTTTTCTGACAAACACGCGCTTCAACCCGACGAAACTTCTCTCGTATTTGAAATTCTCAAGCAAGAGGGAGTGGAAATTCAAGAGGACAGCGAAGAAGTCGTCAAGGATATCGTATTTGACAATATAGAGGCGGCGACGGACGATTCCGTCAAGATGTATCTCAAGGATATTGGACAAGTACCTTTGCTTAGACCTGACGAGGAAATTGAACTTGCAAGACGTATGAGCGAAGGAGACGTTGACGCTAAGAACAGATTGAGCGAAGCCAATTTGAGACTTGTCGTATCAATTGCCAAGAGATACGTCGGCAGAGGTATGCAATTCCTTGACCTTATTCAAGAGGGCAATCTCGGACTTATGAAAGCGGTTGAGAAATTTGACTATACCAAGGGCTTTAAGTTTTCCACGTATGCAACTTGGTGGATAAAGCAATCTATCACGAGAGCAATAGCCGATCAGGCAAGGACTATTAGAATACCTGTTCATATGGTAGAGACTATCAACAAGACAGGCAGAGTTTCGCGTCAACTCTTGCAGACGCTTGGCAGAGAGCCCACTACTGCGGAGATTGCAGAGAAAATGGGTTTGACGGAAGAAAAGGTGATCGAGATTCAAAAGATTGCGCAAGATCCAGTGTCGCTTGAAAAACCTATCGGCGAGGAAGAAGACAGCCATCTTGGAGATTTCATAGAGGACAATACGTCTGCTTCACCTGCGGAAAAAGCAGAGACGAGAATGCTCAAAGAACACTTGCTTGAAGTGTTGAGTACGCTTACGCCGAGAGAAAACGAAGTTATTCGCAAGAGATACGGACTTGACGATTCTCGCCCCAAGACGCTTGAAGAAGTGGGCAGAGAGTTCAACGTTACTAGAGAGCGCATACGTCAGATCGAGGCGAAGGCTTTGAGAAAATTGCGTCATCCTAACCGCACTAAAAAACTCAAAGACTATATTGGCAAAGTATAATGGATCTCAGACTTGGCAAAAGACTGACGGCAGTCGTAAAAGAAGTCGAGGGCAAGAGCCTTGCTGACGTTGGATGCGACCACGGCAAAGTGTCGATAGCCTGCTTATTGGAAGGAAAAGTCAAGAGAGTGATCGCCTGCGATATATCGTCTAAGTCTTTGCAAAAGGCAGTTGACTTAGCAGATAAGTGCCAAGTCAATGATATAGAGTTTAGAGCAGGAGACGGATTACAGATAATAGAGGACGGCGAAGTAAGTTGCGTCGTCATAGCAGGTATGGGCGGAAATGAGATAATGAGCATACTTTCACGCATACCGCAAGGCGTAAAAAGACTTGTGCTGTCACCGCACAGAAACGCTGTGGAATTGAGGCGTTTTTTGAGAGGAAGAGACATATATATTGACAAAGATTACGTAGTCAAGGACGGTAGAAAATTTTACGATATAATAGTTGCTTTGATTGACAGCGGAAATGATTGCGCGCTTGACAGACGGCAGTTGCTTCTGGGCAAAAACGAAAAGGGCGGAGACTTTGACGAGTATCTGCAGTTATTGCGACAAAAGTACGAAGCGCTTGCGCAAATGAGCGCAGATAGCGAGCAGGCAAGATTATATAAAGAAATGCTTGATTTGGCAGAGGAATTGTGATATGCCTAAAGTCAAAGATATAACAGGAATTATAGAGAGCAAAGCGCCACTTGCGCATATGTTGGAGTTTGACTGCGCAGGGCTCAACGCAGGAGATATGCAAAGCGAGGTCAACGGTATTTTGCTTGCGCAAAACGTCACGTATTCGACGATTGAAGAATGTTGGCAATGTGGGGCGAATTTGCTTATCACGCATCATCCTTGCGTATTTGGTGAAGAACCCGACGAGTATATGCAAAGTCTTGTTGCAAGGGCAAAAGAGCGCGGCTTGAATTTATATTCCTGCCATACCAATCTTGATTGTTGCAAAGGCGGGCTTAACGACTTTGTTGCAAAGAAGTTGGGTATGCAAAACGTGAGTGTTATTGACGGCTGCGCAAGGCAGGGAAATATAGAGCCAACTCAACTAAGCGGGCTTGCAAATCAGGTGGGGAAAGCGCTTAACGATTGTTGCGTCAAATACGTGGGTGACGATAGCAAAATAATAAAAAAAGTTGCGTTGTGCACAGGCGCAGGAGCAAGAGACGAGCAACTTGTCATATATGCAAAAGAAAACGGCATCGACTGCATAATAGGCGGAGAAAGTAAGTTGTCAATTGCTCTTATGGCAAAAGATATGGGCGTGAGTGTGATTGACGTGGGGCACTTTACGAGCGAAATCGCGTGCATAGAAATATTTAAGGATTGGCTTAAAGAATATACGTATATGATTAAAGTCAGCAAAACGGATAAAGATCCGTATAAACTAATAAAATAACAAAGCCTTTTGGCGGAGGAGTGAAATATGAGTATAGAGAAAATGTTGAAGTATCAAGAGACGGATATGCGTTTGATCAAACTTGAAAACGAACTTAAGAATAGCGAGTGCGCTAAGAAAATGATAGCATACCAATCTGCGACGAAAAAATCCTTTGACACTTTGACAAGTATGAACGACGTTGCAAAAAACAATATGGATACCATCATAAAGCACAAGACTAAATATGACGAGATTTTCAAACAGATAGACGAGATATCCAATGAGATAGTGGCAGAAAGCGACGATAAGCAACTTGAATATTACACAAAACAATTGGAAAAACTGTATCAAAGTCTTGACGATATGGAGAAGGAGATTGCAAGAACAGGCAAAGACCTTTCTGACGCTGGCTATAGATACGGCAAAGAATACGAACAGGCGGGCAAATCTTCTGCAGGTTTTAGAAGATACACTGAAGAATTTAACAAACTCAAAAAAGAAAAAGCCGTCGAGGCAAACGATGTAATCAAAGAACTTAAGAATATGGAAGGAGCGCTTGACAGAGAACTTTTGGACAAATACAAGAAGATAAGAGCAAGTAAGCGTCCTGTATTCGTGCCTTTCCACAATCCCAATATATGCGGCGGTTGCGGTATGGAAGTGGCGCAAGACGTCATCAACAAACTTGGCGAGGGCAGAAAGATACAAGAGTGCCCCAACTGCGGCAGAATAATCTATAATCAGAATTAATATGAAGAAACTAAACGCAAAAGACAATGTGATCAAACCTGCGATTATAGGCGTCGTGGTAGTAATCCTCGGCATTGCATTGCTTGTATATTACAGATATTTTGCAAAGAGCGCCAGCGCGGCAAGTTATGTCGTTTCGGCGCTTGCTCTTGCGGCAGGCGTGGTAATCACAGTGTCTTCAATCTTGAGAATATTCAAAATCAAAAACGATCAAAAGATAGTGGAACTTGGAGAGAGAACTATGGCGACGTTTATCTCTTACAATTCCAATAAGACTTCTGGAAAAGTTGCGATTTATTACATAGAATATTCTTATGAGGCAGACGGTAGGAAGTGCGTCTGCAAGAGTCCAAGCCAATTTAATTGGTACGAAGTGCTTACGCTCAAAGTCGTGGGTCAATTTCCAATCAAGACTTATAAGGGCAAGAGTATGCTTGATTGTGATTTAATGCAAATGCACCTTGACAACAGAGAGGCGGTGGCAGAACTCAATAGCAAGTACGAGCAAGCGCTTGAGGAGTTGGTGAAGAAATAATTGAGTGACAGATCTTTGCTAAAATCAAGATGTCATTCCGAGCGGACGCAATGAAGTCAAAGACTCTAAAATATATAGATTTTTAAAACTACGTTGAATTGATATATTTGATATATTATTATAATATAAATATATACAATAACTTATAATATTAAAAATACCCAAAATTTTAACAAATTAAGTTATAATTTTACTTATTAAATTAAGTTTTAATTTTTTTTGAAAAAATTGTTGACAAGCAAAAAGGTATGTGCTATTATAAGTAGGCTGTCACGGAAAAGGTGATGGCGGAAGCACCTTAAAAACTAAACAGAAGGATGGAATAGTGGAAATACTATGTGGAGTGGAGACACAAAAAATAGTAAACAACTATTTCAAACAGTAAAAGTATAAGTGTACAGATTAAACACAAAATGCTAAGAAAGTCAATTGTTTGAAAGAGTTAGAGATTGAACTTGAGAGTTTGATCCTGGCTCAGGACGAACGCTGGCGGCATGCCTAACACATGCAAGTCGAACGGGGATAGCAATATCCTAGTGGCGAACGGGTGAGTAACGCGTGAGCAACCTGCCTCATACAACGGGATACCTGAGGGAAACTTCAGTTAATACGGTATAAGACCACACTACCGCATGGTAGAGGGGTAAAAGGAGAAATCCGGTATGAGATGGGCTCGCGTCGCATTAGCTAGTTGGTGAGGTAACGGCCCACCAAGGCGACGATGCGTAGCCGACCTGAGAGGGTGATCGGCCACATTGGGACTGAGATACGGCCCAGACTCCTACGGGAGGCAGCAGTGGGGAATATTGGGCAATGGAGGAAACTCTGACCCAGCAATGCCGCGTGAATGAAGAAGGTCTTCGGATTGTAAAGTTCTTTAGTCAGGGAAGAATAAAATGACGGTACCTGAAGAATAAGCTCCGGCTAACTACGTGCCAGCAGCCGCGGTAATACGTAGGGAGCAAGCGTTGTTCGGAATGACTGGGCGTAAAGGGTGCGTAGGCGGTTATACAAGTTAGAAGTGAAATACCCAGGGCTTAACTCGGGTGCTGCTTCTAAAACTGTAAGACTTGAGTGCAGTAGAGGTTAGTGGAATTCCTAGTGTAGCGGTGGAATGCGTAGATATTAGGAGGAACACCAGAGGCGAAGGCGGCTAACTGGACTGCAACTGACGCTGAGGCACGAAAGTGTGGGGAGCAAACAGGATTAGATACCCTGGTAGTCCACACTGTAAACGATGGATACTAGATGTAGGAGGTATCGACTCCTTCTGCGTCGCAGTTAACACGATAAGTATCCCGCCTGGGGAGTACGGCCGCAAGGTTGAAACTCAAAGGAATTGACGGGGACCCGCACAAGCAGCGGAGCATGTGGTTTAATTCGAAGCAACGCGAAGAACCTTACCAAGACTTGACATCGTATGACCGCCATAGAGATATGGAATCCCCTTCGGGGACATATAGACAGGTGGTGCATGGTTGTCGTCAGCTCGTGTCGTGAGATGTTGGGTTAAGTCCCGCAACGAGCGCAACCCTTATCATTAGTTGCTACTATTAAGTTAAGCACTCTGATGAGACTGCCGGGGTCAACTCGGAGGAAGGTGGGGATGACGTCAAATCATCATGCCCCTTACGTCTTGGGCTACACACGTGCTACAATGGCTATTACAAAGAGCAGCGAAACCGTAAGGCGGAGCCAATCTCAAAAAGATAGTCTCAGTTCAGACTGTGGGCTGCAACCCGCCCACACGAAGACGGAGTTGCTAGTAATCCCGAATCAGAATGTCGGGGTGAATGCGTTCCCGGGTCTTGTACACACCGCCCGTCACGCCATGGGAGTTGGGAGTACCCAAAGTCGGTGAGCTAACCGCAAGGAGGCAGCCGCCTAAGGTAAGACCGATGACTGGGGTGAAGTCGTAACAAGGTAGCCGTATCGGAAGGTGCGGCTGGATCACCTCCTTTTAAGGAGTATCTTAGGATACAACTTAGGTCGAGGCAGTTACACACAAGTGTGATTGTCGCTTGAGGGTAGAGATACCCAAGAGTAAACAAAACAAAAA
>JAIDRT010000051.1 GCA_029061605.1 Clostridia bacterium | reverse complement strand
TTTTTTGCAAATTTTAATAAACTTTTAATAAAACTTTTTAACAACTCCTTGAAATCTATAATATAGATATTATAGAATGGAGTTATCCAAAAAATCAAAATTTATTTGTGAGGGAGGGAAGTTTTATGAGAAAGAATAAAGCGATAATTTTTATTAGCATTATTCTCGTGTTCGCTATGGTTTTGGCTTTGGCAGCAGGCTGTCAAAAGACACCTGGCGACGATTCAGACTCCTCGTTGGGTATCGGCAACAACAACGTCGGTACTGCGTTGATAGACAATGCGCATAAGGGAATAACCTTTGCGGTGTTGGCGGATGAAAACGCGTCCAACGTCAAGGAGATGATCACAGTCGTTAAGACAACGACAAAGGAGAGTGTAGACGTAGAAATCGTAGCGGAAAATAAAGGCAAGTACGTCGTTTATCCGCCTGCAGGTTTCTATACGCTTGGCGAAATCTACAAGATCACAATCGACAGTTCGCTTCGTTTTGATGGTTACAGCGAGAACGTAAAAGAAATCAGTTTTACCGTTACTCAAGACCTTATGCAAAGCGTACAATACGTTGACGGTCTTCTCCAATTTGACAAGGCAAGAATGTTTGCTCAATTCGAATCTTTTGCAAAGAGAGAAAACAGCGAACAACAAGAGACATTTGGATCTTTCAACTTGCAAGCCAACGGCGCTGAAATCAATAAAGGCGACGTAATCTTGATCAACGACAAAGAGAGCGGTCTTCAAGAAGCGTACAAGGTAGAAGATTGCAAGCGTGTTGACAACACGATGATAGGTATCTCTTACGTTAAGCCTCAGATGGAAGAAGTCTACAATGAGTTTACCGTCGACGAGACTCAAAGTATGAGCGCTGACAGCGACATAGAGTTTATCTACGAAGAAGAAGTTCAAGAGGCTTTGGAAAACAGTGAGTTGGCTCAAGCCGCAGTGACTGTCTTCGGAGCAAAGCCTACTTTCAACTTTGACGTAAAGAAAGTAGACGACGCTATCAAGGCAAAAATCACTATGACTATTCCAAGCGTCGTTGCAATCGGCGAATTTAAGACTAATCTCGTACTTGAATTTGACTGCACAATAAAAGTTGACGCAAAAGTCAACGTTGATTTGGACGGCAACGAAGTTGACACCGGCGTTATTGCTTACGTATTCAACACAGTTGACACGACTATCAAACTTGAATCAAATTACAGCGTTAATCAAGTTACCAACTTGACTGAATTGATAGAGAAGACTGCTCAAATGGAAGAGGCAGAGGCTGGAGTATCGGCTCCTCTCTTCACTTGGATTCTTCCTATAGCAAACGGCGCGGTATCAGTTAGATATCAATGCGACCTTACTTTCTCGTTCGCATTCTCCGGCTCGTTCGGCGTTACGATTTCTTCTGACTTCAACTATATGTTGGGAGCAACTTACAACAAGGGCGACGGCGTAAATACGTTTGCAGAGACTCTTGACGGCAACGGCGTAAAGAGCGTTGAAGTAGACCTTTCGGGTAGCGCAAAGATGAAGATCGGTCTCGCTAATACATTGTCACTTGACATTCTCGCAGGCGTTGTAGGTCTTGGAATTAGAGCAGAAGTGGGCAACTTCAACGGTTTGTACGGATTTATGAATACCGGCAACTTGCTTGCTGAAGAGGTAAATATTGCAGGAGCAGTTTATTTTGAAGGCGGCTTCTACTATGATATCGACCTCTTGATCGCAGTGTCTATCGGTAGCATTGCAAATATCAAAATTGGTGATCTTAGCAAGTCTATTGACATCACACAGGGCGAAATCGTTCTTTACAGCGCAGGCGAGGAGAGCGTGATTACAGGTATCGTTGGCGACAACACAATCGTATTGTCGGCTGTGGAGACAAAACTTCCAGAGTATGACGCGTTTGCTTACAACTTGAAGAACAGAGGCGCAACTTACGAGACTACTGTATCTATGGACGGAGTAGTATGGGATAGCAAATATCTCAGCATTGAAGACGGCGTTGTTTCTGTAAAAGATCCTTCAACTAAGTTCACTGAGACGGCTACATTGTATTATGCTGTATCTTATACCCAAACGCCTATTGCAGTAAGAACTACGTTTGTATATGACGGCACAGTTCATATGGATAAGGCAGACTTTGCATACGACAAGTCGGGCAATGACAATATGAAAGATTTGCAAATCAAACTTTCCGGTACTATGGTTGACAACAAGAACGACGAAGTAGTTACCGCAAACGTTGACGGCGCAACGTATGACGTAAACTTCAATACGTTGACAATTCCTTACGAGGCTCTTGCCGCTATGGAAAACGGCGTACACAGCATAGAGATCAAAGTAAACAATGCCGTATGCTACGCAAGCGTAACGGTAAGCGGTACGGCAAGCGCTCTTGGCTACAATGTCTTGAATGAGTACTATATCTTCACGGCAGAACAAGTTGTTAATATGTCCAACAGCAATGTTGACTTTGCAGGTAAGAAACTCGTGCTTAAGAATGACATTGATATGAATGGCGCGGCAATCAATCCTATCGGCGTATTCAACGGCGTACTCGAAGGCAACGGATATACTATCTCCAACTTCACAGTTGAAGGTATGTATGACAACAAGGTTGCATTTATCGCAATCAACAACGGTAAGGTCAGCAACTTGACTTTGGACGGCAACGTAAATGCATCTATCGCCGCAAAGACAGGTAAAGATTATATCGTTGCAGGCGTAGCGGCTGTCAACAACGGCTCGCTTGAAAACGTTGTATTCAACGGCGCAGTCAACGTAGAGTCCACAAGCCTCAACGCTTTCGTAACTATCAAAGTTGCTACAGGCGTTGCTCAAGGCGACAAGAGTGGCGTAACTGCAAACGTAACGATCGAGGCAGTTTCTAAGTTTGACATTGCCAACGTTACAATTTACGTAGACAGCAGCGCAAAAGAGTTAAAGACGTCTTGCAAGAATGCTGCAGTTGAGAACGGCGCTTTGGTTAAGTTCGTAAAAGAATAATCATCAACGCAAAATATTGAATGGGAGACGCAAGTCTCCCATTTTTCAATAGAAAAACGGCAAATAGTATTGAACTTTGACAGATTAATATGTTAAAATAAAATATATTAAATATTGCTATGCGAGGGAAAAGTGAAAAAGATTATTTTGGTTTTTACTGTAATAATATTACTGTGTTGCTTAGTAACGGCATCAGCGGCTTGTAATAAAGTCCAAATGAGTTACGATACTTCGACAGATTACGGCATCTATTGGTTTGGAGAGGACAATTACGATTACGTAAGAAGCAATGCGGATATGGATATAAAGTATTTTAATCCAGAAAAGCCTACGTTTGTGTTTGCGCACGGTTGGGAGCCTGATAAGAAAAACTCTACTGACGGATTATTCGAGGATTTTGTCACGCACAAAGAGACTGTGAGCAAGACAGGTACATCTGACGTAAGAGATTATGCAAAACTTCTAAAAGATCAAGGGTATAACGTGGCTTGTCTGAGTTGGTTTTCTTATGCAAATTCGCTTTCTAATTTGTTTAACTATATCTGGCTGTCTTTTGATGACGGATATGCGTTGTCAGTTAGATTTGCAATGGAGTTGGCGCTTGTTTTAGGAGAGAATTATGACGGCGACGTCAAAATGGTAGGTCACAGTTACGGAAGTCAACTTGCATTGGCAACGACTTATCAACTTGTCAAACTTCAAGAGCGCAAGGCGTTTAGCAACAATCATATTATCCCCACGCGTATGACGCTTGCAGATCCCTACTTTGGAGCGACTATTCTTATCAATGGATGGGACAAAATAAAAAATAACAAGATTTCTTTGACGAATGAGCCGTTGAAGGAGAGAGCGCCAAGCGCGTTGTTTGCAGATGTTATGGACTACGTTGTCAATAAAAAGGATATTGCCGTTGATATGTATTTTGGTATGTCTTTGGCATCCGCGGCGTATTATAAGTATGACGGTAGCGACCCATACTTTGAAAAACTATCCAAGAATGCGACTGTCGTAAAGAGCAACGGCTTGAAAGACAAATACGGAGATACCAGTATTCATAACGTTGTGAGAGATTGGACGCTTTTGACTATTGTTGACAAGGTGTTGATGTATGACCAAAATGGCAACGTCGCGCCGTCTGGCTGGGCGACTGACGAGCAGATCAAAGCAATGAGAGGCAAGTGTTACAATCAAGTTTATCAAGGTTTTGATTTGAGCAAGGACAGTCTGACGCTTGTGGATAGGAGCGCAGAAAAATTTTAAGAAACAATAATAGTCGTATTAAAAATGCGTACGCTTCGGCGTACGCATTTTTAATTGTCCGTTTATATTATTACTTGTCAGTATCACATCAAATTGCATAATATTCATTATAATGCATATTTATTCACAAATACTGTATAAATATGCATAAATTATTGATAATATAAATGAATTATAAAAAAATATTAAAATTTGTGAATAAATATGAAAAAATGCTTGCCAAACTTCTGTCCG